>CAZDSX010000001.1:0-6527 GCA_964508305.1 uncultured Bacteriovorax sp.
TGTGGGTATTTCCCAAATCATACATGGCATACAGCGCGCGCCGATGGACGGGCTTGAGGCCGTCACGGACATCAGGGAGCGCTCGCCCGATGATAACGCTCATGGCGTAATCGAGATAGGCGCCTCGCATTTCGTCTTCGATATTGACGACGACGATGCCTTTTTCGTTCGGGGTCGAGCCGTTGTTCGTGGTGTTGTCGCTCATTTGGATTTTCTCGAGTTCTCTTAGATGTCGAGGTTTCGCACTCTCAGCGCGTTTTCTTCGATGAACTGCCTGCGGGGCTCGACATGATCGCCCATGAGCACGGAGAAGATGCTGTCCGCCTCGACGGCGTCATCCACGGAAACCTTGAGGAGCGTGCGCTTCTCCGGGTCCATCGTGGTCTCCCACAGCTGCTCGGGGTTCATCTCGCCGAGACCCTTGTAGCGCTGGATGGTCATTCCAGACTTGCTCTGCTCCACGAGTGCGAGGGCCAGCGCCTCGGTATCGGTGACCTCGACGGCAGGCCGCTCCCCTGCGGCGAAGGAATACGGCGCTGCGCCCAGGGTGCCCATGATCTGAAGCTGCTTGAGGAGCTCCTCGAACTCGGGGCTCGTCACCATTCCAAGATTCACGGTGAAGCTCTTCTTTGAGCCGTGCTGGGTGCTCTCGACCTGCGCAAACCAGGAGTTGTGCTCGGCGTCCTTTGCGATCTGGAACTGGACCGCAATTCCCGCCTTGAGGCAGTCGGCGGCGACGGAGACGAGGAGCTTCTTGAGTTTCTCTTCGCTTGCCAGCGTTTCGGCGTTCAGCCCCGCATGGAGAAGGCCTCGGAGCACATCCGAATGGAGGCGACGCGATAGCCTGTCGAGGGACTTGCTGAATCGGTGGGCCGCCTTGAGCGCGGGAACCACCTGGCTTGCGGGTACGCTCTTGCCGGCGGCTGTCACCATCACGCCCTCGAGGCCGCTGGTCAGGAGGTATTCGCCAAGCTCCTGTTCGTTCTTGAGGTAGCGCTCCTTCTGGCCCTTCTTCACTTTGTAGAGCGGCGGCTGCGCGATGTAGAGATACCCCTTTTCGATCACCTCGGGCATCTGCCTGTAAAAGAAAGTGAGGAGAAGTGTCCGGATGTGTGATCCGTCCACGTCGGCGTCGGTCATGATCACGATCTTGTGGTAGCGGAGCTTCGCAATATCGAAGTCATCCTTGCCAATGCCTGCTCCAAGGGCCGTAATGAGAACCTTGATTTCTTCGGACGAGAGCATCTTGTCGAAGCGGGCCTTCTCGACATTGAGGATCTTTCCCTTCAGGGGAAGGATTGCCTGGTTCTTGCGTGAGCGGCCCTGCTTGGCCGAGCCACCTGCGCTGTCTCCTTCGACGAGGTAAAGCTCGCAAAGGGCGGGATCCTTCTCCTGGCAGTCCGCCATCTTGCCGGGCAGGCCCGACCAATCGAGCGCCGTCTTGCGGCGGGTGAGGTCACGGGCCTTGCGGGCTGCGATGCGGGCGAGGGCGGAGTCGACGCCCTTTTGCACGATCTTCTTGGCGATCGATGGGTTCTGCTCAAAGTAGGCGGTCAGCTTTTCGAAGACCATCGAGTTGACGAAGCCTTCGACTTCGCTGTTGCCGAGCTTGGTCTTGGTCTGTCCTTCAAACTGGGGCTCAGGCACCTTGGTGCTGATCACGCATGCCAGTCCTTCTCGGATATCCTCGCCCGTAAGCCCTTCCTTCAGGTCCTTTCCAATTCCGGATTCAGACAGATACTTGTTCACCACGCGGGTCAGGGCGTTCCTGAACCCCGACACATGTGTGCCGCCTTCGATCGTATTGATGTTGTTGACGTAGGAGGAAATGGTCTCGGAGTAGGAATCATTCCACTGCAGCGCCACTTCGGCGCGCAGCCAATCCTTCTCATGCGAGAAGTAAATGATGTTGTCATGAAGGCGCTGCTTGGACTTGTTGATGTGCTCAACGAACTGGATGATTCCGCCCTGAAAATGGAAATCAAACGTCTTCACCGGGTCGGGGCGCTCATCGGTCAGGACGATGTGGAGTCCCGGATTGAGAAACGCCAGCTCACGAAAGCGGCTCGCCAACGTGTCACAGTTGAACTCGACGGTTTCAAAGATCTCAGGATCGGGCTTGAAGGTGGTCTGCGTGCCGCGCTTGTCCGTGACTCCGGTTTCCTTGAGAGGAGCCTCGGGCGTGCCTCGACGATAGCTCTGGCGATAGACCTTGCCGCTCTGGCGGACTTCCACTTGCAGGAGCTCCGAGAGTGCGTTGACGACGGCTGCGCCGACTCCGTGAAGGCCCCCTGAAACTTTGTAGGCCCCGCCGTCCTCGTTGAACTTGCCCCCGGCATGGAGCTTGGTCATGACGACTTCAACTGCGGACATGCCGGTTGCGTGCATTCCGACGGGAATGCCTCGACCGTCGTCTTCGACGGTGACGCTGTTGTCGACGTGGATCTTGACGTTGATGCTTTTGGCGTGGCCGGCGAGAGCCTCGTCGACCGAGTTGTCGACAATCTCATAGACGCAGTGGTGGAGGCCGCGGACTCCCGTATCGCCGATGTACATGCCGGGACGCTTGCGGACGGCTTCGAGTCCTTCGAGAACCTTGATCTTGTCGGCCGAGTAATCCGTGGAAACCTGGGTGCTCATATTTTCCGACATGTATCCAAACCTCAAAATTTACTCGGGGCGAACCTCGCCGGCTTCGACCCTGAACTTCTTTCCTGGCAGGCCAGAAGACTCCGTGCTGGTGACGAACACCTGGAGCCGGGTGGACTCGATGAACTCCATCAAGTACTGCCGCCTCCGGAGATCGAGCTCCGATGAGAAGTCATCGAGCAGGAGCACGGGCCTGTGGCCAGTTGCGGCCTGGAAACTTTCAATCTCTCCCAGCTTCAAAGCCAACAGGGCGGTTCGTACCTCTCCCTGCGAGCCTCTTCCCTTGAGCGAGCTCTGCTGACTGCCCACGACCCAGTCATCGCGATGCGGGCCCAGGAGGGTGACTCCTTGACGAAGCTCTTCAGCCTCGACCGCCGCAAAACGAGATTCCATCCACTTTTCCAATACTTCTAGTGAAGGCAGGGGGTGCTGTCCAGCAAAATGAGCCCCACTTAAGATACCGATTTCGTTATTTTTTTCGCTGTTTTCGCGGGTCCTGTTTTCGACTCGTTTGCTCACGTAAGAGAGTTGAAGGGGCGCCTGGTCGGGAGCGATTTGTGCGGCAATTTTCCTAATAATTTCATGGTTTTTTTCGATCCAAAGGAGTCTTGCCCGCAGGAGCTCTGCCGAGAGCGTGATCAGGGGTAGGGTGAATTCCCGGAAAACGCCTCCGAATCGACCGCCCGGCTCTCTCAAAAGCGCGTTTCGCTGGTCGACCAACTTGTTGTATTTAATGAGTTTTTCCAGGTATTCGGCATCTTCCGCCGAAATCACTCGATCGAGGTGGGAGCGCCTTTGTGCCGGCTCGCCGCGAATGAGGTCATGGTCGCTTGGGTTGAAGCTGATGGTGTGGAATGCAAGCTCTGCGGCACCAAACTTTTGTTTGAGATACCCGGCGCCATTTCGAACCCGCTTGCCGTTGATTTCGAGCACTTTCTTGATGGGTCGCTGGGTCGGCGCAATTTGTCCTTCTTCCGTCTCCAGGTCGACATGAAAGAGGCTTCTCCAGGACTGAGCGTCCTGTCCTTCATCCGGAACGAGCCAGGCATCGAGATCAGAGCGCGATTGACCGTTTTGAATCCAATCCTGGGCTTTGGAATCCCTGAATGAGCGAAGCGAAGCCAGCAGCGATACAGCCTCGAGGACCGAGGTTTTACCCTGTCCGTTATTCCCTAGAAATAGATTGAGGCCCCGATCAGGTTCAATCTCGACAGAACGGAGATTTCTAAAATTTGAAATCCGTAGCCGTTCGATCCGCATCTAGATGCGCATGGGCATGATCACGTAGGTGTGGTGCCCTTCATCCGGACCGGAGATGATCCCTGGACTGAGCTTGTCCTTGAGAGAGAGGTGGATCTCCTGGGACTTGCCCACTTCAAGGCAATCAATCAGGTACTTGGCATTGAATCCGACTTCGAGCTGGTCGCCCGAAAATTCCACATCCAGCTCTTCGCGTGCATCGCCCATGTCTGGGTTGCTGGAGGAGATCATCAGGGAGCTTCCCTGCATCGATAGCTTGATTCCGCGGCTTTTTTCATTGGCCAGCAGGCTCACTCGCTTGAGTGCTGCAAAGAGATCATCGCGCTTCACCTTGAGGGTCTTATCCGCTGCCTTGGGGACGACCTGGCGATAATCCGGATATTCTCCCTCAATCAGGCGGATGAACAGATAGGTGGTCCCCATCTTCGCAAAAAGATAGCCGCGTTCAAACGCGAGTCCTACGGTCGAACCTCCTTGATCCAACATGCGGCGAAACTCACCCAGCCCCTTGCGCGGGATGATGATCCCTCGCTTGAGCTCAGGAGCACTCAAGAAGATCTCGGCGTCTACGTAGGACAAACGGTGGCCATCAGTGGCCGTCATGCGCATGATGTTCCCATCGAGCGCTTCAAAATAAACCCCGTTCAAGTGGTAGCGGGTGGCATCGAGCGACACGGCGAATTCGGTTCGATCGACCATTTCGGCCAGCGAGTCCACGCGCGCATCAAAATACTTCTTCTCTTCAAATGCGGGCATGGCCGGAAATTCGTCCGCGGCGAGACTGACGAGGTTGAACTTGGATTTACCGCAGAGAATCTCGACCCAATTATTTTCCTTCTTGGAGATGACCAGCTCGCGATTGGGGAGTTCCTTCACGATGTCGAGGAACTGCTTGGCCGATAGGGTGACCTTGCCAGTCTGTGCGGTCTGGACGGGAAGAACCACTTTGACTCCCACCTCGAGGTCGGTGGCCGAGAGCGAGAGCTCGTTTTCACCGACGGCGCAGAGCACATTACCCAGGATTTGGACGGTGTTCTTCTTCTCAACAACAGACTGAGCCTGCTGAAGGGCCTGAAGCAAAGGTTCTCTCTGGATGGTGAACTTCATAATACTCCCCCAAATCGCTCGGTGCGCCTTTCATGGCATAGGGGTGTCGTATTTAAAAGGAGAAGAATATTAAAATTATAGTCGTGTTAGTAGGGCCTGTGGGAATGTTGAAAACAGCCCTAATTGACTGGAATCAATAGGAATTTTTGACATAAAAACCGGTGGAAAAACAGTGGATGACGCCAGGCGACTTGGGGATAAATCGTCCCCTTTTGAGTTCACCCGCTTTTTCAACAGATCCGTCCACAGAGCGTTGGGGAAAACCCCCTTACGGGGCCCCATTGAGAGGAATCGGTGACCGAGTTTTTACCCTGCTCCTGGGGTTTTTCCACATATCCACAGCCCCGGGGCAGAGCTCATTCCCTAAAAATGGGGATAAGACAGCAAAGCGCCCCACTGCGATGTGGATATGTGGAAAGTTTGTAAATATTTGAAATAATGCGGATATTTTGGCTCCGAAGTCCTACGAAGGAGATTTGCCGTAGGTTATCCACAAGCCGAAATCCCGCGGCGGGGACTTATCCACAGGCATTCCACAAAGCGGGAGAGGCCTTAGAGCAAATTTTGGATGTTTTCGACGGCTTCCCGAATCGCGGGGTCCTGTTCCAGTCCCGTGTCGATCGTCTCGCAGGCGTGAAGGATCGTGGAGTGGTCGCGTCCGCCAAAATGGGAGCCGATCTCCTTGAGGCCCATGTCGGTGTACTTGCGGGTCAGGTAGATGGCGATCTGCCGAGGTCGGGCGATGGTCCTGGTGCGACTCGTACCTTTTAGGTCACTGATCTTGATGTTGTAGTGACGGGCAACGGCGGCCTGGATGCTTTCAACCGAGAGGGCAGGAGGAGTCTCGTTTTCGGCAACCTTGAGTTCGCGCTTGGCCATCTCGAGGGAAATTTCGGCGCCAGTCAGCGAGGACTGGGCCTTGAGCTTGATGAGTGTTCCCTCAAGTTCACGCACATTGGACTTGATGTGGGATGCAAGGAAGGTCGCCACCTCATCGGGGAGGTAGACATCGTCTCGCTCGGACTTGTGCTTGAGGATCGCAATACGGGTTTCGATTTCGGGGGCGTGGATGTCAGCCACGAGGCCGGACAAAAACCGGGTTTTTACGCGATCTTCGAGCGCCTCAATGTCCTTGGGAGGACGGTCGCTCGTCACGACGATCTGCTTTTTCGAGCTCTGGAGGGCGTTGAAGGTGTGGAAAAACTCCTCCTCGCTGCGTTCTTTTCCAGCCAGGAACTGGATGTCATCGATCAGGATCATGTCATAGCTGTTCCGATACTTGTTCTGGAACTGCGGCATCTGCTGGTTGCGGATCGCCTCGACAAATTCATTCACGAACTGCTCAGCGGACAGGTATGCCACGCGAGCTCCCGGGCGACGGCTCTTGAAGTGGTTGGCGATCGCGTGGAGCAGATGAGTTTTTCCGAGCCCGGGCTGTCCATAAAGGAATAGCGGGTTGTACTCCTGCGCCGGCTTTTCAGCGACGGCGATGCAGGAGGCATGGGCAAACT
>CAZDSX010000001.1:6537-12691 GCA_964508305.1 uncultured Bacteriovorax sp.
TTGCTGGCTCCTACGACGAACGACTCGAAGGTGTGGGCAGGATCGATTCGATCCTCGTGGGAGCGATCGTCCTGGCGCGCGCGAGCCTGGAAGGACGAAGACGTGGGGGCAACAACCCCCGTAAAGGCCTGTACAGCCTGGGGTTCGGGCGCGGAATAGATGTTTTGCTCATTGCTCACATCGATCTGGACCTTGGCGGGTCCGCCAAGGATCTGGGAAAAGGATTCTTCCAGGACGCGGAGGTGCTGGTCGACGACCCAGTTTTTCTGCCATTCCGTGGGCGCAGATAAGCTGATCACCCAGGCGTCCTCGTGGCGCCGAGTACCGAGGAACTGGAGGGTCTGGATCCAGACGCGGACCAATTCCGGGGTGACCCGCTGCTGGATCACCTGGAGCGCGGTTTTCCACAGCTCAGGGAACTGCGAAGGGTCGATGTCGAATGCGTTTCTAGCCATGGATCTCGGGGAGCCGGGGTTTGAGTGAGGGTGAAAAACTAACATGGTCGCAGACCCTTGACAACGGATGCTGCTCTCGCTTAGATCCCAACCTCTTATGAAACGCACGTATCAGCCCAGTCGTACTAAGCGCCGCCGCCGTCATGGTTTTCGCGCTCGCATGGAAACCACCGGTGGACGCACGGTCCTCAAGAGCCGTCGCGCCAAGGGACGCAAGCGTCTGACTCCGAGTGTCGCCGGAAAGTAACTCTGCGCCGACCCGAGGTGTCCCTGCGGCACCTCTGGCGCTGAGCTATTTTCACCGCCTCCATCAGCGCCGCGAATTCCTCAGGTTTTTCGAAGGTAGCGAAGTTCACCGCTTGGTGCGGTGCGCGGTCTTCCGCGTGCCGAACGCCTGCGGTCATTTCCGTTTGGGCGTGACGTTCAAGGCCCGCATGAACTCGGTTGAGCGAAATGCGATCCGAAGGCGAATCCGAGAAGCAATGCGGCGCATGGCCACTGAGCTGGGGGCATTCGATTATAATGTAGTGGTGCGAGAGCTGAGGCGTCCGGCCAAACGATTCGCCCGTGAGCTTGCTCACGAACTCACCACACTCCCCGCTTCCAAGCCGGTGGCCTCGCGTTCAGGCCGAAAAAGTGGATAGCCCCAATCTCAAGAGGAACCCCTTGCTCAGGGTGTTGTGGCGCGCCTACCGGGTCGGGGTGTTTCCTTTTTTGAATGCCCTCGCGGGCGGAGGGGCGCACCAGGCGTGCCGACATCAGCCAAGCTGTAGCGAATTTGCCGTAAGCGTTATAGAGCAGCGTGGCTGGCTCAAGGGGCTTTGGCCCGCACTCAGGCGGATCCTCCGCTGCAACCCTTGGACGCACGACGAAAAAGAGGACCTCAATCATGGACCGTAGGACTTTGGTGGCCGTTGGCCTGAGCTTTTTGATCTTCCTGGGCTGGCAAAAGTTCGTGCTCGACAAGTACCAGCACGCAAGTCCCGCGACGTCGGACTCATTGAGGCAGCAAAGTGCGCCGGTTGCAGCTCAGCTCCAATCAAGCCCCGCCACGGCGCTGCCCAGCCCCGCACGGACCACGCAGTCCATCGAGCTTGATCACGGCTCAGTGAAGATCGGCAATGGCGCGAAGATTTTTGAGGGCTGGCTCCATCGCAATCCCCTCGATGCAGGGGACGAGCATGATTGGGCGACGCTCACCGCCGGACTGCCACAGCTTGAATTGGCAGTAGACCACGGAGACTACTCTTTCCTTGGAAATGCCGTAGGGACCCTGAGCCAGAAGTCTGCGAGCGACTGGACCTGGAGGCTTGAGAACGAAGCCGTGAGTATCTCTCGCCAGGTTTCGTTCAACTCCGCCAATGGTTTCGCCGATGTCACGATCCAGGCGCAATTCAAAAAGGCTCTTCCCAAGTTTGCCTTCATCTCCCTGACGGCACCGCTTGAGGCAAAGGGGGCCGAGGCACAGGACCGCAAGCTCATTTACATGGCGGGGCAAAAGGTCGAGAGTGCCGCCGCTTCCGAACCGATCGAGCTCACCGACGTGCTCCTGCCCGCACAGTGGATTGGGATCGAGGACCGATATTTCCTCCTGAGCGTGGTGGATCGATCGGGCACGAGCCGCGCGCTTCTTCAGCCGCTTCCCTCCACTCAGGCCAATCGGATCAGCCTAGTCTATCCGGTTTCAGGAAACACCGTTACGATTCCGGCACGTGTTTATTTCGGCCCAAAGCAGGGAGAGCTCCTCAAGGCAGTGAGCCCCGCGCTTGAAAATGCCATCGACTTCGGCCTCCTGACTCCCGTGGCCTACGTCATCCTTCACTTCATGAACTGGCTTTTCTCGTTCCTGAAGAACTACGGGGTGGCGATCATCGTGCTCACCACGGTGCTCAAGATCCTGCTTTATCCGCTTACGTTCAAGAGCATGAAGAGCATGAAGAAGATGGCCGCGCTGCAGCCCCAGCTCCAGCGGCTTCGTGAAAAGTATGCCGACGACAAGGAGACGCTCAACCGCGAGATGCTGACGATGATGCGCACCAACGGATACAATCCGATGGCCGGCTGCCTTCCGATGCTGATCCAGATGCCCGTGTTTTTCGCGCTCTACAGGGTGCTTTACGGTTCCTTCGAGCTTTATCGCGCGCCTTTTGCATTCTGGATCACGGACCTCTCGGCAAAGGACCCCTGGTATGTGACTCCGGTCCTGTTGACCGCCGTCATGTACTTCCAGCAGAAGCTCACGCCGAGCACCGCCACCGACCCTGCGCAGGCCAAGATGCTGCAGTGGATGCCGGTGATTTTCGGCGTCTTCATGATCAGCCTGCCCTCTGGCCTGACGCTCTACATGCTGACCAATGCGGTGGTGAGCGTGATCCAGCAGCTGATCTTGAACAAGAAGCTCGGGGTATCGGGCCCGAATGTCACAGCCTGATCTTTCCGGATCCCGAAGCTACCTGAGAGAGGACACGATCGTTGCCCGGATCTCTGGATCGGGCGGAGCAATCGTGGTTCTTCGAATCAGCGGCGCGCTTGCCGTGCCCGCCCTGGAGGGCATGGTCGGGGCCGGGTTTTCGTTGGCGAAGGCTCCGAGGAAGCTGCGGCTCGTCCAATTGCGCGACTCAAAAGGACGGCTTTTGGACCAGGCCATGGTGGTCTTCTTTGAGGCAGGCTCAAGCTTCACAGGAGAGTCCGTGGTGGAGCTTCACCTCCACGGTGGACCCGTGGTCCAAGCCGAAGTGATGAAGGAGCTCCTCGGCCGGGGCTGTCGTCAGGCGCTTCCGGGGGAGTTCAGCTTTAGAGCCGTCCGAAACGGCAAGCTCACGCTGGATCAGGCCCAGGGGGTGAGGGATCTCATTGAGTCGAGCAGCCGCTCCGCGCAGCTTTTGGCCATGGAAAGACTGGGAGGCCACCAGGCAAGGGCATTCGAGGCCCAGGCCGAGGTCCTCCGGCAGGTGCTCACACTGGCGGAGGCGGGGATTGATTTTTCCGACCAAGAGATTGACGAGCTCGAATTGGCCAGGCTTTCAGCCGGAGTGGCACCAGTGGTGCGGTTTCTTGAAGATCTGGAGCAGACCTTCGAGCGCGGATCCAAGATCCGTGACGGCGTGTCGGTGGTGCTTGCCGGCCTGCCCAACGCGGGCAAGTCCACTCTTTTCAATGAGCTCCTCGGGGTCGATCGGAGCCTGATTTCGGAAGAAGCCGGGACCACGCGCGACATCTTGAGGGAGCCCCTCAGGATCCCCTCACCGGCAGGGGACTCGGACTTTGCCATTCTCCTCCACGACACGGCCGGGCTTCGAGGCGTAGCGGGACATGTCGAAACCATGGGAATCGAGCGCACGCTTGAGGCGAGCGGATCGGCAGACCTGGTGGTTTTTGTCGCAGAACTAGGCTGCGCGATTCGACCCGTGCTCGCCGAGTGGGAGCGAATGAAGGTGCCCGCGACAAAGGCTTGCCTTGTGGTGAGCAAGGCGGAGTCTTGGAGCGGAGACCCAGGACAACGCAGCTGGAGGCAGGAGCTGGAGTCGGCAATCGGAGTCCGGGAATCTATTTTGGTTTCTGCAATGACCCGGCAGGGCGTGGGTGAGCTCATTTCGGAGATCGCCCGGCACTGCGCCAGGCTCAGCCATCGCGCAGAGGGAGAGGTCGTTCTGACGCGGGCGGACCAACAGGACGCCGTGCGCAAGGCGCGAGAGTGCTTGGTTCGTGCGACGCGTGCGGAGGGGCACGACCTTTTTTCGGCCGATATCCGGCAGGCACTCGATCACCTGAGCTTCTTCATCGGGAAAACGCCCTCTGAGGAGATTTTGGGAAGGATCTTTTCGCAGTTCTGTATCGGCAAGTAAGCGACGATTGGTTATATCGTCCTCCGGAGCACTGAAAGCATGAGCACTATCCAGAAGATCGCAGTATTGGGCGCGGGCCAGATGGGGCTGGGCATCGCGCAAACCGGGGCGCAGGCTGGGTATTCCGTGCTTCTTGCCGACCTGTCCCTGGATCATGCCAAGCGCGGAAAAGACAAGATCGCCGCCCAGCTGGGGAAGCTTTGCGAAAAGGGCAAGCTCGATGCCTCCACCAAGGACGCCATCCTCGCAAACATCACGCCCGTGGGCGGTACGGCAGACCTTGGGTCTGCAGACCTCCTCATCGAGGCGGTCAGCGAAAACCCTGAACTGAAGGCGCGGATCTTCAAGGAACTCGATTCCGTGGCCAAGCCCGAGGCCATTCTGGCCACCAACACCTCTTCGATCAGCATCACCTGGATTGCGGCGCAGACCAGGCGGTCCGAAAGGGTCGTCGGGATGCACTTCATGAACCCTGTGCCCGTCATGAAGCTCGTGGAAGGCATCCGCGGCATCCAGACCTCCAATGAGACGTTTGCAGCAGTTCGCGCAGTTGCAGAGAAGATGGGAAAAACCGTCGTCGAGGCCAAGGACTTCCCGGGCTTTGCAGTTAACCGGATCCTCATGCCCATGATCAATGAGGCGGTTTATGCATTGTACGAGGGGGTTGCTAGCGCCGAGGACATTGATGCGGCGATGAAGCTGGGAACCAACCAGCCCATGGGCCCTCTCACGCTGGCCGACTTTATTGGCCTCGACACCTGCCTGGCCATCATGGAGGTCCTGCATCAGGGGCTGGGTGACACCAAGTACAGGCCCTGCCCATTGCTCAAGAACTATGTGGCGGCAGGATGGCTTGGCAAGAAGTCGGGTCGGGGATTTCACCGCTATGACGCGCAATAGTACTCTCCTCATCCAGGATCACTCTCCCGGCGTGCGCGTGATCGCGGTCAATCGCCCCGAGGCGCTCAACGCACTCAATACTCATGTGATCAGTGACCTGAAGCATGAGCTGCAGAAGGCGTCGGATGATCCCTCCGTTCGAGTCGTTGTCCTCACGGGCGAGGGAACCAAGTCTTTCATCGCAGGCGCGGACATCCTCGAAATGAAGGACAAGCTTCCGGAAGAGGGCGTGGAGTTTTCGCAGCGCGGGCACGACGTGGCCAAGCTTCTTGAGCTGATGCCCAAGCCCACGATTGCTGCCGTGAACGGCTACGCGCTAGGCGGGGGCTGTGAGATGGCCATGGCCTGTGACTTCATCGTCGCCTCCGAGGCCGCGACGTTTGGGCAGCCAGAAGTGGGCCTGGGCATCATACCGGGCTTCGGGGGAACCATCCGCCTTGCCAAGCTGGTGGGGCAGGCACGTGCAAAGGAGCTCATTTTTAGCGGGCGCCGGATCAAGGCCGTTGAGGCCCAACAGATGGGGCTTGTGGCGCGCGTGCTACCGCCCGAGGGCTTCATGGCGGCCGTCCTTGAGCTCGCGGTTCAGGTGAGCCGCCACTCGGCGGCGGCGATCTCAAAGAGCAAGCAGCTGATGAACGAGTTTTCTGAGTCGGTCGGACTCAACTCCAAGATTGACGCCGAGGCGCATGCATTTGGGCGTCTTTTTGGTTCCCCTGACCAGCGCGAGGGGATGGAGGCGTTTGCTTCCAAGCGCAAGCCAAGCTTTCAAGGACTTTGATTCCAATAAATTACAACCCCAACACAAGGGAGCTCCCATGTCTGTGATCCAAATGTATGGATGGCCTGAGGTCGATGAATCCAAGAAAATGCTCTTGGAGCAGATCCGGGAGTTTTCACAGGCCGAGATTGCGCCCAAGGCGAAGGAGCTCGACGAGACCGGGAGGTTTCCTTCCG
>CAZDSX010000001.1:12701-18822 GCA_964508305.1 uncultured Bacteriovorax sp.
TGATGGTTCCCGAGCAGCACGGCGGCGCCGGGATGGACACGGTTTCTTATGCCATGGCGCTTGAGGAGGTTTCGGCCGCGTGCGCCTCAACTGGCGTGATCATGTCGGTCAATAACTCTCTCGTATGCGCTCCGATCTCCAAGTTCGGGACTGAGCAGCAAAAGCAGAAGTTCCTGGTTCCATTGGCAAAGGGCGAGAAACTCGGGTGTTTTGCCCTGTCCGAGCCCGGTCACGGATCGGACCCTGCGGGACTGCAGCTTTCCGCCACGCGCGCAGACGGTGGCTGGAAGCTCAGGGGTACCAAGAACTGGATCACCAACGGACGCGAGGCGGATTTTGCGATTGTCTTTGCAAATGCCAATCGTGAGAAGGCCCACAAGGGGATCTGCGCATTCATCGTGGACACCAAGAGCCCAGGATTCCAGGTCTCCAAGCTTGAGGACAAGCTGGGAATCTCGGCGTCCTCCACGGCGCAGCTCTTTTTTGACGACGTTTTTGTTCCCGAGGCCAATCTCTTGGGAGCCGAGGGCGAGGGCCTGAAGATCGCCCTCTGGACGCTGGATGGCGGCCGCATTGGGATTGCCTCGCAGGCGCTTGGCATTGCCCACTGTGCACTCTCGGCATCCAAGAAGTTTGCTTCCGAGCGTGAGCAGTTTGGGGCCCCGATTTCCAAGCTGCAGGCCATCCAGTTCCACATTGCGGACATGGCCACACGGCTTGCCGGGGCACGACTCCTCACCTGGCACGCAGCTCGGGCCAAGGACCTTGGGCTGAAGTATTCCAAGGAGGCCGCCATGGCCAAGCTTGCAGCCTCCGAGGCCTCGATGTGGATTGCCACCAAGGCCATCCAGGTTCACGGCGGCTATGGCTACACCAAGGAATATGTGGTGGAGCGGAACTTTCGCGACGCCAAGATCACCGAGATCTATGAGGGAACCTCCGAGATTCAGCGGATCGTGATCGCGGCCCAGGAGCTGGCGGAGTTCAGGCAGGGATGAACGGATGAGCCAGACCCAGAGCACCGCACCCATCAGAATATTGGTAGCCAAGCCCGGGCTGGATGGCCATGACCGGGGCGCAAAGGTGGTGGCGCGCGCACTACGCGATGCCGGGTTTGAGGTGATCTACACGGGACTTCACCAGACCCCGGAGATGATCGTTAATGCGGCAGTCCAAGAGGACGTCCAGGTGATTGGACTCAGCATCCTCTCGGGTGCGCACCCCGTGCTGGTCCCAGAGGTGCTTCGGCGACTGAAGGAGGCCGGTTTGACGGATGTCCTTCTGCTCGTGGGCGGCATCATTCCGGACGGAGATATTCCGGGCCTCAAGGCGCAGGGGGTCCACATGGTCTTCACCCCGGGCACGCCGCTCCCGGAGGTTGTGGAATACATCCGCGCCCACGCGCCCGCACGCACTTAGGTAGATGGAGCGAAGGCGAATGAAACCACGGCTCCCCAGGCCAAAGAGGGCGCATGCTTGGAGCCAGAACGCGCGAACCGTGTTTGGCGAGCGATACTTGCTCAAGGATGGGCATGGGCGCACGGCGGAGTCCATCGAGGGCCTGCTTTGGCGCGTGGCAAAGGCGGTGGCGGGCCCCGAGAAAAGCGCCGATCGGGCGCGATACGCAGAGAGCTTTTACCAGCTCATGGTGAGCGCCGAGTTCCTTCCAAATTCACCCACGCTGATGAATGCGGGAAAGGATCAGGGCCAGCTTTCAGCCTGCTTTGTGCTGCCGATTTTTGACTCTCTTGAGAGCATCTTCGACGCCCTCAAGAGCGCTGCCGTGATCCATCAGTCAGGTGGAGGGACGGGTTTTTCTTTTTCTCGACTTCGCTCCCGGGGCGACGCGGTTTCGTCGAGCCATGGGGCGGCGGGCGGGCCGACTTCGTTTCTGGGTGTTTTTGACCAGGCAACCGAGGCCATCAAGCAGGGGGGGGTTCGCAGGGGCGCCAACATGGGAGTGTTGAGGGTGGACCACCCCGACATCCTCGAGTTTATTGCCCTGAAGCGGGATCGTCGCCAGATCACGAACTTCAACTTGTCGGTTGGCGTGACTTCGGAGTTTTGGTCCTCGCTCCTTGCGGGCCAGGAAGTGGATTTGCGGTGTCCCCGGACCGGAGCGACCAGGCGCAGGGTCGCGGCAGCAGAGATTTTTTCAGCCATAGTGGATGCCGCGTGGCGATGTGGGGACCCGGGGCTCATTTTCCTGGATCGTACGAACCTTTTCAATCCGACGCCCTCCCGCGGGGAGTTTGAGGCGACCAATCCGTGCGGCGAGCAACCCCTTTTGGCCCACGAGTCCTGCAACCTGGGCTCGATCAACCTTTCCAAGTTTGTGTCCGATGGGGGGCTGGATTGGGAACGCCTTGCCGGCGCGGTCTCGGTATGTGTTCGGTTTTTGGATAATGTGATCGATGTGAATCACTACCCGCTTGCCCAGAGCGCGGAGATCACGCGGGCCAATCGCAAGATCGGACTTGGGGTGATGGGGTTTGCAGATGCTCTACTTGACCTCGATATTCCCTATGGTTCGGTGGAGGCGGTGGAGTTTGGGGAGAGGATCATGGCTTTCGTCGACCGCCACGCCAAGCGGGCTTCAGCGGAGCTTGCGAGGGAGCGCGGAGCCTTCGTGGGCTTCAAGGACTCCCTGTGGGCGAGGCTGGGATACCCGAGGCTTAGAAACGCAACCGTGAGCACGGTGGCACCGACGGGCACGATCAGCCTGCTTGCCGGCGCGTCGAGCGGGATCGAGCCGATATTTGCCGCCCAGATCCAGCGCAATGTCCTGGATGGCAAGGTCCTTCGAGAGACCCATCCGGCCGTGGCCCGAGCCCTGGAGCGCAAGCGCGTCGCGGATCCGCGCGAGCTCGGTCGGGCCTGGCAGCCCGCCCGAGAGCTCGGAGTGGCGGAGCATCTGGGCGTTCAGGCGGCCTTTCAAAGGCATTCCGACAGCGCGGTTTCGAAGACGGTGAATCTCCCCGCATCCGCAACGCGAGAGGATGTGGCCGCCGCCTACCTTGCAGCAGAGCGGCTGGGCTGTAAGGGCATCACGGTATATCGGGACCAGAGTTTGGGCGCCCAGGTGTTGGAGGATGCGACCGAGCCGCAGGCCCTGGCCTGCGATCTTTGTGTGGATTGATCTGGGTGTGGGTTTAGGCTAGAAAAAAAGGCCTCAGATGGTGATGCGGGTGTAGCTCAGTTGGCTAGAGCGCGAGCTTCCCAAGCTTGAGGTCGAGGGTTCGAGCCCCTTCACCCGCTCCATTTGATCCCCCGGGCGGACTGTGGTAATTGCTGCGGCGCGAAATGCGCGCGGCAAGGAGCGGGCCCGGGTGGGATCTGTAGTTTCTCAACAAAAACAATGGGATGTCCTCGTTATTGGGGGTGGTCATGCGGGCTGTGAGGCGGCGCATGCTTCGGCGCGCATGGGCCGGCGCACCCTCATGGTTACCCTAAGCCCGGAGCGCATTGGTTACCTCTCGTGCAACCCCGCCATGGGTGGGTTGGCCAAGGGCCAGCTCATCAAGGAAATCGATGCCCTGGGCGGACTGATGGGGAGGCAAACGGATCGCACCACCATCCAGTTCAGAAGGCTCAACGCCAGCAAGGGCCCGGCCGTTCGGTCCAGTCGAGCACAGTGCGATAAGGCGCGCTATGCGCTTGAGATGCAAAAAACCCTTAAAAACATGCCTTTTTTGGAGATATTCTCGGGCGAGGTCCACTCGCTTTTACTCAAGGCCGGACGAGTCGCGGGCGTGGAGCTTGCTGATGGCTCCCGCCTGGAGTGTGGTGCCGTCGTGGTCACGGCCGGCACCTTCATGGCCGCCGTCATGCACATGGGCGAAGAGCAGAAGAGCGGTGGTAGGGCCGGTGATGGCGTTTCGCAGGGCCTGAGCGAGGAGCTTCGGAGGCTGGGGCATCGAACCAGGCGCTTAAAGACCGGAACCCCACCCCGGCTGCATCGCCTGAGCATCGACTACAGTCAGGCCACGCCCCAGCCGGGCGATCCGCGGTGGAGCCCGTTTTCTGCACAGTATCAGGGGGTTAGCGCGCCGCCCCTCCCTCAACTAAGCTGCTTTATTGTTTATACGAACCAGCAAGGGCATGAAATTATTAAAGAAAACCTGCATCGCTCGCCGATGTACACGGGCGCCATTCAGGGCTCCGGGCCTCGGTACTGTCCGTCGATTGAGGACAAGGTCAAGCGCTTTGAGGACCGAGACCGGCACCAGCTTTTTTTGGAGCCCGAGGGCCTGGACGTCGACGAGGTCTACGTCAACGGCATCTCCACCAGCCTTCCCCGGGACGTTCAAGACGCGTTCGTTCGGACCGTGCCAGGGCTCGAGCGAGCGCAGTTCATTCGTTACGGGTATGCGGTTGAGTACGATGCCGTGGATGCTCGACAGCTGCGGGCGACGCTTGAGTCCAAGGAGGTTCCAGGCCTCTTTCTTGCCGGACAGGTGAATGGGACCTCGGGTTACGAAGAGGCGGGCGCGCAGGGGCTGATGGCCGGAATCAATGCGGCCCTTTCCGTGCGGGGCGAAGGGCGGTTCACCCTGGGGCGCGACGAAGGCTACATCGGGGTTCTTGTCGATGATCTCGTGCTGAGGGGTTCCGAGGAACCTTACCGCATGTTCACCTCGCGGGCAGAGTTCCGCCTCCTTTTGAGGGAGGACAATGCCGATCTTCGGTTGACTCAGCGCGGGCGCGAGCTGGGGTTGGTGGATGACCAGGATTATGAGCGCTTTTTACAAAAAAAGGCGGAAATCCATGCGGGTCTTGAGTCCCTGCGGGGGAGCCATGCTTTTCCGGCCGACGCTGCGACTCAGGCCTGGCTGGGCTCCCGAGGGCTTCCTGCACTGAAAGACCGAGTCTCGTTGGAGCAGCTTTTGAAGCGCCCCGAGGTTTCGGCACCGGACCTGGGTGTGCTGGGCTTTCCTGTCCAGCGCTTTGGAGAGGCAGCACTGGAGCAGATCGAAATTCAGGTCAAGTACGAGGGCTATATTCGTCGAGACCAGGAGCTCGTGGAGAGTATTCGCCGTAACGACGCACTGAGGCTCCCGGTTGAGCTCGACTACTCTGAGGTTCCCGGGCTCTCGACGGAGGTTCGGTCGCGGCTATCCGAAGTAAAGCCTGAGACCCTGGGACAGGCCTCGCGCATTTTTGGGGTTACTCCTGCGGCGACAGCCAATCTTCTGATCTATCTTTCTATGCAGCGCCGCACGGAGGCCCGCTCGTGACTGAAGGAGCGCCGAGCCAGAGCCGCGCGTCATTTCTGGCGCACCTCGCCCGGGCGGGGATTCCCGAGGGGGTTGCCGCGCGGGCCTGTTCGTATTGGGAGCTCTTGGTGCAGGGAAACGAGCGGCAGAACCTGACTCGCCTGACGGCGCCGGCAGACTTCTTTTCCGGGTTTTTGTGGGATGTGCTTGAGCTTCGTCGGGCACGCGAACAGTGGGGGCTTTTGGGCTCCGGCCCATTAACGGACCTGGGGAGTGGCGCGGGGGTCCCGGGGCTTCTTTCGGCCGCCATTTTCGAGGACGAAAACTGGATCCTGGTCGATTCCGAGGGGCGCAAGGTGGAGTTTTTGCGGCACGCGACCACATCTCTGGGGCTGGAAGACCGGGTCAGTGCGGTCCATGGAAGGGTTGAGTCGTTGGGCGCCGGCTCTTTCGGGCGCACGGTGACATCGAAGGCGGTGGGCAAGGTCGAGAAACTCTATGGGTGGCTTCGCGAGCGTTCCACGTGGAACACGCTTGTTTTGCTCAAGGGCCCACGCTGGGAGGAGGAGTGGGGAGAGTTTACCCGCTCCAAATACCGCCATGAGCTTGCGGTTCGCGCCACGCACGAATATCGGGCGCCAGCCGAGGGCGCCAAAAGAGTGATTATTCACCTAGAGCGCGTTCCACGTGGAACACATTCGGGCCCAAAAAGGTCTTGAACCCGGCGCAGCATCTGGCTACTCTTGCCGGGCGCGACGGGTAGTCCGCAAATTTTTTGGGTTACCACCACAACCACAGGGCGGGGGCGGCAGATTTTGAGCCGCTCCCGCTCGGTGTGGAGGCCGGGCTTGAGGGGGCAGGAAATGGGAAAAGTGATCGCACTGGCCAACCAGAAGGGTGGCGTG
>CAZDSX010000001.1:18841-36903 GCA_964508305.1 uncultured Bacteriovorax sp.
ACGTCGTGCCGCTCGACGAGTTGGAGGAGCGCACGCTGGCGCTCGCGGAGCGCAAGACGCTGGTCATTGATTTTGACCCCCAGGGGAACGCGAGCTCGGCGCTCGGCGTGGATCGCGCGCAGGTTGGGGATCTCACCACCTACCAGGCGCTGATCGGCGAGGTTGAAATGGCGTCCGTCGTCCGCCCAACCGAGATGGAGTGCCTTTTCGTCGCGCCGGCCACCGGTGATCTTGCTGGGGCAGAGATCGAGCTCGTGGGGGCGTTTGCGCGCGAGAACAAGCTTAAGGCGGCGCTCGCTCCGCTGCGCGCAAAATATGACTACATCCTGATCGACTGCCCGCCGTCGCTGGGGCTTCTCACCATCAACGCGCTCACGGCGGCCGACAGTTTTCTTGTGCCGCTTCAGTGCGAGTACTTCGCCCTAGAGGGGCTTTCGCAGCTTTTACACACCGTGTCACTCATTAAGCAAAGCACCAACCCTTCGCTCGCACACGAGGGGATCGTGCTCACGATGTTTGATGGGCGGAATAACCTCGCCAACGAAGTGGTCAAAGAGGTGCGCACGCACTTTGGTGACCTCGTTTTCGAAGCAGTGGTTCCCCGCAACGTCCGCTTGAGCGAGTGCTCGAGTTTTGGAAAGCCCGTTGTTCTTTACGACATCGATTCCAAGGGGTGCCTGGCCTATTTGAATCTCGCCAAGGAGCTCATGGGGCGCGGTCAGCCCGCGCAGGCCGCACACGGCGGAGTGGGTCTTTCGGTGGCAACTCCGCCCCCGCCGCCAGCGGCGGCCGTGGCAGCGGCAGCAGCAGGGTCTCAGGGTTAAATCATGAATACGGGGGTGAGTATGGGTGTGAGCACGCATAAGTCTGGGGTTTTGGGTAAAGGGCTGGCCTCGCTTCTTCCGGGCGCTGCGCCAGCCACAGCGGCGCCAGCGGCCAACCCGGCGCTCGCGTCTCCCGCGACCGGATCGGCTGCGATCCCGGGGATTACGTTTCTTTCCGTTGAGGAGATTCAGGCAAACGAATACCAGCCCCGCCGCAGCTTTGAGGACCAGCCGCTAGATGAACTTGCGCAGTCCATTCGTATTAATGGTGTGATCCAGCCGCTTGTGGTTCGCAGGGTGGGGTCGGGCTACCAGCTCATTGCCGGCGAGCGACGACTTCGGGCCTCGAAGCTTGCCGGGCTTAAGCAGGTTCCGGTTGTGGTCAAGCGCGCGACTGACAAGGAGGCCCTCGAGCTCGCCTTGATCGAGAACATCCAGCGCGAAAACCTCAACTGTGTGGACGAGGCGCTGGCCTATCAACAGCTCATGCACGAGTTTCAGTTGAGCCAGGAAGAGGTAGCCCAGCGCGTGGGTAAAGAGCGCGCGACGGTGGCGAACTTCCTGCGACTCCTTCGCCTTCCTGAGGCGATCATCGACGACCTTAAAAAGGGAGCGCTCAG
Organism: uncultured Bacteriovorax sp.; assembly: GCA_964508305.1. GTDB lineage: Bacteria > Bdellovibrionota > UBA1018 > UBA1018 > UBA1018 > CAIOHW01. The sequence goes on from CAZDSX010000001.1 coordinate 20,286, forward strand.
CTTCGGACACGGCAAGGCTATTTTGATGGTCGAAGACCCGGATGCGCGCCTGGAACTCCGCCGCAAGATCATCGAGGGCCGCCTGAGCGTGCGTCAGGCCGAGGCCCTGGCCCAGCAGGCCAAGGCAGGAGGCGCCGCGGCAGCGGCGGCAACCAGCCCGTCTACCAAGACCACGGACCCGGTTCAGTCCCGGCTTCAGGCCCTTTCGCAGACCCTGACCCGCCTGTGGAGCGCCAAGGTCGAGATCAAGGGTGGGCGCAAGCGCGGCAAGATTGTTCTTCAGTACGACTCTGCGGAACAGCTTGAGCGGATCCTTGCCGGCATGCAAAACTCTACTACATGGCAAGCCCCCGCGACCTCCCCTCAGGCGTAGAGCATTCGGCAATCACCGGGATCATTGAGCCCGGCTGCGAGTTCGAGGGAAAGCTCAGCTTCCTTGGGGCGGTGCGCATCAGCGGCACCTTCCGGGGAGAGATTTATACGCCCGACACACTGGTGATCGGAGAGGGAGCACGCGTCCAGGCGCGAATCCAGGCGGGAACCGTCATCATCAGCGGTGAGGTCTCGGGCCAGATCCGGGCGCAGTACCGGGTGGAGATCCAGAAGCCCGCCATCTTCAGGGGCGACATCCACACGCCGAGCCTCCGTGTCGAAGACGGAGTGATCTTCGAGGGGAGCAGTAAGATGGTTCGCGGCTCGCCCGCGCCATAATGCCCTGATTGCGTCTTGACCGCCCGGTTTGGGCCATGTTAGCGGACCGTAAGTTCTTTTCAGGCAAGGGAGTCCGCCGTGGCCGAAATTCTCGACCAACTTGGTCTCGATTCGACTTTTTTCACCGAGTTCGCAATCTTCTTTGTGTTGTTTGCGTTCCTTTCGCGCGCGTATTTTGCGCCGTTCATGAAGCTCTTTAAGGAGCGACACGAGCGGACCGTCAGTGATCGCGAAGCCGCTCGCGCCATGGTCGCGCAAGCCGACGAAAAGTTCTCCGAGTACCAGCAGCGCCTCGCCGAAGCGCGCGCCCATGCGCGTGCCGAAATTGAAGAGGCGGTTCGAGCAGGAAAGGCCGAAGAGCATGCCGTGCTGAATGCTGCGCGGGACGAGGCCAAGAAGCTCACGCTCGCTGCGGTAACCGAGATCGAGGCGGAGCGCGCGCGCCTTCGCGCCGCAATCGAGACCGATGCTGAAGGCCTTGCAAAGTCAATTGTTGACCACCTGTTGGTCAAGAAGGGGACCTGAGCGTGGAATCGCTGATTGCACCGAGCATTAATTTGTTTTTGCTGCTGGCCGTCCTGGCTTTCTATCTCGTGGGGCCGCTCAAGGAGTTTGCCGCGTCTCGCCAAAAGTCGATTCGCGAGGAGCTCGAGGAGTCCAGGAAACTTCTCTCGGAGGCGCGTGCCAAGTATGAGGATTTTACTTCCCGTGTCGGCGGGTTGAGCGCGGAGGCAGCAACCCTCAAGTCCCAGGCCGAACAGGACGCGCGTCGCTCGCGCGAGGCCCTGGTTCGTTCGGCGCAGCACCTGGGCGCAACGATTGTTTCCGATGCGCGGGCCGCCGCGACCGCCATGCGCGATGATCTGATCTCCGCGCTCCGTGCCGAAGTGGCCCAGCGCGCCCTCGCGCGAGCAGAGGAGCAGATTCGTTCTCGCCTGACCGGCGAGGAGCGTGCCCGCCTTCGGCAAGAGTTTTCGGCCCTCGTGGAGAAGACACAATGAGCGTAGCAAGGACCTATGCAATGGCCCTGCACTCGGTGCTGGGCGGAGATGTGGCGGCTCAGGAGCGCGCCCAGCAGGAGCTTGCGTCCGTGGCCGAGGTGCTGACGGCGCGTGCGGACCTTCGCGCAGCCCTGGGCGGGCCAATCACCACGCCGGCAGAAAAGAAGGCGCTGATTGCGGCGCTCTGCTCGAAGATGGGCTGCCATCCGGGCGTGCAGAAGTTTCTCGACCTCATGGTGAAGAAGGGCCGAATCGGCGAAGTGGGCGCGGTGGCGCTTGCCTTCCGTGCAGTTCGCGTCGAGTCCGAAGGTGGCGTCATGGGAACCCTCGAGTCGGCTGACCCGGTGTCAGATGCCGATGTTGCGGATCTCTCGGCCGCGCTTGGAAAGCGCCTGGGCCGCAAGGTCTCGCTCGTCGCCCGGGTAAACTCCGAGCTCCTTGCCGGGCTCCGTGTGAACGTGCTGGGCACGACTTACGACGGCAGCCTGCGCTCGCAGCTGCAGAGACTGAAACAGAAATTTTTGGATTCATCCGTTACTCGCCGCTAAGGCCATTTACTGAGGAGCACTATGCAGATCCGTCCCGATGAAATTACGCAGATTCTCAAGTCCCAGCTTGCCGACTTCGACAAGCGTCTCGATGTGTCGGAGACCGGCACCGTGGTCACCGTGGGTGACGGCGTCGCCAAGATCTACGGCCTCGAGAAGGCAATGGCCGGCGAGCTCGTCGAGTTCGGCGCAGGTGTGCAGGGAATGGTTCTCAACCTCGAAGAAGAAAGCGTTGGCGCCGTTATTCTGGGCGACGCGCTCACTGTCCGTGAAGGCACGACCGTCAAGCGCACGGGCAAGATTGTTCAGGTTCCGGCCGGCGAGGCGCTTCTGGGCCGCGTCGTGAACGCGCTCGGAATTCCCGTCGACGGCAAGGGCGACCTTAACACCAAGGAGTTCCGCCGCGTTGAAATCAAGGCCCCCGGAATCGTTGAGCGCCAGTCCGTCAAGGAGCCCCTCCAGACGGGCATCAAGGCCATCGACGCCATGATTCCGATCGGCCGTGGTCAGCGTGAGCTGATCATCGGTGACCGCCAGACCGGCAAGACCGCTGTCGCCATCGATACGATCATCAATCAAAAGGGCAAGGGCGTTTACTGCATCTACGTCGCCATTGGCCAGAAGCAGTCCACCGTCGCACAGGTCGTCGACAAGCTCCGCCAGCAGGGCGCGCTCGAGCACACCATCATCGTTTCGGCCACGGCGTCTGAGTCGGCGCCGCTCCAGTTCCTCGCCGCCTACACGGGCGTGACCATGGGCGAGTGGTTCCGCGACAACGGCAAGCATGCCGTCATCGTCTATGATGACCTGACCAAGCAGGCGCAGGCCTATCGCCAGCTCTCGCTTCTTCTTCGCCGCCCTCCGGGTCGCGAAGCCTACCCCGGCGACGTGTTCTACCTCCACTCCCGCCTGCTTGAGCGCGCAGCCAAGCTCTCGGACAAGCTGGGTGGCGGATCCCTCACGGCTCTTCCGATCATCGAGACCCAGGCTGGCGACGTCTCCGCCTACATTCCGACCAACGTCATTTCGATCACCGACGGCCAGATCTTCCTCTAGACCGACCTTTTCTACTCCGGTGTTCGTCCGGCGGTGAACGTGGGTATCTCGGTTTCGCGCGTGGGTGGCTCGGCACAGATCAAGGCCATGCGCCAGGTCGCCGGAACGCTCCGTCTCGAGCTTGCTCAGTACCGCGAGAAGGCAGCATTCGCCCAGTTCGGAAGCGACCTCGACCCGGCGACGCAAAAGCAGCTTGCCCGCGGTCAGCGCCTCGTCGAGATCCTCAAGCAGGGACAGTACGTCCCCATGCCGGTTGAAAAGCAGATCGTCATGATCTTCGCCGGAACGCACGGGCATCTCGACACGATCGCCACCGACAAGCTCAAGGGATACGAAGAGCAGCTCTTTACCCATCTCGAGAAGAAGCATCCCGAGATCACCAAGACCATCGTCGAATCTGGGAAGATCGACGACGCGCTCAAGGCCAAGCTTGATTCTGCGCTGAAGGAATTCAACGCGATCTTCGTGGCGTAAGGCAGGAACTCTTCCACTTAAACGAGGCGAACCATGCCGAGCATTAAGGACCTAAAAAAACGCATCGGGACGGTGAAAAACACCCAGCAAACGACCCGCGCCATGAAGATGGTGTCGGCCGCGAAGCTTCGCCGCGCGCAAGACGCCATCGTGGCCAACCGGCCCTATGCCGCGCAGCTGCGGGGCCTTCTGGCCAAGGTGGCGCAGGAGCCCGGCGTTTCGGCAGAGCACCCGCTCCTGAAGCGGGAGTCTTCGAGCGAGGTGGGCTCCGGGAAAAAGAAGGTCCTTCTTCTTGTCGTGTCATCTGATCGCGGCCTTTGCGGCGGCTTCAACGGCAACATCTTTCGTGGCACCCAGCGCTGGGTGAAGCAGAACCGCGAGACCATGGACGTGACCCTGGCCTTTGTGGGCCGCAAGGGGTTTGAGTACTTCAGGGGCAGGAAGGACATGCCCATGGGGCAGTACTTCTCGGAGGTTACCGGCAAGGTGAGCTTCGCCCAGGCGCGCAAGCTCTCTGGATCACTGATCCAGGAGTACGAGTCGGGAGCCTTTGAAGAGATTCATGTCATCTACAATGAGTTCAAGAATGCCGTGAGCCAGAAGGTGGTTGTGGACCAATTTCTTCCGCTCGATCTCTCGGCTGCGGCCGGCACGTCGGGCGCAGAGACGGCAGGTCTTCTGATCGTAAAGCCCACTTCTCAGGAGGTGTTCACGCGACTGGTAGAGAAGTCCTTTTCTGGGCATCTCTTCCGCGTGCTTCTGGACTCCCAGGCCAGTGAGCACGGCGCCCGCATGAGCGCCATGGAGAACGCCACCAAAAACGCAGGCGAAATGATCCGCAAGCTCACGCTGCAGTTCAACAAGCAGCGCCAGGCGGGCATCACCAAGGAACTTTTGGAAATCATCTCGGGCAGCGAATCTCAGAAAGCCCAGTAACTTTTTAGATACCTCATTCAAGGAGAGCAGGACATGTCGGCTACCGCAAAAGCAGAGAACATTGGCAGGATCAAGCAGATCATCGGCCCCGTCGTGGACGTGGAATTCGATGCGGGCAAGCTCCCGGCGATTTTCCAGGCCATTCGCGTGACGAACACGACGATCAATAATACCGAGTGGAACCTCGTTCTCGAGGTGGCCCAGCACCTGGGCGAGAACACCGCTCGCTGCATCGCCATGGACAACACCGACGGCCTGACCCGCGGACAGCCCGCCAAGGACACTGGTGCGCAGATCCAGGTCCCCGTGGGTCGTGAGACCCTTGGCCGCATTCTGAATGTCACCGGTGAGCCGGTCGACGAGGCGGGCCCCGTTGGCGCAAAGAAGTTCTACCAGATCCATCGTCCAGCGCCCGCGTTCAAGGACCAGTCCGTGACCGTTCAGCCGTTCTTTACCGGCATCAAGGTCGTCGACCTCCTCGCTCCGTACGCCCGCGGCGGCAAGATCGGCCTGTTCGGTGGCGCCGGCGTCGGCAAGACGGTTCTCATCATGGAGCTCATCAACAACATCGCCACCCAGCACGGTGGTTACTCGGTGTTCGCCGGCGTGGGTGAGCGTACCCGCGAAGGAAACGACCTTTGGATGGAAATGAAGGAGTCTGGCGTTATCAACAAGACGGCCCTGGTCTACGGCCAGATGAATGAACCACCAGGCGCCCGTGCCCGCGTGGCACTCTCGGCCCTCACGGTTGCCGAGTACTTCCGCGACGAGGAGAACCAGGACGTTCTTCTGTTCATCGACAACATTTTCCGGTTCACCCAGGCAGGCTCCGAGGTCTCGGCACTTCTCGGTCGTATTCCTTCGGCCGTGGGTTACCAGCCGACGCTTGCCACCGAGATGGGCGCCCTCCAGGAGCGCATCACCTCGACCAATAAGGGTTCGATTACTTCGATTCAGGCCATTTACGTGCCTGCCGACGACTATACTGACCCGGCACCGGCAACGACCTTTGCCCACCTTGACGCAACGACCAACCTCTCGCGTCAGATCGCCGAGCTCGGGATCTATCCGGCAGTGGATCCGCTTGCCTCGACTTCGCGCGTTCTCGACCCCCAGATCGTGGGCGAGGAGCACTACAAGGTGGCCCGCATGGTCCAGTCGATCCTGCAGCGCTACAAGGACCTCCAGGACATCATCGCCATCCTCGGGATGGACGAGCTGTCCGAAGAGGACAAGCTCATCGTTGCCCGCGCACGCAAGGTCCAGCGCTTCCTCTCCCAGCCGTTCTTTGTCGCCGAGCAGTTCACCGGCCTCAAGGGCGCCTTCGTGAAGATCGAAGACACGATCCGCGCGTTCCGCGAAATCTGCGAAGGCAAGCACGACGAGCTTCCAGAGCAGGCGTTCTACCTCGTGGGCACGATCGAAGACGCAATGGCCAAGGCAAAGACCCTGGTCTAAATCGGCCTCACCCGGGAGAGCAGCCATGCTGAAGCTCAATATCTTCACGCCAGAGAAGAAGGTTCTCGAAGGTCGCCAGGTCCTCGAGGCGACCCTGCCTGGCAGCGAGGGCCAGATCCAGATCCTCGCCGGGCATGCCGCCATGGTGGGAACGCTCGACACGGGCATTCTTACCTACAAGGTGGAAGGCGATGGCGTGGCCACGGCCGCCGTATCGACGGGCTTCTTCTCGGTTCAAGACGATGTCTTGAGCCTGACGGTTGAGACGCTTGAGATGAGTGGCGATGTGGATCTTGAGCGCGCCAAGCTTGCCCAGGCCACCGCAGAAAAGACGCTTCAGGAGGCGGATCTCGATGAACACCGCTTCAAGAAGTATCAGCTGAAGCTTCAGCGCTCGCTCATTCGTCAACAAGTTGCCAGTTTGAACGCGAATTAGGCCGAAATCCTTCGCGACGCGTAAACTTCATTGACCTCTGCGCGCCCGCCCTTAGACTTTTAGATTAAGTCCAAAGGAGTGGGCGCGCGTGTATTTGGAGAATGCCACGACGGCAGGCCGCATTGCGGCCAACCGAATGCTTGAAGCACTGGGAGCTGCGGGTTGCGCGGCGTTCTTCGTGCTGTCGTGCGTGGCGGGCCTGGAGTTCCGCGCGGAACTCTCTCGCGACCGCGTTGCGCCTCCGGTGGAGATTTTGCTCCCCTCGCTGGGAGCCATCCGTTCCGCACACTGGTCACCCGAGAAGCCCGCCGAGATGCCGGCGCAGGCGCCGCTGGCGTCTGTAGAGCCTTCGCGCACGCCCCATCCCGCGGCCCGCCCAAGAAGGCGGAGCGCGATTCAGGTTGTGCAGGTTTCGGATTCAGAGGTGCTGGCACAAGTGGCGCGTACCATCGTGTCTGAGCTCCAAACGGGGCTGGGCCGCCTCGAGCGAACCATGGTGGCCTCAGTTGAGAAGAGCCGAGCCAGAGTAGTCAGGGCCGCTCCACCGAGCGCGGTGGCTAGTCAGCCCCCGGCAGCCCCCGAACCCGCCCAGCTTGTGGAGCAGCCCGCTGCGAAAGCGCCCCAGCCCCCCCCTGTCGTCCTGGCTTCCGGTCCCGCGCAGAGCACTGAATCCGGAATTGCTGCAGGGGTTAAGCTCCCCAAGCAGGATCCCCCCGCGCTTTCATCCGCGCCCACGCCGGATCGGGTTGACCATCTGGCGATGACCCAAGCGGCGGCGCTGCCCGAGCCCGTGCAGGAGTCGGTCGTAACCGCGCCCGCACCGAGCGTTCCGGAGCCCCCACGAGTGGTGAGCAAGGGCGTCACCCGAGTCGAGGGGGTTGTGCCTGCCGATGCTTGGATGAGCCTGTCATTCAAGGGTGGGTCGGCGCGAGTAGTCACCTTTGTGGCCTCCGATGGGAGTAGTCAGGCCGTACCCGTGAATAGTCAGGGCTGGGTGCAGGTTCCGCCCGCCCGTGGCACCTCGGCTGAGTACTCATTTCGGGCCCCGGTGCCGCGCGCGGGTGCGGGAATCATTCGAGTCGAGACCCCGGATCGTTCACGCGAAGCGCTTGCCGCAGTGCTCGCCACTCCGGGAGAAGTGGCCAAAGCGACCTTTTCCCTGGCAGCCATGGAGTCACCTGGATTCAGGATTCGGGGTCGAGTGATTGAGGCGGAATCTCTGGAGCCCAGGCCGGTCGTTGGCGTGGAAGTGCAGCTCGTCGGGGACGCTTCGAGGGTCGCCATCACCGATGAGCGCGGTGTTTATGACCTGGGCGAAGTGGCCACGGTGCCCGAGGGAAAACTCTTTATCGAGGCGACGCGCCCGGGAGGATTCAAGCACCGATATGAGGTTCTCCGCGAGGACCAGGAGCTCTTTCTCTTCCCCGAACAGCGCCTGCTCTCATGGTCGCGGTCCTTTGAGGGCGGGCTCAGCCCTTCCTCCGGGTGGGTCGTGGCCGCCATCCAGAACCCAAGCCGCCAAACGGGCCTTCGTCCCTTTGTGGTACCGGGAGCATCGATGGAGTCTGCGGAATCTGCGGAGTCTGCGAATTCAGCGCGGAATTCGATGGTTCCCGAAATCTACGGACTCACGGCCGAGAACAACCTTTCACTGCCCGAGGCCGACGCCTTGAAGCAGGAGGCCACGGGTCGCTGGCTTGCTGTCGAGATTCCTGAGGGTACAGCCAGGGTCGGCGTTCAGGACCCATCAGGCAGGGAGCTGACCTCCAGCTGGAGTGTCATTTCCCCCGGGGTGATCAATGTCATCCTCTTGGGCGGCGCCCGATAGGGCTCGAGGCCTGGGCCTGCAGCTGCGCTTTTCTTGCGAGCGTCCTGCTATTTCGAAACGCCCGCTCCCTTGCCTCAGTCGCGGCGATGATCGACGAAAAGTCATCCCTGAGTGCCGGAACCGCCACGAGAAATCCGGGCGGAAGCGGCGAGCGTGTCGATAGGACATCGGGATTGAGCCCAAGAAGCTCGGAGGCCGGAACGCGATGCTCATCCGCAAGCCTCGAGAGCGCAACAGGCTCCATTACCCGCACGAAGCGAACCGGTCTTTCGGAGTCAGCGTTGGTCCCGCCAAAGGCCACGTCACGGTATCGGTCCGCACGCAGCAAGGCGAGGAACTCGGCATAGTAGTTTCGGCTCGCAAACCCCAGCCTCGTGGCGACGTGCTTGTCCTTGGGGCACTGGGTGAGGATCCTGCCCGGCTGCTCGCGCTCGGCGCGGGAGACCGGAAGCCACTTACCATGGCCGTTGTTGTAGGCGCTGATCGCTGCGGGCCAGGTTCCGAGCATCTTGCGATTGCGCTGAAGCAGCCGGGCCGCGGCCACGGTGCTCTTGATCGGGGAGACGCGCTCGTCGATGGATCCGCTGGGGTGGATCATCAGGAACTCCGCCCCCGAGTCGGGCATGAACTGCCACACGCCGGCCGCGCCCGCATGGGAGAGCGCCTTGCTGTTGAAGGAGCTCTCCACCAGCGACAAAAGAGTGAGCTCTTTTGGGAGCTTCATCTGCTCAAAAACATGGTCCATCCGCGAGCGATAACCCGAGGAAGCGCGCAGGCCCTGGATCACCTGGTCACGCTGACCCCATTGCACCCGAAGGTGTTTCTGGAGCTCGTCCAGACGATGGGCGTGCCGAAGCCCCCCGCTCAGGCGACGGATGGTTGAGGCCTCGGCCGAGAGCCGCGCCACCTTGCGGCGCTTGAGCTGAGCAAATCCGGCGCGATACGCATCCACGCGCTCCTTGAGCATCTGCCGTGAAACAATTTCGAAAGCGGCGCGGTTCCGCGAGGTGCGCGCGAGGTTCCTGAAGTCGACCACCTCGTAAACGATTTCGGGATGGGCCTCATCGAAGATCACGGCCTGCCGGGAGGAGTACACCGTGTAGATTCGGAGCCAAAACCGCACCTGTTCGTCCATGCCTGCGGGAATGGCAAACTCCTTGGGAACGCGGTTCTCCGTGTCGCCCAGCATCTGCTGCAACTGCGTGCCATCGATGTGCGACTCCCACAAATTCCAGGGTGCCGCGAGGGAGGATGTCGGCTCGGCCTCCGGAGTGGAGGTCCCGGGCGAGACCCAGCTTGCGGGCGTGTCGAGTGCCGCACGCACGGGAATGGCCGAGGCAAGGGAGCCGGCACAGGCAATCAGGGCAACGAGGGCGCGCGAGCGGCAGGGCTGCATTCCCCGAAGTAGAGCAAGTGGCTTGCCGGAGCCAATCCCTTTGAGTTTAGGGACTTGTGCCGGGAGGGGTGTCCAAAGATTTTACACATGCACAGCCGAGAGTCGCCCGGGCTGTGTTACGGTCTGGGATCATGAGCAACCCAGAAAAAGAAGCCCTGAACTTTGACTCGGCCCTCACCCAGCTCCAGCAGGTGGTGAAGTCCCTCGAGGGGGGCGAGCTCTCGCTTGAGGATTCCCTCAAGGCCTTTGAAAAGGGCGTGGCGCTTTCGCGGGCTTGCCAGGCCCAACTTGCTGCAGCCGACCAGAAAGTCGAATTGCTGGTCAGGGGAGCGGAGCCCGGCGCTTCCCCCGAGCTTGCGGCCTTTGGCGGGGGCGCGGATGAGTCGAGAAAAACAAAGACTTGATCTCCTTCTGGTCTCTCGAGGCCTGTGCAGCACGCGCCAGAAGGCGCAGGCGCGCATCATGGGTGGAGACGTGCTGGTCAATGATGAGCCGGCAACCAAGGCGGGACAGATGGTGTCCCTGGATTCCACAATCCGGCTGAGGGGGGAGGAGCATCCCTACGTTTCTCGTGGAGCACTGAAGCTGCTGGGGGCCATCAAGGAATTTCAAATTCCATGTGAGGGCCGCGTGGCGCTCGACGTGGGCGCCTCGACGGGTGGCTTTACACAGGTCCTTCTGGAGGCCGGCGCAACAAAGGTCTTTGCAGTGGATGCAGGCCACAACCAGCTCGATTGGAAGATCAGGCAAGACCCACGGGTCGTCGTGCACGAGAAGACCAATGCGAGGCACATGGACTATGCCCTGATTGGTCAAAGTGTTGACATCATTGTGGCGGATGTCTCGTTTATCTCTCTAGAAAAGATCCTTCCCTCGCTCACCCGGTTTTCGCTGCCCGGCAGCACCGACTGGGTCACGCTCATCAAGCCGCAGTTTGAAGTGGGCCGCGAGAAAGTTGGAAAAGGCGGCATCGTCCAGGACCCGCAAGACCGCCAGCAGGCTGTCGCCCGTGTAACGGAGTTTGCGATGTCCCTTGGCCTCGAGCGAAAGGGCTTGATAGACTCTCCCATCGCAGGAACCGATGGAAACCAAGAATACCTCGCCCACTGGCGGCAGCGCGCCGACGTCTAATTTTTTTACCCGTTGCCTCAGGCGCTTCCGCCTCTCGCACGGGATGGTCTTGTGCCTCGCCTCTGCGGTGCTGTCTTCCTCCTGCTCGCACCTTGTAGCGAGGCCGGGGCCCCGGCAGGCCCAGCAGGGAAATTCGGCGCAGCCCACGGGAGATGTTGCGGGTCCGCCCGAGCCCCAGGCAATACAAGGCCCCATCGCGCCGCAGGAGCGCAAGGTGGTCCTGATCCTCGGGCCAGGAATGGCGAGTGCCCTCGGTGGCGCGGGAGTGATCCGCGCCGTGCGTGAGCAGCAGATGGAGATTGCGGCAATCGTGGGCCTTGAATTCGGAGCGCTCGTCGGGGCGGCGTACGCCTCGTCAGGCACGCTTCCTTCGATGGATTGGAAGCTCCTTCAGGTCCGGCCAGAGTGGCTTGCTCCTCCCGGTGGACTGGGGGCCATGTTTGGCTCATCCAAGGCCAAGCCGAAGGCGCTGTCTGATGGCTTGCTTAAAATTTTTGGCGATGGGGATGCCTCATCGTTTCGTGTCCCGCTCTGGCTCAATGGGTCTGCGGGCGGCGCAACAGAGTTCAGTCCTCGAGGCCCCATTGCCAGGCGCCTGGTCCAAACCCTCAGTCACCCCGAAACCATGGAGGATGCGGGCCAGGGTTTTTCGTCCCCGGATTGGGGCGACCTGATCGCGCGACTCCAACAAGAAGGATATTCCCAGCCCAAACTCTGGGTCATCAGCACGTTGGGCGACGGGTGGCCACACGCAGCGGCGGTGCGGGCCTCTCGTGAGGCCAGAAACTGGGTCTCGCCCGACGATCTCGTCATCGAGCTGAGGCCTCCGCAGGGAGACGCTCCTGCGTGGTCCTTCGAACAGCGCTCGGCCCTCATCTATCAGGGCAGACAGGCGGCAAAACGGCTGCTCACGGGTTGGCGAGACAGGCTGGGTTGGGGGTCCCCATGAGAGCGCATCGTGCCGCATGGTTTTTTCGCTCGCTCTTTTTCATGGTAGTCGCAGGGACGGCGCTGGGTGCGGTCCTGAGCCTGCTCGTGTTCTGGCAGTTTTCTAGGAGCCTCCCGGAAATCATCACCACGGCGGACTATCGGCCGCCCATCGTTTCTCGAATCCTCGGAACCGGCGGTGCGGCCGGCGGCGAGGGCCAGCTCATGGCGGAGTTTTTCAAGGAGCGACGCTATGTCATTCCCTACGAAAAAATCCCGGACATCGGGGTCAAGGCGTTCATCGCGGCCGAGGACGACACCTTTTTCCAGCACCAGGGGATCAACCCCGCCAGCATGCTCCGCGCCAGTATCGCCAACTTCAAGGCCGGACATGTCGTGCAGGGCGGAAGCACGATCACGCAGCAGGTGGCCAAGTCGCTGCTCCTCACGCCGGAGAGGAGCTTCACGCGCAAGTTCAAGGAAGTGCTGCTGGCCAACAAGATTGAGCGCAACCTCACCAAACAACAGATCCTCTACCTGTACCTGAACCAGATTTACCTGGGGCGCGGATCCTATGGGATCGAGGCAGCGGCGCAGAATTATTTCCACAAGCCCGCGGCCGAGCTCACGCTGGCAGAAGCGGCGATCCTCGGCGGGCTTCCGCAGGCGCCAGGGAAATACAGCCCAAACCTTTCCCCCCGCAAGGCCAAGGACCGGCAGCTCTATGTGCTTCGGCGGATGTACGAGAATCGTTTCATCACGCAGTCTCAAATGGCCGAAGCGGCGGCCAAGCCGATCCGCATCTACTACGAAAAGGACATCAACGCGGAATACGCCCCCTACATGGTCGAGCACCTCCGGCGTTACCTTCTGGACAAGTATGGTGAACGGGCCCTCTATGAGGACGGCCTCACGCTCAAGGCGCCGATCTCGCGCGAGCTCACACAAGCGGCCATGCGCGCGGTACAGGAGGGCCTTAGGGCAGCGGACAAGCGCGTAGGATACCGCGGGCCCCTCAGGCGCCTTGCGACGGACGACGAGAAGGAGAAGTTCCTGAAGGAGCTTCGCGAGAAGATCATTGAGAAGGTCCTCGGCTACGAGATGTTCCTTCCTGATGGCCGCCTTGACCCCGCGTCTTCGATCAAGGAGGCCGGACTTGCGTCGGACCTCGACCTGCTTCGTGAAGGGGATATCCATGAGGCGCTGGTCACCAGCGTGGATGATTCCCGTCGCGTGGTGGGCGTCATGCTCGGAGTGCTCAAGCTCGAGATCCCTTATCGAGAGTGGCGCTGGGCGCGGCCTGCCAGGGACGGAAAGCCCATCGGAGGCGAGCCCTCGGTACCCTCGCGGTTCTGCAGCAAGGGTGATGTCGTCTTGGTCCGGGTGATGCGGGAGAAGTCAGGATCCTGGTACGCAAGCCTGGAGCAGGAACCGGTCCTGCAGGGCGCGCTCATCTCCCTGGATGCGCGGACGGGCGCAGTCCTGGCGATGGTGGGCGGGTACGACCACGACAAGTCAGAGTTCAATCGCGCGATCCAGGCCCAGCGTCAGCCGGGCTCGTCATTCAAGCCGCTGATCTATGCGGCGGGAATCGAAAAGGGTTACACACCAGCCAGCGTGATCATCGATGCTCCGCTGACCTTCGAGGACAAGGAGCTGGGCAAGTGGAAGCCAGCCAACTTTGACGAGAAGTTCTATGGGGACACGACTTTCAGGCAGGCCCTGATCAAATCTCGAAATGTCCCGACGATCCGCATCCTCCAAAGCGTCCAGATCCCGCGAATGGTCGAATACTCCAAGCGGATCGGCTTCACGTCCGACCTTCCCATGGACCTCTCGATCTCACTGGGAAGCATGGGGGCATCTCCGCTGGAGATGGCCAAGGTCTACGCGCTTTTTCCGCGCCTCGGGCGCAAGATTCAGCCGGTTTTTTTCACGGAAGTTCGCGACCGGGACGGGAGGATTTTGGAAGAAGTCCCGCTCCGGGTGACTCCGCCGACCATCGTGGCGCCTCCGGTCACCGCAGCAAGCCCCTCCCCCGAGGACCAGAAGGATGTCGCCAATTCCGGGATCACGGGACGGATGCCGCTCCAGCTTCCGACCTACCCGCAGGCGGCAGACCCTGACCAAGTGATGGATCCTCGTGTTGCCTATGTGATGACCCACCTCATGACCGAGGTGGTGAACTACGGCACCGGCACCGAGGCCAAGGCGCTTGGACGTCCGGCGGCCGGCAAGACCGGGACCACAAATGACTATCTCGACGCATGGTTTATGGGGTTTACGCCCCACGTGGTGACGGGGGTCTGGGTGGGACACGACGGGCAGGTATCCATGCTTTCGGGGGAGACGGGAGCCAAGGCATCGCTTCCGATCTGGCTTTCGTTCATGCGCGAAGCGGTCAAGGGCTATCCGAACGAGGATTTTGTCGTGCCTTCCGGAATTGTTTTTGCGCCCATCGACCCCAATACGGGCAGGCGGCTTTCGGGAAACACGGCCAGGGCGATCAAGGAGGCATTCATCGAAGGAACCGAGCCGCAGGTGGGCTCCGTCGGGCCGCTGCTCCCTTCCGAATCCTCTGGTGATTTCCTTAAAGAAGACTTCCAATAAGCCCGAAGCGCCCATGTGGAGCGCCGGAGTTTTTTGACCCAACATCGCGACCTGAGCATTTCGCTAGTCCTCCATGCCTGTCTATTGATGGCCTGGACGATTGTCGCGACGCAGCGAGCGGCTGTCCTCATCCCGAACCAAGCAGAAACAGTCTGGGTGGAGATGGAGGCCGCAAGGCGGCAGCCCCCGGCGCGCCAACAAATTGTCAGGACGGCGCGAGGCGAGGTGGCCCAGCGCCCGGCACCGCAGGCACTCCTTGGAGAAAAGACCCTTCGGGTGAGGGAACAGACCGTGAGCCTCAAAAAAGGCGATGCGGGAGCACCCAAGGCCGCAGCCTTGCCGCGGCTCCGGGACCTGGGCCTTTCTGACTTCTCACGACTCGTGGATCGCCCGACCGAAGCGCTACCCAGGGACGGCGCACCAGGCGTTGCAGAGTATGTGAAGGGCGTGAAGGCAGGGGAAACGACGGCCCTAAACACGCAGGAGTTTGTCTTTTTTTCCTTTTTTGAGCGGATCCGCAGCCAGCTCGACCGCGCGTGGGAGCCAATTCTGCGTGCCGAGCTCATTCGCATCTACAAGCAGGGCAGGCGACTGGCCAGCGACCAGGACCATGTGACTCGGGTTGCGGTGGTCTTGGATCAGGCAGGCCAGGTGGTCGGGGTCGAAATTTTGGGAGAGTCCGGAACTCGGGTCCTCGATGAGGCGGCCATCCGGGCGTTCAACCGGGCCGGACCTTTCCCCAACCCGCCCAAGGCCCTGATCGGCGCCCAGGGCACGGTCAGCATCCGCTGGGAATTCATCCTTAAGACCTGAGCTTTTCGAGCCCTTCCTGGAAAACGTATTCACGCCAGACGTGATCCAGCGCACGCACGGTCCGGACCAGATCCTCGGCGGCGGCCGCCTCGGAGACGCCCTGGGTTCGCGCCAGGTGTCGCACGGAGCTCATCAGGGAGTGGAAGGCCGGGGTCTCCATGAGTCTCTGGATCTCCGCCATCCAATCCCGAGAGGTCTCGGCCCGGGTGGAGATCAGGGCCGTGTTGAATGCGCGCCCGAGGTCCTCGGCCGACGCAATGGGGGAGGCTCCAGGCGCGTAGCCGCCCCAGGGCGAAGACGCGCGGTCGGACTTTTCTTGGACGTGGGTGGCGGCGGAGGTCTGCATTCCGGAAGAGTTCATTTGGGAGGCGCGAACCTAGCGGCGATTGGATCGGTGCGCCACACGAATTTGACGATACTTGGTCAAGAAAAAATTGGACGAAGGTTGGCCCGCTCCGATGGCCCTGATACAAGCGCCTCATGAGTGAATTTGCCGCGTTCAGCACGGATGTTTTCGAGAATCGCCACATTGGGCCCGCCTCGCGCGAGATCTCTAAAATGTTGAATGAGCTTGGGGTTTCGTCCCTGGCGGAGCTCGTGACCCAAACCGTCCCGGCAGGAATCAGGCTGGGCCGAGAGCTCAAGACGCCGGGCGCACTTTCTGAAAATGAGGCGTTGACAGCTCTTCGCTTGATCGCAGGAAAGAACCGCCTCCATCGGTCCTACATCGGCCAAGGCTACCATGACTGCATCACTCCACCCGTGATCCAGAGGAACATCCTCGAGAATCCGGGCTGGTACACACAGTACACGCCTTATCAGGCCGAGATTGCACAGGGCCGCCTCGAGGCCATCCTGAACTTCCAGACCATGGTGATCGAACTCACCGGGCTTCCCATCGCAAACGCCTCGCTCCTGGACGAGGGAACGGCCGCAGCCGAGGCCATGGCCATGTGCTTTGCGCTTCAGGAGCGCCCAGCGGCCAGGCCCTTCCTGGTCTCCTCGGGCTGCCATCCGCAGACCATCGAAGTCATCCGCACGCGTGCTCTTCCGCTGGGTGTTGAGGTGATCGTTTCCGATCCCGCCTCCTGGGATCTCGAGTCGCGCCAGCCGTTTGCCATTCTTTTGCAGTATCCCGATACGGACGGAGGGGTTTCTGATCCCGGGGCCCTTCTCGCAAAGGCACGCAGCCTCAATATTCGAAGCATCCTTGCTGCCGACCCGCTGGCGCTCGTTCTTCTGACTTCTCCCGGTGAGCTTGGGGCGGATGTTGCCGTAGGAAGCACCCAGCGC
>CAZDSX010000001.1:36913-150101 GCA_964508305.1 uncultured Bacteriovorax sp.
TGGCGTTCCCATGGGTTTTGGGGGGCCGCATGCCGCCTATCTCTCGACGCGAGACGAATACAAGCGACTAATCCCGGGCCGCATCGTGGGGGTCTCGCAGGATGCCGAAGGCCGCCCCGCCATTCGCCTCGCTCTTCAGACCCGCGAGCAGCACATCCGGCGCGACAAGGCCACGAGCAACATCTGCACGGCCCAGGTGCTCCTTGCCGTCATGGCCTCGATGTACGCCGTTTACCATGGACCCGAGGGACTCAGGCGAATTGCGCGAGGAGTCCATGACAAGACGAGGCTCCTGGCAGCAGGGCTCGAGGCGCTGGGATACAAGCTCAAGTGCGCCCAGTATTTCGACACCCTTTGCGTTGAGCTCGGCAAGGTCAGTGAGGCTACCCTGAAGGGCGCATGCGCAGAGGCGAGGATCAACCTGCGCTGGTTCACTTCCTCAATGGTGGGCGTATCACTCGACGAAGCGGTGAGTCGCGATGATTTTTCAGCGCTCGTTAGTGTTTTTGCCAAGGCCGCAGGCAAGCCCGCTCCAGACCTCCGCGCACTTGAAGCCAAGGCCTTGCGTGAGGCGATCCCGGGCGCGCTGATCCGCAAGGACGCTCCGCTCAAGCATCCCGTCTTCGGCCTTTATCACTCTGAGTCCGAGATGCTTCGCTATATGCGCAGGCTCGAAAGCAAGGACCTCTCCCTCACCACGTCGATGATCCCGCTTGGGTCCTGCACAATGAAGCTCAATGCCACGGCAGAGATGTTCCCTGTGAGTTGGCCGGAGTTCTCGCGTGTACATCCGTTTGTCCCGGCGGATCAGGTGGCAGGGTACCATGAGATGCTTTCGAGCCTTTCTTCGTGGCTGACCGAGATCACCGGCTTTGCCGGGATTTCGCTCCAACCCAATGCGGGATCTCAGGGCGAGTATGCGGGGCTCCTGGTGATTCGCCAGTACCACCAAAGCCGCGGACAGGGTCATCGCAATGTCTGCCTCATTCCAAAGTCTGCCCACGGCACAAACCCCGCGAGTGCGGTGATGGCCGGGATGCAGGTCGTGGTGGTGGAGTGTGACGAACAGGGCAACGTCGATGTGGCAGACCTCAAGGCCAGGGCCGCCGAGCATGCCTCGAACCTCTCCGCGCTGATGGTTACCTATCCGTCCACGCACGGGGTGTTTGAAGTGGCGATCCGCGAGATCTGCGAGATCATCCACGGGCACGGCGGGCAGGTTTACATGGATGGCGCCAACATGAATGCACAGGTTGGCCTTTGCCGTCCCGGTGACTTCGGTCCAGATGTCTGCCACCTGAACCTGCACAAGACGTTCTGCATCCCGCACGGCGGTGGCGGTCCCGGAATGGGTCCGATCGGAGTGGCAAAGCATCTGGTTCCGTTTCTTCCGGGAACGCCAGTGACAGGTGTCGGCGCGGTCTCGGCGGCCCCTTTCGGGAGTGCAAGCATCCTGCCGATTTCCTGGATGTACATTGCCATGATGGGCCCGGAGGGCCTTAGGCGCGCGACCGAGGTGGCGATCCTGAACGCCAACTACATTGCCAAGCGCCTGGAGCCGCACTACCCGGTGCTCTATCGGGGCGAAAAGGGACGGGTCGCGCACGAATGCATCCTGGACTTCCGTCCCATCAAGGCCTCATGCGGCATCGAGGTCGAGGACGTGGCCAAGCGGCTCATGGATTATGGCTTCCACGCGCCGACGGTGTCCTTTCCAGTGGCGGGAACGATCATGGTCGAGCCGACCGAGAGCGAATCCAAGGCGGAGCTGGACCGGTTCTGCGAGGCGATGATCGAGATTCGAAAGGAAATTGCCGAGATCGAGTCTGGCAAGGCGGATCGAATCAATAACCCGCTTAAAAACGCACCCCACACGGCGACGCAGGCGGCGCGTGAAGGATGGGATCGACCCTATTCTCGCGAGCGCGCGGTGTTTCCAACGACCTGGGTGCGCGAACACAAGTTCTGGCCCGCAGTGTCCCGGATCAATAATGTCCAGGGAGACCGCAACCTGATCTGCGCGTGTCCGCCGATGGAGTCCTATTCCAACTAGGGCTTACTTCAGCGTAGCGACGTAGGCCGTGTAGGCGGCCGAGTCCATGAGGCCGGCCGGCTCGGACGCGAGCTCGAGCTTGATCATCCAGGCGCCTGCGTGCGGCTCTCGGTTGATCTGGGATGGGTCGCCAGACAGGGCCGAGTTGACCTCGACGACTTTTCCGGCGGCAGGAGCATACAGGTCCGAAACGGCCTTGATGCTTTCGACCACGCCAAACGTGTCGCCAGCCTTGAGCTCCTTGCCCACCTTCGGGAGGTCCACGTAGACGATATCGCCCAGTGCGCTTTGCGCATGGTCGGTGATGCCAACGGTGGCGGTTTTGCCGTCGAGCTTCAGCCACTCGTGGTCCTTGGTGTACTTGAGTTCAGCGGGAAAGCGCATGATCTAGCTCCTCTTGTAAAACGGGGTTGGAACGACCTCGGCCGGCACCTTGGTGCCCCGGATGTCGACAGTGAGCCGCGAGCCGACGGCGGCGTGGCTCGTGGGTACGAAAGCAATGGCAATGGCGATGCCAAGTGACGGCGACTGCGTGCCGCTCGTGACTTCTCCAATCGGGCTGGAGCCGTCGGAGTCAAAAACCCCATAGCCCTGGCGGGGGATTCCACGCTCAAGCATCTTGATTCCAACGAGGGTTCTGGTGAGGCCGCGCGATTTAGCCGCGGAAATGGCTGCCTTGCCGACGAAGTCATTGGACTTGTCCAGCTTGGTCACCCAGCCCAGTCCTGCGTCCAGAGGGTGGGTCTTGTCGTTGATCTCGTGACCATAAAGCGGATACTTCATTTCGAGCCGAAGCGTATCGCGGGCGCCCAGGCCGCAGGGCTTGAGGCCCATCGGGCTTCCTGCGGCAATGAGCGCGCGCCAGAGCTCTGGGCCCTTGTCCCATGCGACATAAATCTCGAACCCGTCTTCACCCGTGTACCCCGTGCGAGCGAGCACGGCCGGAATGGATCCGCACACCGTTCCTTCGGCAAACCAGTAGGTCTTGATCGAGGCAAGGGGAGTCTGGGTGAGGGTTTGCAGGATCTCGGCAGCCCTCGGGCCCTGGATCGCGATTTGCGTGTAGTTGGCACTCTCATGAGTAATGGAGCAGCGATACCCCTTGCGCGAGAGCACTGAGCGCATCCACGAAAAATCCTTGTCGTCGTTGCTTGCGTTGACGACGACAAGAAACTTGTCGGAGGCCTTCTTGTAGATGATCAGGTCATCCACGCAGCCTCCGTCATCCTGGCACATCACTGAGTACTGTGCTTGGCCGATGGCGACCTTCGAGACGTTGTTGGTGAGCAGGTCGTTCAAGAATGACTCTGCGTCCGGCCCCTCGACATGGACTTCGCCCATGTGGCTGACGTCGAAAAGCCCGGCAGCCTTGCGGCAGGCCAAATGCTCGTCCATGACGCCCGAGTACTGGACCGGTAGCTCCCACCCGCCAAAATCGATCAGTCGTCCGCCGAGGCGGACGTGTTCTTCGTAAAGTGCGGTTCGCTTGAGAGAGCTCATGATGGGAAAAGGTCTTACTTCCCCGGGACGGTTTGTGTCTAGCGCCGGCTAGGCATTCGTCCCAATGCGCCCCTCGACGAGGGTCGCCAGGTTTTCAAAAAGATAGTGGACCGTCAGAGGTCCCACCCCGCCCGGCACCGGCGTGATCCGAGAGGCAACCCGGGCCGCCTCCTCGGAAAGGACGTCACCCGTGATCCCCCCCTCGGGCTTCCGGTGGATTCCGACATCGATCACCACGGCGCCAGGCTTGACGTGCTTTGAAGAGATCAGGCCACGGACTCCCGCCGCCACAACCAGAAGGTCTGCCTGCGAGGTCAGTCGAGCGAGATCCTCGGTCTTTCGGTGACATTGGATCAGGGTCGCGTTTCGGTTGAGAAGCGCCAGGCCCATGGGCTGGCCCACGAGCGGGCTTCTTCCCACGACGCAGGCCACCCGCCCCTCGAGCGGGATCTGGTAGTGATCCAGAAGAGCCATGATCCCGGCCGGAGTACAGGCCATGATCACGGGCTCAGACTGCGCCAGTTTTCCCAAATGAAACGGATGGAAGGCATCGACATCCTTCTCTGGGGTAACCCACTGCTGGAGCCCGGGCAGTCCGGGGGCGTTTGTCGAAAAAGGAAGGGGGCGCTGGATCAGGATCGCATCCACCGTGGGATCGGTGTTGGATTCCTGTACAAGCTTCCAGAGCTCGATGGCCCCAACCGAGGCGGAAAGCGTGCGGATTTCGACATTCACGCCGAGCGCCTGCCCGCGACGGCGCTTCATTTCCACATAGATCTGGCTTGCGGGATCCTCGCCGACGAGAAATACGCGAAGGGACGGCGTGCGCCCGAGGCGCTGCCGCGCTTGCTCGAGCCTCAACTGGAGGCCCGGCGTCCGGGAGTCAATGACGGGTTGACCAAGGAGCCACTGCATGACCGCCCCAGATTGGCACGCGCCCTAGGGGAGCGGAAGCTCCATTTTTATGCCGCGGATTTGGCCGTCATTCGTGACGAGGATGTCGTACCAGGCGTGGGCAAAGATGTTCTTTCGCAGGTCATATCGATTACGGTCCGCCTGGAGGCAAAAGAACATTCCGCCAACGAAGCGCTGGATCAGTGGAGAGGCCTGAAGGTTTGAGGTGCCGCCGGTGGCGTGAGAAACGGAGAACACAGCCGACGAAGTGATTGCGCCCAGCCATTTGGACCCAAGCGTCTGACTGAAGGAGGGAAAGAGAAAGCCGCGAAAAAGCCCTTCCTCTCCCAGCCCCACGAAACCGTACATTGCGATGTCTGAGGGCCGTCGAAGCGAGGGATATCCGGTTCGGCTTCCGCTCAATGCCCCAAAGGCAACAATCGGGGCGCCAACAGGGTCGATGAGGTTGAGCGGATTTAGGAAGGCCGTGTAGTTTTGGAAGAGATTGTGGCCCGCTGCGGCTGGCGGGCGAGCATCTCGATAGGCGTCGTACATGTTGTACATCCAGAGGTCATACCCAATCTGGCGAAGGAGCGAGTTGCCCGAGCCGTAAAGCAGGGCCACGCTTCCCAGCCAGCCCAGCCCCTCCCAGCCATCACCGTTCGTCATCTGTCCCAGGCCAGGCACAACGCTGAGGGTGCCAGTCAGACCGGGTCTGGCTGCAGAGGCGGGAGTGGCAAGCGCAAGACAAAGGAGGGAGGTCGCAAGGAGCTTTTTCATGGTAGGGGCATAGTATTCCAAGCCCCACCGAGGGCGGCAATCCTTGCCTGAGGTGGGAGCAATTTTCCTCCCGGCAGGAAAAACCTGCCTACCGGGAAGATTCTTTACGGGAAAAAAGCGCACAAAATCAGCATTGGCCTCAAGTTTCCGAACGGCACGCCGATTGCCTTTGTCTGTCCACGAGAAAGGAGCCTCTCGTGGCCAGTGGAATTTGGAATGCAACAGCTGGAGCCGTAGCCCAGTCCCAGGTCGTGGACACGGTTGCCAATAATTTGGCGAATGCCGACACGATGGGCTTCAAGAAGGACTCCGTTTCGTTCAAGGAGTTCCTCGCCGCAGAAGAGCGCGAGGATGTGAGCGCGGACATTCCCCGCGGACCCGTCAAGGACAAGGATTTTTACCCCCTCGCCGGCAAGGACCAGTCCTTTGTCGTTGTCGATGGGACTTACGCAAACTTTCGCCCGGGCCACCTCAAGATCACCAACGCAGCGTTGGATGTCGCGGTGGATGGTCCGGGATTTTTTGAGGTCAGCACGCCGTCAGGTGTTCGCTACACGAGGCATGGAAGCTTCAAGGTGGCCACGGATGGTCGGTTAGTGACAACCGACGGATTCCCCGTGCTGGCGTCTCAACCCGGGGGGCTGGCAGCCGATAACCCGAACACCGCGCAGCTAGTCAATCAACCTCAGTCGGGCCAAGGAAGGCTCGAGACTCAAGGAGGAGTCGCGACTGAGGCGGGTCTGGCCGCGCGGTTCATCAACCTGAAGGATGCAAGCGGAAGGGTGAGCATCTCTCCGAGTGGTGAAATTTATTCGGGATCGGAACTGGTCGCCAAGCTCTCGGTCAGGGAGTTCCTGGATGCGCGGAAGCTCCGCAAATCCGGAAACGTCCTGTTCGAGAACAAGGACCCCGTGAACCTCAAGGCCGCAGAACGTTCGGAGCTCAGGCAAGGAATGCTCGAGACCTCGAACGTGAATCCGGTCGAGGAGATGACGGCGCTCATTCGCGCAAACCGGCTGTTTGAACAGGACCTCAAGTCGATGAAGACCTACGGGGAACTGATGCAGCGTGAAGCCAACGATATCGGTAAACTCTAAGGAGCGGATGTAAGTGATTCGGGCACTTTCAGCAGCAGCAACAGGACTTGAAGCACAATCCGCAAATATCGAGCGGATCTCCAACGATTTGGCCAACGTCAATACGGACGCCTACAAGCGCGGCCGAATTGAATTCAAGGACCTCATGTACGAGACGATCAAGGAGCCGGGCGCGCAGCTCGGGGCCGCGAGCCAGTCTCCCGTTGGAGTCCAGCAGGGCATGGGCGTCAAGGTTGGCGCCAGCCACAAGATTTTTGAGCAGGGCCCGGCCCGCATGACCTACAACCAGCTCGACCTCATGATTGAAGGCCCGGGTTTTTTCCCCGTCCAGATGCCCAATGGTGAAGTGGGCTACACCCGCACCGGCGCATTCCATCGCGACGCACAGGGCAAGGTGGTCCTGACCAATGGAGCCAAGCTCCTTCCCGAGGTGACAGTGCCGACCAATGCGGTGGGCATCACCGTCTCTCCGCAGGGAGAAGTGAAGGCGGCTCTCCCACAGAACCAGGAGGCGACCATTGGACAGGTCCAGCTCGTGACCTTCATCAATGAAGAAGGCTTGAGCGCCGCCGGCGACGGCATCTACAAGGCCACCCAGGGCAGCGGCGCCCCGCTCCAGGGCGTGCCCGGAGAAAATGGCCTGGGGATCGTCACCCAGGGAGCCCTCGAAGGATCAAATGTGAACGTGGCCAACAGCATGGTGGACCTGATCTCCACCCAGCGGGCCTATGAGATGAACACCAAGGTGATGAGCGTTGCCGACCAGATGATGAGCGCAACGACCAACATCAAGTGATGGGAGCAGGTGAGATGTTGAAGCGGGCTCTTTCAGTTTTCATGATCCTCTCGGCAGCGTCGACTGCCGCGCGTGCAAGCGTTGCCGAGGCCATTCAGCGGTCCGTGTCCGAACGCCTCGGGGCAAACCGGGTGGAGATCCTGGGCGCGCCGATCCTCGCCTCCGGCCAGCCGCTGGATGACGCCGAGGCGGCCTCCGTCCTAGAAGAAAACGCTCGCGGCGAGGTCCGGGTGCTCGTGCGCGGCTGGAGGGGCAAGGGAGCGGGACCGCGAGTAGCGTCCCAGGCCGAGTACCGCGTGAGGGTGGCCGCATGGGTGCTGGGGTGGGTCGCTGGACGGCGCGTGCTTCCCGGCGAGGCGCTCGTCGTGGATGCGCTCAAAGTGCAAGAAATCAACGTTGCAGAAGGACTTGCCCATGAATACCGGGGAATCCTCCTTGCGCCTACCGAGGACCTGAGCAGGCTTGAAGCGCGCCAGACCCTGATCGAGGGCGGATTCGTGACATCTGCCGCGGTCAGGAAGATTCCGGATCTCCGTCGGGGGGATGTGGTCCGACTTGAGGTTATTTCGGGGGGCGTTCGCCTCAGCACTTCGGCGCTGGCGCTGGAGCCCGCCTCCACCCAGCAGCGAGTGAGGGTGCAAACCGTGAAGGCCAAGCGCGAGCTGGTGGGTACGCTCAAGGATGGCGGAATTGTCGAGGTGGTCCTGTGAGCGCACGCATGATCCAGAAGGTCGCCGGCGCACTGGCCGTACTTTCGCTTCTCTCCACGTCAGGCTGTGCACAGCTCCTTGGGCAGCTGCGCCGCGACCTGGACGATGGTTACTATGCCGACGAGGAGCCTGTCCGCGGAGGGATCCTTTCCGAATATGAGGACCTCCCGTCTTCTGGCCGTTCGCCGGCCTCCGGTCGGGATGCGCGCGGGGGTGGGGACGGCTGGGTCAACAGGATGAATCGCGAGACCAACCTGCGCGATCGGCAGAGGAGCTACGGGTATTCAACGGCAGCGCACGACGATGCAGAAGCCGATGAGGACGGACAGGGGGAGCGGTCGATCCCGCAGCAGCCGCGCCGCGTGACCAGGAGCGACTTCGTCGACGCATCCGAGGACGCCGGCTCGCTCTGGTCGACCAGCGGACAAACAAACTTCTTTTTCTCAAAGAATCGAACCCGTTCCCCCGGAGATCTCATCACGATCAATATCGAGGCGGACATGGTTCGCGATCTCGCTGCCGAGGTGAAGCGTGCACTCTCTCCGGATGAGCGCGATCACGAGCTCGCCCTCCTGGAAAAGCCCGCCGCGACCAAGCCTGGAGTCGAAGGGGCCAAGGCCGACGAGAAGAAGGATGAGATCAAGCAGAGCAAGGCCGCGCCGGACGCAGGGGGCGCCGCAACCTTTGCCCAGGTCGACCTCAAGGACGCAATCGGAGCCAAGGCCGGAGACACGTTCCTTGCCGAAGTGATCGAGCGCTTTCCGAATGGGAACTACAAGATTCGTGGAACCAAGCGCCTGCCGTTCCGCGGCGGGAGCAAGCTGATGACCCTGGTCGGGGTCGTGCGTGGAAATGACCTTTCGGATGACGACAAGGTGAACTCAGGGAGACTGTATGAATATCGTCTTGAAGTCGTTCGTTAAGGCAGCGCTGCTCACCATGGCCCTCGTGTCCTCCGCCCAGGCTGCGAGGCTCAAGGACATTGCTGCCGTGAAGGGCGTGCGCGAGAATGTCCTGATCGGATATGGGGTGGTGGTTGGCCTCAAGGGCACGGGTGATTCCGGCACGGACGTGACCGGCCAGTCGCTTGCGAGGCTCTTCTCCAAGCTGGGGCTCGACGTGCAGGGAAGTGGCGGGATCAAATCCAAGAATGCCGCCGCAGTCATCGTGACGGCGAAGCTTCCCCCGTTTGCGCGCACCGGAAACAAGATCGATGTGACAGTGAGCTCGATTGGAGATTCCTCAAGCCTAGAGGGCGGGGTCCTCCTCGTAACCCCGCTCAAGGCAGGAGACCAGAATGTCTACGCCGTGGCCCAGGGTCCGGTCAGCATTGGGGCGGTTGCGGATGGCTCTACCAAGAATTTTCCCACGGTCGGCCGTGTCGTCTCGGGAGCCTCGATCGAGAAGGATCTCGACTCAAACTTCTCCGGTAAAAAGAGCTTCAGGCTCTCGCTGCATAACCCGGACTTCACGACGGCCGCGCGCGTGGCCGTGACCATCAATGGCGAACTGGGCGGAAAGTTTGCAACCGCCCGCGACAGCGGAACGATTGATGTGGTGGTGCCCTTCAACTATGACGGCAACACGGTAGAGCTGCTGGCTGCCCTCGAAAACATGACGGTCAATGTGGATGGGCGGGCCAAGGTCGTGCTCAACGAGCGCACGGGCACCGTGGTGATGGGAGACAAGGTCACGCTTTCTCCTGTGGCGATTGCCCACGGCGAACTCTCCGTCGAAGTAAAGGGTGGCGACGGCAAGAAGTCCGAACGCCTCATGGAGCTCAAGGGCGGAGCCAGCGTCTCGGATCTCGTCAAGAGCCTCAACGCACTTGGAGTTCAGCCCAAGGACTTGACGGCAATTTTCCAGACCCTCCGGGAGACCGGCGCGCTTCAGGCAGATTTGGAGATCCTATGATCTTTTGGAAGGACTTTATTTTGGACGACAAGTTTGGCCCTCTGCTCAGTATTGCGGATGGCCAGGGTGAGGGGGATGTGGCGGCAGTCATGGAAGACGGTGGCGGCCAACATATCCAGGAAACAAGACAGGGAAGACAGCCTGCTAGGATGGTGGGTAACAACCTTCTTGAATCACCAAATGGCCCGACCTGCAGGGATGCGGGCGCCATGTCCCCCTCTTCACCCAGCATTCACGGCGGGGTTGAGGCATGAGCGCGCCCCCGGCAATGGGAATGCGAGCCACCCCGGTTCGCAGGGATCCTGGCGTGGACATGAGCCGGGTGGACCCCGAGACCCGCAAGGCGGCCGAGGGCATGGAGTCGATGTTCCTCGATTATTTGATGCAGACCATGCGCAAAACCGTCCCAAAGAGCGAGATGAGCCTCGATAATAATGCGTCAGAAATCTATCAGGGGATGCTCGACAGCGAGTCGGCACAACGCGCCGCGCGAGCCGGAGGGGTCGGGCTCGCCGAGCAGATCGTTGCCTATCTCCACCGAGGTCGATACACTCAAGAGAGAGCTGCTGCTCCGACGGCAGCTGAAGTAAAAGGTACAGGAGGTACCCCATGAAGGTGAATTCCGCGACCACTCAGTCGATCCAGAACAAGGATATTGCGGGGGCCTCTGGCGCAAAGCGCTCGGAGAAGTCCGGCGCCGCCGGCGCGGCCTCCAAGACCGGCACCGCCGCCATCGACTCTTCGGCGGTGAAGCCGGAGATCTCAAGCAAAGCGCGCGAATTTTCCCAGGCCAAGGAAGTGGCCTCCAAGTCGCCCGATGTGCGCGAAGAAAAGATCGCCGAGCTCAAGCGCCGGATCGCCGCCGGCACCTACCAGGTCAATGCGCAAGCATTGGCCGACAAGATGGTCGACGAACACGTGTCCTCCGGCATCGGCTAAGACCTCCGGGTCCGCGCCTTTGACTGGCAGGCCTCCATGAAGGAGGCCTGAGGGGCTCCAGAAAACTGCAATCAGGAGGATTGCACCGATGGAGAACGTACTCACCGAACTGCATCAAAACCTACAGAAGATCCTGTCGCTGCATCGGCAGCTGCTCGACCTGCTTCGTCGCGAGAGGGATGCGCTGGTTGGCGCCGACGCGGCAGCGATCGAAGATCGCGCCATCGAAAAGCAGGGCGTGCTCGACCAGATTGCTTTTTACGACAATGAGCGCCGCAAGCTGCTCGCGAGCGTGGGCGCAACCGCCCGGGTGGCTTCCGAACAGCTCACGCTTTCGCGTGTGGCAATCATCGCCCAGGGAGTGCAGGTCAGGATGGGCGAACAGTTTCGCAGCGTCCAGCAGGCACTCTCCCATATCATCACCCGCATCGAAGAGCAGGGCGCCTACAACCGCGAGCTCGTCGAGCGGAGCCTTGAGACCCTTGCGCAGATGAAACGAAACATCATCGGCGCAAGCGAGCCCTCTCCGGGAACCTATTCTGCCAACGGCCAGCGGAGCGCGCAGGCTCCGGGAGCCCGCCTGATTTCGAGGGAAGTCTAGACCATGGCAATGACCGGCGTCATGCAGACTGGCCGCACAGGACTCTCGGCTGCACAGGCCGGGATCTCCAATGCGGGCCATAATATTGCAAACGCCAACACGGAAGGCTTCTCGCGCCAGCGCGTCCACCAGACGGCGGAAGTCGACCGCAGCACGTCGATGAGCAGGAATCTTGTGGGCGCGGGCGCGCGCGTTGCGGGCGTGGATCGGGTTAACGACCGATTCCTGGAAAAGCAGATTCGTGCAGCCAACCGGGACCTTGCGCAGGCCGAGGAAAAGGAAATTGTCCTGAAGCAGGCCGAAGACATCTTCAACGAGATGGGCGGAGACGGGCTCAACCGCATGATGTCACGTTTCTTCAATGAGTTTCGCAAGCTCGCCAATGAGCCCGAGAACGAATCGATTCGCCAGTCTGTTCGCGAGGCCTCGCAGGCGATGATCAATGACATGAGACGCCTGCGCAAGCAGGTCGACGATGTCAGGAGCCATGTCGATTCGCGCCTTGAGGGATATGTTCGAGAAGCCAACGCCCTCACCGACGAGATCAAGGACCTCAACATCCGGATCAAGTCGCTTGAAAATGGTGGCGGATCCTCGAATGACCTGATGGACCAGCGCGACCTCGCGCTCAAGAAGCTCAGCTCGCTGGTGGATGTCACGATGTACACGGATAACTCCGGAGGTTACATCGTCGACCTCAAGGGCCTGGGTCCGCTTGTCACCGGCGGACAGTCCGAGCAGTTCTCTGTAGAGCGTACGCCCGCAAGCGAGTCGGGCAAGGGATCGAACTCAGTTGATATCTTTCTTGTAAACGCCACCTCCGGACCAGTCACTGGCCGCATCTCTGGAGGCCGCCTCGGGGCGCTCGTCGAGGCTCGAGACAAGACCATCGGCACGATCACTCAGCGGCTCGATGACATTGCCTACGAGCTTTCCAGGGCGGTCAACGAGGTCCACTCCCAGGGCTTTACCCGCGACGGAGCCACGCAGGTGGAGTTCTTCAAGGCCCCCGTCGCACGAGAGGGAGCGGCCGAGCAGCTTGATCTGTCGGACGCCATCAAGGACTCGGTCCACAATATTGCGGCAGCCGCGGCGCCGGAGAGCCCGGGAGACAACCGCATCGCGCTTGCCCTCTCGGGAATCCAGGGGCTGCGCATGATGAATGACGGAAAGACCACCGTGGACGATTTCTATAATTCGATCGTTTCCGAGGTGGGTGTGGCGGCCAACCGAAACAAGTCGGAGCTGAGCCAGACCAAGGATGTGAACACGCAGCTTGGAAAAATTCGCGAGCATATCAGCGGAGTTTCGATCGACGAGGAGACCACCCGGCTCATGCAGTACCAGCACGCGTTTGATGCATCAGCCCGCGTGATCAGGGTGGCCGATGAGATGATGAGGACGATTCTTTCGCTCAAGGACTGAGTGAAAGTGAGGGGTAGATCGTGAGAGTGACTGAGAACATGAACTTCGACTTGTCCCGCGAGACGCTGTCGAAGTCGCGCTCGCGGATGGGGCAGCTGCAGGAAAAGGCAGCCAGCACCCGCCGCCTCAACGCGCCCTCCGACGACCCCGTGGGCGCATCCAAGGTGCTGGAGATCAGGACGGACAAAGTGAATGCGGATCAGTTCATCACCAACGCGAAGCTGGCTGAAAACTTCCTGAGCAACTCGGAGGCCGCGCTAGCCGAGCTTGGAGACATCCTGATCCGTGCCAAGGAAATTGCCATCGGCCAGAGCAGTGGCGCGAGCGCAAACCCCCAGACCCGGATCGCTGTGGCCGAAGAGGTCACGCACCTTTACCAGCAGGCGGTGGCGGCGGCGAACCGCCGGATCGGGGATCGCTATCTTTTTGGTGGATACAAGACCACCCAGCCGCCGTTTGACCGCGATGGCAACTACCGAGGAGACGACGGCCAGATGATGGTCGAGATCTCTCGTGAAGTGTTCCTTGGGATGAATGTGCCCGGGATCGACGCCTTCAACACCAACCCGGCGGCCGCGCGGCAGGCCCTGCAGAGGGATGCGGGAGGGCCTACCGTGTCTGGTCGGGGTCCGGCTTCGACGGCGGCACCGGAGCAGGAAAACGTAAATCTTTTCGATGAGCTGCAAAGCCTGAGGATCGGCCTCCTTTCTGGGGATCAGTCCTCGATTCAGGGAACCCTGGAGCGCTTTGACGCGCTGCATGCCAAGGTGACCTCGGTCCGCTCCATGCTGGGCAGTCGGCTTCAGGGGGTATCAGGCGCCTCACAGTCCATGGAGCGACAGATCGTGACCGGCGCTGGCCTGAGCTCGTCGATCGAAGATGCCGACATGGCGCAAGTGATGAGCGATCTCGCCCGCGAGGAGACGATCTTCAGGGGTGCTTTGGCAAGCTCCCAGAAGCTAATCCAGCCGACATTATTGGACTTTCTGAAATAACCAGAGGTTGCCAGCCCATCCGGATTGTTCTATACGGGCCTCAGGTAATGGACTGCCGACTGACCCGTCAGTGCCGTAGGGAGAACATGAAGTTATGCTCGTTTTAACCCGGAAGTTGGGCGAAAGCATCGCCATCGACGACCACATCAAGATCGTCGTTGTTCAGATCAAGGGCAAGCAGGTGCGACTGGGAATCCAGGCGCCGCGCGAGACCAAGATCCACCGCGAAGAAGTTTATTCGGCCATTCGGGATCAAAACCAGGAGGCGGCCAAGGCGCCTGCCGCAGTGGTCAACGTCTCCAAGGCCCTAAAAGGCTAGTTGGCAGGCGCAAAAAAGTACGATTCTATTGAGCAACGGCCGGGCAAGTTGGGCCCGGAGGCATGACTAGGATAGCCAAGGGGGCAGGGCATGATCATTCAGACAGGACGTTTTGGTCAGCTGACGATTTCAAATGAGGATCTGATCCAGATCCCGCAGGGGATCATGGGGTTTCCTAACCTCACCCGCTTCTGTCTCGTGGACCCTGCAGATGACACGCTCATTTTATGGCTGCAGTCGCTCGAAGACGCGCAGATTGCCTTCCCGGTTCTTGAGCCCAAGGTGTTCCGCCCTGAGTACGCCGCAAGACTGTCGGCAGCCGAGCTCCGCGAACTCAAGCTCGAGAACATCAACCAGTCGACGGTCTTCTCGATCCTCACCATCCCGGCCGATGTGACCCAGATGACGGCGAACCTCAAGGCTCCGCTTGTGATCAACCTCAAGGACCAGATTGCGCGCCAGGTGGTTCTCCAGGAAAACGAGTACAGTGTGAAGCACCTGATGTTCAAGGAACTCAAGTCACACCTCGTGACGCTTGCGGCGGTCAACCACGCAGCAGCGAGTGCGGACGAAAAGGCGAGTGCGCCGGTTTCGGTTCGCACCCTCACGCCTTCCAACAGCGTTCGTACGCTCCAGGCCTGATCCGGGCTATTGCCGGCGTCTTTGCGACTCCCTCGACATCTCGAGGTAGGAGAGCGCTTCTGCGTGATTCGGGCTCGATGACAGCACGGACTCCCACTCGATTTCTGCGTCGAGGATGTTGCCCTGGCTGTAGTGCAGCAGGCCCAGCTGGATCTTGGCGGGCAGGAAAGAGGGATTCTCGTTTTTTAGCTGTGTGAGCTCTTGGATGGCTCGGGTCACGAAGCCCTTGCGCGAGTAGGCCTTTGCCCGCCGAATGCGGATGTCGAGGGTGGTGGGATCAAGAGAAGCCGCCTTGGAGTACTCATCGATGGCCTCATCGTAGCGGCGGTAGCGGAAATAAAGGTCCGCAAGCTCAAGGTGTTTCACCGCAAACTTGCGATCAATCACCGTTTCCACTCTTGAGAGAGGATGTGCAACAGACTGGTTTGCCTGTTGGAATACGCCCTGTGCATCGTCATAGCGGCCGATGTCGTTGAGCAGGACGGAGAGGCAAATCGCCGCGTCAGTGTGCCGTGGGTCAAGTTGCAGTGCCTTCTTGAGCGAGGTGATGGTGGGCCCAAGTTTTCCCTGGAAGTAGTGGGAGACCCCAAGCAGATAATGTGCGTCGGCGCTGCCTGGCTCCTGCTGGGATCGCGCCAGGGCAAGAGCCTCGGCCTCCTGCCACTTTCTTTGGGAAAGCAGCGCCTGGATCCGTGCTTCACCGTTCATGGGCGGGCTCCACCGGCTGATTTTTCGAGGCTCTTTCGGGCCAGCGCTGCGGCACCCGTCCTCGGAAATCGCTCAACAAGCTTCGTCCACCTGGACCTCGCCGCCTGCACATGTCCCCGCTTGGCGTAGAAGTCGCCCACGCGGCGCTCCTTCTCGGCGAGTCGCCCTTCAAGTGCGTCAACGTCCGCGCGGGCCTCGGCCGAGAGGGCGTCGGCAGGAAAGCGGCGAAGGAACTCCCGGTAGGCCTGGATCGCGTTCTCTGCCGATGCAAGGTCTCTGGAGGTTTCTTCGGGAGTGTCCTTGAAGTAGCACTTCCCGATCCTGAACAGCGCATGTCCGATCTTTTCGTGCCTCGGATGCAGATCCCGAAAGGACTCGTAAACCGACGCGGCCTCGGGATAGGACTCTTGAAGGAAGTAGACGTCTCCCAGCATCAGCTGTGCATCGATTGCATATTTCGAGTACGAAAACTTATTCTTGATCTCGCGCAGCTTTTCAATCGCCAGGAGGTAGTGGTCATTGGCGACCTCTTCCTGCGCCTCCTTGAAAAGTGCGGCAGGGTCATCCTTCTGGGGCGCAGTTTCGGCACATCCGGCAAACAGAGCGGCAGCCGCCAGAGCCGCAATTAAAGTGATCTTCATGGGTTTTGCTCCCTTGCTTCGGTTGGACCCGGATTCGCTGCCCCAGTCAAGGGCAAGACGTGAGCCGAAACGGTCCAGCCTTCGAGTTGCGGAGACACTCTCACGCGAACCCAGCCGGACGAAGTCTGTGCCGTGGTGATCCGGAGCTCGGCTCCGGGTTGAGCCTCACCCAGCAGCGGAAAGTCCTCGCCGGGTCCGCTGCGAACCTCCAGCTGCGCCACGGCGCGCGCGGGAGGCGAGGACAGCGACATCCCGTGCACGACGGCAAGGGCAAGTGCCGCCCCAAGCAGAAGCAGGCAGGCCAAAAGCGAGCGTCGCCGGAGCGGGCCACGCCCGGGGCGTCTCCACAGGCGGAGTGCGACCAGCAGCGAAAGTGTTGCGACCAGTGACTCCAGGGGAAAAAGCATGGGCCCATCACCCAGGCGCTCCAGTGGCGTGGACGCGCGCTCCAGCCCGCCGCCTCCGGTGCGCTCCTCGGCCTGGGTCCGCGCCATCGAGAGTGCGGGTGAGATCTGCTCGAGCGAGGCGCCGAGGGCTTTGGCTCGGAGCAAATGGGCAAGCGCCTCGCCAGGCTGCCCATTTTGGAGATAAATTGCGCCCACGGTGTAGTGATGCAGTGCGGCGCCCGCCCCGGGGTCCGAGGAGAGCAGCATTTCGAGTGCTTTCGAGGGGTTTCCGCCCTGCGCCAGGCGGGATGCTTCGCGCAGGCTCTCGGCATGGGTTGGCGGCATGCGCCCCAAATTAGCGAGCCTTTAGCCCTCCTTGCAACAAAAATAAGCCGATGATATTCCATCGGAATTCCTTATTTCCTCAAGGGAGAAAGCACCCGATGTCCACGCATCAGACCCATGCATCCCGGCTCGTGAGTTCCCCGCAGTTTGTCAGCGCTCGTGACCAGCTCATCGAGTTGGTCGGCCATGCAAGCAGCGCGATCACTGGTGTGCGCCCGGCCGAGTCGGCCGAACTGAAGAGCAGGTACCAGGAGCTTCTCTCGCAATTCCAAAAGGACCGGGGAAGGGAACTTTTCTTTCCGTACCTTGCCTCAGGCCTTGGGCGCGGGCCCTGGGTGGAGCTCGAAGACGGAAGCGTCAAGTACGACATGATTACGGGCATCGGCATCAGCTTTTTTGGCCACTCGCACCCGGAGCTGATGCGTGCAGCCATGGACTCGGTTTCGGCAGACATCTACCAGGGAAACCTCGAGCCAGGCATCGAAGTGGCGCAACTCCTTCGGGCGATTCTCTCCCGCGTGGAGGGATCCTCCCGGTTGCGCAAGGGCTGGGTGACGACTTGCGGCACAATGGCCAATGAGATCGCGCTCAAGATCATTCGCCAGAAAAAGTTTCCCGCCACCCGCATCATTGCCTTCAACGACTGCTTTGCTGGCCGCTCCACGGCCATGCAGGAAGTGACTGACAACGCCAAGTACCGTGAAGGGCAGCCGACATATGGCGAAGTCAGCTATGTGCCCTTCTACGACCCCAAGCTCGGAGTCGAGCGATCGGTCGAGAATACCCTGGCCGCGCTTGAGTCCCACCTGGCGCGTGCTCCCGGAAAATATGCGGGCCTCATGATCGAGCCCGTCCAGGGAGAGGGTGGCTTCAACTTCGCCCCGCGCGAGTATTATGTCCGGGTCTTCGAAGCCGCTCGCAAGGCGGGGCTCGCCATCTGGGCAGATGAGATCCAGTCTTTTGGGCGCACCGGGAGTTACTTTGCCTTCCAGACCTTTGATCTGGGCGAATATGTGGATGTGGCCACAGCAGCCAAGATGCTCCATGCCTCGGTCGTGTTGTTCACTGAGGAGTTCAACCCCAGGCCGGGATTGGTGGCTGGAACATTTACGGGCACCTCGTCGAGCCTCAGTGTGGCGCGGCGGATCGTTGAGCTCCTGGACCAGGGCTACCATGGCCCCGGCGGTCATGTGGCCCGACTCTCATCCCGGTTTGCGGCAAGAATCGAGGAAATGGCGCAGGGGTCCTGCAAGGGCCTGATCGGCGAGTGGCGAAACATCGGGGGGATGATCGCGCTCCAGCCACTTTCTGGAACCCTGGACGAGGTCAAGTCCGTGCTCATGAAGATGTACGAACTTGGAGTGGTGGCATTTTATTGCGGACATGGGCCCATACTGATCCGGATGCTGCCGCCGCTCGGGGCGATGAACGAGGAACAGGTCGATGAGGTGTGCTCGATCATCGAGGCGGCAATTCTCGAAGTCTCGAAAAGCAGAAAGACAGGGAACTGAACGTGCGCCAGCTCATTGAAGAGGCAAGGAAGATCATCTCGATCCCGTCCGTGACGGTGGACGGAAACGAAGAGCTTGCCAACTATGTTTCAACCCTGATGCGCGCCCGCGGCCTCAAGGTCCAGCTCCAGCAAGTGGGCCACTCGATCGACGGAGTTTCGAAGAGGCAGTTCAATGTCCTCGGTGTTTTTGGCGACCCACTGGTCGATAAAAAGACGCGCAAGGGGCTCCTCCTGCTCACCCATCTGGACACCGTCGGTCCCGGCAGACGCGAGAACTGGACGGAGACCGGTGGGGACGCCTTTGCGGCAGCCGTGAAAGACGGAAAAATTTATGGCCTGGGCTCGGTTGACGGGAAACTCGACTTCCTCGCCAAGCTCCGAGCCATCGAGAAGTTCCGGGAGCGGAAACTCAAGATGCCGATCTACCTGGTCGGAAGCTGTGGAGCCGAGCTGGGAATGTTCGGCACGAAGTACCTGATCAAGTCCATGGCCCTCAATCCCCGGTTCGTGGCAGTGGGTGAGCCTTCGGAGCTCAAGGTCGTGTATGCGCACAAGTGTTACAGCATCTTTCGCGTGGCGATCGGCTATTCAAGGGTTTCAAAGGACGCCAAGGGTTTCAATCGGCGCGTTTTGCTAAAGGCCTTTGGACGTTCGGCCCACGGAGCCTATCCCGAGCAGGGGGTGAACGCGATCCTGCGCCTGCTCGAATTCATCCGCGTGGCGACGGAGGCTGGTTTTGACGTCAGGCTCACCCGTTGCTCCGGTGGCGACACCGTCAACAAGGTTCCAGACCAGGCGGAGGCCGAGTTTTTCGTGACCTCCCACCAGCTGGAGGACTTCAAGCGCTTCTTCACCGACTATTGCCGGGACTCCGGGCTTTCGGATGCTTTCGTGGCGGAGTTCGGGGGGCTTGGAGAGAGTGGCGTCCAGTTTCTGCCCGAGCAGGTGTTCCAGGCGCTCTGTGATTCCGTCGGACTCTTTGGCCAGTTCTCGGCAGAGCTTGGCGCAGAGTCGGATGAGACATTTGAGCCCCCGCATTCAACGATCAACTTTGGGCAGCTTCGTGAGAGGCCGAACGTCATGGAGCTTCTTTTTGACGTGCGCCTGCTCCCCGGCGTGTCGCCTGAACAGGTCGAGGCACGGATTATCGGAGCCTTTCAGCAGCTCTCGACGCACTACCCGGGCCTCAATCTCTCGGTTGTGAGGGAGAGGATGAACCCCGGGCTGGGAATGGGCTGGGAGCACGAACTCATGCGGATTTGCAGGGCTGCAGTGGTTGAGTCCGGCCTTCACGACGGCGAAAGGGGTTTTGCAAAGATGGCCACATCTACCGAAGCGGCCCAGTACTTCCTTGCTGGATATGAAGCCATTGTCTTCGGCCCGGGCAGCTCACAGGGCAACAGCCACGGACCGAATGAGTACAATTGGATTGAACAGCTTGAGAAGGCCACACGGTTCTACGAAAAGCTCATCGAGAAGACCTGCGTATGATCCTTCTTAGGGAAGTCCAGGAGCGCGATCTGGGAGACTTGGAGCGCCTCGCGCAGGTCCCGGGATTCATCAACCTGCAGGGCGATCGAGATTTGTTGCGCGAAAAGATCAAGCGCTCCCGGGACGCCTTCCTCGGCCGGGTGGATGATCCGAGCGAGCGAAAATTCATCTTCGTTGCCGAGGATCTCGAGCGTGGTGCGGTCGTGGGCACCTCGATGATTGCCTCCCAGCACGGAAGTCCGGAGTCGCCGCACTTTTATTTTCAGGTGGGGAATGAAAAGCGATTCTCCGAGTCCATTGGAACAGGCTTCATCCACGGAACGCTTGAGCTCAAGTTTGAGTCCGATGGTCCCTCCGAGCTTGGTGGGCTTGTGCTTGACCCGGAGTCCCGCAACCTCACGGCGCGCCTCGGGAGACAGATCTCTTTTGTGAGGTTCCTCTACCTTGCCCTGCATCGCGAGCAGTTCAAGGACCGGCTGATTGCGGAGCTCCTTCCGCCCCTCAATAAAAAGGGCCAGAGTCCGCTCTGGGAGGCAATCGGCCGGCGATTCACCAACATGGACTACTGGGAGGCCGACCAGCTTTGCCAGAAGGACAAGGAGTTCATTTTCTCGCTCTTTCCGTCAGGCAAGATCTACACGACGTTCCTGACCGCAGAGGCACGCAACGCGATCGGAAAAGTGGGCAAGGACACGGAGCCCGTGGTCCACATGCTCAAGAAGGTGGGGTTCAAGTACCTCCAGCAGGTGGACCCGTTTGACGGAGGTCCGCACCTCTGGTGCAACGTGGATGATTTGCTGCCCGTTGGAAAGCTCGCTAGAGCCGAGTATCGCGGCGCAAGTGCAGGAAGCGGTGAGTTTGCGCTCATCTGCGGAGAGCGGCAGTCTCCTGGTGAATTCAGGGCGATGTGCGTGCCCATCCATCATGAAGGAGCCGCGGTGACGGTTGGAATCACCGAGCCAGAGGCCAAGACCATTGAGTCCGCCCTCGGGCTGCGCCCGGGCGAGCGTGTCGCCGTGATGCCGTTTTATTGAGGAGTCGCCATGTTCAAGGGTGATTTTATTTCTGGTCGTTTCTCTCCCGTTCCTGCGCAGGGCCGAAGCGCCGAGTGGACGCTCAAGAGCCCCGCCGATTTTGGCGACGTGATCGGGGATGTGGCTTGTTCCTATGCATCGGTAGAGCGGGCCGTGGAGGCGGCACGCCTTGCCTTTCGCACCTGGCGAAGGACGCCCTTGTCCGAACGCATTAGTGCGCTCAAGAGGTACCAGGAGCAGATCAAGCTTCGCGAAGACCAGCTCATTCGGATCATCTCGCGAGAGGTGGGCAAGCCCCTCTGGGAGTCCCGGACGGAAGTGGCCTCCATGCTGGCCAAGGTCGATATCTCGATCCAAGACGGGCTGAAGCTCGTCTCGGACTATTCCATTGCGTCGATCATGGAAGGCACTGACGGTGTTTGTCGCTTCAGGCCACACGGAGTGATGGCCGTCATTGGCCCGTTCAACTTTCCCGGACACCTTCCCAATGGTCACATTGTTCCTGCGCTCCTGGGTGGGAATACGGTGGTCTTCAAGCCATCGGAGAAGACCCCAGGCACGGCGCAGGTCATGGCCGAAGCCTTCGAGGCCGCAGCTTTTCCCGAGGGGGTTTTCAACCTGGTGCAGGGCGAAAAGGAAGTGGGTCGCCGTCTCTGTGTGCATCCCGATGTTGCGGGCGTGCTTTTCACCGGCTCCTATGAGGTGGGCACCCGCATCAAGCAGGATACCCTGCTCCAGCACTGGAAGATCCTTGCGCTTGAGATGGGCGGAAAGAACGCCACGATCGTCCTCAAGGATGCCGATCTTGGGGTGGCGCTTCAGGAAACCCTGGTTTCAGCCTTTATCACGGCAGGCCAGCGTTGCAGCGCAACGAGCAGGGTGCTTGTGCACGAATCCCTTCTTCCCGAGTTTCTGGAGAAGCTTCACGCCAGGGCAAAGGCGTTTGAAATAGGCCACTGGTCAGAGTCCGTATTCATGGGCCCGCTGATCGAACCAGCAGCCGTAGATCGCTATACGAAGTATCTGGGGATCGCAGCACGCGAGGGCTGTGAGATGGTCATGCGCGGGAAGGCTCTCGAGCTGCAGCGCCCGGGCAACTACGTTGCGCCCTCCATTGCGTGGGTGAAGAATCCCTCGATTGAGTCCACTCGCAAGAGCGTATTCCAGCAAAGCGAACTCTTTGCGCCCTGCCTTGCCGTCCTCGGATTCAGGGAGCTTGAGGAGGCCGTGGCGCAGGCCAACGAGACCCAGTTCGGGCTCGTTGCCAGCGTGTTCACGCGCGATCGCGCGGCATTCTTGGCCGCGCGCGAGGATCTTGAGATGGGTCTGGTCAACTGGAACAAGTCCACCGTCGGGGCCTCATCACGGCTTCCATTTGGTGGATTCAAGAAGAGTGGAAACCATTTTCCCACGGCAGTGGCCGCCAGCCAGTACTGTGCTGCGCCCGTGAGCTCACTTGAAGTGGTGGAGCCCAAGGCGCCCGCCCTGGTGGCGAAAGCCTATC
Organism: uncultured Bacteriovorax sp.; assembly: GCA_964508305.1. GTDB lineage: Bacteria > Bdellovibrionota > UBA1018 > UBA1018 > UBA1018 > CAIOHW01. Next base: position 59,201 of record CAZDSX010000001.1, read on the forward strand.
CGGGGTTGAATTGGGATACCTAACAAACAGAATGGGCGGATCGGTTTCCCGATCCGCCCATTCTTGATTACAAACCAAACTTTTTATTAGTTGGCGCGCATCACGTTGGAAGCCTGAGGGCCCTTGGGGCCGTCAATGAGGTCGAAGTCGACCTTCTGGCCTTCCGCGAGGGTCTTGAACCCCTCTCCCTGAATCGCGGAATAGTGCACGAACACATCGCGATCCTGGCCGTCAGCCTGGATGAACCCGAAACCCTTGCTATCGTTGAACCACTTTACCAATCCAGTTGCCATTCAAGCACCCCCTGTAGAGAAAAACTGTCCCGAGCTTTCGCTTGCCTCGAGACGAATAAGCAACATGCACACAGGAGTAGCCGCGCCCCAGTGTTGCGTCAAACAAAAAAACTGAGGCCCGCACTCTGTTTTTTTGAGTGCAGGCCTCGCGTTGATGTTGACATCTTTTGCTGGCGGGTGTCAGCGCCCGGCGACCGGAATTGCCCCGCCCGTTCCGTACAGGAGACCGCCAGGGGCAAAGAACTGCTGGCTCTGCTGTGTGGGGGCCTGTTGCTGCATCTGCTGCATGATCTGCATCTGGGCCTGTGCAGCCTGCTGGTTGGCGACTTCAAGGATTCGCGTTGGCTGCGACACCGCAATCTGGCGCAGCTGGGTGCAGCGCTCGAATGATGCGCGATCCGACTTGTTGCATGCGCTCGCAAGATCCTTCTGCATGTCGCGATGGAAGGAGACGAAGTCGGGGTTCTGCATCAGCATCTGTTGGAGCACGGGCGCTGGAACGCCCTTGGCGACCTGTTCACGAGCGAACGCCGAAAGCTTGGCTGCCGTCAGGTTCCCGCGCATCTCGAACGCACCGAGCTGGGCGCGGCGGCGCATCGCATCCGACAGTTCGCCCGACTCGCCGAGCTCGGTGAGGATCTCCAGTGAGCGCTCGTTGGAGCTCACCGAGAGAGGGTTGGTCTCTGCAAGTCGGCGCGCAAGCTCCAGGCGGAGCTCGGCTGCCTTCTCTGCCGCCTTGGGGCTCGACTTATTGCGCTCAAGCCAGAACCTAATGTCTTCGTCCACCGCTTCAAGGTCCGAGCCCTTGAGGGAGGCAACCTTCTTCTTGAGGACCGCAAGCTGGCTGTCGGAGATGCTCTTGCGCAGGTCATCCGCCTCTACGTCATCGAGTTTGCCGCTGTCCACGAGTTGACGGATCGCAGAAAGCGCGCGGAGGTTGTTTTCCTCAGACCCGCGGCAGGTCTTGGCAATGTTCATCAGGCGCTCGAGGCGCTTTTCCTCGGCAAGCTGGCGCTCCCGAGCTTCCCTCGCGTCACGAGTCGCGACTGACTCGAACTTGAGGTCCGATCCAACCGAAGCCCTGCGCCAGACTGCAGGATCTTCGCTCTTGTCTTCCCAGGTAAAGCCAATGGAGACATCCCGGTCCTGCACCCCGATCGAGGTGCCGCCGACCATGCTGAGCCGTGAAAATACCGACTCGTCTCCGAGGGCTGCCCCGGGGTGTGCCAGCTTCTGCTGGTTGATACAGCTCGCGAGCTGGTCAGAAGCCTGGATGCGGAAATCCTCGGTTCCGCCGTCTGACTGCCGGGAGGAGAAAATCACATGCGGGAGGCACTCGCGGTACATGAAGCCCACGAGGCCCACGCTGGTGCGGGTGTCGTTGACCTTGGCTCCCAGCTTCTGGAAGAGCGAGCTTGCCTCGGACCAGGACAGATCGCGAAGCTTCGGGGCCTGCGTGGTCTCTTCGCCTCGTGCGGTGATCGCCAGAAACATGGCGCTCAGCATCAAAAACTTATGGCCGTGGGAGATCTTCATGGGTCTACCTCTTTCTTTCTCTCTGCCATGATGCAGAGCAACACCCGGGCCAATGCCGGCCGGAATTGCCCATTGGTAAGCGCCGCAAAACCTGATAAAAAACAGACACATAAACCGTGTCAGGTCAGACACAGGCCAGCCCCTTTTGGGTGCCGGTGTTGACGGGCTGGAGGCGTGTCGAAAGTTTCGACAGGGCCTTCGGTCGTTTTCCAGGAGCCAACCATGTCCTTTCGACCCGCAGATGCCCTTGGTTTGCAGAGAGTGATCGAGCCGCGCGGCGTGGGAGCGCTCCCCCAGCAGGCCGAGCGCGTGGATCCTTCGCTCCCGATCGCCGAAGACGAGCTCCTCGTTGAGGTCGAAAGTCTCAACATCGACTCAGCAAGCTTCCATCAGCTCTCAAAGGCAGCCGAAGGCGACCCGGCCCGACTCGAAGAGTCGATCCGCGCCTTGGTGCGTTCGCGCGGAAAGCATCACAACCCGGTGACGGGCTCGGGCGGGATGCTCATCGGCACGGTCAAACAGGTTGGCCCGAAGTTTCCCGTCGATAAAAAGCCCGTCAGGCCGGGGGACCGGATTGCTTCACTGGTTTCGCTCTCGCTCACGCCGCTTGAGATTCGCAAGATCAAGAAGATCCACATGGGGATCGACCGAGTGGACATCGAGGGACACGCCATCCTCTTTGCCTCGGGGCTTTTTGCGCGCCTCCCCTCGGACCTTCCCGAGACGGTGGCGCTTGCGGTGCTCGATGTGGCGGGCGCACCGGCACAGGCCAGAAGGCTCGCGCGCGCCGGTGAGGTGGTGTTTGTCGTGGGGGGCGGTGGAAAGTCCGGGGTCCTTTGCCTGCATGAGGCCAAGAAAAAAGGGGCAATCACGATTGCCCTAGATTATTCGGACGCCGCTATTGCGCGCCTTCGCGGACTGTCTTTTGTCGACCATGTGATCCAGGGGGATGCCCGCAAGGCAGTGGAGGTCATGGAGCGAGTGCGAGCCATTACCGGAGGAAAGATGGCTGACGTGGTGATCAATGTCGCCAACATCCCCGAAACCGAAATGGCGTGCGTGCTTTCCGCACGCGATCGCGGTCTGGTCTATTTTTTCAGCATGGCCACGAGCTTCACCCGCGCGGCACTGGGTGCCGAGGGCGTAGGGGCGGACATTGAGCTTGTGATTGGCAACGGATACACGGCAGGTCACGCCGATCTGGCACTCCAGGTCCTTCGTGACAGCCCGGAACTCAAAAAACTTTTCACTGAGACATACTGTTAGGAGCCGAGGCGACCCCATGGCGCACTTGAACCTGGACTTCAAAAAAGTAGAACGCTGCCGGCAGCTCGCCCGAGAGATCTCGGCTCCCGTCGAGCAGATGATTGATCGACATTCGACCATTGCGATCGAGCGAGCGACGCTCCGCCTGATCGGCGTTGATGGTGCCGTCCAGCAGGCCCGCCAGGTGGTTCCCGAAGTGAACATCATCGTCGATGATCTTCAAAAGGCAGGCGCGCTATCGCGAGGGGTGCTCATTCCGTTCGTCAACGGCTTGATCCAAACTGGCCTTGGCGTGAAGGAGCTCGCAACGCAGGCTGCCTTGCGCAAGGTCAAGCTCTCGGAACTTCCGCCATCCCCGGAAGATGCAATCCGCAAGCGGGTCAAGGAGCTTTGCCGGCAGGCGGTGGAAGGACTGGATTCCGCCCGCAACCTCAGGGACCGGAATCGCGCGGATTGCGGGGACAGGTTTGATCCTTCCGGAAAGGGCGGCCCGATTCTCTATGTGATCGTGGCCACTGGAAACATCTACGATGACGTGATCCAGGCCAAGGCCGCGGCACAGGCGGGTGCCGACGCAATCGCGGTCATCAGAAGCACGGCACAGTCTCTTCTTGATTATGTCCCCCATGGAGCCACGACCGAGGGGTTTGGCGGGACTTACGCCACGCAGGAAAATTTTAGGATCATGCGAGCTGCCCTGGATGAGGAGGGAAAGCGGCTGGGGCGCTATATCCGACTCACCAACTACTGCTCCGGGCTTTGCATGCCTGAGATTGCGGCACTGGGGGCGATCGAAAGGCTCGACTTCCTGCTTAATGACGCGATGTACGGGATCTTGTTTCGTGACATCAACATGAAGCGAACGCTGATCGACCAGCATTTCTCGCGCAAGATCATTGCCCGCTCACGGATCGTGATCCATACGGGGGAGGACAACTATCTCACCACGGCAGACGCAACTGAAAATGGCCATCAAGTCCTGGCCTCCCAGTTCATCAACGAGCGTTTTGCGAGCCACGCCGGGATGTCCGAAGACCTGATGGGTCTTGGTCACGCCCAGGAGATGAACCCTGAACACCCCAATGTGTTCCTGCTCGAGATTGCCCGAGCCCAGATGACCCGCGATATTTTCCCGCGCTCTCCCATCAAGTTCATGCCGCCCACGCGCCACAAAAGCGGAGACATCTTCTACAGCCATCTGATGGATGCGATGTTCAACTTTGTGGGGGTCTTGACCGGGCAAACCATCCAATTACTTGGGATGGCGACTGAGGCGATGCACACTCCGCTCCTTCAAGACAGGTGGATGAGCATCAAGAACGCCAAGTACATCTTTAACGGGGCCAAGGACCTGGGCGTGGACATCACGTTCAACCCGGGAGGTCTGATCGATTCGTGGGCAACCAAGGTGCTCGACGACGCGCTTGCGCATCTCGAGATGATCCACGCCAAAGGGATGTTCCGCGCCATCCAGGAAAAGGCCTTTGCCGAGGTCAGCCGCCGCGAAGAGGGCGGCAAGGGGCACGACGGTGTGTTCCTGCGAGCGCAGGGCTACCTGAACCCCTTCTTTGAAATCCTTTAAGACGATCCGGCCAGGAGAGAAGACATGTCCTCGAAAGCAGCAGTGGTCGACCTGAAGAAGCTCAAGCCCTATGGCGACATCATGGGGGATGGAACCATCCAGATCTCCTTTACCTTGCCGGTTGAGCCTTCACCCGAGGCCCGCGAGGCCGCCATCCAGTTGTGTGAAAAGATGGGGCTGGACCAGATCAAGGTTGCCACGATGGAGAAGGCTGCCGAGGGGTTCGCGCTCTTTGTGGTCTATGCCAATGTCCGCCACACCGTGGACTTTACCAAGATCCATGTCGTCAAGGTCGACGCCCAAAAGCGTTCACGCGAGGAGATTGATGAGATCATCGCAACCCAGATTGGACGAAAGCTCGTCGTCATGGGGGCCTGCACCGGGTATGACGCCCACACCGTGGGCATCGATGCCATCATGAACATGAAGGGCTTTGCCGGGGACTACGGGCTGGAGCGCTACCAGTGGATCGACGCCCGAAACCTGGGCGCGCAGGTATTGAATGATGAGCTCCTGAAAAGGGCGGTTGCAGAAGGGGCGGATGCGATCCTGGTTTCCAAGGTGGTGACCCAGCACAACATCCACATGCGCGACATGAAGGATCTCATGAACCGTGCAAGGCAAATGGGCCTGCTCGAGAAGATCATCTTCGTTGCCGGTGGCCCTCGCGTCACTCATCCTCTCGCACTGGAGTGTGGGTTTGATGCGGGCTTTGGAGTGGGAACCAAGCCCTCGGACGTTGCCAGTTATATTGTCGAGGAATTCATCAAGAGGATGTCCGCCCAGAAGCAGCCCGCCCCCGCTCCACAAGCGCCAAGGGCAAAACCAAAGGCCCGCGGAAAGCCGAGTCCGAAGCCCAAGGGCACTTCGCGTGCGGGCTTGCGCAAACGCCGCTAAGGCATGAGAATCGGGCACAAGCGTGATGAAAAAATCCTCTCCCCAGCCAAAAGCCAAGCCGAATAAAAAGACCGCCACACCGTCACACCTGCTCGTCGGTCGTGGGCAGGAGTCCGCCTCGGTTCGCGCCTGCCTTGAGGCAGGTCGCAACGTGCTCCTGGAGGGGCCTGTCGGAGTGGGAAAAACCCAGCTCGCCCTGTCCATTTGTGAGGGGGCAGGACGCAAGGTTTTTCGCGTCGATGGAGACGGAAGGTTCACGGAGCAAAAGCTCTCGGGCTGGTTTGATCCGCCACTTGTCATTAAATTTGGTTACTCCGCCAAATCCTTCGTTGCGGGCCCTCTCGTGGAGGCGATGATAGAGGGAGGGATTCTCTTTATCAACGAGCTCAACCGCCTCCCGGAAGGCGTACAAAACGTGCTTCTTCCGGCAATCGACGAGCGTCGAATCGTGGTCCCACGCCTGGGACAGGTGGTGGCTGCCGATGGCTTTGCCGTTGTTGCAACACAGAACCCGAAGGAGTTCGTTGCCACCTCTCACCTGAGCGAGGCGATCTTGGATCGCTTTGAGCTCGTCGTTCTGGATTACCAGAGCGAGGAAGAAGAGCGAAAGATCGTCTCCCGCACGGTATCGGATGCAGTTTTGGTGGAGGCCTCTGTGAGGCTTGCCCGGATCACCCGCAATCATCCACGCGTCAAGCGTGGTGCTTCAGTTCGCGCAGCCCAGGCTGTAGCTGAGATCGCCCAGGCCTTGCTCGCGGGACGAGGCTCAGTCCCAAGCCGCCGCGAAGCATTTGTGGCCGCCGCACTCATTGCCCTTCCCACGCGTATCGAGATTGAACGGGATGCAGACTCCACGCAGTCGCACGCAGCCGAGGTCTCTTCCTTGGTTGAGTCCTGCGCCGAATCGGCAATGTCGGGCGAGGAGATGGTCGCCTCAAAAAAAAAGACCTGACTGAGCGCCAACAGGGGGCGGAGCAGGCGCAGCCCTTCAAGCGAGCGGAGATCCAGTTCTCACCCCCGGAAGAGTCCGGGGGGCTTCTTGATCCCGGAATGGAAGCTGACGACGGGGAGATGCTCGATGCGGGAGTGTCGAGCGCCTGGGATGTGGCCACGCGCTACCATGAATTCAAGGCCAAGCCATCGCTGAAGAAGGTGGCCCACCATCTCCGCGAGATCTCCACGGAGGCGATTCTTGAAAAGGCGCGCTCGGTGTTGGGGTCCGTCGTGCATCCGACCAAGGTGGATCTTTCACCCTGGGACAGCGTGCCCGCCTCGGCCGAGGGTGTCGAGCTTGAGCTTGATGAGACCACTGAAGGTGCGCCTGGAATCTTGCGTGGGGACGTGGTGTCGGCAAGCCAGCTGATCATGGAGTACCGCACTCGAAGGGTCCAGCCAGTGATCATCGCGGTAGATACGAGCCTGTCGATGACTGGAGAAAAGCTTGCGCTCACCGCCGTGGCATTAGCCGTTGTTCTGCTGCAGTTTCCCGAGGACCCCATCGGGATCGTTGCCTTTGAAAACCGCCCCCAGGTGCTCAAGCTCCCCAGTGAACGGATCAGCGTGCGGGAGCTGATGGCGAGGTTCCTCGATGTGCCGGCTCAGGGTTACACGCACCTTGAGTCAGGGATTCAGGAGGCCCTCCGCCTGGTGGGTGAGACCGAGGCCCGAGGTGGAGGACGCCCACCGGCAGTGCTGCTGCTCACGGACGGAAAATACACGGCCGGTCGAGACCCGGCTTATCTTGCACCGAGGTTCAGGCAGCTCAATGTCATGAAGATGGGACCCGAAAAGTCGAGTTTACCACTCTGCCGCGATCTGGCGCATCGCGGTGGGGGCAGCCTCAGAGAGGTCGCCGAGCTCGAATCCCTGCCAGCGGCAATGTACGGCGTCGTGAAGGATCTGCTTCGCGGCAGGCGATGAGGTTCTTTTTTTGGTTGAGCCAACCCGCCATTGGAGTATCTTCGGCCCACCTATGCGCAAAGACTATAAAATGCAGGGAAAGCTCGTGAAGATCTCCATCGAAGTGGAAGAGCAGGTCGCCACTGTGCTTGCCGAGATGGAGAAGTTTTCCAAGCTGACGCAGTCCGAGCTCGGCAACACGGCGCTCAAGCGCTTCATCACCCATCATAAGGACTTCCTGCCCCCCGGCTACAAGGCCAAGAGCCAGTAAGTCACTCCTGGGCGGCGCGATCCACGAGAACGAGGTGGATGCTGACCAGGGCGTCCTGGATCACGCTCGTCGACTTTCCCGAAACGGATGCAGTCTCGGTCACCAGGATCGAGGACTTGTCAGCGGTTTCCCAGGCGAAATCCCAAGTGTCATTGGAGAGCTGCTTTTCGAGCCTCTCCTGGGTCATCTGAACGCGCATCAGCAGGCGCAGTTTTCGGAGCGTCTTGCCCGGATGGTCCTCGGGAAGGGTAATGCGAATCGTGCCCTCACGGCGCAGGGATTGGATCTGTTCCGAGGACACGCGCAGCTGGAGATCCGAGCCGGAGGACTCCAGTTCCTGGCTGAGAAGCTCGTCGTCCGGAATCCAGCGAACCTCGATGGGTGTCCCTTCCACGTCGGCACGCACGCGCTGGACGGCCTGGGGCGAGGGCGAAGATGCCGGAACCACGCGCTGGGGCTCACCGCTTCGAAGCACGCTCTTGTGGACGCTGGGAGCGATCGGGGTGCAGCCTGTGGCGGCAAGCAGGAGGATTCCGGTGATCTGGCGCGCATGCTTCATAAGGACCGCATTATCCAAGGCCCATGCCATCGGACGATCGATCCCAAGCCCGTCAAATGACGAGCGAAGCCCCCAACCCATCCGCGAATGCGGTGTTGTGGCCGTGGGCGGGTGTAAAAAAGTTTTACACCCTCGTGTGAATCCTCAGGTGGCCTGGTCCATCAGTTCGGCGATGTCCATGACCTTGACCTTGTCGAGCATCTCTTTGCTCTTCACGCCGTCAGTCATCATGGTCATGCAGAACGGGCACGAAGAGGCAACGATCCCTGCGTGGGTCTCGAGGGCTTGCTCGGTGCGCGTGATGTTGATGCGCTTCCCGATGTGCTCTTCCATGAACATGCGGCCCCCGCCGGCGCCGCAGCACATCCCGGAATCCCGGTTTTGTTTCATCTCCACCAGTCGCGCAGAGGGAATGGACTCAATCACGGTGCGCGGCTGCTCGTAGACGTTATTCCAGCGTCCCAGATAGCAGCTGTCATGGAAGGTGATCGACTCATCGACCCCCTTGGTGGGCTTGAGCTTTCCGTCCTTGATCAGCGAGGCAATGAACTGGGAGTGGTGGAATACTTCGTAGGTTCCGCCAAAATCCTTGTACTCGTTCTTGATCGTGTTGAAGCAATGCGGACAGGCAGTGACGATCTTCTTGATGCCATGGCGATTGAGCGTCTCGATGTTGGCTTGTGCGAGCGTCTGGTAGAGGTATTCGTTTCCGATGCGGCGAGCCGGATCGCCCGTGCACTGTTCTTCGTTGCCCAGGATTGCAAAGCGGATCCCGGCCTTCTTGAGGAGAGACACAAAGGAGCGAAGCACCTTCTTGTTGCGGTCATCGAATGAGCCCGCGCAGCCCACCCAGAGCAGGACATCAATCTCGGGGCTTTCGGCCATGGTGGGTACCGAAAGACCCTCGGACCACTTGTCGCGATCGGCAGAGCTGAATGCCCAGGGGGTGGCGTTTGTTTCGAGATTCTTGAAGATGGTTCCGATGCCGTCGGGCATCTTTGACTCCATCATCACAAGATTGCGGCGGATGTCGAAGATCTTGTCGGTCTGCTCGATGAAGACAGGACATGCGATCTCGCAGGCGCGGCAGCTGGTGCAGGCCCAGATGACGTCTTCGGTGATGTCCTTTCCGATCAGCGGCTTGAGCTCATCGGTCTTGCCGGCAAGGATGGCGTCCTTGTTCTCGTAAAGGTTGTGCTTGATGTCGAGGACCAGGAGCTTGGGGCTAAGCGGTTTCTGGGTGTTCCAAGCAGGACAGAGATCCTGGCAGCGCCCGCATTCGGTGCAGGCGTAGGTGTCGAGCGTGTCCTTCCAGCCGAGGTCCGTGATTTTTGCGGCGCCATATTGCGTGACACTCTCGTCCGCAAAATTGATCGGGCGCATGGCCTTCTCGCGAGTGAGCTGGCGCAGGAAAGTGTTGGGCCCTGCCGCAATGATATGCAGGTGTTTGGAGTGCGGGATGTAGGCAGCAAAGCCAAGCACAAACAACATGTGCACCCACTTGAAGGCGGTGGCCATGGCCGCATTGCCCTCTGCGCTCAGCCCAAACCCGAGGAATGCATCCGCCAGATGCCGTGAAAAGATGAAGTGCTCGGCATGGCCTGCCGCAGTGCTCAGGATCTGGAACCCGTTCATGCACAGGATCGAGATCATGAGCGAACCCGTGAATGTGAGCACGATGTTGGCGTCGCGCGATTGCCCGAGGCCTTCTGGCCGGATCACCAGGCGCCGGTAAAAGGCTCCACCCACGGCAAAAAGGATGGCTACCGTGAAGAAGTCCTGGACCGAGATGAGCGGACCGTAGACGGGACCGAGGAACTCGAAGCTCCAGCTCGTGTTGAGCGTGGAGGCGAACTGTTCAAGGGTTCCAATCGTGATGATGAGAAAGCCCCAAAAGATGATCGTGTGGAGGATCCCGATCCCCTTCTTGCGCAGAACCGCCTTCTGCCCAAGGACGTGGATTGCCGTGTCGATGATGCGGGCGGGGATGTCGGTCAGGCGATTGCGGACGGGGCCCTTCTGGGCCTTGAGCATCTCAAAGAGGATCTTGAAGCGAAGCCCCGAGTAACCAAAAGCCGCACCAGCCACCAACAAAAAGGCGAACGTTTGCCATGTCATAGAGTGCCTAACAGTTTAAGCGCGCGGCCTATCTGCAGCAACCGAGAACGGCAAAGGATGGCTTGAGGCCAGAAAATTGGCGCTCGAGAGATCAGTGCTCCTTGAGCTTCTTGAACTCGTCTTTCAGAAGCGGCGCCACGGCAAACAGGTCTCCCACGATCCCGTAGTCGGCCACCTGGAAGATGGGCGCCTCGGGGTCGGTGTTGATGGCCACGATCACCTTGGAGGTGCGCATGCCGGCCAAGTGCTGGATGGCTCCGCTGATCCCGCAGGCGATGTAGAGATTGGGGGAAACGACCTTGCCGGTCTGGCCCACCTGGTCGCGGTGCGGGCGGAAGCCTGCGTCCACGGCTGCGCGGGAGGCGCCGACGGCTGCGCCGATCGTATCAGCCACTTCTTCGAGGATCTTGAAGTTATCGGCGTTCTTGAGCGAGCGACCGCCCGAGATCACGGTTCCTGCCTCGGTCACATCCGGACGTCCGGCCTGGCCCTGGACCACTTCGGTCACTTGGGTCGTCACGCCGGAGAGCGACACTGCCACGGTCTGGACGGCAGCTGACTTGGAGGTGTCCGCCTTGGGCATGCCCAGGGCGTTTGCGCGAACGGTCGCAAGCTTTGGGCCCGCGCCCAGGAATTCCACTTCGACCGTGGCCTTGCCCGCATAAACCGGGCGGCGGGCCACGATCCCGTTTCCTTCAAACTTGAGGCTGATGCAGTCGGTGGCAAGCCCCGCGCCGAGACGGGCTGCGACCTTCGGCATGAAGTCACGGCCGGTCGGTGAGTGGGCGGCCAGGATCACGTCGGGCGAAAGCGCCTTTGCGACCTGCACCACGACCTGGCTGTAGGCCTCGGCCGTGTAGAACTTCAGGCCCGCATCGTTTGCGACGTGGACCTGGGCGGCACCATAGTGTCCAAGTTCGGCAGCAAGGCCCTGGATGCCTTCTCCGAGGAGGAGGACATGGGTTTCGTTGCCTGCGGCGCTTGAGGCGCCGACGAGTTCAAACGAAGTCTTCTTGAGCTTGGAATCGCGCTGTTCGGCGATGACGAGTACTTTTGCCATGATTAGAGCACCTTTGCTTCTTCGTGGAGGAGGCGAGCGAGTTCCTTGGCCTGTGCAGCCGGCTCACCGGCCAGCTTCTTTCCTGCCTGCTTGGGCGGCGGGAGCTGGAAGTTCTTGTAGCGGATCTTCTGGTCCGCGTCGGTCACGCCGAGGTCGGATTCCTTGAGGACCTTCACTTCCTTCTTCTTGGCCTTCATGATGTTGGGAAGGCTTGCGTAGCGCGGTTCGTTCATTCCCTTTTGGGCTGCGATGAGCGCAGGAAGCGGAGTGGTGACGATTTCGAAGGCACCGCCTTCGACTTCGCGCTTGCACTTGAGCGAGGCCGCTCCGTACTCGACATTGAGCACGACGGTGACATACGGCAGCCCTGCAAATTCGGCCACAAGCTGGCTCACTTGCGCGGAACCATCGTCGATGGCCTCCTTGCCCGTGAACACGATATCAACCTTGGGCTCCTTCTTGAGTGCCGCAGCCAGCGCCTTGGCCGAGCGATAGTTGTCCGCACCTTCGGCAGCATCGACATGGATTGCGTTGTCTGCTCCCATGGCGAGCGCCGTGCGGAGGGTGTCTACCACGCGAACCGGACCAGCCGAGATCACGGTGACCGTGCTGCCTGGATTCTTGTCGCGAAGGCGGAGTGCCTCTTCGACTGCGAACTCATCATAGGGCGACATGATCCACTTGATTCCCGTGGTGTCGATGCCGGTGTTGTCGCCGTTGAGCTTGATCTTGGTCTCGGTGTCCGGAACCTGCTTGATGCAGACGTAGATGTTCATAAGTGGCCCTATTTATAGCGATGCGCTCAAGATCTCTGCAACCTGTTTTAGGACCGCCACGTCGCTGCAAAGCGTGAAGCGGACAAAACCTTCACCGCCACGGCCAAAGCCGGTTCCTGGCGTGCTCACGATCCCCTTGGTGCGAATCAGGTTGAGGACGAAATCCTCGGACTTGAGCCCTGCGGCAAGCTTGCACCAGACGTAAAAAGTTGCCTCAGGCGTCCGACAGGAGAGGCCCGCCTTGCGGAGCGCGGGGACCAGGATATCCCGACGCTTTTGGTAAATTGCTCGAAGCTCCGTGCAGAAGGGCTCGTAGTGATCGAGGGCTTCGATGCCCGCCTCCTGGCAGGCGTTGAAGATCCCGGAATCGATGTTGGTCTTGACCTTGGCCAGGCCCTCTATGACGCGAGCATTGCCCGCGACAAAGCCCACGCGCCAGCCCGTCATATTGAAGGTTTTGGATAGGCTGTGGAACTCCACGCCCACGTCCTTGGCACCAGGCACCTCCAGGAAGGAGCACTGGGCCTTTCCGTCGAAAAACAGCTCCGAGTAGGCATTGTCGTGGCAGACGATGATCTCGTGCTTTTTGGCAAACGAGACGACTTCCTTGAAGAACTCCCGTGTTGCAACCGCCCCGGTGGGGTTGTTCGGGTAGTTCAGGAACAGGAGCCTGACCTTGGGGCCCGTCTTCACGAGTCGTTCGAGATCTGCAAAGTCCGGCAGGAAGCCGTTCTCCTCCTTGAGGAGGAAGGGGAGCGGGATCCCATCTGCAAAGAGGGTGGCCGAGTTGTAGACGGGATAGCCCGGGTCGGGAACCAGGGCGGCCTCCCCCGGGTTCACGAACGCAAGCGGGATGTGGGCGATGCCCTCCTTGGACCCGATGAGTGCCAGGACCTCGGTGTCAGCGTTCAGTCCGACGCCGAAGCGCTTTTCCATGAAGCGAGCGGAGGCCCTCCTGAATTCCGACATCCCCCAGTAGGACGGGTACTGGTGGTTCTCGGGGTTTCGCGCGGCCTGTTCAAGCCTCTTGATGATGAACTCCGGGGTGGGGAGATCCGGATCGCCGATTCCAAGGGCGACCAGCTTTCGTCCCTTCTTGATCTCCTCCTGCTTGATCTGGTCAATGCGGGCAAAGAGGTAGGGGGGCAGCTGCTTGAGCCTGTGGGTCATTTCAAACATGAGAGTTTCTCCTCAAAAAAATCATCCAGGGTGAGCCATCCCGCGCCCGTGGGCTCGGACTTTTGCTTCTTGCCCAGCCAGAGGGCGGTCTCAAGAGCCCCTCGAGCAAAGATTTCGCGCGACTGCGCGTGGTGCTCGAGCGTGACGCGCTCGCCATGTCCATGGAACTCCACGCGGTGATCGCCGATCACCTCACCCGCACGGATGCTGTGGATCCGCTCGCTGGAGAGGCCCGAGGTGGCAGCGGCCAGGGTGATGGCCGTCCCGCTCGGGGAATCCTTTTTATGGATGTGATGGGTTTCCACCATCAATGGGCGGAAGCCCGAGGCCGAGAGGATCGGGGAGATGAACTCCAGGGCCTTCCTCAGGGCCAGCACTCCGGTGGAGAAATTCGATGCCTGCAGCACCCGGGTTCGTCGGGCAACCGAGTCGAGCTCCGCCTTCTCCTGGGCCGAGTGTCCGGTCGTTCCAATCACGAGTGCAGGAAGCAGGCGCGAAGATGGTGCGCTTGCCAGTGCTCGGGTCAGCCTGGCAGTACCCTTGGGAAGCGAAAAATCCACCCACACATCGGCAGCAAGTGCATCCTCCCATTCCGAGTCATCCGACAGGGAGTGAAGGCTTGCGATGAGCTCCGAGCTTGCGGCGAACTCCCCTGCAATGAGGTGCGCGAGCGCCCGGCCCATCTTGCCGCGCGATCCGATGATGGCAATCCGCAGGCGCGCAGCCATTTAGAGGGTTCCTCCGCCAGCCCGAAGCCCGCAGCGCAGGAGGCTTGCTTCGAGCCTCTTCTGGTTGTCGCTCGAGAGGGCCACGAGGGGAGCGCGAACCGTCGATGTGCAAAGAGCGGTGGAAGGCGATTCGCCCACGAATGCAAGCGATGCCTTGATGGGAACCGGATTGGACTCGATGAAAAGATCCCGAAAAAGGGGATAGAAGCGCTGGTGGAGCTCGAACGCCTCCCGGTTTTTTCCCTCTTCAAAAAGACGCTGGATGCGGACCATGGCCCGTGGAAAGAGGTTGCTTGCAACCGAGACCACGCCCACGGCGCCGGCAGCAAGAAGGGGAAGAAAGGTGGCATCATCGCCAGAGAAGATCTCAAGCGAATGTCCTGCCACCTGGAACTGGTCGATATATTCGGAGGCAAGCCCGACGTTGCCCGTGGCTTCCTTGAACCAGCGGATGCGCGGGTGTGCCGCAAGCTTGGCCGCGGTTTCAGGAGGCAGGCTCACGCCCGTTCTTCCCGGGACATTATAGAGCATCACGGGACAGCTCACTGAGTCGGCCACCTGGATGAAGTGTGAATAAAGTCCGGCAGCAGAGGGCTTGTTGTAATACGGAGTGACGATCAGGACGCCATCCGCCCCGGCCTGTGAGGCCCAGCTCGAGAGCGAAACGGTGTCCGGAGTCGAGTTGCTTCCCGTGCCTGCGATCACTCGCGTGCCGGTGCCCCGGCAGGTGCGGATGGACTCCGAGATGAGGGTCTTTTTCTCCTCGGTCGAAAGAGTGGGACTCTCTCCCGTGGTCCCGCACGGGATGACGGCTGATACACCGGCAGCAATCTGGTCCTTGATCAGTCGGTCAAAGGCCGCCAGATCCAGCGATCCGTCGGCGTGGAAGGGGGTCACGAGTGCAGTGATGATGCCTTTCATGGGCGCTCCCCTCGTAGCAGATCCGAGAGCTGCTCGCGATCCCGGATCACGCGGGCGCGCTTGCCGGAGACCAGGATCTCGGCCGGCCTGGTTCGCGTATTGTAGTTGCTTGCCATGCTCATCCCATATGCGCCGGCGCTCATGAATGCGACCAGATCCCCCGAACAGAGGCCCGTCGAAAGCGGGCGGTCCGAGCCAAAGCAGTCTCCGCTCTCGCAAACCGGACCCA
Source organism: uncultured Bacteriovorax sp. (assembly GCA_964508305.1). Taxonomy (GTDB): domain Bacteria; phylum Bdellovibrionota; class UBA1018; order UBA1018; family UBA1018; genus CAIOHW01. Next base: position 74,515 of record CAZDSX010000001.1, read on the forward strand.
CGACGTCGGTTGGCTTTTTTCGGCCACGCGACTGGGATTGCTCGACAGGGAGAATGTCGTGGTAGCTGCCGTAGAGCGCCGGACGCATGAGGTCGTTCATTCCCGCATCCAAGATCAGGAAGTCCTTGCTCGGGCGAGGCTTTCGAAAGAGGACCTGCGAAACGAGGATCCCCGAGTTGCCGCTCAACACTCGACCCGGCTCAAGCAGGATGCGAAGGCGGTTCTTGAACGGAGAGCTGTTGCCGAAGGCGCGGACCACTTCCCTGCAGTAGTCGGAGATCCGGGGCGGCTTCTCATCCTTATACTGGATTCCGACGCCTCCACCCAGGTCGGCAAACTCAAGCGGCCTTCCGATGGTCGATTCCACATTGAGGATCTCGCGGCCCAGCATCGAAAAAGCCTCCTTGAGGGGCTTGAGCGAAGTGAGCTGGCTTCCGATGTGGATGCTCATTCCGCAAAGCTTGACGTTGGGAAGCGAAGGGAGCAGGGCCACGGCCTCGCGAACCTCCTGGGCATTGAGGCCAAACTTGTTCCGCTTGAGACCCGGGCTGTTCTACGGGTGGGTCTTGGCGTCGATCTTGGGGTTGAACCGGAGCGCCACTCGCGCCGGAGGGCGTCCGGTGGCCCTGGTCACGGCATCGATCATGATGAGTTCCTGCACGGACTCCACGTGGAAGGAGGTGATGCCCGGGCGTCGCCCAACATTATAATGAAGGCCCGCACTGATCTCCTCGGGGGTCTTTCCGACGCCTGAAAACACGACGCGATCTCCGGGGATCCCGGCAATCCTTGCGCGCTCAAGCTCTCCGCCCGATACCAAGTCTGCGCCGGAACCGAGCTTGCCCATCATCTTGACGATGGCGATGTTGGAGTTTGCCTTGAGCGCGTAGCAAATGGTCAGGTCCCGGATCGACGATAGCCCCGAGGCAAGGGCGCGATACCGGGTTTCGAAAGCCGTGGCGCTGTAGATGTAAAGCGGCGTCCCGTGCTCGCGGGCCAGTCGGTCCACCGGCATGCCGTCGGCGTGAAGGACGCCCTTGATGTACTTGAACTGAGGATGGTCGCTCATGGTGCTCCTTGGGTGCTCCGTGGGGACGGTGAGGGTTCGGGTGAGAGTTCGGCTGCCGAGGGAACCGGCGGAAGCGGGGGCCCCTTGACCCCGCAGCCGGAGATCAGCGCAGTAGCCAGCAACAGACAGGGAAGCAGGATTTTCAACATGAATGCCTCATTAAAACCTGAGATCAAGGCCAAGGCTGACTTGGTCCACGCCCAGATCCGTGCGTAGGTACCACTGAGGTCCGACCTGGAGCGTGGCTCCCACGCCGAGGGCCACTTGGATTGAACCCAGGACGGATGCTGCCGCAGAGGCGGAAGGCTCGGTCCCCGACTTCGTCACCACAACGGGCTTGATCAGCCCACCGTAGGCAAAAAGCCCGAAGCTCTCGCTGTAAAGCCAGTTGTACCGACCCGTCACGATGAGCGGTAGAAGGGTGTAGGAGTCGCCCGAGATGTCCGAGTAGTCGAGGATCTTCGAAACCAGCAGCGAGATGTCGAGCGACAGGCTGTCCTGGAGGCGTTTGTCAGAAAAGTAGATGGGGTGGGACAGGGTCCTTGAATAGCGGGGGCCGGCTGCGGCCACGTAAAACGCACCAGACTCGAACTTGGGGAGACGTAGAAACGCAGTGTGGATGCCCACGGAGTCGGTCTCGGGCAGGTAGTTGGGGGTTTCTTCGTAGGCAAGCACCTTGAGTTCCCGCTCTTCGGCTTCGGTCAGCGATTGAGCCGTTTGATCCTCGGCAGGTGGAGGTGCACCAGGCTGGCTGACGTCCAGGGGAGAGGGTTCGGGGCCACCTTTCCCGAGGGATGCTTTTTCGGCGGCTACTTGCTGGTCGAGTTCCTCGAGTGACAAGTCACGGATCTTGAGGATTCCCCGGAAGGCCCCCCCGATCTCTGGCTTGAAAAAGTCGTCATAGCTTCGGACACGCTGGGCGGCAAAGCGCGAGCCCCCGTCTGAGAGTCCCTGTGGTTCGAAGATCTTGATCACCCGGAGAGCAATCAGCGGACGAGGGCCATCCTTGAGGAGGATCAGCTGCCGGTCTCTGGGAGCCTCCTGGGGCGAAGTGAACTGGAGGACCGCTCCGCTCGTGCTCTTCTTTTCAATTGTGAGATCAAGCGCACGAATCTCGATATCCGGGAGCTTCTCGTCATTGGCCCGAGCCGCGGGTCCGACCACCGAGAGGAGCAGGGTGCAAATTAATGCTTGAACCCGCAGGCGAATTGGAAGGAAGTGGGCCTTGTCCATGGTCCCCCACAGTGTAAACCGCAAGCGTCCGGAATGTCTCAGCAAACTCCTTGCTTTGGCGCTCCTGCTCGTCATCCCGTTGGCGGTTGGGGCCGAGGAGCCGCCCACTCCGCCGGCGGGGGTGGACCTGGTGATCCTGAGATCGCGGTGGATGCGATCCCCACGTGATCCTGTGCTCTCGGATCAGCTGGCACAGCAGCTGTTCATGGAGGGGCGAAGGGAGGAGGCCTGCCGAATCCTGCTGGGAGCGCACGCCTATGCCAAGACACGCGCCGATCGGGAAATGCTGGCGTCCCGGGTCCGGGTCCTCTCGCGCTCATTCCTTTCTGCCGATGTTGCAAAGTCCTTCCAGTCGGGACTCAACGCGCTCAGCCTGGGGCGACTGCCGGCCGCGGGGGAGCGCCTCACACAGGTGCTCTCTTTGGAGCCCGGTCATGCCGATGCCCTGGTTCGTCGCGGTCAGGTTCGTTGGCTCTTGGGAAATGCAGACGGAGCTTTTGAGGATTTTAGCCAGGCATTTGGGGTCAATCCCTTTGCTCCGGAGATTCAGGCGTGGGTGGGGGTGGCTCAGTTTCGAAGAGGTGAGCGCGCGCAGGGATTCATCCAGATGCAGGCGGCCCTTCGGTCAGTCAGTCCTGAACAAAGGCGCGCTCATTTTTGGAGGGTTGCCCAGGCGGTTCTCCAGTGGGAGTCCGGACATCGAGGGCTTGCCCTCGAAAAGTTGTACGAGCTCGCCCGGGAGAGGCCGGGAGCACCATGGCTCTGGGAGTATCTCCTCCGGGAGGGGGGCGAGCCTCGGCCCGCGGCGCTTGCCCGGGTGCTGCTCCGGACCCGACCTGAGCGAAGCGTGGACCTGGACGGCCCCAGCGGTTTGCGGCTTGAGTATTGGGACCCCGAACTCGTAAGAGAGAGGCTTTCGGCAATAAATCCAGTAGATAGCCGCTAATTGAGCAAAAATGACGCCCCGCAAAATCCGGTGTTGACTCAAAAACACCCCGCCTTGCTTGACGGGATGCGGCCAATCAACCTAAGACCGTGCCTCAGTTTAGGGGGGGGATGTGTTCAGCCAGAAGATCTTTATCGCTATTGCCGGGAACATCGGTACGGGCAAGACCACGTTGACCCAGATGCTGTCGCGTCGTTTTGGTTGGACCCCGCACTTTGAGTGCGTAGCCGAAAATCCGTATCTTGCGGATTTCTATAAGGACATGAACCGTTGGTCCTTTCCTCTCCAGGTATTCTTCCTGAACCATCGGTTCAGCGCACACCAGCAGGTGACCGAAGGTACCGACAGCGCAATCCAGGATCGCAGCATCTACGAAGATGCCAACATCTTTGCCCGAAACCTTTACGAACAGGGCCAGATGGAGGAGCGGGATTATCGAAACTACCTCCAGCTCTACCAGACGATGGCGAGCTTCCTTACGCCCCCTGATCTGGTGATCTACCTCAAAAAGTCGCTCCCCAAGCTGAAGGAGCGGATCGCCATGCGGGGTCGGGATTATGAGAAGGAAATCCCGGACGAATATCTGATTAATCTAAACCGGTACTATGACGACTGGATGCTGAAGTACGATCAGGGCAAGAAGCTTGTGATCCCCAGCGATGACTTGGATTTTCTTCATAATCCCAAGCACTTTGATCAGGTCTGTTCCATGGTCCTGAGTGCGCTGGATCAGAGGGATCTGTTCCTGGAGTCCCAGCCGAGCATCCTCGCCTAAAGCGGTTTCGGGCCTTTCCAGAAGGTTCTGCTCAAGTTTTAGACGCTCCTCACCGTTAAGTGGTGTGAGGAGCCATCTATGGGCGCACGCTTTCATTCTAAAAAACTCGCTTCCACTCTCGGTCTCTGGGCAGCCGTGCTGATTGCTACGGGGGGCCTCCAGGCCTGCTCCATGGGCCAGACCGCAGGCGAGGACGATTCCATCGAGCTTGCCGGCGGACCCGACGGTGAGGAGGTCGCAGAGACCGACGCCGCACCTGCCGAGACGGCGGAGCTCGCCGCTCAACCCGAGGTCAGCACGGAGGCTTCGGTCGAAAAGCCCGAGGAGCTCGCCGCGGCACCGGCCCCGGTGATCGAGGAGCCCAAGGTGGCCTCGGTTTCGCCAGCTCCTGCGCCGGCACTCTCCCAGCCGTCTGAACCGGCCGTGGGTGGCGAGAGCTACACGGTTCGCTCGGGCGACACGCTCATGAAGATTGCTTTTGAAAGCTATGGCGACCTGTTTGCGTGGAAGAAAATCTTCCAGGCCAACAGCAGCACCCTTCAGGACCCAAATGTCCTTGTGGCTGGAACCACGCTTGTTCTTCCAAAGCTGGAAGGCCGCGCGCCCGCATCCATTCCCGAGGGCTCGGAGAAGTACAAGGTCAAGCAGGGCGACACTCTGGGCAGCATTGCCGGAAAAGTTTATGGCGAGAAGTCCATGTGGAAGCGCCTCTGGGAACAGAACAAGGCGTGGATCAAGAATCCAAACAAGATTTTTGCCGGCTTCTATGTCTATTACTCGCTCAGCGAAGAGGACAAGGCGCGCGCCCCTGCCTCCGCAAAGTAACGGGAAGCACGGATCAAATAAAAAAGCCGGTGCGGGAGTCCGCACCGGCTTTCTCATTTTTCGGAATCAAACGGCGGCTTAGTTGCCGTGCTTGAAGGAAGTCAGTTCCAGCGTCAGCTCGCCGATCTGGGTGGCCATGATCTGCTTGAGTGCGCCGTCCATGACGGTGTCGGCGGGGTTCGCCCAGATCTCGATCTTGGAGACCTGTGCCGTCTTGGCAACGATGTGGACCGCGGCGAAAGTTCCTGCCGGGACGGTCACATCACCGTAATCCTGGGAGATGACTTCGAGCTTGTCGTTGGGGACCTGAACTTCCTTGCCGTCCTGGATCATCTTGATGATGCGGCCATCCACGCGGCTCATCTGGACGTCCACGATCTGCTTCTGGAACTTCAGGTCGATTTCCTGGTGGAGCCAGATGGTGTCGCCTTCTTCGCGATCCACGAACTTGGTCATTGCGCCGAACTTCCCGAGGAAGCCCATGCTGACCTGGTATTCCATGCGGTCGCCCACCTTCCAGTTGATCAGGTTGAGCGGAGCAACCTGCGTGAGTGCGACGAGGTCCTGCGTGCCGAGCGACGGGATTTCGGCGTGTGCGGTGGTGCCAGCTCCGACGGCTGCGGCAAGCGACAGTCCGAGGGCGAGCTTGAGAGAGTTGATTGGGTTCATGTTGAGTTCCTTTCCTCTTGGTAAGTCGTGATCCCGTAAGCTACCCTCGGGAAAATCCAGAATGCAATCCACCCAGCGACAAAAATCCGTCATGACGCGCGTGCTTCCGGTGTTGGTCCTTTTGCTTGGGACTTCTTGTGTTCGCGTTCCGTTGGGCCCGCCGGCCGGCCAGGGCCCGGTCTCCATCCGGCTGACCTCGGGCTGGCTGCCCGCGGAGCTGCGGGTGGCTGTTCCGGGCGCGCTTCCTCGGCGGGATCTGGCGGTCGAGGCGGGGATTCGAGCACAGGCACTTCGACTCGCTGAGGCGCGCCCGGGAAGTGTAAAACTTTTTGTAGCGCAGGATGACGCGCCACAGCCCGTCTACCTCCAAGAGGGCGGGGTGTGGTGGTTCAGTATCCAGGCGCTCAAGCTGGTCCAGTTCGAAAATGAGTTCGCAGCCCTGATTGCCGCGGCGCTGTCTCTTGCCGAGAGCCCCGCTGGAGGAGCGGTGGATTCCGGGAACGAAGCGGAGAATCCCTGGAAGCCCGTGACGCGACTCATGGTCAGGAAACTCTATCAGTCGGGCTATGATCCGCGCGGCGTGCCGAGTCTCTGGCGTCGTTGGGGCGTCGTGGTGAGGCAGGGCTTCAGGGCGACTCCCAAGCAGTTGGCGTGGTCGACCCTCGCTCTTGAGCTCGAAGAGGAGGCCCATGCTGAAATCGCCAAACTTCCGCCGCTCATGAATCCAGTTGTCCGCACGCCAGAGTTTGCGAAGATCGAAAAGAGGCTTCAAAAACTGTGATTTCAGACCATCTGGGAGAGGTCAGGCACGCCATGGAACTGATCAATGAGAGCACCAAGGATGTCGCCGCCTGGGTTTCCGGGTCCCGTACGCTGGAATCCGTCGAGAAGATTCCCGGTGATGCGAGTGCGCGCAAGTATTATCGCGTCCGCTTCAGGTCGCCGCTTGCCGTGGACGGCGCCCTTTCCTGCATCGTCATGAAGACGGATCCGTTTGTTGACCAGGGCCTCGAGCTGCCCTTCCTCGTGGTTCGCGACCACCTTGAGCGCTCCGGTGTGCGTGTCCCGAGAACCTATGATGTCGACTCGGCCCGTGGCTTTGTGCTTCTGGAGGACCTCGGGGACACGACTCTCCTCCGGAGGCTCCAAGAGGTTTCCTCCCCCGAGGTCGAGCGCCATTCTTATGAGCGAGTGATCGATACGCTGGTTCAGCTGCACGTCAAGGCCGGCCCGGAGGGTGCACAAAGACAGCTTGAGGCCTTCCGCCTTCGCTTCGACCTTGAGAAGCTCATGTGGGAGATCAACTTCACGATCGAGCACTTTTATGAATTGCACCTCAAGCGGCGCATTTCTCCCGAACACAAGCAGCTCATGGTCGACGGTTTCACCGAGATCTGCACCCGCCTCGCGGCAGAGCCAACCGTCCTTACCCATCGTGATTTCCACAGCCGCAATGTGATGCTCACCCCTGGGCCGGGTGGAGACGAATATGTCATGATTGATTTCCAGGATGCGCGCATGGGCCCGGCGCAATACGACCTCGCCTCCCTGCTCAAGGACAGCTACTACCAGCTCGAAGAGGCACAGATCCAGCGACTGGCGGACTACTATGTCGCCCGCTTTGAGGCGGTTTCGAGTCGCCGCATCCAACGCGACGCCTTCATGGAAATTTTTGATCTCATGGCCGTCCAGCGCAACTTCAAGGCGATCGGCAGCTTTGCGTCATTCCTGAATCGTCGCGGTGACGCCACCTACCTCAAGTACATCGGCAACACTTTTGAAAACATTCGAAGGACGCTGCTGAAGTATCCGAAGTATTCGCAGCTTCGGGAGGTCCTGTTCCATTACTACTATTTCTAAGCCGCTCGTGACGCGTGCCATGCTCATGGCTGCCGGCCTGGGCACCAGGCTGAGGCCCTTTTCTGAGCATGTTGCCAAGCCGTTGATTCCGGTCCTGGGGGTCCCTTGCGCGCAATTTGCAGTCGACTCGCTGGTGGCCTCGGGCGTGACCCGGATCGTGGCCAATGTGCACCATCTGTCAGCCCCCACTCGGGAAGGGCTTCAGGAGCTCGATCTCGGCGGGGCAAGCCTTGTGGTCAGCGATGAGAGCAAGCGGCTCCTGGGAAGTGGAGGCGGAATTGCCAAGGCGCTGGGTGAACTGGCGCCGGGTCCCTTCTTCATCACCAATGCCGATGTGATGTGTTCGATCGACTGGTCGGCACTGGCCCGAACGCACGCGCGCCTCAGGTCAATGTGGAATGTGGGGATCACGCTTGCCGTGATGCCCATCCCGCCCGATGCCGAGGAGCCCTATCGGGCCCTTGAGATCGATGCGGACTTTGAAAGGATCGTTGGATTGGGCGAGAAGTCACGGACGGGCTGGATGTACATCGGCTGTGCGGTCGTGGAGCCCGAACTGTTCGTTGGTCTGTCTTCGGAGGAGCCGTTTGAGTTCGTACCCAGGGTCCTTGAGCCTGCCATTGCCTCCGGAAGAGCGGGAGTCCATCGTTTTGATGGCCGTTGGCTGGACATGGGGTCTCCTGGCTCCTGGTGGAGAGCCCACCTGAAGCTGCTGGATGAGCTTGAGACGGGAACGCTTCCGGCAGCATGGCGCGAGCGGATCGAGCGAAGCTCAAGGCGAGTCGCCTCCCGGTGCTGGGTCTCGCGAAGGGTGCGGCTTTGGTCGGACGCATCCGGCTGGCGCGCCCCATTTTTTTGGGACCCTCAATCGACCGGAGCCCACCGTGGCGGCCTTTCTCGGGAGGTCGGACCCTCGACCATCCTCTACGGTGACCTTCCGCAATCAGCCGAAGGCTCCGGGATCGGTGCCTATGGCATATGGTCACCTCAGGACCTCAAGCTCAGTCCCGGATGATCGCGCGAAGGGACGCCACGGCCTTTTGCCAGTTTTTTCCGGGTGTGATCTTGGCTCCTGGTGCGTCGGTGCCGGCGCCCGTCCAGGGGCCTCCCGCGGAAAGCCCTTGAAGGGCCCTCAATCCCAGGAAGGCAAATGCGCACGACTCCATCTTTGTGGGGTCAATCCCGATATCGCGGGTGCTGCGCACAGGCACCTGCCAACCCATCAGGGAGAGCTCAATGGAGATGCACTCAAGAAGTGCCGGATTGAGTGCGCCACCGCCGCAGAAATAGATCGTCGAGAGTGGAAGTCCCGGGGAGAGGATGAAGCGAACATAATCCCGGGCGATGCTCCGGGCCGTTGCCACCGTGGCCGAGGCCAGTGCGTCCTCCAATGAGAGCCCCCTCACAACTCCCAGGACGGATGATTCTGGAAACTCGTCCCTGCCAGTCGACTTCGGCGGTTTGCGGGAAAAAAAGGCATTTGAAAGCAACCTCTCAATGGCGCGCTCATCCGGCGTGCCGCGGAGGCTGAGCCTGCCGCCCACATCGAAGGACTTCGCGCCACCGGTTCGATCGCGCATGATCGAGTCCATCCAGAAGTTTGCGGGGCCCGTATCCCAGGCCAGCGGGCCCTTGGTCTTGCCGATATATGTGAGGTTGCTCACTCCTCCCAGGTTGTGGAACGCCACTCCATCACCCTTTTGGGCTGAACTGCGACCGATGAGGCGTGCAAGCTCCGCATGGAAGGCCGGAACGAGCGGGGCTCCCTGCCCGCCAGCGCAGAGGTCTCCCCAGCGAAAATCCGAAATCACGCTGATGCCCGTAGCAAGCGCGATCGACGCCGGTTCGCCCAGTTGCAGGGTGGACTTCGGTGGAAAGTGAGCAAGGGTCTGCCCGTGGTTGGCAATCCACATCGGGCGCTGCCGCGGATGGCGCGCAAGGAGCTTCCGGCAGCTTGCCCCATACCAATCGCCCAGGTCTCGGTGGAGACCCAGCCACTCGCGAATGGGAGCCCTGACCCCGGCCTCCTGGAGGGAAAGCACGCGATCACGGAGCGGGCGCGGGTAGGGGAGCGACTCGCTCCAGAGCACCCGGAAGTCCTTGCCGGAGAATTGAACGCAACTTGCGTCGAGACCGTCGCAAGAGGTGCCAGTCATCACGCCAAGGATCGTGGTTCTCGATGGTATCATTTCTTTTGTACCTGAATCACACCTTCGGGGCAGACGCCCACGCAACGAAGGTGCTCATCGCAAAGATCCGGGTCCACCACGAAAACCGGCGCTGCCGGGATGATGGCATGGGATGGACACTCGTCGAGGCAGGCACCACAGCGAGTGCAGCCATTGAGGATGATTGCCGCCATGCAAAAATAGTAGCTTGCCGCTCCCTATTCGGCCAGCGCCACTCGTTGACAAGCTTCGAGCGTACCGGCGAATCTATCGGCATGCGACTCATCCAGGCACCACGAGAGCTCCTTCTGGCATCGGCAAGCCTCTTTGCTCTGGTGCCCCTTTCAGTCGTGACGGCGGGAGTGTTTTCGACGCACGTTTGGTGGGACCTTCCCGTCGGAGAACTTCGATGGGTGGGGTGGATCATCCTCATTCTGATTGCACCGCTCTCCTGGCGCCTCATGATGGGCCGCCGCGGCGCCTTCGAGAGCCTGGTCGTCGTCATTGGCCTGCTCTGTCTTTTCCTCGGGGTGCGCGCCCTTGCCATGAGGGGCACCCTGCAGGGTGTCTGGACTTTGACGCTCACGGGGCTGTGCGTGTCGCTGTTGGCGTGGATTCGGCGTGAGCTTGCTGCACCCTACTTCGACCCACGCATGGGATGGTTTGCAGGATTGCCGCCCGCCATGGTTCCGGTGGAGGCACGTTGGTTGGATCTGGACTCGACGCTGTCGGTGGCGCGGCTCGGCCCCACAGGAGTATTCGTTTTTTCTTCCCACGGCGCGCCTCCCTCTGGGCAGGTTGGAGAATTGGAGCTCTCGTTTCGGGAGCGAAAAGTTCGCCTGACCGGGAGCGTTGTGAGACAATTCAGCCATCCCGGAGCAGGTTGGGGGGCGGGAGTCAGGTTTGGCCCCCTGGCGCCGGATGCCAAGAAGGACTTTGGAGACTTTCTCAATGCGATTCGAGCCGAAGGGCACATTAGCTGAAGTTCGAGGGATCGTCGCGGTGGCGATGGCGGTGGCGTTGACCGCGATCGCGGGCTGCAGTTCCTCGCGGCGCACGGCCGACGACCCGAAGGCCTTTCTCCAGGATTACATCTCCCAAAGTTTTGCTGTGAACCAGGTCAGGGACCGTGACGTGCTGATCCGCTACCTCACGGGCGCCGCCAAAACGCGCCTTGCCGCCTGGAGTGATGAGCAGTTCGTCGAGGCCTTCATCAACAGCAAGCGACAGTTCGTGAAGCTCGCGTTCTCGGAAGTGAAGACGCAGAATCCGAGGGAAGTGGCCATCACCTACGAGCTCACCTACCTTGACCAGAGCAAGGGCCACGATGCCAAGGTAACCCACAAGAAGTTCGCACAGCTGGTGCGCTCGGACGAGAAGTGGCTCATCTCCGAGGTCAGGAACCTCAAGGAACTCATCGAATACAAGAACGAGATGTCGCTGCCTTAAAAGGGCGCCGTCCCATAGTCTGGGGTCGTGGGAATCGTGTTCCGGATACTGACGCTGCTCCAGTTCACGCCGGAAACTCCGGTGTCGTAGTTCTGGTTCCCGCGCGAGGACTTGAGCGTGGCGTTGAAGCTTGAGCTATCGTACTCCGCCCGGATTTTGAGGGGACTCTCCGCCGGGGCAGAAAGGGATTCGAGGCGCAGGATGTCGTTTTGTCCGGCGCGACGGTAGATTTTGGCCGTCCCGGTGACCTCCTTGCCCGAGGTTATGGTGAAGAAGATGCCCGTGCGGACGACGGATCCCGTCGGAGGGCTTTCCAGCAGGTAGGGGTTTGCGCCAAGCCCAATCCCTCCGCAGGACGAGTGTGTCAGCAGAGACACGCAGCTTAAAAGCCAGGTGATCGCCATGAGGGCAGGGTTTGCGCGGCGCTTGGAAGCTGTTCTTGGCATGGGTGTCAAAAGTCCCTCAATCAATCATTCCATAGTGCCGATACGCTTTCAAGAAAGGGACTTTCCTCCAATGGATGACTCTTCACTACCGGAACTCCCGGTCCTGCTTGAGGCACAGTCGGTGACTGACTTGAGTCCTGCGGCGCAAGGGGCGATGTTCCTTGATGAGTCGGCGATCGCCATCAATGCGAGCAAGCTTGCGGCACTTGAGGGGATGGCCGGGCTCTTGGGTCGTGATCTGTCCTACCAGGACTTCATGAGGGAGATCCTCCTTGTCTTCCTCAAGGCCATCAAGTGCGAGGCAGGATCCCTGTTCGAAGCAGAACCGGATGGAAAGGTGCTTTTTTTCAGGGCGGTCGCCGGCCAGAGCTCCGACCAGCTGGACAGCATCCGGATTCCTGCGGGCAAGGGGATCGTGGGCCACGTGCATGAAAGTCGCCAGATCACCCATGTCGCGGACTGCAGCAAGGACGATCGATTCCTGAAAACCGTGGGGGATGCCGTGGGCTTCCAGACCCGCAACCTCATTGCGGCACCCATTGTCATCCGCGGCCGCGTTTTCGGCGTGGTCGAGGTGATCAATAGAATGGGTGAGGGTGGCTTCACGAGCGAGGACATCGAGCTCATCGGATATCTTTGCGATGCGGCCTCCAAGTTCATCGAGGCCAGGCTGGTGATGAACTGGGTTGCAACCCTGGGCGTTCCTGAACAAAAGGCGGCCTGATGTCCTCTCCTGCGCGTCTGCCTCCCGCTTCGCGGTCCATGCAGATCGACATCCACTACCTGGTCGAAGCGCTGGTTCGTTTCAGCGCCTCGGACCTGCATCTCAAGGTGGGGCGACCGCCCATTTTCCGGATCAACGGAAAACTCGTGCCCGCCAAGATGCCTCCACTGGACTCCGAGACCGTGGAGCGGATCGTGGTGGGACTTCTTACCAAGCGACAACAGCAGGAGCTTGAATCCAAGCTTCAGGTGGATCTGTCCTTCAGGATCGGGGATCTGGGGCGCTTCAGGTGCAATGTCTACCAGCAGCGAAACACGCTATCCGCCGCAATTCGCATGATTCCGGTCCAAATTCCGCGGTTTGAGTCACTTGGGGTTCCTCCAGTGCTCAAGGAACTCGCGCAGCGGTCCCATGGACTCATCTTGGTGACCGGAGCCACGGGTGCGGGAAAGTCTACGACGCTTGCCGCCCTTGTGAACTACCTCAATGAGACGCAGCCCATCCACATCCTCACGATTGAGGATCCGATTGAGTTTGTTTATCGCGACCAGAAGGCTTCCGTCACGCAGCGTGAAGTGGGGACTGATACGATGTCCCTTCACGAGGCCCTGCACGCGGGGCTCAGGCAGGATCCCGACGTGGTTGTGCTGGGCGAAATGCGAGATTACGAGACCATGAAGGTGGCCATGACTGCAGCGGAGACCGGGCACTTGGTTCTCTCGACGCTGCACACGGTGGATGCCCGAGGTACGGTCGAGCGCATCTTGGATATGGTTCCGTCTGGAGCACAAAACCAGATGAGGCTCCAGCTGGCGTCTTCCTTGGTTGCCGTGGTTTCGCAGCAGCTCGTTCCCCGGGCGGACCGAAAGGGTCGGGCACTCGCCGCAGAGGTTTTGGTCAACTCCCCGGCCATCGAGAACCTGATTGCCAACAACCAGGTGGATCGAATCGCCGAACTCATCGCGTCATCAACGGACTATTACCAGATGCAGACGATGAACCAGGCCCTATTAAAGCTGACCGAGTCGGGAGTCATCACTGCCGCTGATGCCATCAAGGCCTCCTCGCATCCGGGTGAGCTTACCCAGCTTCTTTCAGGCATTGTGCGAGAGTAGTCGGATCGGTTAGCCTTGAAGGCCATCATGGCGTTCTTGTTGCTCTGGCTGCTGGCGGCGATGCCAGGCCTCCTCTTCGCGAGCGGGATCCTCTGCTCCATTTTACTGATCTGGTTTCAGCCATCGGGCGCAGTGCCGGCTTCGCTCCTTGCGACGGCCGTGGCAGCAGCATTTTGGGTCTGGATCCTCCCATCGGTACTTTATCGCCGCCTGCTTGCGAGCCTGCCCCTGGTGGAGGACGAGGCACTGGGGCGCAGCTGGGCCCGGGCCTTTGATGGAATGCCTGACCCGGGAGTTGAGCCGGGACTTCGGCTCATTCAGGAGGCAACTCCCTTCCTTCTGGTTCTCAAGGCGCCCTTTCGGCCCCCTCTTCTGGTGGTTTCCTCGGGCTGGCTTTTTGTCTTTGGAGAGGATGCATTCCGCGCCGCATGCCGGCGCTCGGTGACGCGGATGCAGTCCGACGGTTTGGAGCTTTGGACTTGTGGCGCAGTGTTGGTCAGGGCCCTGCAAGTGGGCTTGTCGAGTGCCTTTGCCTCCCTGGTTCTGTCTCCTGCATCGGAGCGCTCGGGCAGGCTGCGGCTTTCTCCATGGCGCATGGCCCTCAGCCTTCCTGTGCTGGCGTGGATCGCCTGGATTCGGGCAGTGCTCCGACTGGAGCCCCTGCCAGCCTCGCATGGCCCTGGAGAGTCCGCCTCGGTCGACTGGCCGGGCAGGGGAGCGCCCGGCTTTGCGGTGCTCCATCAACTCTTGTCCCTCGACGCAATTCCGGCCGATCGGCACGGCCAAAGATCCATCTTGTCCTGGATTCCGGGGCATTGGTAATCCACTTCGGACGATAGAAGACCCAAAAGGAGCGGAACGTGAAAGCAAACCTTCCCAAGCTCGACTTCACCACTTTTGTCCTGTCTGTCTCTTCTGCGGCATTTGGATCCCTGACAGGCGAGGCCGGCATCCCGGTGGATCTGGAGCTTGCAAGGCAGAACATCGACCTGCTCGAGATGCTGCAGGAGAAGACGCAGGGAAATCTTTCACCCGAAGAGTCCGGTCTTTTGCAGCAGCTCCTTTTTCAAGTTCGCATGAAGTACGTTGAGTCATTGGGAGAAGTGAAATGAGATTCCTTCCGCGCTGCGCTTTGTTCATGCTCGTGCCGATTGCCTCGGCTGTCCCCGCCTTGTCGGCGGCGCCAGAGAGCAATGTCTATGTCCAACTTGCCAAGAAAGCCGTGCCCTCGGTGGTCAATATCTCCACCCTTACGGTCGTCAAGCAGCCGGCCTATGGAGGGAATGAGGGCGATCCCTTCCGCCGATTCTTTGAGGATTATTTCCGCTTCCATGGCGGGATGCCGGGGGGGCCGCAGGGGCCGCAGGGGAATGACCCGGAAGAGGCGCCGGCACCCCAGTTTCCAGGGGGAAAGGCGCCCAAGGCGATGTCGCTGGGAACGGGCTTTATCATTGATTCCTCGGGTCTCATCCTCACCAACAACCATGTGGTAGCCGGCGCGGATGAGATCAAGATCAGCTTCACCGAGGAGGCCGACGAAAAGCCGACGGATGGTGAGGTAGTCGGGCGCGATGCAGAGCTCGATGTGGCGCTGATCCGCGTGAAGACCAAGCGTGAGATGAGGCCACTTGAGTTCGGCGACTCGGATGCACTGGAGGTGGGTGAGTACGTCGCCGCCGTCGGTAATCCCTTTGGACAGGGCCACTCCGTGACCCACGGAATCATCTCCGCCAAGGACCGCGCTGCCCCCGAGTTCCCGCTTGCCAAATACCTGCAGACCGACGCCCCCATCAACCCGGGCAATTCCGGAGGGCCGCTGCTGAACCTCAAGGGTGAGGTCATCGGAATCAACAACGCGATTGACCAGCGCGCCCAGGGAATCGGCTTTGCCATCCCGATCAACGCAGTGAAGTCGATCCTGCCCCAGCTCAAGGCCAAGGGGAGCGTGACCCGCGGATACATCGGCGTGTTGGTCAACCCCCTCACCCCGGAGGTTTCAAAGCAGATCGGCGCGGCACAGGATCTTGTGGCCCCCTTTGTCACGCACGTCTATCCCGGGGATCCGGCCGACAAGGCTGGCATCAAGCCTTATGACGTGATCCTTGAGTTCAACGGCAAGCGCATCAAGTCCTTCAGCGACCTGATCTCGGCAGTCACGCTCGTCCCGGTTGGAAAGAGTGCAGAGGTCAAGCTCATCCGTTCGGGGAAGGAAAAGCTCGTCTCGATTACAGTGAGCGAGCGACCGGGGGCGCGAGCAGAGCGCAAGCGAGAGAAGCAACAGAAGAAGGAAAAGAAGCCCGATGCACCGGTCGAAACCGGGATGCAGCTTGAGGAGCTCAGTGAGCCCGCGGCTCGCGATCTGGGCATCCCGCGCGGGATGAAAGGTGCGCTGGTTTCGACCGTGGCTTACGGCGGACCGGCCGACCAGGCTGGACTCATGCGAGGCGACCTCATTGTCGAAGTGGATCGAAAGGCAGTCCGATCCGTGGGTGAGTTTTTCGAGGTCGTGCGAGCCAAGAAGTCCTACCTGCTTCGCGTCAGGCGGCTCGATCCGCAAGGCCGCGACTCGTTTGCGGTCGTCGTGCTGGATCTCAAGGCCCAATAAAGCCGGGCCTGGCCCGCTTGACGGCCCTCGATTTGCTCCCATCTTGAAGAACGAGGGAGCTGCATATGAGTCGAGAGTACAGCACGCAGGGTCAGCAAGTTCTTCAGGCATCACAAGCACTTGCCATTCGGCTCGAGCATTCGGAGCTGGTGCCTGAACACCTGCTCCTGGCCATGCTCCAAGCAGGCGGGTTTGTATCGGATTGGCTTCAGGCGGCGGGGGTGAAGCATGTCCCGCTCCGGGAGCGGCTCACGGCCTGGCTTGCTCGACAGCCCAAGGTGTCGGGTGGCTCAGGTGAGCTTCACACCTCCGGGCTCTTGCAAAGACTACTTGTCCTCTCTGAGGATGAGGCCAGGGAGCTGGGAGATGCCCGCCTGGCTCCAGAGCACTGGGTGCTCGGGCTGCTTCATCGTACTTTTTCGAACTCCGAGGGGGGCCGTGCCCTCTCAGATGCGGGCGCCAAGCGAGAGCAGCTCCTGTCGATGCTGGTCCAGCGGCGCGCTTCGGGCGCCTCCGTGCAGGCCGATGGAGAGAAGACGGCAATCGACGCCTATTGCCAGGACCTCACCCGTCGCGCGCGAGACCAGAAGCTCGATCCCGTAATCGGTCGCGATGAAGAGATCCGTCGCGTGGTGCAGGTGCTCTCGCGTCGAACCAAGAATAATCCCGTGCTCATCGGGGAGCCCGGTGTCGGTAAGACGGCCATCGCAGAGGGACTCGCACTCCGCATGGTGGCGGGAGACGTGCCGGAGTCCCTGAAGGACAAGCGCCTGCTCTCGCTGGATCTTGGAGCCTTGATTGCCGGGGCAAAGTTCAGGGGCGAGTTTGAGGAAAGGCTCAAGAAGTTGCTGGCGGAAGTCACCCGCTCCGAGGGCCAGGTGATCCTCTTCATCGACGAGCTCCATACCCTGGTGGGTGCAGGAAAAGCCGAGGGAGCAATGGACGCGTCCAACATGCTCAAGCCCGCCCTGGCGCGCGGGGAGCTCAGGTGCATCGGCGCGACCACCCTGGACGAGTATCGAGAGCATATCGAAAAGGACGCCGCCCTTGAGCGCAGGTTCCAGCCCGTGTTCGTCGGCCAGCCGTCAGTGGAAGACACCATCAGCATCCTCCGCGGTCTTCGAGAACGCTACGAGCTGCATCATGGTGTCCAAATCCGTGATTCAGCGCTTGTGTCGGCCGCCGTTCTTTCGGAGCGCTACATTGCCGACCGATTCCTGCCCGACAAGGCCATCGACCTGATGGACGAGGCTTCGGCCCGCCTCAGGACCCAGATGGAGTCACGGCCCGAGAAGCTTGATCTGCTCGAGCGCAGGATTCTTCGTCTCGAGGTGGAGCGGCAGGCCCTTCGCAAGGAGGGAGATGACGCGTCCGTGCGAAGGCTCAATCAGGTGGAAGAGGAACTCTCGCGCGAACGCGAGGAGGCTCGCGCGCTGCGTGCGAGATGGGAGCGTGAAAAGGGAGAGGCCGAATCGGTCCAATCCCTCAAGGCACAAATTGAGGCGATTCGCCTCGAGAGCGAGCGTGCCGAGCGCGAAGGAAACCTCGAGCGCGCCGCCGAGCTCAGGTATGGAAAACTTCTCTCGGTAAAAAAAGAGCTCGACTCTAAGTCCAGCACACCGTCAGCCGCGGCGGGTGCATTGCTCCGCCAGGAGGTGACCGAGGAGGACATCGCCGAAGTCGTGAGTCGCTGGACGGGTGTGCCGGTCAGTCGCCTCCAGGAAAGCGAACAGCAGAAGCTCCTCAAGATGGAGGAGCGGCTCGCCGAGCGGGTGGTCGGACAGGGTGCAGCCCTCAAGGCCGTGGCCAGCGCCGTGAGGCGCTCCCGTGCCGGGCTCCAGGAGTCCAACCGGCCCATCGGGTCATTTTTGTTCCTGGGACCAACAGGTGTTGGCAAGACCGAAACTGCCAAGGCTCTGGCCGAGTTCCTCTTTGACGACGAGCGGGCCATGGTTCGGATCGACATGAGTGAGTACATGGAGCAGCACTCCGTTGCACGCCTCATTGGTGCCCCTCCCGGGTATGTGGGACACGAGCAGGGCGGCATTTTGACCGAGGCCGTACGGAGGAGGCCTTATTCGGTGATCCTGCTGGATGAGGTCGAAAAAGCGCATCCTGATGTATTCAACGTCTTCCTTCAGGTGCTGGATGACGGGCGAATCACGGACGGACAGGGAAGGACGGTCAATTTTTCCAATACCATCGTGATCCTGACCTCGAACATCGGGAGCCACCTGATCCTCGAGGAAAGGGATCCAGCCAAGAGGGATCGTGGAATCCAGGAGCTCCTGCGAAAGCAGTTCAGGCCTGAGTTCCTGAATCGCATTGATGAAACGGTCACCTTTTCGCACCTCGAGCAGGCGCAGATGTCGGCCATCACGAGAAAACTGCTCTCCCAGCTGAACGCAAGGCTCAAGGACCGTGGCCTCAGTGTCGAACTGACGCCCAGGGCCGAAGCGTGGCTCTCGGAGAAGGGCTTCGATCGAGACTTCGGGGCGCGGCCGCTCAAGCGGGTCTTCCAGCAGGAGGTGCAGGACCGGCTTGCCACGGCCCTGCTCGGGGGTGGGCTCAAGCCCGGGCTGCCCGTGAAGGTGGACCTGCGCGATGGCGTCATTGCCCTGGGGCAGTGAGTGTAAAGACCTGCCGTCTTGACGAGGAGGCTCGCGCCCGGGTAGCTTGGGTGCCAGCTAGCACTCGTAGGGTTGGGGCGTCGGCAAGTGGTAAGCTAGCGGATTTTGATTCCGCCATTCGAAGGTTCGAATCCTTCCGCCCCAACCAACTTCAATCAGTTTTGTGACTTCCGCCGCAGGATTGGCGCCACGGGCGCCAAGCTTCGAGGCGCGACATCGGCTTGGGTGACGGGAGCGGTGCTCCGCACGGATCGCGGCCTGTTTTCAGCAGCCTCCGCGGCATCCGGGGTCAGCGGGGCCCGACGCTCTTCGGCCCAGGACTCGCGGTGATTCATCATTGGAACATGGGCATCCCAGCAGGAAACGGAGCAAAAGCTGAGGCCCGTTCGCTTCCGGTTGCAGGTGGAAACGTTGCAGACCCAATAGACGCCGCCCAGGGCGATGGGCTTCTTGCAGATATTGCATTTCTTCCAGGGAGCGAGGCTCACCGAATCGGCACCCTCTGGATCAGGTTGGTGTCATAGCCCTGTTCGGCGAGGCGGGCATAGATGCCGCTCCAGGTGTCTTCGGGCAGGGTCTTTCCACGGGCCATGATCCACACATAGTCGCGCGATGGATAACCGATGACAGTGTAGGAGCCGTCGGCGGCAAGGTCGATCACGAGGTAGGGCAGCTTGAGGGGAATGAAGCCCAAAAACTTCATGGCGACCTTCCACTCCGAGTTGATGCCGGGATTTTGGATGATTCCGGTGAAGTGGTTGACCTCGCGCTCCCCGTCGAAGGAGTCCTTGTTGCACGAAAAGGTGATGGCGATCTCACCGTTTGGCTTGAGGGCATACTGTTCAAGTGCGTTGTGGCAGCCCTTTTCCGTTCCAGTTGGAATGTTGGCCAGCACATTCCAGTCCCCCATGAAGGACTCCAGTGCAACCTTGGGGACGGTTCGAAGTGGGGGGTGGCTTGAGCCACCCATGCCCATCAAGGCCAGGCCGACGACAGCCAGTGTAAAAACGGACACGCTCACCATGGGGGAATTCTTCATGCACAAAGGATACTTCCACTTGGGGTTGAACCCAAGCAATCCCGCATTGCCTGCATGCTGCACCTCACCTAAGATTCAGGAATCCCATGCGCCTGGCCATCATCGACCTAGGAACGAACTCAGTCCGCTTTGACGTCCACCAGCTGGGCCCGGGGCGCCAGTCGAGGCTCCTGCACCGCGAGAAGCTCATGGTCAGGCTCGGCCAGGGGGTCTTCCTCGACGGGAAGCTGGATGCCGAAGCGCAGCGCCGTACCCTCCATGCATTCGAGAGCTTTTCCCACACCTGCACGGAACTGGGCGTGGACCGGACGGTCGCCTTCGGAACGAGCGCCCTGCGTGAGGCCTCCGACGGTGGGCGGCTCCTGGAGCAGATCAAGGAGCAGTCCGGAATCGAGGTCCGTGTCATTTCGGGAGCCGAGGAGGCGCGCTGGATTGCACGCGGGATCCTTGCCCATGAAAGCGGGACGAACGGAAAGTTTGCACTCATTGATATCGGCGGCGGCAGCACGGAGATTTCCATCTGTCGTGGGAGCCAGGTGCTGCATTCCGAAAGCTTTCCGCTCGGGACGGCAAGGCTCCAGCAGGTTTTCCTCAAGGCCAGCCCTCCAGCCGCCAAGCCCGGGGAGCGGGACCCGGTGGATGCACTTCGGGTGTACCTGCGTTCAGTCCTCCTGCCCAAGATGATCGCCGAGGAGTGGCCCAAGGTGGATCGGGTGATTGGATCCAGCGGTACGATCAAGGCCCTCGAAAAGCTCATCGAAAAAGACAACGGACTTGGCGATGGGCCCAAGAAAAAGAAGAAGGCAAAAAAGTCCAAGGCAGCAAAGCTCACCCGCGATGCGCTCAAGGACATGGTCGAGGACATGTCCGGGATGAACACGGCCCAGCTGCTGGGCATGCCCGGGATGGAGTCCAAGCGAGTGGACATGATCCTTGCCGGGGGCGTGCTGTTTGAGGAGTGCCTTCGTGCAGTAGGTGCGAAGCGATTCAGTTTCACCCCATACGCCCTTCGAGATGGAATTCTTGAAGAGGAGATGCAGCTTTTCCTTGCCCGAAAGGACTCCCACATCTCCGCCCATCTGGGCGACCTTGAGGCGAGGGCGCGCAAGCTTGGTTGCCAGGAGGCGCATTTCAAGAAGGTGGCCGATATTGCCAGCTTCCTCTTCGACAAGCTGCGCGGCCTCCACAAGCTGGGCGCCGGCTGGAAGGTTTACCTTACGGCCGCGGCGATCCTCCATGATACGGGCGAGGCGATCAATCCAAGTCGACATGGTGAGCATGCCTATTACGTCATCCGGAACGCCGATTTTCCATCGCTTGAGAAGTGGGAAATAGAGTTCCTTGCCCTGCTTGCCCGGTGGCACTCCGGCGGCAAGGTCGATCCAAAGGCCTTGCAGGCACTCAAGGGCCATGTCGATCGTCGAGTGTTCCTTTCGCTGCTGGCCCTGCTTCGCGTGGCCGACGCCCTGGATCGCGGCCATCGCGGTGGGGTCCTGCTCAAGGATGTTCGCGTGGCTCGCCAGCAGGTGACCCTGATCCTTGACCCCAGGGGATCGAGCGATCTGGAGATGCTCCGGGTGGAACAAAAGCGGGACCTGTTCGAGGAAACCTTCGGAAGAAGGCTTGTGGCCGAGCGGGGTCGGCGGCGGCGCTAGGGTTTCTGGATCACTTCGATCGAGAGCGGCTCCAGCGGATCATCTGAAGTCGAGGCGCTGCCCGGGAACTCAAGCCCGACGATGGCACCCTTGGAGATTTCCATCCGCTTTCCGGTGCAGATGCCGACCAAAAGGGGGATCCAGTCCCCGTGCGAGCAGGCGATGGTCATTTCGGCTTCCGACGCCACCCAGGCTTCGAGCCATTCCAGCACCCGCGTACCCAGTGCGCCCGGGGATTCTCCGTCGCGCTGTTCCTCGAGGCCCGGATCCACGCGGAGCCTTGCGCCGGTGGCAAGGGCGAGCGGTTCCAGGGTCTCCCGACATCGGACTCGGGGGCTGGTGAGCACCTCCCCCGGCATGGGGAGGCCTGAGCGGACAAACCAGTCTCGCACACGAAGCGCCTGCTCGCGGCCCTTTTCGGTCAGGCCATTATCCTGCGCTCGGTCGCTCACATCGCGATGGGCGTGACGTACGAGGTAGAGGCGCCTCATTCGAGAGGTGTTCCCTTGTAGTGGTTGTGGGCAAGCTCCGCGAAGATAAACTGTGAGCGCACGGCGTTTTTCTGTGACCTGACGGAGACCTTCTTCCAGGTTCCCTGGGGCGTCAATTCGCGGGCCTTGGTCGTATCCTGGAGGTAGGTGGGGATCAGCACCTCTGTGAGGTATCGATACAGCAGTGGGTGGACCACGGGAAAAGCGATCTCCAAGCGCGAGAAAAAATTGCGGGGCATCCAGTCCGCACTGGAGAGGTAAAGGGCCCGACCATTCTCGAAGTAGTAAAGTCGCGAGTGTTCCAGGAAGCGATCCACGACGCTGATCACCCGGATGTTTTCGCTCAGTCCCTTGACTCCCGGGACCAGGGAGCAGGCACCACGGACGATGAGGTCGACACGAACGCCAGCCATGGAGGCATGGTAGAGATTCTCGATCACGGCATCGTCCACCAGCGCATTGACCTTCGCCACGATCCTTGCGGGCTTGCCCTCCTTTGCCGCCTGGGTTTCGGCCTTGATGTGGGAGAGCAGGCGTCGATGGAGCTGGGTGGGCGCCGAGACCAGGAGCTTGAAGCTCGTGGGAATCTGTCCCGTGCTCACTCCGTCAAAGAAAAGCTTGGCATCCTGCCCGATCTCCTGGCTTGCAGTGAGGATGGCAAGGTCCGTGTACTGGCGGGCCGTTGCGGAGTTGTAGTTGCCGGTCGAAAGGTGAGTGTAATAGCGCACTCCATCGGGCTCGTTGCGCGTGACGAGCGCCACTTTGGCGTGGAGCTTGAGCTTCCCAAAACCGAAGGCCACTTCAACGCCGGCTGAGCGGAGTTCCTCGGCAAGCCTGAGGTTGTTGAGCTCGTCGAATCTGGCGCGAAGCTCGATGGCGACCCGGATCTTCTTGGTGGAGGAGGCTTTCTTGAGTGCCGCCAGCACCGGTGAAACTGCGTCCATGCGGTAGACGGTCAGGTCGATGGCGGCGACCAGCGGGTCATCGCAGGAGGCCTGGATCCAGGCAATGAAGCATTCAAAGCCATCATAGGGATGGTGGAGGAGGAAGTCGTGCTTCTGGAGCTCCTCAAAAACGCCCTGCTTTTCACGCAGGAAGCCCGGGATGAATGGCTGGATGGGCTTGTGCTTGAGTGAGTGCTTTTCGACAAGCTCCTCTGGGGCCTGGTTGAAAAGGGTCCAAAGCCCGTGGAGGCAGAGCGTTCCGGGAGCCAGGAAGATTTGCGAGGGCGCCAGCCTGAAGTGCCCGAGGCTCCTCTGCAGGATCTGCTCGGAGAGGCTTCCGAGATATTGGATCCTCACGACGCGACCGCGGTCTCGGGTGCTGAGGCTTGAGCGGACGACGTCCGGGATGGTCTCGGGGTCTTCTTCGTCAAGGTCGAGTGAAAAATCTCCGTCACGCGTGAGTCGAACAATGGCAGGTTCGCCTTCGAGACCCAGTGCGGGCCCGAGATGGGTCATGAGGAGGTCGTCCAGGAAATAAAGCCGTGAGTCACGGAAGAAGACCGAAGGCGTGGATCGCGGAACCTTGAAGAAGATGGAGCTGGGAAAAATCACGCCAAGCTGGAAATTCTCGAGGGCTGCAAACTTGGCCATCGAGAAGCCTTCGGGAGGCGAGAGGTGGGGGAGCACCAGCTCACGAAAAACCACGGCTCCCGACTCATGGGCGGGCTCGCCGGGACGTGCCTGGCGGATGATCTGGATGCCCAGGGTCTCGAGCTCACCCGAGAGCATGTCCAGCGCCTCTCCCTGTTTTGCGCCGAACTTTGAAATCGTTTCGAGGAGCGAGGCCCTGATCCTGGAGAGGTGCCGATGCTGAGTGGCCTCGGCGTCGCGCCTGACCTGGGCTGCGATCGACCGGGTGAGCGAGGCCAGTCGGATCATGAAAAACTCATCCAAGTTTGATGCTGAGATGGCCAGGAACTTGGCCCGCTCTAAAAGGGGGTTGGTCCCCTGGCGCGCCTCGGCGAGGACGCGCTCGTTGAACTGCATCCAGCTTAGGTCGCGATGGATCAGGGGGGTTTCCGGAGCTGCCAGCAGCGAGGGCAGCGTGGGGAGGAATCGAACCTGCTGCATGGAGGATCAGGTTCCAGCCGCTGGCTTGGGAGGCTTGTAGTAGACTTCCTGGTGGATGGAATCCTTGGCCACGCCCCGCTCGGCAAGCAGGCGCTTGACCTCATCGATCATTGCGCCATTTCCGCACAGGAAGTACTGGGTCTGGGTCCAGGGATAATCCGCCCCGAGGGACCGGAGGTAATCCGTCACCCGACCCTTGAAGCCCTTCCAGTCTCCCTTGGGGCGTGAGACGGCGGTGACAAACTTCATGGAGGGAACGGGAAGCCGCTTGAGCTCCTCCTCGTAGAGCACCTCGTCTTCATCCCCGACACCGAGCAGGCAGGTGGTGCTTGCGGGCGGCGCAGAGAGGAATGCCTGGGAGAGCATCATGGAGCGGAACGGCGCAATCCCCGTCCCGGTGGAAATGAAGCAGGCGTGTTGTCCGGGGCCGGCCTCGTAGGTGAAGTCGCCATAAGGGGCAAGTCCGCGGAACGTGTCGCCGGGCCTGAGGCTGTAAAGGTAGTTGGTGCCCGGTCCACCTGAGACGAGCTTGATGCAAAGCTCGACGGGGTTGGCCTCCGGAGCGGATGCAATGGAGTAGGCCCTGCGGAGGTCACGCCCATTGGGTCCCGCGCCAGGGATCACACAGCTCACGAACTGGCCCGCCTTGAACTCAAAGCGCGGTTCAGTGGTGAAGCCCAGCTCAAAGACTGTGGGAGTGAGTTGTTTGAAGCTTTTGACGACGCAACGGTATTCCTGTGCAGCCATGCCAAGGGTTTACCCCAACTTGGAGGGGGCCGCTCGCGGAATTATTGGACAATCAGTGTGTTGGCGGGGCTCGGCTGACTTGCGGCGCCCTGCGACAGGGATCGAACGCGCCAAAAATAGGTTCCGACCTCGGGGGTGGGAATCGCGAGGAAGTTTTCTCGGAGCTTCTTGGTCAGGATGGTCCTTCCAAAGCCCTCGTCGGTAGCCACCTCAAGCTGATAGAACTCGGTAAAGTGGGTCTTTTGCCAGGTGAAAAGGACGCTGGCCGGAGTCCCGGTTGATGCCGGCTTGGAGGACACCGAGGCGCCATTGGCCGGGAGCACGAGTTGCGGGGGAAGGAAGACGAACTGGAAGGAGTCGGTCTTTGAGGAGGCCACGAACCCTGATTTCAGGCTGGCAAAGATTCGGTAATAAATCCTGCCGTTGTAAACCTTGTTCTTGTTGAAGGTGTACTGCGGCTCGTCGACTACGCGTTCGAGCAAGGGTTTTAGCGCCTGGGGTTCGCGGTAGATCTTTACGGTGTACTGCTTGGCCGCCGCATAGGGCTTCCATCTCAGGGTGACCCCGCCGAAGTCCTTGATCAGCTTGTCCTTGATCCGGTTGTCCTGGATCTCGCTGCCGGCAACCAGCGGAGGCAGGGTGTCGATTCCCTCGAAGTCAGGCCTTAGCCTGAAGCGGGATCGACGAACGGTCTCCTTGACCTCTGGATCATAGAGTTCGATCTCGTAGTCGCCAGGCCGTTTAAGAAGGGCCGTTGCCTGTGCAACCCCTCCCTGCGCACTGACCTCCTGTTCGAGCACCTCGTCCTTGTCTCCATCGGCTTCGATGAGGCTGAGCCGGAGTTTGAGGCGTGCCGTGGGGGTTGAGGTCTTCCAGGCGAGCTTGATCTCGCGCTCGGGCAGGGGTGCCTTTGGAGCCAGTGCCAGTACTTCTCCGGCAGAAGGCATGAGATCGGATACTCCAACCGGCAGGGCCTTGGCCACGGTGGGTGGAGGCTGTGGAGGTGCCGGGGCGGCAATCGGTACGGCAGGAATGGATGTGTTGCCTCCGCCCATGGCCAGTGGCACGGCCGAGACCGGGAGGTCGATCTTGGTGGGCACGGCTGGCGCTTCCTCAACGATGGGAGTGGACTTGCTTTCACCAAATGAAGTCTTTTTTCCGGTTGAAGTCGTGACGACGATCTTCTGGCCCTGTGCCTCACCGCTCACTGCGCCGGCAACCAGCTGAACGTTGGCCTGGCGTGTGATCCCGCCGAGCGAAAGTCCCGCATCGAAGGCAAGCTTCACCATCGTGCTGGGTCCGAGCTCGATACGTCCACCCTCCTTGAGGGTGATGACCGCCTTGACCTCCGGGCCCGTCACGATCGTATCCTGGTTGAAGAGCACGGCCCCCTGGTCGATGTTTTGGAACTCTGACTGGCTGGCCTTTTGGCGGCGGATCCGGCCCGAGCTCGTGGTC
Organism: uncultured Bacteriovorax sp.; assembly: GCA_964508305.1. GTDB lineage: Bacteria > Bdellovibrionota > UBA1018 > UBA1018 > UBA1018 > CAIOHW01. Next base: position 100,494 of record CAZDSX010000001.1, read on the forward strand.
AGGACGCCAACCTCGACTGCAGAGCCGCTATCCTGCATTCCAAACACATATTTTCGGATCAGCGGAAAATCCGTCACATACACGTAGAGGGAGGCAGAGAAGATCCCCGCAAAAAGCACGAGTAGAAAAATCTCCCACAGCTTGAACCGGAAGCCATCGGCTTCGTCCTGTGCGGCAATCGGCTGTGTTTGGGCGGGTGCAGTGGTCTGGCTCATTTGATCAACGCAACGGCGAGGGTGACGTCATCGTCGAGGTCCTTGCCCTTGTTGTGCTCCAGAAATTCCTTCATTAGATTTTCGAGGACATTGCCGGGTCCGCCGCCCACTGACGACTCCACGTTCTTTCGAACGCGTTTTTTTCCGAACATCTCGCCCTCGAGGTTTTTCCCCTCTGTCAGCCCATCCGTGTACATGAAAAGCAGGTCGCCCGGTGCGACATCGATCGACTTTTCCTGGTAGGGCTCCACATCGCGCGCTTCGCCCACGCGCTGCCCATCGGCGGTGAGGCTGTTGAGTTTGTAGGTTCCCGGGGAGGTGACCTTGAAGAGCCAGGGCGGGTTGTGTCCGGCGCTTGCGTAAGTGAGTTTGCGCTCGGTGAAGTCGATCACGGCGGCAAAAAAAGTCATCATGATCTGGCCTGATGCGGCCTCGTTGACCACGCGGTTGGTGAATGACAGCATCGCACCCGGAGAAAAGGTGAAGTCCGGATCCTCCTGGGCAAGCTTGTGCATCACGCTGAAACAGCTCCGTGCGGAAGCCGTGATCAGTGCGCTGGGCATGCCGTGGCCGGTGGCGTCGGCGATGAGCAGGACCATCTTGTCACCCACCTCGAAGAAGCCCCACCAGTCGCCACCGCACTGCGAAGCCGATTGGTAATGGCTCTGGATCAGGATTCGGTCGGTTTCGTGGCGTTTGGCGGGAAAGAGCGTCTGTTGAACGGTGGAGGCGATGGCGAGCTCATTCTCGAGGTGGACCTTCTTCATGCTCTCTTCGATCAGCTCGCTGATCTTCCGAGACATCACATTGAATGAGGCTCCCAGTGCGCCAATCTCATCCTTGGAGCGGGACTTGAGCTCCAGGTCAAACTTCCCGGCCGCCACCTGCCGGGTGGCCTGGTAAAGGGCAAAGAGCGGCGCAGTGAGCGTCTTCGCGAAGAGCAGGGCAAAAATCACGGCGCCGGTGATGCACATGAGGCCGAGCAGGATGAATTTCTCGGTCAACGTGTAGGTGGCGCTCATGGCGTTTCGCCAGTCAGTGCGGGAAGTCACGACCAGCTGGAGGTCCGTGCGGAAGAAGCTCGCCAGGAACTTGGAGCTCGCGTCCTCGAACTCCCCGGCGCCGACAGCTGTCGGACTCTGGATCGCCTTGAGGAAGATGGGATCCTTTGCAAGGTTTGCCGCCGAAAACAGGACCGTGGAGTCCGAGTCGTGAAGCACGAACCCGTCGCGGTTTGCGATGCTCACGCGGGATCCCTTGATTTCTTTTCCGAACCCCGCCAGCGAGATGTAGCCGATCGCAACCGGGATGGTGTCAGCCTGGGCGTTGTAGCCAAGGTCGGCGCGGATGATGGCCAGCAGGGGGTTTCGGCCGGCCTTGGACAGATTGACGAAGTAATAGGAGTCCTTGGTGAGGGCTGGCTGGATGATCTTCCACCAATCAGGGGAGATCTTCATGTCGGCTTCCGTGAACTCTGCGGCAGCAAGCTTGGACTCGAGCGGAAAGTTCCGGACCGGCTGGTAGGTCCTCTCGGGTCCGGCGAGCTTGCCCACTTCCGTCAAAAGGATGTCGGACTGGTTGTCGAGCACCGACTGGATTGCACGGGTATCGGCCGCCGAGAGCTCGCGCGCCGGATCGAACGAGGCGAGGATGAGCTGGAGCGTGGAGAGGCCGCGGGCACTCAGGTTCACGAACTCACGGCCGGCCAGCACGTTTTCGGTGCCCTGCGACTGATAGGTGTAGGCTCGCTTGTCCTCGGTGAGCATCACGATGGTCGAACCAGTGAGGAATCCGATCACCACGAGGAGGAGCGTGACTACGCTCAGCAGCAGCTTGGTCCCCAGCGAGAAGGAGATTCTAAATTGCTGTTGCTCCATCCTTATATTGTCCCTAAAATTTCGCATAACACAATCCCGGGTTTGCGCCCGGTCCATCATTTTCCGTACGTCAAAATGCCGAGGTAATCACCGTGGTCAATGTCATCAAGGAACAAAAGGGCAACATCGTCTCCGTCAGGATGGTGGGGTCGATTGAAGAAACGGTGGAATTTGAGAACCTGGTCGGCCCGGTGTCCGGTGAGGTCCATGTCAACTGCAAGGAGATCCCGCGCATCAACTCGGTCGGCGTGAAGGGCTGGATCAAGTATTTCCAGTCTCTTTCGGCCAAGGGCGTGAAGCTTCGATTCGTCGAGTGTTCGACTGCGATCGTCGAGCAGATCAACCTCATCTCCAACTTCGTGTGCGGCGGCTCTGTCGACTCCATCTACGTTCCGTTTTCCTGCACGGGCTGCAAGGGTGAGTTCATTGGCCTCTTCAAGACCGAGGACCTAAAGAAGCTCAACTATGCGATCCCCGACCTGAAGTGCGGAAAGTGCGGCGGCAAGGCCGTGTTTGATGACATCCCCGAGGAGTATTTTGGATTCCTCAACCGTTGAGTTTCATTGAACCCAGCCGGGCGAAGCGATCCCGTAAAGAGGACGGCCAAGATTGGCTAAAACCTTAGTTCTCATCTCAGAGCAGGCCACTGATGCCCAGTTTGCCTCGCAGGTCGCGACCGAGGCGGGCCTCGCACTTCGCACGGTCAAGACCGCGCGCGATGGCGTTGGCCTGATCGAGTCGGAGGACGGCTGCGTGGTGATGCTGGATGCTTCAACAGCCGAGCAGTACGCTGCGTTTGAGAGCGAGGTCCAGGCGCGCATCGGGCTATTCTCATCCAAACTCAACGCCAACCTGATCCACTACCTGAGTTCCAAGGATATTTACGAGGTCCCTTACCTCATCCAGAGCCCGCTTTTTGGCAGCTACGTGCACCGGAACTTCCAGCAGGACGCCCGGGTCGGGCACCACTACGGAAGGATCATCAAGGCAACCATCGGCGACCGGGCGTTCGGCACGCAGTCGCTCGTTCGTGCGGGCACGAAGATCCAGAATATCAAGCTCCAGAAGACCTCCCAGAAGCAGGATGCCGTGGAGGCGGTGCGCGGATATCTGCTCGCACTCAAGTTCCAAAGCCGCATGGCCACCGTTGTCGCCAACGCAGTGGACGAGCTCCTGATGAATGCCATGTTCGATGCGCCGGTCGACCAGATGGGAAGGCATGTTCTCGACAGCACTTCGCGGGCGACCAGCATGATGCTCGATGGCCAGCGTGCCGTTGAACTCCATGTGGCCTATGACGGCGAATATGTGGCACTCACGGCAGTGGATCTTTTTGGGAGCCTCAACAAGGCAAAGCTCCTGGCCGCCATTTCCAAGATCTACACCGATGAGGAGTACAAGGTGCGCACTTCGGTGGCTGGTGCCGGCATCGGACTCGCCAGTGTTTTTCACTCAGGTGGAAGCTTCTTCTTTGCAAGCGAGCAGGGCTCGCGGACCGAGGTTACTGTTTTTTTCCGGCGCTGTGACAGCTATCGTGAGTTCAAGAGCCAGTTTAGGTTCCTCTCGACCCAATTCTATTTCTAGGAAGACCCCGTGAAGACCCGCTTTGTCCTCGCCTCGAGTTCACCGCGAAGAATCGAGCTTCTCAGGGGAGCTGGAATCCAGGCCGTTTCGATCTCCCCGGACTGTGATGAGACCCCGGAGGCGGGTGAGGCGCCGCGGGCGCTTGTTCGGAGGCTGGCGAGGGCCAAGGCGGAGTCGGTTGCAAACAGCCTGTCCCCTCCGGCCGGCGAGCGGGTGCTGGTGATTGCGGCGGACACCATTGTCGTGGAGCCGGCAAAAAAGCGGATCCTTGGAAAGCCGTCGGGCAGGGGCGAGGCACTTGCCATGCTTTCGCTGATCTGCGGGCGGACCCATGAGGTACTCACTGGTTACTGCGTGGTTGAGCTTCGCGGGCGGGAGCGCAAGGGAGCCCGCAAGCGTGTGACCGGCGTGGTGAGTACCCGGGTCTCGATGCTGTCCCTCACTCGGCGCCAGATGCTTGATTACATTTCAACAGGAGAGCCCATGGACAAGGCCGGAGCCTATGCCGCCCAGGGTCTCGGGATGAACTTCATCTCTTCCATTCGTGGGAGCTACACCAATGTGGTGGGGCTTCCGATGTCCCAGCTGATGGAAACCCTGTCCAAACAGTTTGGGGCCAGCCTCCGGATGAAGAATAAATGATCGAGCGCTACCGTGAGATCAGCTCGGCTGTCCTTGCGGGTTCCGCAAGACTGGTTGCTGTCAGCAAGGGCCAGCCGTTCGAAAAAATAGCCGAGCTTTACCGGGCCGGACAGCGAGACTTCGGCGAAAACTATGTCCAGGAGCTCTCCGAAAAGGCCTCGCTGGCACGAGAGGCGGGATTCACGGAAATTCGATGGCACTTCCTGGGCCATCTGCAGACCAACAAAGTCAAGCAGCTGCTCCCCCTGGTCTTCATGATCCACTCGGTGGACTCCAGTCGGCTTGCCGAGGAGATCTCCAGGCGCGCGGTATTGGCCGGAGCGCACTGTCCCGTCCTGATTGAAGTCAATGTTGACGGTGAGGACACCAAGTCAGGCGTGGAAGCCGGGGAGCTGGGGCAATTTTTGTCGGGTCTTGCGGGTCTTCCCGGAATCGAGGTTCGCGGCCTCATGTGCATCCCTTCGAGGGAGGGGGGCCTAACGGGTGCCGCATTTCGAAGGCTTCGCGCGCTGCGCGATGAGCACCGATCCCGGCTCGGACCCGGGGAGCTTTCCATGGGAATGAGTGAGGACTACCCCGTTGCCCTTCGCGAGGGCACGACCTGGGTGCGCGTGGGAACTGCTCTTTTTGGTCCCAGAAATCACTGATTTTATGCTAGCCCTGTGGTCGGGTGCCCGTAGCTCAGTTGGATAGAGCGTCAGCCTCCGGAGCTGAAGGTCACAGGTTCGACTCCTGTCGGGCACGCCACTTCCTTGGGTTGAGGTAGCTCAAACACCCCCAGCCCCAAAACCCCAGCACGGAGAACCAGCGCATGGCGTCGCCCAAGTTCAAGTCCCTCTTCAAGAAAAAGAACCTCGACCAGGTGATTGCCGAGGCATCGGATCCCCAGATCGCCGAAGGCGGTCACGGACTTAAGCGAAGCCTGAATGCATTCAACCTCACCATGCTGGGTGTGGGTGGGATCATTGGAGCCGGTATCTTTTCGCTTACGGGAGCGGCTGCGGCCAATTATGCAGGCCCAGGAATTGTCTTTAGTTTTGTGATCGGAGGGATCCTTTGCGCCCTGGCAGGCGTCTGCTATGCCGAGATGGCAGCAATGGTTCCCGTTTCGGGATCCGCCTATGCCTACTCTTACGCCACCATGGGTGAGCTCATTGCCTGGATCATCGGCTGGGATTTGGTGCTGGAGTACGCATTTGGTGCAGTGACCGTTTCGGCTTCGTGGTCGGGATATGTTTATTCGCTGCTCCACAAGACACTCGGAATCAATTTTCCAGACTGGGCGATCCGCCTGACCAAGGGTCCCTGGGAGCAGGTGGTGTTGAATGACGGATCCAGTGCCTTCGGCATCTGGAACCTTCCGGCAACCGTCGTTTCGCTTATCGTAATGGGTGTCCTTGTGCGCGGCATCCGGGAGAGCGCGCTGGTCAACAACATCATCGTCGTGATCAAGGTCAGTATCATCCTGTCATTCATTGGCCTGGGCTGGGCTGTGATCAATAATGCCAACTGGATTGCCGATGCGACTGCAAATGGAATGATGCAGCTCATCCCCCAGGCCAAGGAGCTGGTCCGCGACGGGCGTACTTTCATGGCCTATGGGCTTCCAGGCGTACTGACGGGAGCAGGGGTGGTGTTCTTCGCATACATTGGATTCGATGCCGTCTCGACGACGGCACAGGAGTGCAAAAATCCGCAGCGTGACCTTCCGATCGGGATCCTTGCCTCGCTCGTGATCTGCACGGTCCTCTATATCCTGATGGCGCTAGTGCTCACGGGAGTGGTGCCTTACGCCGAGCTGGGCGTGCCCGATCCGGTTGCTGTCGGGATCGATCGCATTGTCGCCCTTCGCGGCTGGTCGGTTGAGGCACAGAAGACCTTCACATTTCTCGTAAAAGTGGGCGCCATTTCGGGCCTCACCTCGGTGATCCTTGTCCTCATGATGGGACAGACCCGCATTTTCTACTCCATGTCCCACGACGGACTGCTTCCGTGGTTCCACAAGGTGCACAAGCAGTTTGGGACTCCCCATGTTGCCACGGTGGTTACGGGCATCTTCGTGGCGCTCTGCGGAGGGCTGATGCCCATGAGCCTCGTGGGTGAGCTCGTGTCGATCGGCACACTGCTGGCCTTCGTGCTGGTGTGCATCGGGGTGCCGATCCTCCGTGTGACCCATCCCAATGCCAAGCGTCCGTTCAAGGTGATCGGTGCTTGGCCCGTGGGGCTGGCCGGCGCAGGGGCCTGCCTTTGGGTCATGTCGGGGCTTCCCCTGGATACCTGGATTCGAATGATCGTGTGGCTGATGATCGGGTTCGTGGTCTATTTCGCCTACGGCCGAAAGCACAGCAAGATCCAGTGAGGACTCTCAGTTCCTGCGCATCAGCAGTGAGCTGTCGCCATAGCTGAGAAAGCGGTAGTTGCCGACAAGGGCGTGGTCATACACCTCCCGCCAGCGGGATCCCATCCATGCGGCCACGAGCAGGATCAGTGAACTTCCGGGCTGATGGAAGTTGGTGATCAGCCAGTCGGCTGTCTTGAAGGAATAGCCGGGTACGATCATCAGCCGACTCCGAGAGACCATTTTGCCCAGGCCGCGTTCGCGCAGTCTGTTGACGAGGGCTGCGATGGCTTCATCCGCAAGGATGTCCCGACCGGCGGGCTCTGCGTAGGCCTCCCATTGCGTCAGATCTTCGGTTTCGGCGGAGGGGTCTCGAAGGATCCGGACACCGAGCCAGTAGAGTGACTCGAGTGTTCGAAGGCTCGTGGTTCCCACGGCAACCACCGGGGGCCGACCCGGCGAGGGCTTGAGCGAGCGAGCGAGCTGCTCAAGGAACTCGACACTGACCTCAAAGCGCTCGGCGTGCATCTCGTGGCCAGCCACTCGCTCTGCCTCCACGGGCTTGAAGGTCCCTGCCCCAACATGGAGGGTCACGCGACCCTCCTGTATGGACTTCGATCGAAGGCGCGCGCGGAGAGCGTCGGTGAAGTGAAGACCTGCTGTCGGAGCCGCGACGGACCCGGATGTCGAGGCGTACACGGTCTGGTAACGGGATGCGTCCTCGGCGATCAATTCGCGTTTGAGGTAGGGCGGGAGGGGGAGCCTGCCCAGCTCATCGAGCACTTCGGCAAGCGAGCGCGAGTCCCGATCCCAATCCAGCTCCACCGTGGCCAAATTGCCCTCCTTGGTGAGGATCCTGATCTCGAGCCCGGGGCAATGAAGCGAGTCGCCCGAGCGGATCTTTTTTCCACCGATCATGGCGTGCCAGACGCCCGGGGGTCCAGCCTGCAGGGCAAGTGCAGGGTTGGGTGTGGGGCGTATCGGCTCGAGCAGAAGGACTTCGGCTGCACCACCGGAGGACTTCTGGCAGCCGATCCTTGCAGGCAGCACCCGGCTGTCGTTCACGATCAGAAAGGACCCTTCGGGGAGGATTTGGTCGAGCTCCCAGAAACGCCGATCCTGGATGATCCCTGGCGATCGAGTGGCAACCAGGAGCCGGCTCTGATCCCGGCTCTCCAGGGGGTGCAGTGCGATCTTCTCGATGGGAAGATCGTAGTGGAAGTGCGCGGTCTGGATTTCGGGGGGTGTGCAATTTGGGACACGCATCTTTTATTCATTCCCTTGGGTGGGCTGCTGCCTCATTCTATACTTTAAATGATGGCTCCGGCAGCATTGATTGAAGTCCAGAATCTCCATAAGTCCTATGGAGATCACCCGATACTCCGGGGCGTCGATCTCAAGGTCCGTAAAGCACAGTCCACATTCATCCTGGGTCGTTCCGGTTGTGGAAAGAGCACATTGCTTCGCTGCTTGAACGCACTGGAGACCTTTGAGCGCGGCAAGATCCGGGTGGGCGATGTCGAGATCGTGCGCGGACCGGACCAGCGGCCTGGTGAGGTGCAGCTCCGTGCCCTTCGGAATAATTTTGGAATGGTCTTCCAGAGCTACAATCTGTTTCCCCACCTGACAGTGCTTGAGAACGCAATCAAGGCACCCATGGTGGTCAAGGGCATGTCACGCTCGGAGGCGGAGGCCATAGCTGTACCCCTGCTCGAAAAAGTGGGTCTCAAGGCACAGCTCCTGAGTTATCCAGCCCAGATCTCGGGCGGCCAGCAGCAGCGGGCGGCCATCGCGCGGGCCCTGTCCATGTCGCCCCGGGTGATGCTTTATGATGAGCCCACCTCGGCCCTCGACCCCTGGCTCGTGGACGAGGTTTTTGATGTCATGCAGCAGCTCGACGACGAGGGGATGACCCAGATCGTGGTCACGCATGAGATCAAATTCGCCCGTGAGGCGGCAGATCAAGTCGTCTTCATGGAAGACGGAGTGATCGTGGAGACGGGCGATGCCGAGCAGATGTTCAAGAGCCCGGAAGATCCGCGCACTGAGGCTTTCCTGAGGAAGTTCAAGTGAAGCGCTCTCTCCTATGCCGGCTTTTTTCTTTCCTCCTGCTGCCCTCCAGCCTGGGTGCAGCAGAGCCTGCTCCGCTTCGCTGGGCAGGGGATTGTGAAGGTGGCGCACCGTACGTTTTCAGGGATCCGCACGACCCCAGCCGGATCATCGGCTTTGAAGTCGACCTGATGGAGGCCCTGGCCAAGAAGCTCGGCCGAAAGGCGGAGTTTGTGCAGAACCAGTGGGATGGACTGGTCCCCGGCCTGGACCGCGGGGATTACGATATTGCGGCCAATGGAATTGAAATCACCGAGGATCGCGCGAAGAAGGTGGCATTCTCGACTCCCTATTTTTTCACCTATGAACAGATCACGGTCCGCAAGGAGACACAGTCGCTTCAGTCGCTCAATGACGCCGTCGGCAAGGTCGGTGGTACGCTCAAGTACTCCCTTGCCGAACGGATGCTGCATGAGCGGCCCGGAATCGAAGTGCGGGGGTATGACAGCCAGACGACCATTTATGATGATCTGGTGAATGGCAGGCTGGACTTTGTGCTGCTCGACCATCCGGTGGCTGTTTATTACGGCGACCCGGATCCTCGGCTAAAGTCCGTTGGAAGGCCGGTGGGCGAACTTTCCTACGGTATCGCCATTCGAAAAACCGACCGCGTGCTCCTGGCCCAGATCAACCAGGCGCTTGCGGAGATCCGCAAGGAAGGGATCCTTCGCGACATCTACGATCGATGGGGCGTTTGGAATTCCATGATGGCAGAGGCATTCAAGGACCCGACGCCCTCGCGCCCGGCACGGGAACTCGAGTCCTACCTCGAGGCCATGGGCCGAAAGCAGGGGCTTAAAGAAAAGGCCAGGCAGTATTTTTCCTATCTTCCCCTTTTGGCTGAAGGTGCCGTGACCACCATTGAGCTCTCGCTCCTGGGGATGGTGTTTGCCGTGGCAATCGGCCTCGTGGTGGCCCTGCTGAGGCTGTATGGCGGACCTCTTATCGGTCCGCTTGCCGCGATGTACATCGAACTCATTCGCGGCACGCCGCTGCTGATCCAGCTTTTCTTTATTTTTTACGGCCTTCCCAATGTGGGGATCAAGTTCACCCCCTTCGTGGCAGCCGTGATCGGACTTGCACTGAATTACAGCGCTTACGAGGCCGAAGTGTATCGCGCAGGCCTTCAGTCCGTGCCAAAGGGCCAGATGGACGCAGCCTTCTCTCTCGGAATGACCCGGCTCCAGGCGCTCTGGCATGTGGTGATCCCGCAGGCCACACGCGTGGTGCTTCCACCCATGACCAATGACTTCATCTCGCTCCTCAAGGATTCCTCCCTGGTTTCAGTCATCACGATGGTGGAACTCACCAAGGTCTATGGCCAGCTTGCCTCGACCTACTACGATTACTTTGGAATCGGCTTGCTCACCGCGGGCGCTTATTTCCTGATCGGACTGCCCTTTGTCAGGCTCGCCAAGTGGGTGGAGCGCAGGTACTCCAAGGGACGCGCAACGATCATTTGAAACCGTTCCTGCCACTCACGGAAACAGGCGGATCCGGGTCCAGCGCCCCGTCTTGCGAGACTTGCTGTAAACGAAGCGATCATGCAGGCGGTACTGTCCGTCGGACCAGAACTCAATTTTTTCAGGAACGAGCCTGAAGCCTCCCCAGTGAGGCGGAAGCGGGACGTCCTGCCCCTGAAACAAAATCTCGTAATGCCTCACCCTTCCCATCAGGACATCCCGGCTGGCCAGGGGTTCGCTTTGGCGTGATGCCCATGCCCCGATCTGGCTCATCCTGGGGCGGCTCTTGAAATACCGCTCGGACTCCTGGCGGGTCATCGGTCGGATCGCACCCTCGATTCGCATCTGGCGATCGAGCTGCTTCCAGTGGAAGGCAAGGGCTGCCCTGGGATTGCTGATCATCTCGCGGCCCTTGCGGCTGTCGAAGTTGGTGAAGAGCTGGATCCCCCCCTTGGAGATGCCCTTGTAGAGGACGATTCGAGCCGAGGGAACTCCCTTGGGCGTACACGTGGCCAGGGTCATGGCGTCCGGGTGCTTTTCGCCCGATTCAATCGCCTCCTGGTACCAGGTTTCGATCTGCTTGAGGGGGTTGGAATGAAGCTCGGTGATCTCCATGGAGAGGGATCTAGCAGCAACGACGCTGTTTGGGTATAGCTGGATCCACCATGGCACTGACCTACACCCAGCCCCCGACCGAAAAAGAGCTTGGTTCCACTGCACCCGACTTCAGCCTCCCGGGAGTCGACGGGCGCAACTGGTCGCTGGCCGACTTCTCGGGCAGACGGGCACTCGTGGTGATCTTCATGTGCAACCACTGTCCCTATGTCATCGCGGTCCAAGAGAGGATCAATGAGCTGGCCAAAGAGTATGGCCCCCGGGGAGTGGGCCTCGTGGGGATCAGCCCCAATGATCCTATCAAGTATCCTGCCGACTCACTTGAGGCCATGAGGGAGCGCGCCCGCGAACAGGGCTATGTGTTCCCCTACCTGATTGACGAGACCCAGGAGGTGGCGCGCGCCTTTGGTGCAGTTTGCACCCCTGATCCCTTCGTGTTTGAAAATATCGGGGGCCGTTTCCTGCTCCGGTACCACGGACGTATCGATGATTCCTGGAAGGACCCCCAGAAGATCACGCGTCGGGAGCTGGCTCTCGCACTTGATGCCCTTTTGGAGGGACACCGACCAGCAGCCATCCAGCACCCGGCCATGGGCTGCAGCATTAAATGGCGGTGATGTCCGAATGTTCGGAAATCACGCGAGCAAATGCGGTTGAGTCGATTTCGGCAAGAAGCTTCTGGATAAATGCCTGGATGCTCTTCTCCCGCCAGGTGTCGGGAATGACGGCGGCAATGCCGATCACACAGCGCTCGGGATCGTCAAAAGCGTCGACCTCGCAGGCGCTCAGGTTGTGCCGCCTGCGGATCTCTTCACAAAGGACAGAAACCTGACGCCGCTTCTCGGCGAGATCCAGGTTGCCGTGGAAGTCCAGGACCAGCCGTGATGCCGCAATCCGCATGGGTCCAGAGTCTATCCGTTTGACGCGCTCGATGCGACGGAAGAAAATGGGGATTCGGGGGCATTTCTCGGGTGAAGCAGCACCTCTCAAAAATCTACCAACTCCTGGTCCTGTTCTACCTCGGATTCCCGGTGACGTTCCTGGCGCTCGTCGCTGTCCTTTACAATATTCCCGGAAGTGACCTCACCAAGATCCTGCTCCAGCCGAGCTATTATATCCTGAGCGTCCTTGGCGTGGTGACGGGCTGGGCGCTTCGAGAGGCGGCTCGCTGGGGCTGGTATGCAATGCGGGCCCTGCATGTTGCCATGCTCTACGCTTCGGCCTTCCTCCTGGTCCATTATGGACAGACCAACCACTCAGTGGTCGCCTTTTTTGCCAGCGTGCTGGTGATCTGGCTCATGGACCGGAGCATCTCGAGCGAGCTTCGGGTGCCTCACTTCATGCCGCAGATCTCCTGGTGGGAGAGCAATCCACGCTACCAGATCCGGATCCCCGTCAGGGTCACCGGCCAGCGCGGTGAAAAGCTCGAAGGACAGATCATGGACCTTTCGATGACGGGCTGTTTCATCAAGATGAGGCCTGAAATTCCCGAGCAGAGCCAGGTTGAGGTGGAGTGCAGCCTGTTTGATCGAACCTTCCGGGCGCAGGGAGTGGTCACCTGGCAGACTTTTGGTGCGGTCACCTTTCCGCGGGGGCTGGGGATCAAGTTTTCACCCATTGACCGAGGAATGCGTCGAGTGCTCAAGGCGGCAACCTTGAGGCTTCGAAAGCTCGCCGTCCTGTACCGACGTGGTCGATTCCTCATGACGGACGAGGAAGTTCGAAAGACCATTGATAAGCTCAAGGCGCCGCTCCCGCCGGGGCCCCAGGAGTGATCCAGGCCATGGACACCGCACAATCCATGTCAGAAGCATTGGAGCTTGCACGCGAAGCCGAGCGCGCCGACGAAGTTCCAGTCGGTGCGGTGATCCTGCATGAGGGGAGAGTCGTCGGCAGGGGGCGGAATGATCGCGAAGAGTCCAATGATCCTACCGGGCATGCCGAGATCCGCGCGATCCAGGCAGCGGCCCGGGCCCTCGGTTCATGGCGGCTTGAGAAGTGCACGCTGGTCGTGACGCTCGAGCCCTGCCCGATGTGCCTTGCTGCGGTCCAGCAGTCACGAATTCCGCTCGTCATCTATGGTGCGCAGGATCCAAAAGGCGGGGCCCTAAGCCTCGGCTATCGACTCAACGAGGACTCGAGGACCAACCATCGCTTCGAGGTTCGGTACGAGCCGGAGCCTCGGTGCAGCAGTATTTTGACGGAGTTTTTTCGTAAAAAGCGGCAGGGCGCCTCCGCCAAGTCGTGATAGCCTGCCCAGACCATGGCACTTAAACTCCATTTTGCATCCCTTTCCCTCGGCGCTTCCGTTGACCAGCAGACAGGACAGCTCTCGGTCTTTGATCTGGTCGAGGAAGTCCGCGCCCCCCAGTTGCCGATCCATCTTCAATCCCTGGTGATCTCGCTTGCGCTTGAGAACACCCACCATGAACAGGTGATGGGAAAAGTCCTGATCCATCTCCTGACGCCGGATGGAAAACAAAACCTGCTGGGCCAGGGTGAGCTCAATGTTCCCAGCGAGCAGAAGCGGATGAAGGCCGTCTTCCGTTTTGGTGGATTCCCGATCTATCACTTTGGCGCACACCGGTTTGTCGTGTCCTGGGTCAACCAGGCAGGAAGCAAGCAGGGCGAGGCGATCCTGGATTTTGATGCCGTCCAGGTGACCCAGGTCGCACAGGGCGTTCCGCCGGCGGACAAGCCGCCGATTTCACATTAGGGGCGAGCCTGCGCTACTGTGCAGCCTTGCGGGCCGGTAGCAGTCCGACCAGGATTGCGATACCCACCATCGCCGCACCCGACTGGGCAAAAAGCGGGGCCAGCTCTTTTTGGCCGAGCCAGTTCCAGACTGGATCGGATGCAATTGCTGCAAGTCCGCCAATGAAAAGCGCGCCTTGAGTGAGTTGCCTGGGCCCGATGGGCACCACTTCAAGCGACTGCCACCGGTCGTACCGGGTGAGAAGCAGGAGACCCGGGGCTGCAAGGAGGACTGAGAAGATGAAGTAGGCATGCCAGCCCAACTTCTCGGCAAGGACGCCTGCCTGCGAGACGAGCACGACACGTGAGACGGCCGTCAGGCTCGAGAGCAGCGCAAACTGGGTTGCCGTGAACTGACGGTTGCAGATCGCCATCATGAAACCCGAAATCGCCGCCACTCCGAGGCCGATCATGAAGTTCTCGACCACAATGACCGCAGTCATCGCAGCCGTGTTCTTTCCCGTATAGGACAAGAGCAGGAAGGTGAGGCCAGCCAATGACTGGAGCAGGCCAAAGACCCAGAGTGACCGCTTGGTGCCGAGCCTCACCATGAGGGCGCCACCGGAAAGTGTTCCGACAATCGTGGCGATGAGTCCCGCAACCTTGGTGACTGCACCGATCTCCGTCTTGGTGAAACCAAGCGACATCAAGAAAGTCGTCGTCAGGGCGGTCGCCATCATGGTCGAGAGCTTATAGACCATGATGAAGAGCAGGATCTCCATCGCACCTGTGCGACGAAAGAAGTCCAGAAAAGGCTGGAAAACCTTTTCGGACCAGCTGATCGACCCACGAGAAAAATCGGTGCGAGCTTCGGGCTCTGGGGCGACAAGCACTGCAATGGATCCCAGGCACATGAGCCCAGCCATCAGCCAGTAGACCTGCTGCCAGGGAAGATGTCCGTCTGCGAGGATCAGTGCCAGCGCCCCCGATACCAGCATCGCCAGGCGATAGCCCATGACATAAACGCCAGCGCCAGCACCCATTTCTTCGGGTTTGAGCAACTCGGTGCGAAAGGCATCGAGCACGATGTCCTGGCTTGCGCTGAAAAAGGCAATCGCAATGGCCACCAGGCTCAGCTCCTCGAGCTGGGTCTGGGGATCCAGGCCTCCCATGAAGGCAATGAGCAGCACGAGCGCTAGCTGCGTCGTGATCGCCCATCCGCGGCGGCGACCCCAAAACAGGGGCCTCAGGTTGTCAAGGAACGGCGACCAGAGGAACTTCATCGTGTACGGAAGCCCCACAAGCGCAAAGCGCCCGATCGTTGCGAGATCCACCTTGGCTTCGGTCATCCAGGCTTGGAGCGTGCTTCCGGTAAGTGAAAGGGGCAGGCCCGAGCAAAAACCCAGGAACAGTATGAGCGCCATGCGGCGGCTGGCAAAAACGTGGAGGATTGAGTTCATGCCTCCGAGCGTAACATCTCGGAGGGTAGATGGGGAATTCCGCGAACCGAAATGGCGCGGTCAAATTGCCTGAAGCTTCCCTGGCTGTCGTCGAGGATCCGGCGACCCGGACAGAGCATGGGCTCGTTTGGAAACTGGTCCGCCCCCGGCTCGCCCGGAGGGAGAAGTTCAGGGCGGCATTTGAGCCGCACTTCGTCGAGGACCTTGGCAAACTGCTCCTGGTCGCGCGGGTCGTGGAGCTCAAGCTCGGCCACTCCCTCGGGAACATACCTGTAAAAAGAGGGAACCTCCGCACTCCAGAGCATGGGAGGGGAGAGCTGTGCCCGGACCTCGGGGCGATCGTGGCTTCGCTTTCTGTGGGCGACCGAAACATTGAGGTCGATGACTTCTCCAAATTCGGTGGCCGCCCAGAAGTGGAAGCTTTGTCCCCAGCACCCTGCCCAGATCACCGAGTGGTCTTCCATGACTTCAACCCACGCCGCGGGACCGTACATCACGCGGGCCGGGATGCCATGGAGCGCGAGCGCCTCGACGACTGCGGCCGAAACCATGAGTGGAACATCCGAGCGATCTCCACTCACGCGGTCCACGACTTTGGTCACCACGCGGGAGACCTGGGCGATCACTGAAATGGGCGTGCTCAAGCGAGGAGTTCCATTCCGCGGCGGATGAGCTGCTCTTTTTCGGTGGACCTGGCGGCGATCGAGGCGAGGCGTGAAAGGATCCTGGGCCGCCATGAGGCCTTGAGCTTGCGTGAGTGGTCGAGCTCGAGGATCTCCCAGCGCAGGAGCCAGTCATCGGGGTGCTCGGCGTCCAGTCGATCGAGGATCCCGGAAAGTTTTGAGCCGAGGTCCTCGGCCTTCATGTTCGTGGCGGGGGCCTCGCGGAGCTTCCTGACCTCTTCGTAATGGCGGTTCAGGCCGAGGTTGTCGTCAGTGAGGTTCGTCTTTTGGAATCCAACTCTTCTTGGAAACTCGTCAGTGTCGCGGAGGTAGCGGCCACGGTCCGGAGCGCCCCCAAAGACGGAGTCCACACGGGCACCGCACGCCATGTCGAAGGTTCCCCAGCTGGGATCAAACAGGACTCTCTCTCCGAGACGAACCGTGCACCCTTCCCAGCTCAAGACCACGAGCTTGCCGTTCCTGCGAAGCTGGTCCTTGACCCGTCCGCTCAGCACCACGCCCGAGGTGAACTCCAGGGAAGTGATCTTCGAAACTTCAGACTCATCGAGGTCCTGGGGCGAGCGCTCGATCTCACCACCGCCTGAGTCGCGCCAGCGGATCTTTCCAACGGGCGTACCGAAGCCCTCGCGATGGTATCTCGCACCGTGGCCCTCGAGCTCCATTCCACCAAAGCCAAGCTGTACGGGGCCTGAGTACCGAAGGTAGGCGGGCATCTGCGAGGCATCGAGGAGGGTCTCGGTGACCGTGCCCCCGATCTGGATTCCGGAATCGAGCTCGGCGGTGGTCACCGTCCTGGCCTGGAGTGCCTTGGCCAGTGCAGGCGCCCCCCCCTGTTTGAAAGCCATGGTGGCCGCGAATTCTTCAAGGACCCGCGTCAGGTGCGCAAAGTTCGGCGTGACGAAGAGCTGGGGTTGGGGACGCGTGATGTCGTAGGGCTGCTTCACGCAAGCGAGCGTGAGGGGGATCTTTTTCACGTGCGATCCAAGGCAGCTGTAGCTTTCACCCACGGACGAAAGAAGGCCCGCGCCATAGATTTTTGGGTTTTCGATCGACCCCACGAGACCGTACTCCACCGTCCACCAGTTCATCCTCGCCAGGAGTGCCGCCTCACTGTCGAAGTCGACGGCCTGGGTTGCCTCATCGAGTTGCCGCTGGGCCGTGCGGATCGCTTCCGGTGTGGCATCCGGGTTTTCCTTCACCTCGGAGAGGTTTCGGATCGCCCGGTAAACGGCGATGTCGTGGTGCGAGAGGATGGCCTTTCGCGATACTTCTCCGTAGTTGCGGAGATAGGAAGCGTACTCGGGATCCGCAATGATTGGCGCGTGTCCGGCGGCCTCGTGCACGATATCGGGAGCCGGCGTATAGGCCAGGTTCTCGATTTTCCGCATGTCACAGGCAATGGGCAGGATTCCCAGGGACTGGAATTCCATGAAAGCCGCCGGAGGAATGAAGCCCGAAACCGCCACCGCCCGCCAGCCGAACTGCTTGAGCTTGAGGTCCATTTCGCTCACGAGCGGAATCCGCTCGGTGGAGATCCCTGTTTCGACCAGCCCATCGAGGTACTTTTGGTGGGCGTGCTCGGAAAAAAAACGCCTGGAGATGCGAAGGATGAACCGCCAGCTTGCATGGTCGATCGCCGTGTAAAGGCTCGCATCCTGCTCCACAATAAAGGGAGCCAGGTGCTCGGGAACGGTCTCGGTGGCAAGGCGGTTGGGGGACATCGGGCCGCAAGATAGCTCAGGGTTTCTTGCGTTTCCACTCGCGGTTTGGCACCTCATGGACATGAGTCAAAAGCCGCGGGAGCACGAGCCTGAGTGGACGGGTCCGATCTGGAAGCATCCGTACTTCCTGTATGTTTGGATCACGCTCGGGCTTTTTGGGTTCCTGCTCCTGATGGGATACCTTGCCCTGTCCGAGGGCTGGATCCCCAGCCGGTAGTCAGAAATTCCGGCAAACCGTCGGTTTCACTCATTCTTTTGTTCTAACCTGAACCTTATTCAGTCGACCAGCCAAGGCCGATTTTGCCGACTCTCGGCATGGAGCTTGGACTCTCGATCATGAGGTTTCATGAGTTATTCGAAGGCTAAATCCACACGCGACCCGTCGCAGGCCTCTCTCCGGCAGGTCAGTGCCAAGATCCGCTCTGAGCTGGCTGCCCAGGGCATGTCCGTGGATGCACTCGCCCTCAAGATCGGAGTCGCCCGGTCGACCCTCCGTGAGATCGTTGCAGGACGAAGCAATCCCCGCCTGCTTACCGTGCTGGCGATCGCCCAAGGTCTTGGGCATCCGGATTTGAAGTCTTTTTTCGCTGAAAATTAGGGAAAAATGGCTGGCCAGGTTGGACTCGAACCAACGACCGATCGGTTAACAGCCGATTGCTCTACCGACTGAGCTACTGGCCAACATTCGGTAGAGAAGGAAGTAGTCGAATCCGGGGGCTTTGTCCAGAGTCAGAGTTTTGTCACCTTTTCGCAGCGCAAGTCTGGGGTATACTGGAAGCCCGGAGATCCCATGAGCTTCAAGCGCAGGCGATTCATCATCAATCCCAGGTTCCAGTTTCGTTTCGCGTTCTATATCTGCACGTGGGTCCTGGCCGTCAGCTCGGTTTTTCCGCTCCTGCTCAATCAAGTGTTCTCGTTGCTGGCCGAGCAGCTGGTGGCCATGCCGGGCGGCCCTGAGATGGAACAGATCCTGGGAACCCGCCGGGAGCTCCTGATCGGAGTCTACCTGCTGGAGGCGCTCTTTCTCGTCACGGTCTTCGGTCTGAGCATCTTCCTGTCGCACCGGATCGCAGGCCCTCTTTACAAGCTCAATGAGTTTTTCAAGGAAGGGGCCAGGACTGGAGCGCTCAAGCCGGACCTGCACTTTCGCAAGACCGATCATTTCCAGGAACTGGCTGAAAGCTACAATGCGATGGTCGAATCCGTGACTCGATCTTCCGGCCCCAAGGCCTGACCCAGCGTCCATCATGATGTTGAAGTTCAGGCCCCATCACTTCATGTGCACCCTCGGCTTTGAGGGAAAGGGCTACTCGCCTGGATTTGTCGATAACTACGCCGCCATTGCCGCCAAGCTCTCCGGGCCGGCCGGGGAGGACACTCCAATCCAAGTCACCCTCGAGGCGGATGCCATTTGTGAACCCTGCCCCAACCGCACCGGCAAGGGCTGCGTCTCAAGCCAAAAGATCCGGGCATTGGACGATGCCCATCAAGAAATGCTTGGCCTCGCGGATGGAGAAGTCCTGAGCTGGGCGGAGGCCAAAAAGCGCATCGCTGATCGGGTGAGCCTCGAGAAGTTTGACCAGGCCTGCGCCCCATGCAGCTGGAAGTCGCTGGGCGTCTGCGAGAAGGCGCTCAGGCGCTTGAAGGACCAGCCCAAGCGATTTGGAGCCCTGGGGTGGATCGTGGGTTTTGTGCTTGCTGCCTCGCCTTGCATCGAGGCCGTGGCAGCACGCAAGCCGTCACCTAAAGCCACCTCCCTTCAGTTGCTGGTCAAGGGAAAGGGGCTTGAGATGATCGGAGCGCAGGATCCCTTTTTTGATCACGCCCAGGCCCTGCTCGCCGCGAAGTCCTTTCGCGAGGCTGAGTCCGCCTTCGCACAGAAAAAGTGGACGCGAGCCGGATCACTGGCCCAGGCGGCCGTCTCCCATTGGGGAAAGATCCCTCTCCATTCCTCCGGAGGCCCATGGCTCAAGCGCCTCCCGGATGAGCTCGGACGAGTGGAGCTGCTTCAGGCAAGGCTTTCGGCCCATCAAAAGCGGGACAAGGAAGCGCGGATTCTTTTTGAGCGGGCCTTTGATCGGATGGCGCTACCGCTGGTGGGCTGGCCGGATCTCGATGCCTACCTCAAGGTATGCGGAGATTGGGAAAAGCGTGATTCGGTGGACTCATGCGCCCTGTGGGTGCGCAAGATACTGGGTGTTTTTCCGAAGGAGTCGCCCGAGCGCAAGGAGCTGGAGCTGCGCTGGTCGAAGGCGCTCGATTGGGTGGACCGAATTCCACTGGCACCGCCTGCGGGAAGGATCCAGCAAAACTACAAGCAGCCCGACCTCGACCAGCTGTCCTGGGAGGAGATCCTGCCCAAGATCCGCGAGCACAAACTTCGTTCCATCCGATCGGATCTCGAAGGCTTTCTGGAAAAGTTCCCGCGTTCAGGACTTCGACAGAAGGTGAGGTACTGGCTGGCGCTCTCGCTCCTCGAAGGGGGGCCTGACTCCAGGGGTCTCTCCCTGCTCGATCAGGTCATGAAGGAATCGCCGCTGAGCTTTTACGGGCTGCTCGCGGCACGGCAGCTCAACCGGGACCCCGAGAGCGTGCTCTCGAGCGAGGCCCCGCAAGAGCAAAAGCGAGATAACCACCTGCATCCGGGCGAACTTGGGGCGCTCGAAAAAGCAGAGCAATTGATCTCAGCCGGGCTCTTTGAGCTTGCGCAGATGGAGCTTCGCGAGATCCGGGTTCGCGAGAGCCTTGAATCCCCCTTCCTGGTGTACCTGGCAAGGCTTCACCAGGAGGCGGGCTCTCATCTGGGCGCGTTCCTGGTCGTGACTGAACTCATCCAGCGCGGCGACAAGGCGGCAGCCACGCGTTGGGCCTCGGACCTTGTTTTTCCCATCGAGCAATGGACGCTGATCGACTCGGCTTCGCGCGAGCGAGGGATAGATCCGCTCTGGGTCCTGGGCCTCATCAAGCAGGAAAGCGGATTTGATTCGGGCGCGCTCTCGAGCACTGGAGCGGTGGGGCTCATGCAGATCATGCCGGCCACGGCAGTCGAAGTGGATTCGACCGTTTATCGTCTCGAGCTCTCGGCCCATGAGCGCAACATCCGGATTGGAACGGGCTACATGGCCTACCTGCTCAAGCGCTTCAGGGGTAATCTGGCGCTCGCCACGGCCGGCTACAACGCTGGTCCCGTGGCGGTGGATCGCTGGCTGAGGGAGTTCAAGGAGCTCGGGCCCCGGCTGGGATTGGTGGAGTTCATCGAGTCGATTCCCTACAAGGAAACGCGCGACTATGTGGGATCCATCATCCGGAATTACTTCTGGTATTCCAAGCGCCTGAGGCCCGAAGCCAGCAGGCCCACCGGACTCACTCCGGTGCTCGTGCCAAGCCCATCACCCGGCGTCTCGCCGGATCCGGCCGCGGCGCCCCGGAATGAGCTTGAGTACTTCTGGAAGGCACTCACACCGCAAAGCGGAAGTGCATGATGTCACCATCGCGCACGATGTATTCCTTGCCCTCGAGCTTGAGGCAGCCCGCGTCGCGCACGGCTGCTTCGGACTTGTACTTCATCAGATCGTCGAAGTGATAGACGTCGGCCTTGATGAAGCCCTTTTCAAAATCGGTGTGGATGACGCCGGCGGCCTGGGGGGCCTTCCATCCCTTCTGGATCGTCCAGGCACGCACTTCGACTTCTCCGGCCGTGAAGTAGGTCTGCAGCCCCAACAGTGAGTAGCCGTGGCGGATCACGCGGTTGAGGCCTGGCTCATCCATTCCCATGTCCTTGAGGAAGCCGACCTTTTCGGCCTCATCGAGTTCGGCAATTTCGCTCTCGATCTTGCCGCAGATCTGCACGACGGCCGAGCCTTCCTTTGCGGCATGTTCCATCACGCGCTTGACGTAGTCGTTGGGCTCGGCCTTTCCGATATCCTTGTCGTCGACGTTGGTGACGTACATGACCTTTTTGGCCGTGATGAAATGGAAGTCATGAACGAGCGCAAGCTCCTCGGCCGAAAGGCCGAGTGAGCGCACGGGGTTTCCCGCCTCGAGCGCCTTCTTGATCGGAGCCAGGATCTGGACCTGGGCCATGGCCTTTTTATCGCTTCCTGCGCGCGCAGCCTTTTCGAGCACATTGAAGCGCTTGGAGACGGTCTCGAGATCCGCAAGCATCAGCTCCGTGTCGATGACGGCAATGTCACGAAGCGGATCCACCGATCCATCCACATGGACGACGTTTGGATCTGAAAAGCAGCGGACGACATGCGCCACGGCATTGGTCTCGCGGATGTGGCCGAGGAACTGGTTTCCAAGCCCCTCGCCCTTGGAGGCCCCTTTGACGAGGCCTGCGATGTCGACAAAGGTCATGTTCGCGGGAACGAGTTTGTTGGGCGGAATATACTGGGCAATCTGCTGGAGCCTGAGGTCGGGCACTTTGACGATGCCCGTATTGGGGTCGATCGTGCAGAAAGGATAGTTGGCTGCTTCGGCCTTGGCCGAGGTGAGCGCGTTGAAGATCGTGGATTTTCCGACGTTGGGAAGCCCAACGATGCCGCAGCTAAAGCCCATGGTTCATCCTTTTGGTTTGGGAGTGATGTTGTAGCGATTCATGGCGCGAGTCATCTCGCCCCGCAAGACCAATGTGGTGGCCTCGCAAATGTCATTGAGCAGCGGATCGAGCTGCTTGAGCTCCTCGTCCGTGAATGGATCGAGCACCCACTGCTCGGCCGGTACCTTGCGGCCCGTGGGAAGGAGTGCCTGGCCGATTCCGATCCGGATGCGATGGTAGCCCTGTTTGCCGGCGCCCAGGCACTGATCGATGGACTTGAGGCCATTGTGGCCGCCCGGACCCCCGCCGGTCTTGAGGCGGAGCGCCATGGGGGGCAGGTCCAGCTCGTCATGCAGCACGACGATGTCGCCGGGGGCGACCTTGTAAAAGCCGGCAATTGCCGCAACCGAGCGGCCCGAGAGGTTCATGAAGGTCTGGGGCTTGGCCAGCACCACGGCCTCGCCGTCCACTTTGGCCGTGAAGACCTCGGCCTCGAACTTTTGGTTCGGCCCCTGGGCCTTGAGCCTCTCGACCATGCGGTCCAGGGCAAGGAAGCCCACGTTGTGACGGGTGAGCTCATACTTGGGGCCCGGGTTCCCGAGGCCGACCACGAGTTTCATCTTCCAGCGCCCATCAGATGAACAGGCTGCTCACGCTGTCATAGTTGTGGATGCGGTGGATGGCTTCGGCCAAAAGATCGGCAATCGACAGCTGCTCGATTTTTTGGGAGGCCCTCCCCTGCTCGGTCAGGGGAATCGTGTCCGTGACGATGACTTTTCGAATTCGGCTTGCGTTGATGCGATCCACCGCCGGACCGGAGAGCACGCCATGGGTGGCCACCGCGTAGACGTCGGTTGCGCCGTGCTCGATGACGGCGGCAGCCGCTTCGGTCAGGGTCCCTGCCGTGTCGATCATGTCATCGAGGATCACGGCTACGCGGCCCTTTACATCACCAATGATGTTCATGGCCTTGGCCACATTGGGCCCCGTTCGGCGTTTGTCGATGACGGCAACCGTGGCATCGAGGTGCTTGGCGTAGTAGCGCGCACGTTCAACACCACCGGCATCTGGGCTGACCATCACGAGTCGGTCGGCCACGTTCTTGAGCTCGCCGCGCAGGTGCTCGAGCATTACGGGCGATGCAAAAAGGTTGTCGAAAGGAATGTCAAAGAAGCCCTGGATCTGTCCCGCGTGAAGCTCCATCGAAACCACGCGGGTGGCTCCCGCTGCAGTGAGCAGGTCCGCCGTGAGCTTGGCGCTGATCGGCGTTCGAGGCGCGACCTTTCGGTCCTGCCGGGCGTATCCGTAGTAGGGGATCACGGCGGTGATGTCCTTGGCGCTCGCTCGCTTCAGGGCATCAATCATGATCAGGAGTTCCATGAGCGAGTCGTTCACGGGCCGTGCGGTGCTTTGCACCACATAGACGTCGCGCCCACGGACGTTCTCGCCGATCTCGACAAAGATTTCGCCGTCACTGAAGCGCCTGATCTCGGTCCTGCCGAGGGGCTTTCCAAGCTTGTCGCAGATCTTCTGCGCCAGGGGTTGGCTTCCGGTTCCTGAGAGGATGACCCATTCACGTAGGCGCATGGATGGCAGACTCCTGAATGAAATTCGTGAGTTAAATTGGAGAGGCTTTACCTTATAATGAGGGTCGGAGACAATGAGTTTTGCGCGGTGCGCCACGGGGTCCGCCAAAGCCCTTTTGATTCAAAGACTTATGAGCAAGGCCTTTACCAAGGAAGATCAGGGAAACGAGGAGCTGGGGCTCCAGGATGAAGCCGACGAGGGCGAGATGCTCCCGCAGGGTTTCAAAAATTACATGACGCCCGCCTGTGCCGAGCGCCTGAGGGGCGAGCTCAAGGAGCTGATCTATGCCCAGCGCCCCGAGGTGGTGCGCACGGTTTCGTGGGCGGCGTCCAATGGGGATCGCTCTGAAAACGGGGACTACATTTACGGAAAAAAGCGCCTGCGCGAGATCGACCGGCGCATTCGCTTCCTGCAGCGCAGACTGGATGGAGCAGAAGTGGTCGATCCGGCCACCCAGAAGTCGGACAAGGTGCTTTTTGGTGCGACCGTGACCGTCAGTGATGAAGAGGGCAGGAGTCGCAGGTACCGGATCGTGGGAATCGACGAGGCGCAGCCTGCGCAGGGCCAGGTGAGCTGGATTTCGCCGATTGCCAAGGCGCTCCTGAATTCGCGGGCCGGCGATGTCGTGACACTTCACACGCCGCGCGGTGATGAAGAGCTTGAAGTGCTCAAGGTGGAGTACCTCGCATGAGCCAGGGAGCAAAATTCCTCATAGGAGTCGGAATCGGGCTCGTGATCGTTGGGCTGATCTGGGGACTTGGGGGAAAAGCGCTCGTGCTGGGCAAGCTGCCGGGAGATATCTCCGTGGAGCGGCGCAACTTCAGCTTCTATTTCCCGCTCACCTCGTCACTGATCATCAGTGCGATCTTTTCGCTCGTCATGGTCGTGCTGGGCTGGCTGCGCGGCCGCTGATCTGTTAGTACTCCAGCCCGTGTGGCGCCCCAGTAAATACTTCCTTTATGAACAGTCCGTCCAGAGCCCCGAGGCACACATTGAGCTCGTGGCCAGGATCGCAAGCGAGCTATCGCCTGGTCGCAAGCTCAAGAGACTGCGGGAGGATTTTTGTGGAACTTCGCTTCTTTCCTGTGAGTGGGTGAGGATCCAGCCGGAGCACACGGCACTTGGGCTCGACCTCGACCCGGAGGTCCTGGCCTACGGAAAAAAACACCACCACGCGAAGCTGGCTCCATCGGAGCGCAAGCGGGTGAGGGTGATCCGCGAAAATGTCATGACCGCCACGCGACCCCTTTCGGACATCGTGCTGGCCGGGAACTTCTCGTTTTTTATTTTCAAGCGACGTGAAGAGCTCAGGAAGTATTTCACACAGGTGAGAAAGTCGCTTTCCAGCGGGGGCATCTTCATCCTCGAGATGGCAGGCGGTCCGGGCATGATCGCCACGATGAAGGAATGGAAGCACGTCAAGGTTCGCGTGGCAGGAAAGCCCCGGAAGTTCACCTACACATGGGACCAGGTTTCGTTTGATCCGATCAGCCACGACGTGAAGTACGCGATCCACTTCCAGGTGGAGGGGCGAAGGATGGAGAATGCCTTTGTGTATGATTGGAGGCTTTGGTCCATCCCCGAGGTCCGTGAGGTGCTCCGTGAGGCGGGTTTTAGTGATTCGGCCGTGTATTGGGAAACCGAGGACGACGACGGCCACGGCACGGGAGAGTATGAGCGCAGGGAGACGGGCGATAACGCGATGGCCTGGATTGCACAGGTGGTCGGGATCGCCTGAGCAGATCCGGCTAGGCAGCCTTGCCGCCGGCCTTTTTCTTTGTCGCTGATTTCGCTCCGGCCCTGAGCAGGCTTGTGGCCGGCTTGAGGTCCTCGGTGGCGGGACCCGAGAGAACACGCCCATGCCGGTCAAAGCGCGATCCGTGGCATGGGCAGTCCCAGCTTTTTTCATTCTCGTTGTAGATGAGTTCCGCACCCATGTGTGAGCAGCGGCCTGAAATCGCGCAAATCTCACCTTCATCGTCGCGGCACATGGCCACGAGCTTTCCCCGGTGGTGACCGATGCACGCTTCGCCCGGCGCCAGTGATTCAGGTGGGGGAAGCTTTCGGTGGAAAGCCCGCGCTTTTGCCCGACTCGCCGCCCACCCCATGTTTTGACGAACCAGCGAGGGCCAGCTCCTGGGGCGTGGAATTCGGAGCGGAGAGAGCAGCGAGGCGAGCTCGGATTTTCTCCCAAGTGCGAGATCACAGAGCTGGGTTGCCGCAAGCGCACCCATCGAGATTCCGTTTCCGCCGAGGCCGGTTGCAACCAGGATACGATCAGAGTGGAGCGTCCTGCCCACGATCGGCAGTCCGTCGTGGGTCTCCAGGATTTGGCCGGACCACTTCTGCTCGATGCGCTCGACCTCGAAGCGGGCCCGCAGGTGTTCCTCGAGCCTGCGGTGTGGATCCCCTGCGGAACCGTTGCCCCGACCCACGGCATGGTCCAGTCCACCCACCCAGAGGTCTGCGCCCCTTGTGCGGCAGTAATGATAGGGGTGCTCGAGATCCCAGTAGATGCCCTCGAGCACTGGCGGGCTCTTGAGCCTCGCCGCGAGGACATAGGTCCTCCGAGGTGAGATTTCGAGATGGCTGAGGCCAAGTCCGCGCAATCCGCCCAGGATCGGTGAGTGTGTGGCGATCACGCAATGTTCGGCACTCACATGGCCCTCGGGGGTGCGGATGCGGATGTGCTGGTTTCGCAGGCTGCCCGATAGGCTGATGGAGAGGGCGGGTGAGTTCTCGAAGATCCGAACGCCCGAGTCTGTTGCGCCGCGCTTGAGGCTTGAGAGGCAGGACGACGGATCCAGCATGGCCTGCCCTTCGATGCGAATGGCCTCGATCACGGGAAAGGGAAGAGGAGTGTGCTTTTGCAGCGACGAGGGAATGTGCAGGGATGCCAGGGCCTCGAGCTCCTGCCGGAGTTCCGTGGTCTGGTGGTCGTGCTCGCAGTAGAGGTATCCTGGCACCCGCTCCCAGCCGGAGTGCCCGCCAAGCTCCTCGAGAAGGGATGAAAGTCGGTGAATCGCCATGCGGTGGGCCTCGGAAAGGTGCCGGATGGCCTCATCGCCATGCTGCTCAATCAGCGAGTGGAAGCGCGAATCCAGGATCTCGGTGACGTGCCCGGTGGAGCGGGCGGTCTCACCCTGGCCGATCTCATGGCGCTCGAGCAGCACCACCTGCTTGCCTGCACGCGAAAGCCAGAGGGCCGTGAGCAGGCCCACGATCCCCCCGCCCACGACCACCGTGTCGCATTTTGTGGGAGATTTGAGGGCTGCGGCCTGGCGCGTCACATTGGGTGGACTCATGCGTCATTGATGGAGCAACTCCCGTACCCGTCAAAAAACTTACGGCGGGGGGCTTTACGCACCTTTAACCCCCGTGCTGTACTCGGGCCTTCAACCTAGGGGGGAAGCCATGAAGCTTCGTGTTGTGTCTGTGTTGGGTGCTTTGTCGATGGCTCTGATCACTGCTCAGGCGGCGAGTGCCGGTCAAAGGCTGGTCCTTCGTGCAGGAGAGGTTTCCCTTTCCGCCCCGTCCCTTCTCCAGCAGGCAGCGAGCGTTGAAGCCCGCGTTTTCGTTGCCCAGTGGTCGGCGCCAGTGGACGCCTCGCTTCGCCGCTCGCTCGAGCAGCGGGGCTTTGAGATCCTTCGTTACCTCCCCCAGGATGCCTTGGTCCTCTCGCGTGCGGGTGCCGCAGTTTCGGCAAGTGAGATCGGCGCGCGTGTCGTGGCCCCGATGGCTGCAGAATGGAAAATTGCTCCGGGCCTGCTTTCGGCAACCCGCGGCGCCAACTGGGTCCTCGTCTCGGTGTTCCGTCCCGAGTGGATGGACCGCGTGATGGGCGCCCTGCGCTCCATTGACGGCGTGAAGGTCCTTCGCGCGGATTCGGGCGAGATCGCAGTTTCTGCAACACCCTCACAGATCGAGTCCATTGCTGGAATCGATGCGGTCGAGTGGGTTCAGGAGCTTCCGATCTGGACCAACATGGATTACGCCGTTGAAAACGTCGATTCCCCTGTGCCGAGCACCCCGCCTGAACTGACGGGCCATGAGTCGGGTACCAAGATCATGGGTTTTGACGCCGCCTGGGCTCGTGGACTGACGGGCAAGGGACAGATTGTTGCGTTGGCGGACACGGGGGTGGACACCGGCAATGTGGCGACGCTCCATGTGGATCTTCGCACGGTCGTGACCAAGGGGTATGCGCTTGGAATCGGTGCGAAGGAATGGGCCGATCCGCAGGGCCACGGAACCCACGTGTGCGGCTCAGTGGTCGGCACGGGCGCAGCTTCTTCGGGGAACATCCGCGGGGGAGCCTTTGAGGCGACGATGCTTCCTGGAAGCATCTGGAGCCCGATCATGGACAACCTGGCGTTTCCGAGTGACTTCAACAAGCTCTTTGGCCCCTCCTACCAGGACGGTGCACGCGTACACACCAACTCCTGGGGAAGTCCTCGGGCCTTCGGCGAATATGACGCGTTTGCCTCGAGCGTCGACAAGTACATCTGGGAACACCCTGACCTCCTCGTGCTTTTTGCCGCCGGCAACAGCGGTGAGGACAAGAATGCCGATGGCCGTATCGACGAAAATTCGATCGGATCTCCCGGAACGTCCAAGAACGTGCTGACGGTCGGCGCTTCGGAAAACCTCCTTGCAGTGGGTGGGATCCAGAAGCCGGTCGGGCAGCTGCGTGACGGAGACAAAAAGTGGGGTGCTGAACCCATCAAGAGCGACACGCTTTCCAACAATCCGAATGGTGTGGCTGCATTCAGCTCGCGTGGTCCGACGACTGATGGCCGCCTGAAGCCCGAGATCGTGGCTCCCGGAACCAACATCGTCAGCACGCGCTCGCATCATCCCAAGGCCTCCACGCTCTGGGGAGTATTTGACGAAGAGTACGTTTATGCGGGGGGTACCTCGATGGCGACGCCACTGACTGCCGGGGCAGCAGTGGTCACGCGGCAATACCTGATGGAGCGTGCTGGAGTGGCGGCTCCCTCTGCGGCCCTGATCAAGGCCACCCTCATGCACAGCGCCCTGGATCTCTATCCTGGACAGTACGGAACGGGCGTGGGCCAGGAACTTCCCAAGCCGCGTCCGAACATCCACGAAGGTTACGGCCGCGTGGATCTCGATGCGCTCACGACACTGGCTGATCACACGGCCTTCATTGACGAAAAGGACGGCGTTTCGACCGGGGGCAACAAGGAGGTCTCCTTCAACCTCGGCAATGGAAAGGGCATCCGTGCAACGCTCGTCTACACGGACGCTCCCGCTTCGCCTTCTGCCGGAAAGACCCTGGTCAATGACCTGGAGCTCGAAGTGGTGGATCCCTCTGGTGCGGTGACCTCGCTCAAGGATGGCGTGAACAACGCCGAGATGATCGAGATCAAGCCGGGGCTCGCCCGTGGTGGGGACTACCGCGTCCGCGTGATCGGCAAGAACGTGCCCCAGGGCCGCGGTGTCACGGGCAAGCTGCCCTATGCACTCGTGATCTCGACGATCGATTAAGGTCCGCGCAAGCCCCGTTAGATCGACGCGGGATTGAGGAGCTGCAGGAGCTCGTCACGTGAAAAGGCCTTGAGTCCAAGGGGGCTCTCCTCAATGAGGGCGCCTGAGAGCTTCTTCTTGTTCTGGATGATCGAAGCGATGCGGTCTTCGATCGTGCCAGGGATCTGGAGCTTGAAAACCTGCACGCCGCGGGTCTGGCCAAGACGGTGCAGGCGGTCGGTGGCCTGGTTTTCCTTTGCGGGATTCCACCAGCGATCAAAGTGAACGCAAACGCTCCCAGCCGTGAGGTCGATCCCGAGGCCACCAGCGAGAAGCGAGCAGACGAACACATGGCAGTCAGGGTCGGCGGCAAACCGCTCGATCCTTTTTCCGCGATCCGGCGTATCCCCGCGCAGCTCCGTGTAGCCGATCTTTCGCTGCTTCAGGAACTCGCCGATCAGGTCCATCATCCCAAGGTACTGGGTGAAGACGACCACCTTGAGGTTGGAACCCAGGGCCTCGGTGACGATCTCTTCGAAGGTCTCCCACTTGCCGCTTTCCAGCGGATCGATCTTGGAAATCTTTTTGACCTTGCCGGCCGTGAGCTCGATGAGCCGCGGGTGGTCGCACACCTGCTTGAGGCGGGTGAGGAGTGCCAGGATGTTTGCATAGTCGACCTTCTGGCCGGATTGGAGGTTGTCGCGAATCTTCTCGGCTTCCGCCCCGGTGAGGAAGGCGCGGTAGGCCTTCTTTTGGGTCGGGGTCATCTCGCAGGAAACCACTTCCTCGGTTTTTTCGGGCAGCTCCTTGAGCACCTGCGATTTGGTACGGCGAAGCAGGAAGGGCGAAATCAAACGCCGGAGGGCCTGCGCCTGGTCGTCGTTGGGTCCCTCGCGTTCGCTCCCATAGAGCCGCTTGAAGCGGGGGAGTGATCCCATGTATCCGGGAAGCAGGAACTCCATGATCGACCAGAGATCCATCGACTGGTTCTCGACCGGTGTGCCGGTCATGGCGATCCGGTAGACGCTCTTGAGCGCGCGCGAGGCACGCGAGCTGATCGTGGTCGCGTTCTTAATGGCCTGCGCTTCATCGAGGATGATGCAATGCCAGTCACGGTCCCGAAGAGCGGCTTCGCGCTGGAGCAGGCCATAAGTCGTCAGGATGATGTCTGCCTCGCCTTCGGCAGGAAGCTTGCGGTTGTTTCCGTGGAAGACGTACCACTTGAGTCCTGTTGGGTAGCGCTGGAGCTTGTGTGCCCAGGCGGCTACGACCGAGGTGGGTGCGATGACAAGCGTGGCCTGGCGCGGGCGATCCTTCTGGCGGTAGATGCTGGAGAGAAAGGCCAGTACTTGATGGGTTTTTCCAAGACCCATGTCGTCGGCAAGAAGTGCGGCAAGACCGCGCTGGTAGAGGCTCCACATCCACGAAAGTCCGTTCTCCTGGTATTCGCGAAGATCGAAGCCGTACTTTACTTTGGGGAGCGCCGGCACCTTGCTGCGCTCGAAGTTCTTTTTCCACTCGTGGAATTCCTTCCAGTCCAGGTCCACGCGGAAGGCCTGCACGCCGAGTTCCAGGCTCAAGCGATAGGCCACGAGCGGATGCAGCGGATTCTGGGAGGTGTCGTCCAGGAAGCCAAAGGCCGAGACCTTGCCTCCGGCCTTGGGGTCTTCGTTCTCGCCCACACCGCTTCGGTTGGCGTATTTAGAGAGCTGGTTGAGCGAGGGATCAAACTTGTAGATCCGGTTTCCCTTCCAGACGTACTGGCTGCTCAGGCGTCCCTGGGTGGAGTATTCGTTGAGCTCCTCGGAGAGGAACCGGGCGCGGGAGTTCTTGAACTCATAGACCAGAGCGCGCCCCTTGTCGGATTTTTTTCCAATCCCGAGCGAGACGAGCTTCATGGGCTCATCGTCGATTTCGATCTTGAGGGTGTCCTGGAAGACGAGTTTTTTCTGGTCTGTCGAAGTCAGGAGCTTGACCAGGTGGTCGATGGCCCCTGATCCCTGGTAGACCACCTTGGCAGAGTCGATGCTTGCCAGCACGGGGACTGCCCCGGGAGAAGGCTTGAGTTCGATGTACGTGTCATCAGTCGTGCGCCAGAGTCCAGGTTCGGTTTGACGAACCAAGTGTTGGACCGGATCGACCTTTGCCGCACTGGACTTGGGGTCAAGGTAGCGGAGGGCCGGCTCGACCGAGATCCCGATGAAGTTTCCGCTTTGGAAGAGTCCGCGTACAAACGCAACGAACTCACCGGGCACGCGGTCGTTGAGTTCCTCGCGCAGGGTCTCATCGACCCCGTGTCCGCTATCGATGATGCCGGCACGAAGCAGGCTTCCGCGGCGGATCATCCAGATGGTGAGCGCGGCCAGGTGCTTGCAGCGGGCCTTGATGGGCTGACCCGTGGGTGTCTTGCCCTGCGGTGAGCAGGTGCAGGATGCCGATTGGATGTTTCCGTGGTGGATCGCAAGCCAACTCTCGCAGGCCAGTCCGGAGGAGTCCTTCACCTTGGCGGTGACCTTTTTTCCCTCGAGGCGAACGTTGCTCACGCGCTCTTCGCGAAAGAAGATCTGCCCGCGATTCCAGTCTGCGGTCGAAAACTCTTTTTTGACTTGGGCGATGAAGAGCATGGCGAGGCGATGATCATACCAGAAACCGCTCTCGATGAAAGCACGAGCAGGCATCACGCCCGCGCCCCGGGCGGCAAGGCATTGACGGTTTTTGGGCGACAGAGATCAGGTGTCGAGTGCAACCGCGAGCTGCGTGATCGAGCCCCCAAGTTCGAGACTGATCTCGGTGCCTGGCTTCAGCGCGACAGCGGGAGTTGCTGCGCCGAGCAGTACCCAGCTTCCTGCCGGAAGGTGTTTGCCGCGGGCGGCGAGCAGGGCCGCCTGTTCGACGAGTGACTGAATCGGGGAACCCGAGATCTCACTTCCAAGGGCTTCCTGGGTTGCAGGTTCGTGGCCTGGATCCAGCGATCGAAAGGTGAGTTTCCAGGACTCAAGCTCACGCCAATCGGCGGGCTTGGGACGGGAGGCTCCAATCAGGAACTGCGAGCTCGAGGCATTGTCCGCAATCACGTCGGGGAGCGAAAAGTATTTGAAGCCCTTGAATCGAGAATCGAGGACCTCGATGGCTGGGGCAACCGAGTCCACGGCCTCCCACGCCTCGTCCCGCGAGACGAGGCCGGAGAGATCACTCGCCAGATGGACGGCTATCTCGGGTTCAGCCTTGGGGTGGATCTGGCCCGCCAGGCGGTAAGGTTCGCCCGGCTTGAGCTGCATGCGGTCCGTGATCACGCCAAAGATGGACTCATGGAGCCCCATCTGGGTGCGCTTGGCCTGCGAGGTGAGCCCCATTTTATAGCCCACGATCCGCTCACCAGCGGCCTGGCGAAGCTCGATCCCGAGTTCCTGAATGCGGTAGGCGTCCTCAACACCGAGGGAGGGATGGGCCTCGGTGAGGCGGACCTGTTCCTTGGCCGTCAGTCGGGCCTCATGAAGCAGTGTGGCAAGCTCCCGGTGGGGGATGGCGGAATGGACAGGGCTCATGCGCCCTTTATAGCCTTTTTGCCGCACTTTCACTATAGTCGCGGCACCGATGAAGCATGCCGAAGGATCCCGGGTGATCGACATCACCCCGGTGGTCAGTCACCGAACTGCAGTGTTCCCAGGGGATGTCGCTTTCAAGAGGAGCGAGTCACTGTCGTTTGCCTCGGGCCACCATCTCACCCTTTCGTCGATCGAGACGACGCTGCACATTGGAGCGCACGCCGATGCGCCTTCCCACTACCATGCGGCTGGAGCCTCCATCGCCGAGAGAGACCCGATGACCTATATCGGCCGGGCGCAGGTGATTGAGGTGAACTTGGCGCGCGGGGAGCGGATTCGTCCGGCCCATCTCGGAGCGACGCCGATCACGGCTCCACGGGTCCTCTTCAAGACACTCTCTTATCCCAATCCCGAATGCTGGAATGGGGACTTCAATTCGCTTTCGCCTGAGCTCGTTGATCTGCTGGCTGGCCAAGGGGTTTGCCTGGTGGGTATCGACACGCCTTCGATTGATCCGGCCGATGACCAGGAACTGCCGAGCCACCAGGCGGTCTATCGACACGATCTGGCAGTGCTTGAGGGCTTGGATCTTTCAAAGGCTGAACCAGGCGACTACCTGCTCGTGGCGCCGCCCCTTCGGCTCGAGGGTGCGGATTCCTCCCCAGTGCGGGCGCTCTTGCTTCCCCCGAAAGGACTCGCCTCCGATGGCTGAGATCATCCAAAACTACATTGGAGGTGCCTTTGTTGCGGCAGGCTCCGGCAAGGTGTTTGCCAAGGCCTCGCCCATCACGGGCGAAGTGGCCCTATCGATTCCTGACTCGGATCAGGCCGATATTGCTGCTGCGTATGAGGCCGCCCAGAAGGCGTTTCCGAGCTGGTCGGCTCTGAGTGCCGATGAGCGGGCGCAGTGGCTGCGTAAACTCGGCCAGGCCATCCGCGAGCGGCTCGAGGGACTGGCTTTTGCCGAGACCGTGGATAGCGGAAAACCCATCACAACATCGCGAACGGTGGATATCCCCCGCAGTGCCCAGAATTTTGAGTTTTTCGCTGACGCCATCACCCAGTTTTCATCCGAGTCACATGCCACGCGATCCGGAGTGATCAACTACACGCTCAGGCAGCCCCTGGGGGTCGTGGGCTGCATTTCGCCCTGGAACCTGCCGCTCTATCTCTTGAGCTGGAAGATCGCCCCCGCGCTTGCCGCCGGTAATACGGTCATTGCCAAGCCCAGCGAGGTGACTCCGCTTACGGCCCATCACCTGGCAAAAATCTGCGCTGAGATCAACTTTCCGTCGGGCGTGCTGAATTTCGTCCACGGTCTGGGGGCTCGTGCGGGCGCAGCTCTCTGTGCCCACACGGGAATCAAGGCCATCTCATTTACGGGAAGCACCCGTACCGGGGCCGAGATTTCGAGGGTGGCCTCGAGCCAATTTAAAAAGGTTTCGCTCGAAATGGGCGGAAAGAATGCCACGATCGTTTTTGCGGACTGTGACTTTGAAAAAACCGTCGCCGAGGTGGCGCGCGCCGCCTTTTCGAACCAAGGCCAGATCTGTCTTTGTGGTTCGCGAATCCTGGTCGAGCGCCCGATCTATGAGCGATTCAAGGCGGCGCTGGTGGGGCGCGTTTCCCAGCTCAAGAACGGGAATCCCCTGGAGGAGTCCACCCAGCAGGGTGCCGTGGTTTCCCGGGAGCATTTCGAAAAGGTGCTCGCAGCGATCGAGCGGGCCAAGTCCGAAGGTGGAGTGATCCTTTGCGGCGGAGGGCGTGCCACGCTTCCCGGGCCGCTTGCTGGAGGATTTTTCATTGAGCCCACCCTGATCGAGGGTCTGGGAGCGGAGTGCGCCACCAACCAGGAGGAGATCTTTGGGCCGGTAGCCACGCTGATTCCTTTTGATGGAGAGTCAGGGGCGCTCAAGATCGCAAACGGTGTCCGCTATGGACTTGCTGCCAGCGTTTGGACCAGGGATTTGGATCGCGCCCATCGGCTCGCCTCAAGGCTTGAGTCGGGGATTGTCTGGATCAACTGCTGGATGCTCAGGGACCTTCGTACTCCCTTCGGCGGAGTAAAGGATTCGGGTGTGGGCCGGGAGGGTGGACTCGACGCCCTCAGGTTCTTTACCGAGCCCAAGAATGTCTGCATCCATTTTGAAGGAGGCCTCGCATGAGCCCATCCCATCCCCACTCGTCCGTTCATTCTTCTCGGGCCGCAGAGCCGGTTGGAAAATTTCCGCACGCCAAGCGGGTGGGAAATCTCCTTTTCATCTCGGGCATTGGTCCTCGTCAGCGCGGCACCAAGGTGATTCCCGGTGTGGAGCTGGGCCCCGATGGAACAGTGATTTCGCATGACATCGAAGTGCAGACCCATTCCGTATTCAGGAACGTGAGGGCGATCCTTGAGGATGCAGGCCTATCGCTTGCGGACTTGGTGGATGTGCAGGTTTTTTTGACCGACATGAAGCGAGACTTCCCCGTGATGAACCAGCTCTGGGCGGCCTATTTTCCTGACCAGGCTCCCTGCAGGACCACGGTCGAGGTGGGCGCGCTCCCCACGCCCATTGCCATCGAACTCAAGTGCATTGCGGCGTTCCCGGAGAAAGCATGAGTTCGCCCCCGAAGTCTCCGATGAAGCCCATCCATTTCAAGAAATGGATCGATGAGCATCGACACCTCCTCAAGCCTCCCGTGGGAAACCAGCAGGTCTGGGCTGATCGGGAGTTCATGGTCACCGTGGTGGGAGGTCCAAACTCGAGGTCCGACTACCACATCAACCAGGGAGAAGAGTTTTTTTACCAGGTCGAGGGGGACATCAACCTCCGGATCCTGGTCGATGGAAAGCCCCAGGACTTTCCCATCCGCGAGGGCGAGATTTTCCTGCTTCCTCCCAATGTCCCGCACTCCCCGCAGCGAGGCCCCAAAACGGTGGGCCTGGTCCTTGAGCGGCGCAGACTTGAGCATGAGCTCGATTCCTTTCTCTGGATCTGCGGGAATTGCCATGCCGAGCTTTGGAAAAAAACACTCCACGTCACGGACATCGTGACCCAGCTGCCTCCCGTGTTTGCCGAGTATCACGCCGATCCGGAGCATAAGCGCTGCAAGGCCTGCGGGACGGTCCAATGATCGATATCCACACCCACATCCTTCCGGAGAAGCTCCCCAGGTGGAAGGACCGCTTTGGTTACGGTGGGTTCATCGAGTTGGATCACCACGCGCATTGCCGGGCGCGGATGATCCGGGATGATGGGAAATTCTTTCGAGAGATCGAGAGCAATTGCTGGGATCCAGGAGCGCGACTCGTGGATTGCGCACGCCAGGGGGTTTCCTGCCAGGTTCTTTCGACGGTGCCTGTCATGTTCAGTTACTGGGCGAAGGCCGAGCACGCACATGACCTTTCTCGCTTCCTCAATGACCACATCGCAGGAATCGTCGCGAGCCACCCCGGGCGTTTTGAAGGGCTTGCGACCCTCCCCATGCAGGACCCCAAGCTTGCCGTGCGGGAGCTGGAGCGTTCAGTGCGTGAGCTTGGGCTGCGCGGAATCGAGATCGGAAGCCACATTCGCGGGGAGGGTTTTGACTGGAACCTCGATGAGGCCCCTGTTCTCGAGGTTCTTGCCGCAGCCGAGGAGCTGGGCGCGTGCGTGTTCGTCCATCCATGGGACATGATGGGCGAGGCATCGATGCCCCGATATTGGCTTCCGTGGCTTGTAGGAATGCCTGCCGAGATCTCGCGAGCGATCTGCTCCATGCTCTTTGGAGGAGTGTTCGAAAAGTTTCCAAAGCTTCGGGTGGCGTTTGCCCATGGGGGAGGCTCCTTCCCGTCGACCCTGGGGAGGATCCAGCACGGATTTGAGGCAAGGCCTGATCTGTGTGCGACGCAGACCAGGATGTCGCCTTGGGATCAGCGCAGGAACTTTTACCTCGACACGCTGGTTCACGATGAGCGGGTGCTTCGATACTTGATTGATGTCTTCGGGGTGGATCGACTGGCGCTCGGCACGGACTATCCCTTTCCTCTGGGAGAGGACCGCCCGGGAGCGTTGATTGCTGGAATTGAGGGATTGAGCCAGGCGGATCGAAACAGGCTTCTTTCGGGTACTGCCCGGGATTGGTTGGGGATATGAGTTCTTCAGCAAAGCTGGCCCTTCAGCGGGATGAGTTTTTGTTTCCCAAGGCGCCAAATGGGCAAGATGTGAGGTATTTTGCGGGAAATTCGCTTGGGCTCCAGCCGAAGCGTGCTCGCCAGTACATCGAAGAGGAGCTCGAGGACTGGCACCGCCTGGGCGTTGAGGGCCACACGCGGGCCCGCCACCCCTGGCTTCCCTATCATGAGTTTGTGACCGAGAGCCTGGCGCGCCTCGTGGGGGCAAAGCCCGCCGAAGTGGTCGCCATGAACACTTTGACCGTCAATCTGCACCTCATGATGGTCTCGTTCTACCGACCGACCCGTGCGCGCTTCATGATCCTCATCGAAGGCGGGGCGTTCCCAAGTGATCAGTATGCAGTGGCTTCGCAGGCACGCTTCCACGCGCGCTCAGTGGGGTTTGATCCGGCTGCAGCCATTCTCGAGATCCGCCCGAGGGAGGGCGAGGACACGATCCGTCACGAGGATCTTCTCCAGATGATCCATGAGCATCGCGACTCCCTGGCGCTGGTCATGCTGGGCAACGTGAACTACCTCACGGGCCAGGCCTTCGATATTCCCTCCATCACTCGGGCCGCACACGAGGCAGGAGCCTATTGTGGCTGGGATCTCGCCCATGGGGCGGGGAGCCTGGTCCTCAACCTCCATGACTCCAATGCGGATTTTGCCGTGTGGTGTTCCTATAAGTACCTTAATAGCGGACCCGGCGCGCTTGCCGGCTGCTTCGTCCATGAGCGCCACCACGGAGATCCTTCAATCCCGAGGTTTGAAGGCTGGTGGGGCCAGAACAAGAAGACCCGCTTTTTGATGGGGCCGCGATTTGACCCCATCCCAACGGTCGAGGCCTGGCAGCTGAGTAACCCGCCCATTTTCCAACTTGCCGCCATGCGCGCCTCTCTCGAAATTTTTGACCGAGTGGGAATGAAGGCCCTCAGGCAGTACAGCGAAGAGCTCATGTCGAGGCTTGAGTCGCGAGTTCTGGCCACAGGTGTGATCCAGGTCGTCACACCGTCCGATCCCGCACAGCGTGGATCGCATCTTTCGATTCGCGTCCCGGGTGATCCCCGCGCGTGGGTCGGGCGCCTCGAAAAAATGGGCGTCATCGCGGATGCGCGCGAGCCGGATATCATTCGTGTGGCTCCAGTTCCTCTTTATACACGGGTCGAGGACGTTGATGCGCTCGCAGGAGCGTTGGCCTCCCTCTGCATTGAGGAGGATTCATGATCTCGATCGTGGGTGGCGGCCTGGTGGGATCACTCCTGGCAACCGGACTTGCCCGGCGTGGCGTGGAGGTGGAGCTCCTGGAGCGCCGTGAGGACATCCGAAGAGGGGGTGCCTACGGTGGAAGGTCGATCAACCTCGCTGTATCGGTCCGCGGCATCCACGCACTCAAGGGACTTGGTCTTGCTGAAGAGGTCCTCTCGCGCGGAATCCCGATGAAGGGCCGGATGATGCATTCGGTTTCGGGCGAGCTGACTTATCAGCCCTATGGCGTCGAGGACTGGCAGTGCATCTACTCGATCTCTCGGGCGGAGCTCAATCGCCAGCTTCTGACCTCTGCCGAGAGGGCTGGTGCCGGGATTCGCTTTGGCAAGAAGCTCACATCAGCCCGCATCGGGCAGCAGGGCGTCGTTCTGGATTTTGAGGGCGAGCAGATCGAGCGCAAGCACGTAATCGGGACGGACGGCTCGGCTTCCGTCCTCAGGCGTGAAGTCATCGCCCAGGCAAAAGCGCGGTGCAGTGAGACGCAGCTCGATTACGGATACAAAGAGCTCACGATACCGCCCCTTCCGGGCGGGGGTTTCAGGATGGAGCCCCATGCGCTGCATATCTGGCCGCGGGGAAATTTCATGCTGATTGCGCTTCCCAATTTTGACGGGAGCTTCACCTGCACGCTTTTCCTCCCCTACGAGGGAGCCCTTGGGATCAGTGCGCTCAGTTCACCTGCACAGGTTCGGGCATTTTTTGAAAAGTATTTTCCAGACACACTTGGGCTGATCGAGGATATTGAGGGGGCATTTTTTGGGAACCCAACGGGCCACATGGTGACCGTGAAGTGCAGCAGCTGGAGCGTCGGTGGGCGGGCTCTGCTCATGGGTGATGCGGCCCACGCCATTGTTCCGTTTTTTGGGCAGGGGATGAACAGCGGCTTCGAAGACTGCAGTGAGTTTTTGAGGCTCTGGGATGCGGGGATGCCGCTTGATGGTATTTTTGGCGAGATGAGTCGGATTCGTCCCGCCAATGCCGACGCCATTGCGGACATGGCGATCGAAAATTTCCTCGAGATGCGAGACCGGGTGGGGGACCAGCAGTTTCTTCGCGAAAAGCAGCTCGAAAAGAGGCTGCAGATTGCCTTTCCAAGGGAGTACATCTCGCGCTACTCGCTTGTGAGCTTTAGTCGTGTCCCTTATACGGTGGCACTCGAGGCGGGTGTGGCACAGGCCCGGTTCCTTGCCTCTGCCTGCGGGCCCGGGGTGGATCCCGAGTCCCTGGCATTGGATCCGCTTCTTCCGAGCATCAGAGAGCAAATCAGTCCGATCCTCAGGGCGTACCTGCCCAACGGGCTCCATCAGGAGGTCTAAGATGAATCTGGGTATTCAGGGAAAACGCGCACTCGTTCAGGGCGCTTCAAGCGGCCTGGGACACGCCATTGCCAAGGCGTTTCTTCGTGAAGGGGTCAGGGTGGCCCTCTGCGCCAGGCCGGGCGAACGACTCAAGCATGCTTGCGACACGATGGGCGCCCAGGCTGCGATCGGTGCCGATCTCTCAAGACCCGGCGAATCGGCGCGCTCGGTGATTGAAGCACAGAAGGCGCTGGGAGGAGTGGACATCCTGGTCATCAATACGGGTGGGCCACCCAAGATGGACTTCATGCAGGTGAGTGACCAGCAGTGGCATGAAGGGATCGAGAGCCTCTGGATGGGTGCCGTGGGCGCCATCCGGGAGGCGCTCCCTAAAATGATGGAGCAAAAGTGGGGAAGGATCCTGCTCGTCACTTCGGCCGCCGCACGCGAACCCATGGCGGGCCTCACGATTTCCAATGGGCTCCGCGCGGGACTCCTTGGCCTGACCAAGACCATCAGCAACGAAGTGGCCCATGCCGGAGTCACGATCAATGCGCTCCTGCCCGGCTACACGGACACTGAGCGGCTTCGGGAGCTTGGAATTCCAGCCGAGAAAATTTCGGCCAATATCCCCGCGCGCAGGCTGGGAAGGCCCGAGGAGTTTGCAGCCTGCGCAGCGTTTTTGGCCTCGGAGCCAGCTGCCTACATCACGGGGCAGGCCATTGCCGTGGATGGCGGCTATTTGCGCGGAATCTAGACGGATCCTTGGAAGGGGATTCGCTCAAGCGTGTTGGACTCAGGGGTCCACCGTACCCATGCCTGGTGCTTGCGGGGAAACCCGACATTCATGTAGCCCGGGCATTCGTGGGCGTCATGGCAGTGGCCCATGATCAACGAATCGGCGAGTCCCGGACCCACCCGAGTACGGGAGTATTCAAAATAGATTTTACGGAGCTCGTTTCGTCGGGCTTCACTCCATGACTCCGGCAGCTCGCCCTGGCGGTCACGCGAGCCGTTGCTCCAAGTCCGGCCAAGCCAGTCGAGGAGCACGCCAGGGGTCCCGCCGATCATGGCAAGGGCGAGGCCACTTCTAAAAAACTTTCGAAGCACGAGATACACTCGGTCCGTGGGGTCTGCAAGATCGCCGTGTTCGATGCGGAGGGTCCTGCCTTGAAGCTCGATTTCGATCGAGTCACCATGCACGCGGGTGTCACCGCATCCCGAGTCCATATAGGCTCCGCGCAGCCAGAAGTCATGGTTGCCTTCTACGTGGTGGACGAAGACTCCCTTTTGGGTGAGTCCACGGATGGCTTCAAAAAATGGGGCGTGGAGCTTCCTGAATACTTCCTTGTTGCCGACGTAGACATCAAAGATGTCACCCGCAAGTGCAAGGTGGTCTCCGGGCTGCGGAGTGGTACGGATCCACTCCAGGATCTGCTGGTAGAAGCGCTCTCCTGGATGCATCAGGTGCAGGTCGGAGAGGGCGTGGACTTTCGGAGAGGCCGCCATGTCAGCGAGCTTGTGACGGATCAGAACTTTTGATCAAGCAGTTTTCCGCGGCCGCGTGAATCCTGTCGGCCGTTGCTGCGGAGTTTCAGGAACTCACCGCTCGAGAAGCTGCGAATGACGTTGCCGTTCACATCGCTCAGCACCACGGTGAGGCCCGGCTTCTTTTCGGCGAGCGAAGCATGGAGTCCGTGTTGCTGGGTTTGAGACTCTTTTTGGAAGTCTTCAATTGCCGCACGGATCGCGTTCAGCTCCTGCTCCGGAGATAGGACAGCCTGGGGTGGTTGTGATTCCGAACGGGAGTCTTCCGTCTGGCCCTGGCCGTTGCGCGAAGGATTCTGCTCATAGCCAGGCGCATTGCCGTGACCCTCCCCTTCGGCCTGGGCCTTGAGGGGCGAGTTGAATCGGAAGATGTCTCGAAAGCTGTTGACCTTCACATTGGAAAGATCGGCATGGGGTGGGTCAAACTTGACCCTTTTATGATCCCTTTTTGCCGGGTGAGTCGGGCTTGTCCCCGAGGTCCGCCAAAATTTTGGCGAGCTCTTCGGGTTTGGGCTCTTCGGTGGGGCGGATTGCGACCACCGGGCAGACCTGTGCGCAGATTCCGCAACCATGGCAGGTGTCGGCATCGATGACGAACTGGCCCACGCCATAATAGATGCTTGCCGTCGGGCAAACGTCCACGCAATCCCGGCAACTGGTGCAAACGGAGCTGATGCGGTGGGTCGCCATCGGATCAGCCCTTCTCCGCCCGTGCGGCAGTCACGGTTTCCTTGAGGAGGTCGAGAGTGAACCCGGCCTTCTTCATGAACTTTTCCTGATGGGGCTCAAACTTGTATTTACCGTCCGTGCGGCTTGCCGCAAGCCCTGCAATCGACCAGAGGGAAGCCAGCGTGGCGAGGCCCTTGTTGGTACCGTTGAGGTAGTAGGGGGTCTTGTAAAAAAGCATCGCCTTCTCGACGGGCCGGAGCATTTCGCCAAAGCTTGCATAGAGCGAGGCCATGTCGGAATGGGTGACGGGAAAGCGCTTGGACTCAAAGCAGATGGCTGTTTCCCATTTTCCCTTCGGGTGCTTGTCGCAGTCGGCGAGGAACTGTGCCCAGGATTTTTCCTTCGCCTCCTTCGGGAAGATCACGTTCATGATGACCTTGCCCGCAGGGATTGCGAGCGCGCCCGCAAATACGTAGCGGTCGTGCTCGATGCGCCCCATTTTCTGGGCAAGTCGATAGGCGACCTTCGCCATCAAAAACCCTTCATTAAAGGCCTCTTTTACGTAGGCTTTTTGATCCTGCGACCCCTTGTTCTTGGTGAGGAGCATTCCGAGCCAGTCGTAGAGGAGCCCTGAGTTGAACGCCATGTCGGCATGCATGAGTTTCTTGTCCATGCAGTATTCCTGTGAGGCGATGGCCAGGGGCAGCACATCGGTCGGGCTCAGGTTGAGCGAGGTCTCCTTGGTCTGGCGGGGGAGGTTCGCCCCAAGCTCACGGCTGAGAGCCATCCCCACCACGAGATTCCGGACGAGGTCCTTGCCGAGGAGTCCCAGGATTCGGTCCGTAATGA
Source organism: uncultured Bacteriovorax sp. (assembly GCA_964508305.1). Lineage (GTDB taxonomy): Bacteria > Bdellovibrionota > UBA1018 > UBA1018 > UBA1018 > CAIOHW01. Next base: position 142,825 of record CAZDSX010000001.1, read on the forward strand.
CGACCGAGTGGTCCACGTTCTCGGGGACCTCCGCCCTCCAGTCCTTCACCTTTTGGGCGAGGAAAGTGAGCTTCATGAGGAAGTGCCAGTAGGCAGGGTTCTTCAAAAAAAGCGGCATCAGCTGTCGCACGCGCATCTTCTCGTTACCCGACGCCCTGAGCGCCGCCAGCGGGGTCTCGGATGGGATCACGGGCTTTAGGAATTCCCTGAAAAGCCGGATGACCTCGGGTGATGCGTCATTTGGACCCATCCTTCAAGGTTAGGGACGGATGAATTTGAAGTCAAATCGCGAAGATCGTATACTTTTGGCAGAGTCCACGATCCTATGAAGCCAAAGCATCAGGAGTTTGACCCATTTATGGATACCCAGGCCAAGGACATCATGAGCACGAACCTGATCACCCTGACCGACAAGGCCACGGTGGAGGAGGCGCTCAAGATCCTGATCAACGCCCGTGTGACCGGCGTTCCAATCGTCAATGACAAGAACGGCAAGATGGTGGGCGTGCTCTCCGAGTTCGACATCATCAAGCACATCGGCACCAAGAAGGACATCCAGCCCAGGTTCTTCAAGGAGAAGATCAAGTACTCCAAGAAGGCCAAGTTCATTTACACGAGCACTCCGCTGACCGAGATCATTGATCTGTTCGTGGAGTTCAAGTACCGCAGGCTTCCCGTCGTCGACGAGCAGGAGCGCCTGGTCGGAGTGATTACCCGCCGCGACCTGATGCGGATCTTTTTCTACAGGGCCAAGCTTCCGTAAAAAAATAAATGAAACTCAACCTCGCTAAAGACCGCGGAGTAGACGTATTGACGGCCTCCGGCGCGATCGAGGCGCGGGATGCGGCCGTGCTCAAGGCGGGCGTTGGAAAGCTCATTCGCGACGGAAAGAACCAGATTGCCATCGAGATTGCCGAGGCCCGGGTTCCCCCGGAGCTCATCCGCGAGCTCATTGCCCTCGACTTGATCGCCCGAGAGCTCTCCGGCCGTGTGGTGGTGGTTGCCTCGCAAAAGCAGCTTCGAACGGAGATCGAGAACTTTGCACGTCCGGTCACGCTGAGTTCTTTTGAGTCTCGGGCGCAGGCGCTCGAGTTTTTTGACAAATCCAATGCCGCGCCACTGGCCCCGCTTCCCACTCCTGAGGGCTCGGCGCCCCAGCCCGCAGCAGGCGCGACGGCTGCCCCTGCCGCCACTGTGCCTGGAGAGCCTCAAAAAGAAGGCGAATCCGAGGTCAAGCTCCTTAAGGAGCAGATCCGCGAGCGAGAGCTCAAGGAGGTGGGCGAGCTTCGAAAGACCATCGCGCGCCTGGAGGATGAAAATAAATCCCTGCTGGGTCAGCTCCAGACGCTGGTCGTCGAGCGGCGCATGCCACCCGATGAGGCGGCTTACCGGGAGCGCGTGCGCGATCTCGAAGACAAGCTTGAGAAGCTCATGGAAGAACTCGGCAAGGAGAAGGGCAAGTGAGTTCCCTTGCCTCGCGTGTCCTCTCGGGCGAAGTGCTTGCCCTGTCCCGAGCCATTTCCAAATTCGAGAATCGCGATCCGGATGCTCCAGCCCTGCTGGGGGAGCTTTTCCCGCACACCGGGCGCGCGACGATCTGGGGAATCACCGGACCTCCGGGGGCAGGCAAGTCCACGCTGGTGGACCAGCTCGTGAAAGTGCTCCGCTCAGGTGGTGAAAAGGTCGCGGTGCTCGCGGTCGATCCCTCTAGTCCATTTACGGGCGGGGCGATCCTCGGGGATCGGATCCGGATGCAGGATCACTCGTCTGACCCTGGAGTTTACATTCGCTCGGTGGGAACGCGTGGCAAGCAGGGTGGGCTTTCGCAAGCGACGCTCGAGTCGGTCCTGGCGCTGGATGCAGCCGGGTACTCGCGCGTCATTGTAGAGACGGCAGGCGTGGGGCAGACGGAGCTTGAGATCCTGGAGCTCGCACATCAGGTGGTCGTGGTGCTGGTTCCCGAAAGCGGCGACTCGATCCAGATGATGAAGGCCGGGCTCTTGGAAATTGCCGATCAGTTCGTCATCAATAAGTGTGATCGGCCGGATGCGGATCGCCTGCAGCGAAGCCTGGAGCAGGTGCTCGATCTCCTTCCATCGGAGCGCCCCCGGCCCCCGGTGCTCAAGACCCAGGCAACCCAGGGGGTGGGGGTTGTTGAATTGGTGGCCTCTTTAAAGGGTCTCCAGTCCTCCCTTGCGAAAGTGATGGCGGAGAAGTCCCGCAGGGCGCTCCAGCGTGGGGTGCTCCAAATCCTGACTGAAAGGCTTGCCACCAGCGTGCGTGAGGCCTTTAAAACTCGCTCGGGTGAAGAGCTTTTGGGACAGCTCCAGAGCAGGCAGCTCGATCCCTATTCTGCCGCCGATATTATTTCCCGCGTGTAACCCAACACTTGATGCGCCGCGCAAGCGCCCGCGCGAAAGGCGCTTTTTTGACTAATAGTTGATCAAAAAAGTCTAAAGCCAAAATAATGCCTGACCGAAAGGGTATGTGAAACAAGGGCTGACTCAGGAAACTGAGAGGGCCCGGCAGGGGTACAGCAAATTCCTGCCATCACAATCGATTCTTTGGTGCGGACCACGGGGTGTGGTGCGTCCAAGGGGTCACGTCAAGAGGAGTAGGTATGGGTCTACGTGTTAATACGAACGTCCAGTCGCTGGCAGCTCAGCGCAACCTGGGTTCAACCAACAAGGCACAGCAGGGTTCCCTCGAGAAACTCGCATCCGGCACTCGCATCGTCCGCGCAGCTGACGACGCAGCCGGAATGGCGATCTCCGAGAAGATGCGCGCATCGATTCGCTCGATCCGCCAGGACACCCGCAACGCGAACGACGGCATCTCGATGATTCAGACTGCTGAAGGCGGAATGAACGAGATCGGCAACATCCTGGTTCGCTTCCGCGAACTCTCGGTCCAGGCCGCTTCGGACACCATTGGTGATTCCGAGCGTGGCTTCATCGACAAGGAAGTGGCCCAGCTGAAGGGCGAAATCGACCGCATCTCGCAGTCGACCGAGTTCAACGGCCGCAAGCTCCTGAGCGGTGAAGGCGACAAGCTCGAAGTCCAGATCGGCCAGGGCAACAAGGCAGAGACCGATCGCTTTGAGTTCGACCTCGCAGCAACCAATGCTTCGGCTGACCGCCTGGGCGTTGCGAGCCTCTCGGTCAAGACCAAGGAGGACGCACAGTCCAACCTGGACACGATCGACGGCGCCATCCAGACGCTTTCGAGCTCGCGCGCCAACCTGGGTGCGATGCAGAACCGTCTGCATAGCGTGGTGAACAACTTGGGTGTGTATGACGAGAACCTGTCCGCTGCCCGGAGCCGCATCTCCGACATCGACATGGCCTCCGAAACCGCCGAGCTTTCGAAGAACAACATTCTCTCGCAAGCCGGTACTTCGGTCCTCAGTCAAGCCAACCAGAATCCCATGCTGGCACTCAAACTCATGGGCTGATCCCCATGAGGTGGGCCTCCTGTGAGCCCCCTCATTAGGTGGCCCCTCTGGGTTCAAGTACACCAGTTAGCGGGGCGGAACTCCCAAAGGGTTCCGCCCCCTTTCATTTTTGAGGGCTTGATATTCCACGTGTTTTTCTTTGATTGTTAAGATAAAAGCGAAAAGCTCAAGTAACACAACGCGCCGCCGAAAAGCTTACTGTCAGCAGGAAGGAAAGCGGCACCAACCGCCCAACGGAAAGCTGACAACGTCTGCCTAAAGTACGTTGCTGTTGCTGGAGGCGGAACCAAGTTTTGGTCCCAACTCGGTTTGGGTCGGAGTGGTCCTTCGACCTGGGCTCGTGTCGCGATTCAACCCAGACGTTACATCACTGAACAACTCGGCCAGGAACGGGCATGTCGCCTGCTCTTGGATTTAACCGGACGACCCGGCCACACCCATGGGCATTGCTGTGCCCAAGTGCCGGAAGTTCGCCCTCAATTCGGAGGCTGTACGTATGGGCTTGAGAGTATCCACCAATATGGCGGCAATGGCTGCCAATCGCACCCTGGTCAAAACCAATGACATGCAGAACAAGAGCTTCCAGCGCTTGTCTTCTGGTCAGCGCATCACCCAGGCGGGTGACGACGCCGCAGGTCTTTCGATTTCCGAAAACCTGCGCGCCCAGATCCGCTCGATGGGTGAGGCCGAAAAGAACGCCAGCACCGGCGTCTCGCTCGTGCAGGTCGCCGAAGGCGGCCTCTCGGAAGTGGGCAACATCCTGGTGCGCCTGCGTGAGCTTGCCATCCAGGCAGCCTCCGACACGATTGGCGACAAGGAACGAAGCTTCATCAATCAGGAATTCCAGAGCCTGACCCAGGAAGTGGATCGTATCGCCAACGTCACCACCTTCAACGGCACCCCGCTGCTCAATGCGTCGGGCAGCAAGTCGGTGCTTGAGTTCCAGGTGGGGATCCGCAACGACGGTGCTGATCGAATCGCCTTCAACGTGGGTGAAAACGATGCCCGCGCCGGAGCGCTCGGAATCGACGGCCTCAAGGCCGAGTCGATTGACGACGCCCGGTCCTCGATCGATGTCGTGGATTCGGCTCTCGGCAAGGTGAGCGAAACCCGCGCTCGCCTCGGTGCGATGCAGAACAAACTGCAATCCACGAGCAACAACCTGGCCATTGCCAAGGAAAACCTCGTCTCCGCCCGGTCGCGCATCGCCGATACGGATCTTGCCGAGGAAACCTCGAACATGGTCCGCTCCAACATCCTGCAACAGGCCGGGATTTCCGTCCTTGCGCAGGCCAACCAGAATCCCATGACCGCGCTGAAGCTCCTGTAAAGCTCCCGCGCGCGTCTGGAAAACTGCGCCCGCGTCCTCCCGGTAATGGTGCCGTGAGTCCGCAATGAAGCCCGCCCCCTTCCGTGTGCCGAGCACGGGAGGGGGTCTTTATTTTTTAAGCCGCCTTTTGGTCAGAAGCCCGTGCGGCTTCGAGTTCCTGTTTCCGCTCGCTCTCAACGAGCGGTTTTAGCGCCAGGATGCGAAGCTCCAGCACCGGATGGCTCGCACCGTGCCCCATGGCCGTGGTGGGATGCGTGGACTCCACCTTTTTGAGCGCCGATACCAGGGCGCTGGCCCGCGCGCCAAGCTCAGTCACGCAAATCCGGTCTGCCTCGAGCTCGTGCCCGCGACTTTGTTCGCCGAGCGCACGGATGGATCCCCAGACCATGGTGACTGCCAGAAATAGCGAGAACGCAGGCAATATCGGGCCAGTCTGCGAAACCGGAAGCCAGGCCGATAGGACCATCGCGCCAGCAACCGAAAAAAGCACCAGGATCGACATGGACCAGGCCAGCAGGAAGCGCTGGGTGAGGTGGTGGCGTTTGAGGTGCGCAATCTCGTGTTTGACCACGGCCTCCAGTTCAAGGTCATCGAGCGACTCCAGAAGCCTGGGTGTAAGCCAGAGTGTCGGGCGCAGGCGGCTTGAGGCAAACCACGAGACTCCGCTCACCCAGGCATTGGATCCCTGGAGGGGGGCGCCCGGAGCGAGCACCCTGAGTTCGGGTGTGGGGGTCTTGGCTTGCATGAACCAGCCCTCTATCAGCGAGTGCCTCTTTCCCTCCGGAAAGCGACCTGAGGGCAGCATCTTTCCGAGGATCCACGGCGAGATGACAAAGTTTGCGCCCAGCGCAAGGGTATAACCTGAAATCGTACCAACGATGACGGCACCGACGGCAGCCGGGCCACTCCACTTGAATACTGCAATTGCAACAGCAGTCGCAAAGAGCGTTCCCCCGAGGATGCCCAGATAGATCGCCACTCCGGCGAAGGCCCAGAGCAGGCTGGGACCCAGGATCGACGGGCGGACCTCCTGTTTCTCATCCACCGTGGCCTCGAGAAGGGTTCTCTCGATGGAGGCCTGGTGAACACGCTGGAAAACCAGTGCAGCCAGCGTGATCCAGAGGCCCCAGATTCCTGAAAGGGCATCCTCCTTGCGGATGGGTGCAGTTGCCAGGAAGATCACCAGCTGGAGAGTGGTCGAGAGCAGGCCCGCAAGCCTGAGCCGGAAAATCGAGCTCTCGGTCTCCTCGGGCTCGCCATCGTCACGCGCCTTGCGCCAATCCTCGCAGAAATACTCCGCCCACAGGGCGAACATCACTACGGGAATGGCCGAGGCAGTCAGGATCCCGACAAGCGGCTTCATTGCGTCTCGATTTCCTGGAAGATCTTGGAGATCTCATCATCGGAAACATCCATCTTGGCTGGTGCGGATTGGGGAGTGGGTGCGGCCGCCGCCGGTGCGCGCTCCACCGGGGCTCGAAGCCCATACTTGGTAAGCACCGCCTGGGGGGTGGGTTCGGTCTTCCAGGCGCCGAAAGCGTTTTCGAGCACGGCCATTTCGAGCGTAGCCTCGGGCGTGAGCTCGACCTTGCGGTAAAAGAGTGATGGAGACATCGCCCGGTAGCGCTGGATCGCCCAGCGAATGTAGCGCGAGTCCTTGAACTCAAGCTGGAAGGCCCGGGCAAGCGGGACGGCCATTCGATAGGCGGTCAGCGCGAGGGTCTGCCGTGTCTGGAGGTCGGTGGCCGAACGCAGTCCCTCTTCGAGCGAGAGGAGGCGTTCGTAAAAACACCAATGCATGCGCGCGGGGTCCTCGGTCACCAATTCGCGCGCACCATCACGAATCTCCTCGCGAAGCTGGGTCTTGGCAATCAGCGTCTCCAAATCCGAAGAGCACTTGGCCAGTCCGCCTCGATCGGGTGCTCCCGCCGCAAGGAACAGCGACTTGAGCTCCTGTACTCCAAAGCCCATCGGGTGCGGCAGGTCGAGCGCGGGTGCCATCTTGGGTGGGAGTGCCGGGGCTTCGACCACCTGGAGGTTGCTGCAGCTTGCGAGCAGCGCCAGGAGGATGGCGGATACGCGACGCCGGGGGCCAAATATTTGACGAAAAACGCTTGTTTTCATGGCTTTTCACACCTCCTGACGAGGTGGGATCGGCAAGAACTTCCATAAACCTGAGGAAACACTTCTTTGTCCCGGGCGACCTGCGAAAGACCTTCAAGTGCTCCCGCCGGACACCGAAGAGCAAGGGAGAGGGGTGTGTCCTTTATGAAACTGCACAGCGCGACAACGGCATTCCTGATGGGAATCCTCGCCGCCGCTTCGACCGCCACCTCCGCCCACTCGGCGGAGGCCGACGGGCAGTCGCGCACGGAGGCTCGTGCTTCGGGCGGATCGCTCAAAAAGGGTTCCAAAGAGGAGGCCACCCGCAACTTTTATTCGGTGCTCGAGGACCTGGTGAGCGATTTTGAGTACGACCTCAAGAACGGACAG
>CAZDSX010000001.1:150111-176763 GCA_964508305.1 uncultured Bacteriovorax sp.
ACTACGGGATCTCTCCATCCGCAATGTTGCGCTCAATGAGCTGGTCCCGGGCAGTTTCAAGAGTCACCTGGAGCTCGTACTGACCGAGCGACTCCTCAAGTCGGCAAAGGTACGAATGATCCAATGCCTTGCCTGTCGCTCCCGCAAGACCGTGCTCAATGGCGAGCAGATGATGATCACGACGCCGGAGACCAATCCCGCCGAGATGTCGCGCATCGCGCGCCAGGCGGGGATCCAGAACTTCATGGATGTGGCCTTTTCGTACCAGCCCAATGGGATGGTCCTCTCCTTATATGTCACGGAGGCTGACACCGGCTCCGTGGTCTGGTCGAGGAGTTACAATTCCGAAACATCACGCTCGGCGGCCTATCGGCGCGGCGTCGACCAGAGCCAGGTCGAGGGCGACCGGATGCGCAGTGCTTCCGAGTATGTGCCGGTGGTCCAATATCGCGGGGTCCTTTACTACGGTTACCAGAGCAACCTCACGGGCTACACGGGCACGCTGGGTTTTGGATTCCGCATGATGGAGCGCTATGACAACCGCAAGAAGGAAGTTGGCTTCGAAGTCGACTACTTCCGGAACTCCAGCAGCCTCGTGGGTGCGTCGACTTCATCGACCACGGACCTTTACGGCGGCCTGAATCTCACACTGCTTTTCATGCATGCCTGGAACCTCATCGGCGAGGAGGAGAACTTCAACCGCGCCCGAGGAAGCTTCCTTGCCGGCGTCGGCGGCACTTATGCCTCGGGTTTCCTGGGGGGGCTCCTCCGCGCGGGTTATGAATGGCGGCTAGCCAAGCACTGGGCAGTGAGCACGAGCCTGGGGTATCGGCCCTCGGCAACCAAGTTTATCGGAACCAGCGCGGCAGGGACCGTGGCTGGCGTGGAGGCCGCGCTCGGAGTGAGCGCGCTCTTCTAAGGAAGGATGGATCGGATGGGAAGCAGGATCAAAAACTGGATGCTTGGCGGAACGAGGGCGGCCCTGGCCATCTCCTCGGTGCTGGTGTTTGGATCCTGTTCAAGCCTGAAAAGCTTCCTGGCGGTCGAGGAACAGGAAGAACGCGGAAAGCCGATCGAAAATCCATTTGGCTCGATGTACTCGGGCACTTCTGACGACTCAGGCAAGGCGCTCGTGGTCCGCTCCAAGCGGGGCGATCGTGCAGTTGAATTCGAGATCCCTACGCGAGGCTCGGAGGTTTCCGAATGGGTGGTGCCGGTCGACCCCCAGCAGGCAAAGTCCGCCGAACATGCGCGGGTAGCGGACTATGGGGACAGAAAGCCCTCGTCCGTGGATCGCGAAATCCAGAGGCAGATGCCCCAGCTTCCCGGAGAAGACGTGGCTACTCGGCGCGAGATCGAGCTGGAACTTGGCCTCCAGCCCGTGGAGGAGGATCTTGCCCGCGGCGATAAAAGCTACCTCGGAGCGCTCGACAGGATCAAATCACTCTTCAGGGAGGGGCGCTACGAGGCCTCTCTCCTCGAGGCCGAGGAGCTTCTCAAGGAACATCCCACCGATCCAAGGCTCCACGAAATGCGTGGGACGCTCCTGGATCGCCTGGGCTACTCCGACCTTGCTCGCCAGTCCTGGGCCCAGTCGCTCAAGCTGCAGCCTTCCAATGAACCCCTTCGTCGTTTCCTGGATCGACGTGGCGAGCGCGCACCGGCCGCAGCCCGTTCCGTAGGAGGTCAGTCGCAATGAAAAGCCTCTTTAAAAACTGCTCTTGGGTCCTTGGGCTGGGTCTCTGGGCCCTGATCCCTTCCTCCTCGCATGCCGCGCGCGAGACGCGCGAAGATGTCGCGAAAACCGGGGAGCGCCAGATTCGCCAGCTCGTGGAGCCCCTCCTCGAGCGCTATTGCCAAGTGGACGCAAGTGGATTGCCTGCGTGCAAGCTGCTCCAGGTCAGCGTGGATGTGGATCTCGAATCAAGCTCCGCCCTCGCGCCCGGATTTGACGAGCTGGATCCGCGCAGTGCGCTCAAGCTTACGCCGACCCAGGCCTCCGTCCGGGTTCTGATCGACGAGAAGATCGGACCCGTATCTCGGAGCAAGCTGGTCGAGCTCATCGAGCAGTACCTCGACACGCTCGAATATCCGGTCAAGGTCCAGACCAAGGTTGCCTCGTTTCCCCAGCCGCTGAGCTCGGTCGGCAAGGTGGCCGCCATCCGCGAGAAAATCACCAAGGGATTCAAGGGAACCCTCGAAGACCTCTTTCGCCAGTTCTGTCCTGACCAGTGCCTCCTTGGCGACTATAATCTCGATGCCGAGGCGGTGAACTCGGAAGAGGCCCAGTACGGATCGAGCGGTGAATTCTTCGAGGAAGGCGGTACAGCCGTCAGGATCAATGACATCGCAGCCACGGTCCTGATCGATGAGTCGCTCAGTGCCGAGGAGCAGGCCAACCTCCTGGAGATGGCGCGCCTCAGGACCGCGAATTTCAGGAATGTCACCCTTTCATCCAAGGTCATGAGGTTCCCGCAACCCGCTGGAAACATCATGGGAACGGGGGGAGCCGGCAGTCTGCGGGGAGTGGCCAGCCTCAAGGGGCGTGGCGGGTTGGGCGGAATCCTCGAGTCTTCGGAGAGCAAGTTGGACTCGACCACCCGCAACAGCCTGGAGAGCACGGCAAGCAATAGCAGCACCAATGCCTCGACGGTCTCGTCGAGCAGCGAGGCAAAGTCCTCCGAATCGTCCCAGTCCAGCTCCACGGACTCCAGTCGCAGCAATTCAAACGAGAGCACTGCCCGCCAGGAGCGGTTTGAGAGGATCGAAAAGATCGAGCGCGTGGAAAACGGCGATGCCGTCCAGAGCGAGCTCCAGAAGTTCAAGGTGTTCGGGATCATTTTTTCTGCGCTCGTGCTGTCACTGCTGGGGATCATTGCCGTCCTGGGCTTCCGCCAGCCCGGCTCCAAGGGTCCAAGCATCCTGCCCACGCTCATCACTGGTTCCCAGCCACAGGCCCCGGCTGTCGCGCCATCATCTGGGGTGATGTCCGCCGGCGAGGAGCGCGTGAGGACGGTTTCGACGCGTTATGAGATCGAGCGCCTGGTGGAGGAGCTTTCCCGTGTGTTTGCCGAGTCCCCCAAGGTCGCCAAGGTGGTCTTCAGCCGGATCCTGACCGAAGAAGGCGTCGAGACGACGGCAGCCTACATGCAGATTTTTGGTGAAGGGATCGTGGTCGACATGCTTCGCGACCCCAGCCTTCAGAGTGATCTCAACGAGCTCATGGAGTTCTACGCCAAGAACCCGCTGGAGATCGCCGATGACGAGAAGCTCGACCTGCTCCGCCGGCTGCACAACAGGGCCGTGGCAGGAAAGTTGGTGGTACTTGGCAATCGTTCCTCGAACCTCTTTGACTTCCTGATCGAGATGGATGGCCTGCAGATTTTTGAACTCGTCCGCAACGAGTCCATGACTGTAAAGGCGATCGTTTCGACCCAGTGCGACCCGCAGAAGCGCAACATGCTCTTCCAGCAGCTCGACGAAGGCTCGAGGCTCCAGCTCATGGCGGAGCTCTCGCGGATCGACTACCTGCCCAGGGACTATGTCTATAACGTCTCACAGGCCCTCAAGCGCAAGCGTCGCGAGAACCCCAGGCTCAATACCGAGGCCCTCCCCGGGTCAGAGGTGCTGGTGGGGCTCCTTGAGCGCACGAGCGAGGATACCCAGCGCAGCGTGATGAGGAACCTCGAGACTTCCCATCCTGATTCCGCCCGCCTCATCAAAAACAAGCTCGTGAGCACGGATACCCTTCGGTACCTGCGTGACGGCCAGCTCCTCGAGGTCGTGCTTTCACTGAAGCATGACGAGCTCCTCCAATTCCTCAAGGGTGCATCCGGCGACCTGAGGACCCACATCTTTGCAAAGGCTCCAAAAGACCTTGCTGCAGAGCTTGAAGAGGAACTCGAGTCGCTGCAGCCCGTGGGTCGTGAAGTCTACCAGGCCGTGGAGCGCAAGGTGCTCAACCGCATGAAGGTCATGGCAAACGATGGACTGATCAACCTGGCCGAAACCAATGAGCGGATGTTCAATGACATGGCTGCCCAGCCGCTCGCCGCACGCCTGGTGGTGGCGAACCCGGATTCCAGTACTTCGAGGAAGAGCGCGTGAGTATTGGCGTCGAGCAACTCAGGAAAGTGACCCTGCTTGCGGCCTTTACGGATCCCGAGCTCGCCAAGCTTGCGAGCCTTGGAAAAATGGTCAAGTGCGAGCCATTCACCAACATCGTGATCGAAGGCGAGCTTTCGTGGGGAATGTACCTTGTGGTCGAGGGGCAGGTGGGGATCTACAAGGTCAATAAGCTCAGTGGAAACATCTACGATGTGGGGCAGCTCCAGGGAGGCTCCTTCTTTGGCGAGATGTCGCTGGTGGACCAGCAACCCCGCTCGGCAACGGTCCAGAGCCTGACAGCCTGCACGCTCTTCCACATCGGGAAGCAGGAGTTCCGCTCGCTGCTCGAGGCCAATCCCGGCCTCAGGGTCCGGTTTTATGAGAGCTGTGTCGAGCAGCTCGTCGGGCGGCTTCGCACCTTGAATGATGATTACGTGGTGAGCCAGTACCAGCTTTGGAAAAAGGCGCTCAAGAGCGGCCAGGAGGCGGCGTAGCATGAACTTTTCTTCAATGTTCGGTTGCTTCTTCGGGATGGCGGTCATGTACTTCGCCCTCTCCGAGACCGGGATGAGGATGGACTTCTTCCTCGACAAGCATGGCATGCTCATCGTGGTTGGCGGGACGCTTGCGGCGGCGAGCATCAGCTTTCCGATCAGCAAGGTGCTCATGCTGGCTCGCGTATTCATGCTCCGGGTGATGGGGCGCAACAAGGTGGACTACCAGGGCACGATCGCCCAGATCCTTGAGCTCAACAAGAAGGCTGCTGGCGGTCTCTCCGCCCTGAACGAGATGGCTCCCTCCATCAAAAACGAGTTCCTGCGTGAGGCAGTGGTGCTTGTGGCAAGTGGCGTGCTCACCGAGCGCGAGATCCGCACCACCCTCGAGCAGCGCCTCAAGACCACCGAGACCCGTTACATGGAAGACGCCAACATGTTCCGCGTGATTGGGCGCTTTCCGCCGGCCTTTGGCCTGCTGGCCACGACGCTTGGGATGATCGCCGTCCTCCAAAAGATCGGGCAGCCCGACAGCCAGAAGCTCATCGGTCCGGCAATGTCCATCGGCCTGATCGGCACCCTTTATGGGATCGCACTGGCGAACCTGCTTTTCATACCGATTGCCGAGGCCCTGACAGAGCGGACTCGCGAGGAGGTTGCCCTTCGGAGGATCATCGTCGAGGGAGCCTGCCTCCTCAAGAACCAGACCAACCCGATCACCATGCGTGAGTCCCTCAACTCCCACCTCCTTCCCAAGGATCGTGTCGTGAGGAAGGCTGCCGCATGATTCGTGCGATCATCGGCCTGAAGAAAAAGCTCGGCTCAAATGAGTCCGAGCACGATGAGGGCCGGCCGCATTCGAGCGTCGATGGGGGCCATCCCTCTGCCGAGAATGACGAGTCCAACTGGCTGGTGTCATATGCCGACATGATGACGCTGCTTTGTGGCTTCTTCATCATGCTCTTCAGCATGGCGACGCTTGACGAACCCAAGTTTGAAAAGGTGCGCGAGTCGCTCGCCGAGCAGTTCGGTGGTGAGTTTCATTCGCCTTCGAAGGATCTTGCCAAGTGGGTGACCCAGATCCTCCAGGAGACTCCGCTCAAGGGAGAGGCTGATGTGGAGCAGGCCGAGGGGGGAGTCGCGATTGTGTTTCGATCCCAGGTCTTCTTCGAAACACTGAGCGCCGAAGTCTCCGCCTCCGGGCGTCGAGTCCTCGAGGAGCTTGCCAGTGCCCTCCGTGAGCGGGAAAAGTTCGAGAAGAAGCAGTTTCGTTTCGTGATCGAAGGCCACACGGACGCCCGGCCGGTGCTCGGCGGGGGGTTCCCGACCAACTGGGAGCTTTCGAGCGCACGTGCAGCTCGCGTGGTCCGGGTGTTCATTGATCGGGGTTTTGATCCGGCAAGGATGGCTGCGATTGGCTATGCCGACACCCGGCCGGTGGCCCCTTCCCGAACGGATCAGGGGGCCTGGAATGAGGCGTCGCTCAGCCAGAATCGCCGGGTCGTGGTGCGGATTTTCCACGAAAAGCAGGCCCAAAAGCCCACCCAGCTCGCGCAGGTTGGAGATGAGTCGGAGGGGGCCCGGGCCCCGGCCGCGACCCCCCCCGAAAAGCGCGTATTGGAGGAGCTGGAGATGGCGCGCCGCTCCGCCGAGCGCATCCGAAACGCCCTGTCTTCCCCGTAAAAACCCGATAGGATCGCTTGCCCGTTGCCTTTTTCTTTGGAAAGCTAGGGGCCGGGTTGGGGAGGATTTTGCCCATGCGTTGGAATTGCCCTCATTGTGGCGTCGGTTTGAATGTCGCGGACGATCAGCTCGGCGAAAGCTGGTGCTTTTCAAAGTGCTATCAATGTTCGGGTTTTTCCCTCGTCCGTCGCTCTGACAGCGGTGCAGTCCGTGTGGATGGCACGGGCCAGACCGGTGCGGGACTCTCGCACTCGGCAAACCTGGGTCCCGCGCTCCTGGATCAATCTCCCTGGAAGTTGAGCCAGAGGGCCCTCGATGCAACCCAAAAGCCCGTGATCCGTCCTGCGCGCGCTCGAGTTCCCGCCGGCGGAAAGGCTTCCGCCATCCAGCAGATTTCGAAGGATATCCAGGAAAACAAGGTGGCCACGCCTCCTCCCTTCAAGACGGCCGAGCCGGTCGTGGCCGTCCAACGCCCTCAGCCGGTGGGCTTGGTCGGGCGTCCGCTTCCGCCTCCGCTCCCGGAAGCCATTGAGTCGACTTCTTCGCGTCTCGGACGCATGGCTTACAAGCTGGTCACCCGCTCCATCGCATTCAGTGCTTTTGCAGTGGTGGGCTATGGTGCGTTCATCTGGGTGACGACTCCGATTCCGGTTGCGAGTGATGCTCCTGCCACCCTGGCTCGCATGAGTCCCGTGATCACCCCTGTGGAGTCCACCAAGAAGACGCTGGCCATCCAGGCTCCGGCGCTCACCCAGGCCGTTGTGACTGACTCGATCTCGCGTGGGGCGATGGCCCCTGATCGCCAGAAGGAAATGCAAAACCAGCTGGCAGCGGCGGCGAGCTTCGAGATCGAGGCTCTGAGTCCCCGCGTCCAGCTCCGCTCCGGACCTGGCACCCAGTATTCAGTGGTGGGCATCGTCACGCCCGCCCAAAAGTACTCGGTCGCAGATTGGAGCGAGCGCTGGTTCCGCATCGTCGTCGAGAAGAACGCGGATGGTTCAGGCAAGTCGTTTGCCTGGGTTCGCAACGACCTCGTCAAGCTCGTCAAAAAGAGCCGCTGATCCCGTTCCTCGGGTCGCACCGCCACAAGTGCACCTCCCGTGCTGGCAGATCCCATCGGCGAGTGCTGAGGACTCCCAGTTCCCTGCACTGGGCATCCGGAAATGCGGGTGGCTGGTTGTACCTCTGGTCATGGACATAAAGCACAGGCCGAACCAGCTCGGGCCAGCCTGAGCCCGGAACCTCCCGTTCCACTACTCCCGCATCCGCAAGGGAAGGCCATTCTGCAGCCTCAGCCACGGATTTGGGAACCAGGCTCACCAGTCCGGCTGGATACAGGGCGAATGCCGCTTGCGCGGCTGTCTGGTAACGGGATGCAGTCACCGGCAGGGTTTTGCCCCGGGGCCCCAGTGTTTGTTCGATGAACGAAGAAAGATCCTTCCAGCCCACCAGGTCATTGGTCACATCCATGCGCGGATCTGGGTCGCGTCCGGTCCACCAGCGGGCGAGCGCGCCCTGGATGGGAAGCTGCGTGAGGGTCGAGAAGATGAGGATGATCGACATGGACCACCCCATCTGGAGGCGATCCAGCCAGCGAGGGCGATCCTTGAGGGAGGCGGCTGCAAGGGCAAGTGGCCACCAGGCCACGAGCGCCCAGTGCGGCTTGAACTCAGAAAACGCAGGCTGGATCCAAAACACTCCCGCTGCAGGGACAAACCAGGCGAGGGTGAACCAACGGCTGCGGTCGATTTTTCTCCAGCTAAGGACCATGGCCACCATCAATGCGGGCCCGGCGAGCACGAGCTGTGTGGCCCA
Organism: uncultured Bacteriovorax sp.; assembly: GCA_964508305.1. Classification (GTDB taxonomy): domain Bacteria; phylum Bdellovibrionota; class UBA1018; order UBA1018; family UBA1018; genus CAIOHW01. Next base: position 158,211 of record CAZDSX010000001.1, read on the forward strand.
AAATCGCAGGTACCTGAGGGAGTCGAGGTTGCCTCCCGAGCGATGCCGCTCGAGAAACTGGTAGCGCAGTGAAGCCCAGTCGTTGAGGTGGTTCCAGTACAGCGTGGGGACTGCGCCCAGGAGCGCACCCAGTGCGAGGGAGCCCAGGAGCAGTGTTCGACGCTCTCGGGGTGCTTGGATCCAGATGCAGGCGGCAGCGGAGGCGATGTAAAGGACGGCAGAAAATTTGGAAAGCACGCCGAGCAGTGCGCCAGCAAAGAGAAGCGCACTCGACCAGCGCATTCGGGGTTGGGCGCATGCAGCAAAGCAGAGCGCCCATCCGGCAAAAAGTGGAAGATCAGGAACGGCCATCCACCCGGCTCCGACCAGGCCGGGAAGCAGGAGCCAGGCGAGATCGCTGTGGCGAGTCTCGCTTCTGTGTCGCTCCATGCGGACCCTGCGAACCCAGCTTGCTCCGATCCACCAGTAAAGGACTCCAAACAGGATCGTCGGGAGTCGAACCTTGAGTTCGCGGGGAAGCAGGGGGAGTCCGTCGAAGGCGGCAATCGCCCAGGCAACGACCGGAGGATGGTAGGCGTAACCGAGCGAAGGCTTTTGGGCGAGCACCCAGTAGTAGGCCTCATCGTCGCTGATCCCCAGTGTCCAGGCCTGGAGCAGCCAGAATGCAAAAAGGACGAAGGTCCAGGCGAGAACCCGGTTGCTCGTGGATCGGGACACCAGATCCTCAGTCCTTGTCCGTGAGTTCGGGGTCCGTGAGTTCGGGCACGCGGAACTCGATCATGCTCTGGATCCCTGCGCGAAATTGGCGCCAGTACTGTTCTGCCTTGCGCGCATTGGCTGAAGGGAGCTCGAGCGTGAGCGTGGGGATCCCCAGTTCCTGTCCGCCATAATTGCCGAGGGATCCCGGATAAAAGCCTCCCGAAACGGCCTTGAGCTTGGATCTCAGGCGGAGGCATTCCTCCACGTAGTGCTTCGGAAATCGGGCAAGCGAAAGCGTGGTGGGACCGTCATAGTCCATGAAGTTGAGCGGCGCGTGGATGGAGAGGATCTTCTGGGGCCTCACCCGCTCGATGAGTTCCTGCTGGAAGCGTGTCTCGGGCTCGGATCCCGGCTTTGGACCGGGATTCCTCCTGGCGTTGGACTGGAACTTTTCACGCCAAAGCTTGTGCGCAAGCGCGTGCCAGTCCCGCGTTGGAAGGTTGCGGTTGACGTCCACCTTGTGCGCGTTGGTGCGCGTGCGGGTGCGCCTGAAAAAACCGTCCGGGTTGACCATCGGGGCGATCACCACGCGCTGGCCCGCCTTCTTGATGGACTCGGAATTTTGGGCGAGGTAGCGCGCAAGCTGGATCACGGAGTAGAGGGGCGTATTTTCGTCGCCGTGGACCATGCTGATGACGAGCGTGGTGTTGGAGCTTTGTGGGTCACCGAACTCGGCCATGAGCAACGGCCGGCCGAGGACACTCCTTCCACCGATTTGCCACTGGATTCCCGTGCAGGGATCGATGCCCTTCCAGCCCAGCTTTCCCATTTCGCCTTCGAGTTCCGCACACCAGGTATCGATCGACCATGGCGAAGCGAGCGGGGTGGGCGAAGGCATGGGCTTCGGCTTGTGGGGGGCGGCCTGAGCGCTGGGTGACCATGCGGCAATCCAGAAGAGGGCCAATCGGATTCTCATGGACGGACTCATGAATGCGCTCCGGGGTCACGTTTGAGCTTGCGATGGGTCACGAACCACTTGAGGGCCATGGCCATCACGACAAGGAATACGACGAGGACGATTCCGTGCTCCATTTTTTTGATGATCCTGATCACCCGTTCCAGGTGGTCACCAAAGTAATAGACCGCCCCGATGATCAACGGGACGCTGAGCAGTGCAGCCAGCCCGTCGTAAAAAAAGAAAACCCTGAACGGCAGGTGGAAAGTACCGGCCGAAAAGAAGATCGGCGCCCGGAGCCCCGGCATGAAGCGGGCGATGAAAATGAGTTTGTTCCCCCAGCGGTTGAACCTGGCCTTCACGGCATCAAGGCGGTCGTCGGGAAGCATCTTGTGGAAGAACCACTTGCGCGTGAGGGATCTTCCGTAGCGTGCGCCGAGCCAGAACATGATCGAGTCGCCGAGCATCACACCGGAGAAGCAGACCACGACCATCGTGATCGGCTCGCAGAGCCCGTAATAGGCCAGTACTCCGCCGACAAAGAGCGTGATGTCCTCGGGGATCGGCAGCCCGAGCCCGCATAGGAGCAGGATCCCGAACACGATCAGGTAAGGCGTAGGGCCATAGAAATTCAGGAGAAAATCAACGATCGCGTCCATTTTTCGAGTTCAGCGGATGAGCGCCCCGATATTCATCGAGAAGCGTTCCCAAATCAACATGGGTATACCGCTGGGTGGTCGAAAGACGCGCATGGCCAAGAAGCTCCTGGATGGTGCGGAGGTCCGCGCCGGCTGCCAGGAGGTGGGTGGCAAAGCTGTGCCTGAGTCCATGGGGCGAAAGGGTTTTGGAGGAGGCGATCCTGACCAGATGGCGGGCCAGCAGGCGAGCGACACTCCTTGTGGTGAGGCGGGTGCCGCGCAGGTTCCTGAAAACCGGACCAATGCACGCGGACTCTCCCTCTGCACTGCTCCAGACCGAGCGGAACTGCTGGAGCGCATCCACGGCCGGTCGGCCCAGGGGGGCTTGCCGGACTTTGGATCCCTTGCCGAGCACTTCAACCCAGCCGCGCTCGAGGTCGATATTCTCCCAGTCGAGCCCGACCGCCTCGCTCACGCGAAGGCCCGCGCCGTAGAGGCACTCCAGGAGTGCCCGGTCGCGGCATCCGATGCGGGTCGAGGGATCGGGGGCTTCAAGAAGCTCCTGCATCTCTTCGATGCTGAAAAACCTTGGGAGTGGCCGAACATGCTTGGGGGTGGGCACCAGGCTTGCGGCCTCGCGCTGGATCCAGTCACGCGTGCGAGCGTGCTTGAGGAACCCACGGATGGCCGAAAGTCTCCGGCAAACCGAGCTTCGGGCATGGGTGGAGTTGAGGGCGGCAAGGTAACCACGAAGTTGAAGCGGGGTGGCTTCAGTCTCCAGGGACTCCCAACGGTCGGAGGGAAAGCTTGCCAGCCAATGGTCCAGATCCTCCCGGTAGGCCTTGAGCGTGTGGGCACTCAGGTTCCTGCGAGTGGCGAGGTGCTCGAGGTAGGCGTCGACGGCAGTGCCGGGAGTTTTTGGTACGGAACCACGGGCCATTCCTTGAGTTTATGGGTCATCGCGCGTGTGGTAAAGCCACAGCCATGTCAGTCCAGTCGGTCCATGTCGTCGGTGCGGGGCTCGCAGGGAGCGAGGCCGCCTATTTTTTGGCGCAAAAAGGCGTCTCCGTCATCCTGCACGAGATGAGGCCCACGCTCACGACTCCCGCGCACAAGACCGACCGTTGCGCGGAGCTGGTCTGCAGCAACTCCTTCAAGTCCACCGATCCGCTCTCGGCTCCCGGGATGCTCAAGGCGGAGATGACGGAGATGGGTTCGCTCGTTCTTTCATGTGCAATGAAGTCGACCGTACCCGCCGGTGGAGCGCTGGGTGTGGACCGCGATGTGTTTGCCGGGCTGGTGACTGAGGCGATTTCCTCCCATCCGCTCATCCGGAGGGTTGCTGGCGAGGTGACCGAGCCGCTCCAGGGTGAGATTTCAATCATCGCAACCGGTCCGCTCACTTCGGACCGGCTCGGTGAGTGGATTGCCCGGGCCACGCACGAAAAAGACCTCTACTTTTACGATGCAATCGCCCCGATCGTGGATGCCTCGAGCATCGACATGGATCATGCATTCCTCGCCAATCGCTATGACAAGGGCGAGGAGGAGGCTTACCTCAACTGCCCGATGAACGAAGCGGAATACAATGCGTTCATTGATGCGCTCATCTCGGCAGAAAAAGTCCCGCCAAAGGATTTTGAAAAGGAAAAATTCTTCCAGGGCTGCCAGCCCATCGAGGCGATCGTTGCCACGGGGCGCGATAGCCTGCGGTTTGGTCCGATGAAGCCTGTTGGACTCAATGATCCTATGACCGGAAAGCGGCACTTTGCAGTCGTCCAGCTCAGGCCCGAGAACCGGGCTCGGACTGCGTACAACCTCGTGGGTTTCCAGACCAAGCTCAAGTGGGGTGAACAGGGTCGGGTTTTCCGCCTGATCCCGGCCCTGCGTAGCGCGGAGTTCTTGAGGATGGGTTCGATCCATCGAAATACCTACGTGTGCGGCCCGCGAGTGCTGCGTCCGGATCTGTCCCTCAAGGGCAGGCCGCTCGTCTACCTTGCGGGCCAGGTGACGGGGGTCGAAGGATATCTCGAGAGTGCGGCCTGCGGACTCCTTGCGGCCAACTTCGCGCTCCAGCGCGTGAAGGGCCTCCCGCACTCGGCACCTCCCGGAAATACGGCCATGGGCGCGCTCCTGAGATATGTCACGGCTTCGGATGAGAAAAATTACCAGCCGCAAAACGCCAATTTCAGCATCTTTGACCCGCAGCTTTTTGATGGCGTCGCCGAGATGAAAAAAGACCAGCTCCGCGAGGCAATGGCGCGCCAGGCGATCGTGAATTTCAAGGGCTGGCTCGGCGCCTGAGTCGCAGCTAACTCTGCAGGTGGTAGCGGACGCTCGTGACGACCTTGCCCCGCTTGAACAGGAGCGCAGTGCGGATCAGGAGAGCCGTCTGGTTGTGGAGGAGGTTGTAGCGCCACTTGGAGGTCACGAACTCGGGGATGATCACCGTCACCATGTCGTCATGGGTCACCTGCGCCACGTCATCGATGTACTCCAGCAGGGGACGAATCACTGAACGATAGGGCGACTTGAGGACGACAAACGGAACCTCGTGGGCCCACTTGTTCCATTCCTCCTGCACGCGGACCGTCGTAGCCGGGTCGATCTCGACGTAGCAGGCGCGCACGTCATCCGAGATGGAGATGGCGTACTTGAGTGCGTCGATCACACCGCGATGGATGCCAGAGATCGGGACGATCACCGTGTGCTTGACCCGGGTGAGCTTCCCGGGCGGGGTGACCCCGATCAGGGAGAGCTCTTTTCCAACGGCAATGTAGTGGGCATAGATGCGCGTGAAGAAGTAAACGATGAACGGCATGATCAGGATGATCATCCAGGCGCCATGGGTGAACTTGGTGGTGGCGATCACGCAAAGCACCACGAACGTGGTGATTGCACCGACGCTGTTGATGGCAATGCCCGAGATCCAGCCGGGCTGCTTGATCTTGAGATGGTGGATCACCATCCCGGTCTGCGAGAGCGTGAAGGAGAGGAAGACGCCGATGGCATAAAGCGGGATGAGCTTGTGAACATCGCCGTCGAACATCCAGATCAGGAAAAACGCAAAGAAGCTCAAGCCCAGGATGCCGTTGGAGAACACGAGGCGATCACCGAGGCTTGCAAGCTGGCGCGGAAGGTAGCGGTCCTTGGCCAGCATCGAGGCGAGGCTTGGAAACCCCGTATAAGCGGTGTTGGCGGCAAGAAACAGGATCAAGGCCGTGGACACCTGGATGACGAAGTACATCGTCGTGTCGCCGAATACTCCACGGGCGAGCTGCGAGATCACGGTTTCGCCTTCCCTGGGCATGACGCCGTAGACATGGGCAAGGAGCGTGGTCCCCAGGAACAGGGCGGTGAGCAGGCCTGCCATCCAGATCAGTGTGATCTTGGCGTTTCGGGCGGCGGGATCGCGGAAGGCCGTGACTCCGTTGGAGATGGCTTCGATTCCGGAGAGTGCCGCGCAGCCCGAGGAAAAGGCGCGGAGGATGAGGAAGAGCGAGATCTCAGGGTAGGTCTCGTGGAGGATCGGGGCCACGGCAACTTGTTGGCCGGTGGCGACTTTCCAGCAGCCCACTGCGAGCATCGCAAAAAAGGAAATGATGAAGAAGTAGGTCGGGAACGCGAAGATCGTGGCGGACTCGCGGATTCCGCGGAGATTCAGCACCATGATCAGGCCGATGACGAGGGCGGAAAATGCCACGCGATGGGACTGAAGGAAGGGAAATGCCGAATCGAAGTTGGCCATTCCGGCTGCAACCGAAACGGAAACCGTCAGGACGTAATCAATGAGCAGGGCAGCACCTGCAACCAGTCCTGCTCCCGTGCCGATGTTCTCCTTGGCAACGGTGTAGGCCCCTCCGCCACCCGGGTAGGCCTCAATGGTCTGGAGGTAGGACAGGGCGACAATGGCCAAAAGCGCGCTGATTCCCAGTGCAATCGGCATGGACCAGGACACTGCGAGCGCCGCGAAGGCGGCGAGGGGGAGGAGGATTTCTTCGGTGGCGTAGGCAGTGGAGGAAAGGGCGTCCGAGGACATGACGGCAAGCGCCTTCCACTTGGGGATGCGCTCGTGGGCCGCCATCTGGTTGGAAAGCGGCTCACCGACGAAGAATCGTTTGATCCTGCCAATTTGCATGGATCCAAGGCTTACGCCCGGCCCCAAGGTCGGTCAATGAGTTCGCCGGTCCACCCGGGACAATCTCACCGAGCCTTGCGAGCGCAAGCTCCCGGCAGTGGTGGATCATGGCGTCAGTCACCACCCCGTGGTGCGTCTGGATGGCCGAGAGCTTGGCCCCGTGCTTGAGGCCCAGGCGGTAGATCTCCTTGACCCTGTCCATTGACAAGGTCTTGGAAAGACTAAAGTTTTCGAATCTGCCTTCCATTGCAAGGACGATCGTCTCGGCAAGGCAGGCATATACGGCGGGCTTGGGAAGCCCGATATCACAATCGATGTCGACCAGGCCCGGGAGCTCCACCTCACCGCTTTGGATGACCATGACGTCGGGCCTGAGCCTGGCCATCTCGGCCGATACATCAAGCGGGCGCGAGCAGTCGCAGATCACGGCGCCTGGCTTGACCTTGGTGATGTCGAGGATCTGGCCCTGGGTGTTGCTCGTGGCCGTGACAATGAGGTCCGTGTCGGGAAGCTCGTCATCTGCCTGGGTCGTGACCTTGATCACGATATCGGGGCTCAGGCGGGCCACCTCTTCGCGGAGCTCAAGCAGCTTGTCTGCACGCTGGGCCACGAGCACGAGCTCGTCGGTGACGCGCGAGACGAGGAGCGCCGAGACGCGTCCGATGCTTCCGGTCGCGCCGATGACCATGGCCTTTTGACGGGGGCGAGCTCCGCGGTGGCGCGGATCCAGCGAGATGAAGCCCATCTTCTCGGACATGAGGCGGGCGGCCCAAAGGGTGGTGGAGGCCGAGTAGCTGTTTCCGTTGGTGACGGGGATCGGGGAGTGGCGGGCGACCGTGACTCCCGCATCCCCTGCAACCTTGGTGTAGGCGCCAAGACCCAGGATCGAGGCACCGCGCTTGTGTGCAAGCTTGGCAACATCAAGGAGCTGTGAGTAGAGGCGCTCCTCGGGCATGGCCATGATCTGGCGAGGAGTGGTGGGAAGTGTGTACAAATCACAGATCACTTCCTGCCCGTTGTGCTCGCTCACGACCCCGCGGATGGTCCCGTAATGGAAGCCCGGCACGCGCTCGATGCCCTTGAGGGCGGTTTCGCGGACGAACTTGGGGGAGTTTTCGAGCCAGGTCAGGGCCGGATGGCGGAAGATGTCCCGCTCCTGGAGCGGGTGGATGATGAAGGCGCAGCGGACCGGGGCCTTCCGATGGGTCCGCGAAAGCCGGGCTGGCTTCACTTCCTTTTCCTGGATCGCGCGAAGCACGTACTCGTCGAAGCCGAGGCGGCTGTGTTCGGCCTGCCGGCACTGGTCGAGCACGGCAGTGAGGATGCTGAAGTGCCTGACAGGGAGGTTTTCCAGGCCGGCAATCTGAGGGACCAGCTCAAGCACCTGACCCACGCGACTTGCCTCGATTCGTGCGCGGGTCTCGGGCGTGAGGTAGTCGACCACGAGGAGCTTGTTTTCGAGTGCAGAAAGAAGGTCGTCGGATCCGTCGGCTGACAGCACGCGGTCGAGCAGGCTTCCAAAGGTGACGAATCCGTCGGCTCCCCCGGCCCATTCCACGAGCCGCTTGAGGCGGGAGGCGGAGAGGATGCGCTCATCGGGCTTGAGTGACTCGATCGACCTGAATCGGTGGATCTGCCGTGCAAGCTTCATGAAGGAGTTGAACTCATCGCGACCCTGGATCAGGCGCGGAATCCCGCCAAAGATCAGGGCGTCAGCGGCCTGCAGGCGCACACCGGCCTGCTCGAAGCGATCGAGTGCCGGAGATACGGCTGCACACTGGAAGAGGATCCTCTTGCCTGCAAGCAGGTGCGGCTCGCTCTGCGAGATCTTCTGCAGCGACCATTCGGTGAAGAGTTCGCGCAGGTCGTCGGCGAGGTAGATCGGCGTGCGCTGCACGCGGCGCAAAAGGCGGAGGTATCCCGGATGCGGGGTGCGATCCCGGCCGGAGCCCACGTGCTTCTGGATTCCGCTGATGGCAAAACCGTCGGCAAATCCGTCCTGTGACCGGAGGATCTTTTCGGCGGTCTCGAAGTCCCAGCCCAGGCGGTGGGTGGTGATGCGGAAATTTACGCCCGAAAATTCGATCGAGCTCTCCTCGATCTCGCCCGTGCGGAGCAGGTCGATCAAGATGATCCGGCGTTCCCTCATGACCTGGCTCCCGTGAAAAAAGCACTGCGGATCGAGCTCCAATGCGAGATCTCGTGGCGGGTGGAATCCTCCTCGAGGGTCCCCTTCCACTGGGCATAGAGGAAGTTTTCGGCCGCCGAGCCCACGACACCCTCAAGTGCCTTGAGCACGAGCGGCTGCGCGATGGGCTTGAAGATCGGGAGGATCTTCTTTCCATGGGTGCGCCCGATCTCATCCGACATGGAAGCCATCAGTTCGCCTGCGCTGATGCTGTCGCTTCTAAAAACTGCACGATAGGCCCTTCGCTCCGAAGGCCCGGCCTTCAGCGACTGGACGATGACTCGCGCAGCCTCATCCACCGCAACCAGCGGCAGGATGGCGTTGGGGTCAGCCGGGATCACCAGCGGGAGCCTGGAGGGGGCAATGCGCGAGAAGTTGCGGAGTGCACGGTAGAATCCGTAAGGACCATCCTGCTTCTCGGTCGCTCCATGGATGGAGTCTCCGACGAGGATGCCGAGACGGAAGATTTCGATCTCGTGCCCGTGCTGGGCTGCGGAGGATTCGAGCAGGCGTTCGGCCAGTGCCTTGGTGTGGGCGTATGCATGCTCTCGCGAAGGAAGTGCTGAAAGGCGCGAATTGGCGAGGTGTTCGGAGCCGATCCCGACGGCGTAAGTGGAGGCAAACAGGATGCGCGCGGGAGCAAACCTGCGAAGCGCATCCAGGAGCGTCTGGGTCCCCAGCACATTGGCCTCGTAGTTGTCGGCAAAGGAGCTTCCAAAGCGATAGAGTCCTGCAAGGTGGATCGCGGCGTCGTGCGGCTCGCTGACCTGGTTGAGGAGGCTCGGATCGGCGAGGTCCTTGCGGATCACGCGCACGCGGGCATCCGGATGCGAGCTCTTGGAGCGCGACACGACGGTCACCTCCGTGACCGAAGGATCATCGAGAAGGAGCTTCAGGACCCATTTTCCGAGGAAACCGGTGGCCCCGGTGAGGAGGATCTTCATTTGCGGTCCCCCTGGCGGCGGCCGGCATGTTCGGTAAACACGCGAAGTGCGCGCGGATGGATCTCGAAGTCGAGGCGCTTGGACTGGAGCAGGACCTCTCCGTCACCGAAGACTGAAATGTCCTGGTTCTGCTGTGAGCGAAGGGTCAGCTTGCGCGTGGCAAAGCGGACTGCCCCGCGCGGGGTTCCGCCCGCCTTGACGACGGCCAGGTCCTTGAGCAGCGAGACGGGGTTCTTTCCGGGAATGACGAGGACGCTGAAGATTCCGTCTGAGTTGGAGTTTCCTTCGCCCACCTTGAGGTCACCGCCGAGCTTGTCCTGGTTGCAGACAAAAAGTGCAGCCACTTCGAGACGGTCCGAGAAGGCATCCGAGTCGATGCGGATGTCGTGCAGGAAGGCGCGCGAGGTGAGGATCGTCTTGGCGCTCATGGCCGTGTAGACCTCGGCCTTGAGCGTGCGCAGCAGTCCGCAAAATACGCGGGAGTCGCGGCGAGTGTCGTTGACGGCCTGGGTGAGGGCCGCGCCCATCCCGATTCCCGCCACCGTAGTGAAGGGGACTCCATTTACGGCAATCACATCGATCGCAACATGGCGTTCCTGGTCGAGGAGGCGCTGCGCCTGCTCGAAGCTGGCACGGATCCCCATCTCGGCGGCCAGGTCATTGGCCGTGCCGGCGGGGAAGGAGTAAAGCGGTGCGAGTTCGCGGCGGTCTTCGCGCGCACGCCAGCGGCCCTGGAGGGCCTGGTTCTGGGTGCCGTCCCCGCCGAGCACGATGGCCGCAGAATACTCCCGCCGCTGGAAGCTCGAGCAGAGCTTCTGGAGCTCCTCTGCGGTGCGTGGAAAGTGGGCTTCGATTTCATAGCCCCAGAGTTCCCTGCGGGCCTGTTCGACGAGGCTCGGGGCGTGCCTCGAGCCGGCCATCGCGTTTGCGATGATGGCAACTTTTCGAGGCTGGTTCTGGGTGACCTGCATGCCCACATGCGGTGCAACCTTGGGACCACCCAAAACAGGCTTTTTTTGGCTTAATTTCAGCCACTTGGGGGCGCCCAGGAGTGACACATCTGTTGGGGGTCTGGCGGGTGTCTAAAAGTTCTACAGGCTGCGGACCAGCAGTTCGTACTCATGCCGCCAGAGCATCGGGCAGTGCTTGCCATAGGATTCGCTCTGTGCACCCTGCTTGACGAGCGCAGCAACAAACTCCGTGTGCAGGGTGAGATCGAGCGATCCCAGTGTTTCGTAAAAAAGCGCGTTAGAGAGGCCCCGGCCTCGAAACTCAGGCAGGATGGTTGCGGTCTTGAGCACGACTCGCGGTTTTCCGTGCGAGGGATCGATGAAGCTGAAGGAAAACCCCACCTCCTCTCCCTCGGGTGACAGGACGAAGGCTGCCAGGGCGAGGTTCTGGCGCGCATTTTTTCCCGCAAGCGGGACATAGAGCTCCCGAAAGAGGTTTGCGGGAAGTGGTTCGAAGAGATGGTTGTCTGAAAAGCCCGCCATGCTCAACCGATGGAGGATGGGGAGCTCCTGGTCGAGGAGCCTTTCGGAGTCAACGTTTCTAAAGGAGAAGCCCAAGGCCCTGGCCTTGTCCCATGCGGGCTTCATGGCTGAAACAAGCTGCCCGAGGCCGTCATGTCCCTGGGAGGCATAGAGCATCTCGCGCGTGAATCCGTTTTTTTTCCAGAGAACGGGATCATTAGGGTGGTTCCCGGGTTCCCACATGAAGGGACCTGGCCCGCTGGAAGGAAGCGCGAACCGGTACGGTAGCCAGGTATTGAGGTGCATTGGCCCAACCGCACGATTTGCCCCGGATGCCTTCAGGAAGCGACACGCCTCATCGAGAAGCAGGCTTGCAGTGGTTTCATCAAGTGGATCGCGAAGCGAATAAAATCCAACGTATCCAGTGCCCGGGTGATGCAGCGAGAGTGAGGCTCCCACCTGGCCGAGCACGCTCCCGTCATTGGAGACGGCAAGCCAGAATTCGCGCGCCTTGGGAAAGGGCATCGAAACCAGCGGGGCGAGCGGATGCGAGTTCCAATGGGCCAGGGTCTCCGGGTTTTTTGAGAGCGCGAGCAGCTTCATTGCAGGATCCGGATCTCCCCTTTTCCTGCATCGACGCGCACGCGCATCCCGCTCTTGAGCTTTTTGACCAGTCCACCGCTCACCCCGACAATCGTGGGTAGTCCCAGCTCGCGGGCCACCACGGCTGAGTGCGAGAGAAGGCTTCCTCTTTCAATGAGCAGGCCCGAGCAGGAGGGATAGAGAGGGACCCAGCCCGGATCCGTGCGCTCGGTGACGAGGATCTCTCCATCCAGGCCCTGGGCATCGGCGACCTCCTTCACCACGCGAACCACTCCTTCGATCACTCCCGGGCAGCAGGGTGTGCCGTAAAGCAGGTTCGGATCATCGCTCACCGGTCTCTCGGAGCGGAGCAGGTCGCCATCCATGAGCACTTGGGGAAACCGCGAGGAGTAGGCTACAGCCCCAAGCGTGAGGAATCGGTCCGGCGGCGGAGGTGTTGCCTCGAACTCGGCAAACTCGCGCTTTCGGATGGAGATGACCGCTTTGAGGTCAAGCGTGAGTGTCCGGCCCTCGCCAAAAGCCAGTAGCTCATCGGCCATGAGGTAGAACACGTCGCGCTCCTGCTCGATCACTCCCATGAGCTGGAGGCGATGCCCCATTCCACGGAAAAGGTGGCGGATCACGCCAAAGATCTTGGTGCGGTCGAAGCGGAGGTTCTCGCGGTTCCGAACCGCCTTGCGCGCCTCCTTGAGGACCCAGCCATAGATCCAGAGCCTCGGACCCGAGAGCCTTTGGCGGACTTCCGCTTCGGCCTTCTCGCGGATCGCCTTCTCGCGCTCCTCCATGGCGGCGATGGAGTAGGATTTTCGCCTCACGTAAGCCGAGATCGCCTCGATCACGAAACTCGGATCATCATGCAGGTCGGAAGCTTCGAGCTTGAGCTCGTTGATGCACCTGAAGCCAAAGCGATCCAGGAACTCGCGGATCCGCCGGGTTGCTTCAGGAAATCGTGATTTTTCGGAGAGGACCTCGGCAAGGATCTCGGGGGTCTTTTGCCCCATCCACCAGGACTTGAGTGCGGCAGCCGATGGATCCGTATCCATCCATGCGGCAATCCGCATGAGCATCTTGGTCGGCTCCGTGCTCTCAAGGTCACCCTGGCCGCAGAGGAGATCGTTTTGGAGCGAGCCCGCGTCCTTGCCCAGCCACTTTTCGGTCAGCTTTTTAAGGAGTCCAAAGAAGACCATGCACAGGTAATCGTTGATGATGGGCGCATGCCAGCGCCTGAGGAGCTCCTCATCGTACTTTTGGTAGAGCAGCAGATGCTCTGGAAATGATATCGCCTTGAAATCCGTCCGGCGAGCCTCCTGGTAGATCCGGTCGAAGTGTGATTGGAAATCCGTGATGATCGAGTCGATGTTCCACCAGCGCGAGAGCGTCTGGACAAGGAGCTTCAGGCGCTTATGGAAGGGGTAGTGCATGGGTTCCTTGAGCACGTCAAAGATTGACATGATCTCGGGGCGAAGCTGCTGCTTCACGCCCATCATCGTTTCCATGAACTGCTTGTTGTTGGAGGCGCCCGGCAGCATCAGCACCAGGCGGTACCAGTTGACGAGGTGGTAGTAGATCCTGCCGCGGATCAGGCCCAGCATGTTCCTGAACATCGCCTCGCGCGCCTGGATCACGTCGCGGGGAACACCCATGACTTCGCAGAACTGGATGTAGACCTGTCGATAGGCGGCACTTGCAAATGAGAAGGTGAGCGGACTGGTGACTCCATTGTAGCTCTCGATGATGTTGGAGTTGTCCCAGAGCACTGCCGATGCCCCGTTGACCTTGTGATCGAAGAACACCTCGGGCGGAAGGTTGGTGATGGGACGAGTCTGGAGGCAGTAGAGCTTTCCGGATTCAAATCCCCATTCGCAATCCTGGGGGAGGCCAAGCTCCTGCTCGAGTCGCACGGCAAGTGCTGCGACTTCGCGGGCCTGAGAGTCCGTGAGGCTGGACGTCTGGGTGATTGACGGATCGACGGCGGATTTTTCAAGTCCGCCGTTCCTGCCCAGGCGCAGGGCATGGGGCTTTTCGACCACTTGGCGGGTCGAGATTTCCGCACTCCCGCGATGGATCTCAAAGTGATCGGCATCAAGCTCCCCGCTGACCAGGCCCTCTCCGAGTCCCCAGACCGAGCTCACGAGCGCGTGGTCGCGGTCGAGGGGGCGGATGGGATTGCGCGAAAAGGCCACTCCTGCCGAGCTGCAGTCGACCATGCGCTGGATGACGACCCCCATTCGGAGCCGTGAGCGCGCCAGTCCCTTTTCCTTGCGGTAGCCGAGGGCGCGGGCCGAGTAGGCGGACGCCCAGCAGCGCCTGAGGGAGGACTCGATTGCAGTCATCCCTTTCTGGAAGAGGTAGGAGGAAAACTGTCCGGCAAAGGAGTGCTCGGTCCCGTCTTCTTCGAGCCCGCTCGAACGCACGGCAAGCCACGAGTCCATCCATCCAAGGGATTGGAGTTTTCTTTCGATGGCCATGGAGAGGGAAACCGGGAGCGGGCTTGCCAGGAAAAGCTCTTCGGTCTTTTTTTCAAAGGATTCGAATTCAGCGGTTTCCAGTGCACTGGCATCGAGCCTTGGGGCGAGCTGGTTTTGCTCGATGAATTGTTGGAAAGACTCGTCTGACACGCAAAAAAACGGTGGTGCCTCGATCCCGAGGCGGATGAGTTCAGCCAGGTTTCTAGCCTTTCCTCCGCCATCTTTGATGAAGGATTCGATCGGGTCTGTTCGTGGATCAAGGATCATAGCTTGTGTACCCAGCGGGCAAGGGGGATGCAGGCGAGGTGGACGAGGAGGGAGAGCGTCGCCAGCAGTTCGACGACCTTGTGCGTCCCCGGACGAAGGATCCAGACCAGTGCCGCAATCCAGGTGAGCATGAGCGGCAGGACGCTGACCGCCTCGATGTGGAGGAGCGAGCTTCCAAGCAGCGCAGTCGCACTCGTGATGGAGATCCGAAAGAACGTACCGCCGCGGCCATAGACCTGGGGATAGGTCTTGAGGATGGGGTTGGCCTTGGGGTCAAGCTTCCGGCAAAGCTCATAGGTGAAGAATGCGCCCAATACGGTGAGCCCGAGCTGAAGGCTTGAGGGTTCGAGCCAGCCCTTGGCGTGGTAGATCGCAACCGGGAACGCCATGAGCGGGAGCAGGATGATCTGGTGTGTGAAGCCATACAAGAACGGCATTTTCGAGAGGGACTCTCCGACGAAGAACTCCTTGTACATGAGCCACAGGTAGATCGAGATCCCCGCGTAGAGAGCGGCGGCGTCCGGGTAGCCCTGGAGCACCAGGAGGCCCGTGAAGGCCAGCATCAGGGCGATTCCGACTCCGATTCCGAGGCGGACCTCCCCGGGTTGGATCAGTCCGCGCGGGAGTGGGCGGGTGGGATGCGCTACCTTGTCTTTTTCGAAGTCCTTCCACTCATCCATGAGCCTCAGCTCAAAAAAGAACAGGAGAATACCGACCATGGAGAGCGAGCTTTGGATCCCGGCCGAGAAGGGGGACACCATGAAGAGCGATGCCCCGCTCCAGCACATGGCCCCCGAGAGCAGGAGATAGGTCACCAGTGGAAAGCGTTCTTTGACGTAGGTCAGCCAGCGAGCCATCTTGCCCCCTTGAGGATGCTGTTTTTTCGATCGATGCGCGCACGATGGCGTGCATCCCGGATGATGCGGAGATCCTCGATTGCATGGATCTCCGGACTCTCCCTTCGGATGCCTTTTTCGTGTTGGACGACGCCTTCGCCCAGGAGCCAGAGTCTGCCCTCGCGATCCGCGTGCACGAACGCCCGGGTGTGGCCGAGGGTTTGGTAGAGCCTTTGCTCGAGTTCAAAAAGTTGCTCCGGCTGCGAGCTTCTGCCCGAGTACCACAGTACCCCGGCGGAATCGGTCTTGATCCGATCCCCCATGCAATGCCACGTGCGACCGGTCGGATCCGTGCGCTTGGCAGTGAGGTTTTCGGGCGAGTCTCCCCAGTACCTCGGGCAGACATGCGAGCCCGTGACCCAAAGGCCGCCTTCATCGGTTTCATGCGAAATTTCGGGGACGGAGCGACCCAGCGCAAGGGTCTGCATCAGGCCGCGTTCGCGGCTCAGGCGCACGGCTTCGCGGGCGTCCATGAGGGCGACGGGCTCGACCTCGGTGCTTCCGTAGGCATGCGTGAAGTGGGCGCCGGGGTAACGGTCAAACGCGCGCTCAAAGAGCGAACATTCGGTCAGCGCCCCGCCCACATGGATTTCGCGAAGCGATTCAAAAGGAAGGCCGGACTGCATCAAGGCCTCAAGGAATGCCGGCCCGCAAGTGAGTGATCGGGGCGCGAGCTCGGGGCCAAGGCGCGAGATGGATCGGAAGGCCGATAGAGTCCACTTTCGGGGCATGAGGATGCTTGTGGATCCCAGGCCGAGGTTGGCGATGGCAAAATTGGCGAAGATGCACCAGTCCACCTGCGCAGGTTTCATACGCCGTTCGAATACCTCCAGCTGGCTCAGGAGGTACCCTTGTGTCCGGAGGACACCCTTGGGAGCCATGCCCGTCGTTCCCGAAGTGAAGGTCAGGATTCCAAGGTGGGATGCATCGAGGCTCTCAACCTGGAGCCCATGCGTGGAGTTTGCCGGGCTTGAACCCGGAAAAACTCTTGATGGATCAAGGTGGATCCTGATGGATCGAATGGCGGGAACACGAAGCCCCCAGATCCTGCCAAACAGGCCCGAGACCATCGCGCGGGGCCGCACCTCGCGAACCAGTCCCTCGATTCGCCCCACGGGAAGCCAGGGTTCCACGAGCAGGATGGGGCATCCCAGCGCAAGGAGCGCGACCACCGTTGCGTAGAGATCGAATCCCAGTCCAAGCACCAGGAGCACGGGCTCGCCGCTCTTCAGGCCCATGGCGATGAGTTCGCGCTGGATCGAGACGGCCTTGGAGTTCAGTTCACCATAGGTCATGGAGCCTCCGTCGGTGAGCCACAGGGCGCACCGGTCCGGAGAACGTTTCGAGTGATGCGAAAATCGTTCGACGCAGTTCATATCGGCCTGCAAAACAGGTCCATCGATTTAATCAGAACAATTCTGTTGGACGCAGTGAAAGTTTCGGAAAAATATACTCCGGATGTCCGAGGCACGTTCGTACTTTTCAACGCTCAATTACACGCTGGCCAACGAGGATACGGGCCTTGAGTGCGCACTGCTTGCCGGTGGCGCAGGGCGTTCGGGTGACACCATTTTGACGATTGCCGGAAGCGGTGGACGGGCGCTCCCGCTCTTGGTCGGGGCTCCCTCCCGCCTGGTGTGCGTGGACCTGGCGGAACCACAGCTTGCGCTCACTGAACTCAGGATCGCACTTGCCCGCGAGGCCAGCCATGAGGAGTTCCTCCAGTTCATGGGTTTCCCATCGGCGGCCACCGAGGTCTCCGCCGGCGAGCTCGCCGTGCTTCGGCGTCGATGGGTCGACCAGCTTGAGCTTCGTCCCGGAACCCGGGCCTTCCTCAAATCGTGGCTGGGATCCATTGACTGGGGCTCCCCGCTTTATGAGGGAAAGTGGGAGCGCACTTTCCAAAAACTCTCGCGCGTCGTGCAGTTGATGATGGGAGAGGGAGGGCGCGGTCTCTTTGAATGTACGACGCTTGAAGAGCAAAATATCTACCTCAAGACCCGCTTTCCATGGCTTCGCTGGAAGGCCGTGATCGCCATGCTGGGAAATGCCTCGGTCTTCAATGCACTCCTTTACAAAGGCAGCTTTCCCGAAAAGAACATACCCGGTTCGCGAAGGAGCTTTTACGAATCCCGCTACGCCCGGCTTTTTGCCCAGGGGCCTGCCCGCGAGAACTTTTTCCTGCAGCTCTCGTTTCTGGGAAAGCTCGTCTACCCCGAGGGTAACCCCGTTGAGTGCGATCCCGGCGTTTTTGAGTCAGCCAAGAGGGCCCTCCAGTCCTGCCAGGTCGAGTACCAGCTCGGCGACGCCGCCGAGATTGCGTCGAGGCAGAGGGGGAGGATCGGTTTCCTTTCCTTTTCGGATGTACCTTCCTACTTCAAGGGTGAGCAGGAGCGGACCTTCATGCAAAGGATCCGGCCGGGCCTGGCCGTAGGTTCGAAGGTGGTCGTGCGAAACTACCTCCATGTCCCCGAGAATTGCGACCGCAGGGGATTTGAAGATGAGAGTGCGCGCCATGCGGACGCAATCCTTGCCGAGAAGGTGGGAGTCTATGATGTGGATATATTCAAATACCTGGGTTCCGGGAGTTGATCGATGGCTGCGAAGACCGTGATGTCACCTTTGATCGAGGCGAGGGATATCCATTTCCAGTACTGGCTGGATCTGGTCCCGGTCCAGGCACTCCGGGGAGTCTCCGTGCAGGTTGGGGCGGGCGAGAGCATTGTCCTGTCGGGGCCCTCAGGGTCCGGCAAGAGCACCCTTCTTTCGCTCATGGGCCTGATTGAGTCGCCCCAGCAGGGGGAGATCCTTTTTTCAGGCAAGCCCGTCGCACTGATGCGCGAGGCAGAGAAGAATCGGATTCGTCGTTTCGAGGTTGGTTTTGTGTTCCAGAGCTTCCAGCTCTTTCCGACCCTCACCGCTGCGGAGAATGTCGAATACTTCCTGATTCAGCAGGGGGTTCCAGCGGGCGAGCGCAGGGAGCGCGTAAGGCAGGCACTCGAAGCCGTCGGGATCTGGGATCGTCGTGATCACCGGCCGCTTGAGCTCAGCGGCGGACAGCGCCAGCGCGTGGCCCTGGCCCGCGCGGCCGCCAAGAAGCCCAAGGTGATCCTGGCCGATGAGCCGACAGCGAGCCTCGACCAGCGCACCGGATCAGAGATCATGTCGCTCTTTGAGTCGCTTCGCCGTGAATTCAATACGACGATCCTTGTTGCCAGCCACGATCCGATGGTGCTCGAACGCGCCGAAAGGGTGGTCAGGCTGCAGGACGGAAGGGAGTTCAAA
>CAZDSX010000002.1:0-86511 GCA_964508305.1 uncultured Bacteriovorax sp.
GTTGCGCTTCCTTCGCTCGTGCTCTCCAAGATCCATGGACTGCCTGAGTTTTCGATCTCGCGTCCGGAAGTTTATCTGCCTGTGAGCCAGCCCTGGCTCCAGTTCATGCTCGCGCTCGTCGTGCTGACGCTCCTGGCGCGCATGATGCGCTGGTCGCGATCGGTCTGGGGCGCGCTCGTCATGACGGTGGGACTTGGAAATACTTCGTTCGTGGGGCTGCCCCTCCTCAAGGCGCTGCTGGGGCCTGAGTCGCTTCCCACAGGAATCCTCCAAGACCAGCTCGGAAGTTTTTTGATCCTCTCGCTCCTCGGCGTTCCATTTGCGCAGATGGTTTCGCCTGGGCTTGGCGGAAAAAAGGAGGCGGGAGTGGCACTGCTGCTTCGTCCGATTCGTTTCCCGGCGTTCATCGCGCTGGTGGCTGCCATCCTGACTTCAAGGTGGGAGTATCCGGGCTGGCTTGATGACGGGATCGCGGCACTCGCTTGGACCCTTTCTCCTGCGGCACTCCTCTCGGTGGGAATGATGCTGAGTTTTGGTGCGATTCGAAGGCGTGAGATCCGCGTGCCGCTTGCAACCGGGCTTTTGCTCAAGCTCGTGGCTTTTCCGGCAATCTATGTGCTCATTTATCCGGGGCTTGCAGCTGCCGCAGGGGGCATCCCGGCGATCGTGCTTCAGACCCTGCTTTTGGAGGGCGCCATGGCATCCCAGATCACAGGCGGGATCATTGCGGCAGATCAGGGGCTTGAGCCTGAGCTGGCGCGCCTCATGGTCGGCGTGAGCATCCCGCTCTCGCTCGTCACCGTGCCCGTGTGGTGCTGGGGGATCCGTTCCCTTTTGGTTTAGCGCCGCGTCAGGGGGAGGAGTTCAGGGCCTGCCAGGCAAACACGAGCCAGGCGCCGATGAGGAGTGAGCCTCCAATCGGAGTGATGGCCCCAAACCAGCGCGGCGCACCCAGGGTCATCGCGTAGAGCGTGCCCGAAAAAATCAGGGTTCCGACCAGGAAGCCCCAGCCCGGGATCGTGCTTTCTTGCCCGGAGTGCTGTCGCCAGAGGGCCCATCCGAGGAGTGCCAATGCATGCGTGAGCTGGTAGTGGGCTCCGGTGCGAACCCATTCGATGGCTTTTTCTTCGACACGCCCCTGAAGTCCGTGGGCTCCAAAAGCTCCCATGATCACGGCAAGAGCACCGAGGACGGCGGAAATCGAAACCCATTTGTTCATGGGTCCGTGTTATACCCCGGGCATGGCAACACAACAAAAGGTCGTTTTGATCACGGGCGGGTCTCGCGGAATGGGCCTGGCCATGGTGGGTCACTTCAAGGCGCTGGGATTCAAGGTTGCTGCCTGCGCGACCAGCCTCGAGGGCGCAAAAAAGGGTTCTCCTGATTTTGCCTTTGTCTGTGACGTGTCCAACCGAGATCAGGTCAAGGCCGGGGTGGCTGCGACCGTGAAAGCCCTGGGTAAGATCGATGTGGTCATTAATAATGCCGGACTCGCGGGTACCAATTCGTTGGACGTCTCGGATGATGATGCGTTTTGGAACCAGATCATTGATGTGAACCTGAATGGGACCTACTACATTTCCAAGTATGCCCTGCCGCACATGAACGACGGCGGTCGGATCATCAATGTGGCCTCGGTACTGGCGCTCAAGGGTGTGCCCGACCAGACGGCCTACTGTGCCGCCAAGCACGGAGTGCTGGGCTTTACCCGCTCCCTCGCGCATGCGCTGGCTTCGCGCAGGATCACGGTGAATGTGATCTGCCCCGGCTGGACGCGGACCGACATGGCGCACGGGCGCATGGCTGAGCTCGGAATGACCGAAGCTTCACTCAAGCGAAGTGTGCCGCTGGGTCGCTTTATTGAGCCCGCCGAGATTGCCCAGATGGCGGCTTACCTTGCATCCGAGGCGGCATCGGGAGTCACCGGACAGAGCTTCACAATCGATGGGGGAGTGCTCGCATGAAGACCAAGCATCGCATCTACGTAGGCAAGGATGCCCACAAGTTTTCGGCAGCCCATATGACCGTGTTTCCGGATGGGACCAAGGAGCGCCTGCATGGGCATAACTTCCAGGTGACCGTGGCGCTGGATCTCAGCGAAATTGGTTTCAAATCCTTCCTCGACTTTGGGGTCGTCAAGACGGCGCTCAATGCCCAGTGCAAGGAGTGGGATGATCGGCTGCTGCTTGCCGAGAAGTGTCCCTTCTTTAAAATCGAAAAGCACACGGCCGAGGAGACGGACTTCAGGCTTTGTGGAAAGCGCTATGTGGTACCGACGGAGGAGGTCGTGCTCCTTCCATTGGAGAACATCGCAACCGAAACGCTTGCTCAGGAGTTCTGCCATCGCTTCATGGCGAGGCTCGATCCTGCGCTCCTGAAAAACCTGGTTCTGGGCATTGAAGTCCACATCACCGAGTCCCGCGGACAGGGCGGGGTTTTTTACTGGGGAATGTAGTTCCTTTTCAGGTGTAAAAACTTTGGACAGTGGGCGCGGCCGGGGCTGCGCCCATCTGCGTTTTAGAGGGCTTTGGTGTGGCAATGGACCGGGTGAGTGTTGGCACAGGGCGTGAACTAAGGCTCTGCAACGGAGTTTTATTTTTATGCTCAACTCATACAAGAAGCTTTCTGCCCTCGCGATCCTCGGAATGCTCGCCTCTGCCTGCGGTAGCGGCCAAGGCGCCAACGGCAACTGGGGTGGTCTCACTCCTCCGCTTTACGGCGGTTGCCCGGCAGGGACCTACAACTACGGTTACGGATGCGTCTCCAACGGCGCCAACTTCTCGGACTCCTGCTACTTCAATGGCGGGACCCTCCAGCAGATCGGCGGCAGGGAGCTCTGCGTGACGCAGAAAACCTTCTCGCTCCAGGGGAGCTCCGTGCCGAAGCTCACCAGTGCCCAGTCTACGATGGGTTCCTGGACGCTTGCGCAGGACATCCGCGTGCATGACGTCGTCAAGATTGAGGGTTCCGTCGAGTATGGAAGCCTCGGATGGGAAATTTTCAGCCTCAACTGCAAGAACGGCCAGGCAGCACCTTCGGCCTCGGTGCAGATGATGGTGTCGGTGGGATCCGACTACTTCGGTCTTTCGTCGGGTCAGACCCGCGTGGTGACGAGCAATGGCCAGCTCCGGCTGGGCGTCAACGACACCTCCTCCTACAGCTGCTTTGTGAACAACAACCTTCGGGTGGTTGTGAAGCGCTGCCAGGACTCGACGGGAATGAACTACCCCTGCCAGTAAGGGTGGGGTAAGCTCGGGGCAGATGCCGAAGAAGCCCGAGCGCCCGTCGAAGCACAAGCGATTTTCCCCAACACAGAGCCCGGAGCGCGAGAACTCCTCCCCCAACCCCCCCTCTCGCGCTGCGGGCTCTGGCTTTTCGTTCAAGGATCGATCGGGCAAGGTCCACACGTTCGGGCGAGGGGGAGCAGCCCCGAGCAGGCCCGAGCCGGGCCCGCATTCCAGACCCAGGCCTCAGCCCCAGTCTCCCTCCGTCAGGCGCCCCGATGATGCCGAGCTGATCGAGCACCGCTCAAAGCGCGACAAGACCTCACGCGATAAAAAGTACGAACAAAAAAAGCCGCATCACGCCAATAGGGATCGCCCCGAGCAGCGCCATGGCCGCTTTGAAAAACGGCGCCCAGAGAGGCGGAATGACGGTCTTGCGGGAAAGGTTCTCCGCGGCACCGTCGACAAGAACCGCAAGGGCTTTGGGTTTGTCCAATTTGCCGATCGAAAGATCGAAGACCTTTTTCTTCCGCCGCACCTTTCCGAGACCACTTTCCATGGTGACCGGGTGGAAGTGGAGATCGACCAACGCGGAGAGATCCGCAGGCTCTCAGTCCTTGAACATCGCTTTCGCGAGCTGGTGGGTCGCTATAGCCCGATGCCGGGGGGGGATGGGCGCGCAGCCCGCCGGGGCGGGTTCGTGGTTTATGAGCGAAAGAAGGCCCGTGAAGAGGTTTACCTCCCGCTCGGTGGCGGCACGGCGCAGGCCGGGGACTGGATCCGCTGCTCACTCGAATTTCATGACATCGAGGAAACCGGTGGCCAGCACCGGGTGACTGCCGAAGTGATCGAAGTGTACGGGCCGGATCTCCCAGCCAGTGCCGACGTTCAGATGATTGCAGCCGAATACGGGCTGATCGAGGAGCATTCGGAGGGCGCCGAGCAGGAGGCCCGTTCGTTCACCCTTGAAGTCCCCGGCAAGGACCTGCACGGGCGGGATGATCTTCGGGAAGTTGGCTTCCTCACGATCGACGGCGAGACGGCGCGCGATTTTGACGACGCCGTCCATGTCGAGCGGCGCAAGTCGGGTTATCGCCTCTGGGTGGCGATCGCTGACGTGAGCCACTATGTGCAGCCTGGCAGCCACCTTGACCAGGAAGCCCTTTCCCGTGGAACAAGCGTGTATTTTCCGGAACGTGCCTTCCACATGCTCCCTACGGCACTCTCGACCGAGCTCTGTTCGCTCAGGCCCAATGTGCCGAGGCTATCGATGGCCTGCTGGATTGACTATGACCGTAACGGCAAGCCCGGCGAAGTGCATGTCATGGAGGCCGTGATCCAGTCGCGCAGGCGTGCGACCTACAATGAGATCGAGGCCGAGCGCCAGGCCAACGAAAAGGATGCCGACTGGGAGTTTGCCCCGCACTTTGAACTCTATCGCCTGATTCGAAAGGCGCGATCGGATCGCGGTTCGATTGATTTTGACCTCCCCGAAGCGGACGTCGTGGTCGACAAGCAGGGCGAGCCGGTCGAGATCGTGAACCGAGCGCGCAATGATGCCCATCGCCTGATTGAAGAGTTCATGATCGCGGCAAACGAAGCCGTCACACGCTGGATGATGGAGCGAAGCTGGCCGTTTGTTTACCGCATCCACGACGAGCCGGCGCTCGCGGCGCTGCAGCGCTTTGAAGAGCTGGCTGCGACCGTAGGCATCCCTGTCAGTATTTCGGGCAAGGATCGCTCGCGGGATGCCGAGGGAAGCTCGGTCTCGCCCAAGGTTCTTGCTGATGTGGTCAAGCAGGTCGAAGGACACCCGGCGCAGGATTTGCTCAACATGGCGCTGCTCAGATCGCTCAAGCAGGCGATCTACAGCTCCACCCACGGCCAGCATTACGGACTGGCCTCCGAGGCCTACACGCACTTCACGAGCCCCATCCGGCGGTACCCCGACCTGGTTGTCCACCGCCTGATCCGCTGGGCCCTCAGGATCGAAAAGAAGCTCGAAGCCGGGCTCAAGCACCATGAGCGAGAGGAGCTTGAAAACGAGCTTGCCGAGATTTGTGAACACTGCAGCTACCGCGAGCGAGTGGCTGCGGAGGCGGACCGTGAGGCCATCCGCCTCAAGCAGGTCAGGCTCATGAGCCGGCACCTGGGTGACGAGTTCGAAGCCAAAGTCGTGGGCATGAGCGAGGCTGGCTTGTTCGTGCAGATCAAGACTCCCTTTTGTGAGGGGTTGGTCTCGCGCGACT
Organism: uncultured Bacteriovorax sp.; assembly: GCA_964508305.1. GTDB lineage: Bacteria > Bdellovibrionota > UBA1018 > UBA1018 > UBA1018 > CAIOHW01. The sequence goes on from CAZDSX010000002.1 coordinate 5,474, forward strand.
CGATGAATGACGACTTTTATGAATTCAATGAAGACCAGATGGTCTTTTTTGGTCGCCGCACCCGTCGCACCTTCCGTGTGGGGCAAGCCCTCACCGTAAACGTGCTTCGCACCGACCTTGACCGTCGGCAAATTGACTTTGGAGTGGTCAAGGCGGCGGAGGTCCAGCCTGCCGACATCGAGTCCAAGCCCGCGAGCAAGTCTCCTTGGAGGAACCGCGAGGAGGGGCAAAGGAAGCCCTTTGGTCGCGACAAGCGGGGTGGGCAAAAATCACCGCGTAGACGCCGCTAAGCGTCGCGTGTGAAACTATCAGGAAGATGCAGTGGGTGAGAGCAGGCATGCAGCTTGGCCAGGTGGTCAAGAACGTGCAGCGCCTTCGTCAGATCCTGAGAGTCCTTGCGCGCCACGGGTTCACCGACCTCGTGGTTCGGATGAACCTTGGAAAGTTCCTTCCCTCGCGTGTCTCGACCTTCGTCGAGTCGCAGGCCGACAAGTCCACGGGTGAGCGCCTTCGTGAGGCGTTCGAGGAGCTTGGGCCCACGTTCGTCAAGCTCGGCCAGCTGCTTTCGACGCGGCCCGACGTTGTTCCCGAGGGCGTGATCAAGGAGCTCACGAGGCTTCAGGACAATGTCACGCCTCTCACTTTTGATGCCGTGAAGGGAGCCGTCGAGCGAGAGCTCGGAAAGCCCCTGCTTGAGAGTTACTCGAGCTTTGAAGAAAGGCCGCTGGCAGCAGCCAGCATCGGGCAGGTCCACCGGGCGACCCTCCCCAGCGGTGAAAAAGTGGTCGTCAAGGTGCAGCGTCCCGAGATCGAAGGGATCATTGAGACCGACATTGCGCTGCTCGCCTTCATCGCAGGACTGCTCGAGAAGTACATCCCTGAGAGCCGCACTTTCAGACCCAAAGTGATTGTGGACGAGTTCTTCAAGAGCCTCGTTTATGAGCTCGATTTTGTCATCGAGGCCAACAACATGGGCCGGATCGCAGCAAACCTTGCTTCGATGCCCGATATCGTGATCCCGAGGGTCTACAAGTCGCATAGCACCGGAAAGGTCATGACCCAGGAGTTCCTCGAGGGTATCCCGGTCAATAATCTGAAGGCGATCGAAGCGGCCGGTGTCGATCGTCGCAGGATCGTGGAGATTGGGGCGCGCGCCTTCTTCAAGATGGTCATCATCGACGGGCTTTTCCACGGTGATCTCCATGGCGGAAACCTCTTTGTCATGCCCGGCAACAAGCTCGGGATGATCGATTTTGGAATCGTCGGGAGGCTCTCGCAGAAATCCCGCGAGCAGCTTGCCGGAATGCTCCTTGCGCTCATCACGGAGGACTACGAGGAGCTCTGCTACATCTACGCGGACGTGAACGTGTCCGGAAAATACGTGGATCTCGAAGCGTTCCAGCGCGAGGTCCAGAACATGATCGCCCCCTATGTCGGGCTCTCGATCAGTGAGCTCAATGCGGGCAAGATCCTGGTCGAATCGACGCGCATTGGTGCCCGGCATGACATCCAGATTCCCGGGGAGTGGATGCTCGTGTTCAAGGCCATCATCACGATGGATGGCATGGGCCGGACCATGTATCCCGGCTTTGATCTCCTGTCGGTCGGCCAGTCGCTTGTGCAGGACCTGCTCAGGAACCAGTACTCGCCTCAAAAAATCCAGCGCGAGCTCCTTTGGGTTGCAAAGGACACGATGGGCCTGCTGCAGGTCCTCCCACGCCAGCTCAAGTGGTGGCTCAAGAAGCTTTCATCCAACGACTATGCGTTTGATATCCGAGTGCCTGAGCTCGAGGGAATCCGTGAGCAGCTCGATTCCAATGCCAAGCGCCAAAGCCAGACCCTGCTGGTCGTTGGACTTGCCATTGCGGGAATGATTGGGCTGTCGAGCCCCGAGGGCCACCGCGTGGGGCCGTATCCGCTGCTCTCGGTCATCCTGCTTGCGCTGAGCACGTATCTTTTCCTGCGCCTGAGCTTTTTCCGGGGCAGGAAGTGATTCGGGAGGGTCGGTCTTTACAGCTTATTCTTCAATGATCTTGAACTCCGCGCGGACCTGGCGGGTGGGCAGCGCATTGAAGTGCCACCATTCGATGGGAGACTGGAGGAATCCCGCCTCGAGCATCACGCGCTTGAGCAGCAGTCGATTTTCGGCCTGTTTGGGTGTGAGCCTGCCTTCGACCAGCCACTGTTCTTCCTTGGGGTGGGCCAACTCATGGAAAGCGTCGAACTCGGTGCCCATGTCCACTTCGCGGCCTTCGAGATCTCGAAGGCCAAGATCCACGGCCATTCCAAAGCTATGGACTGATCCCAGTTCGGGATCGGCGACGTAGTCCTCCTGGGGCGTGCCTTTGACAAAGGCAAAGAGCTTGCGCTGCATGGTGCGGGGTCGGAGGGCATCGAAGATGAGGAACTTCCAGCCCGGGCGATGCGTCTGGAGGAGCTCTGCCGCGATGGTGAGTTTTTTGGCAGCCATCTCGTGCAAGTAGGCAAAATCCCGCTCACCGTAGAGGTTGGTTCCCGTGAAATTATTGGTCGTTGCGTAGCGCAGATCCAGGTGCAGGTGGGGAAGCGTGTTGAGGTGGACGAGCATGGTACCCCATGAGTGTAGCATGAATGGAGAGGGATTGGTGTGTCTCCCCTGACCTCGTCTCAGCTTCTGAATGGGCAGCAGTATTGAAGGACAGATATCAGGAGCCTTATAATGTAGGCACCCATCATGACTTCCCCGTCGCGCCGCCGGACCGAGGCGGGTATTTCGATCGTCTCTGTTATGGCCATGAGTGCTGCCATGATCTCCGCAATGATGGCTGGCACGGGCGCGTTTCAAGCCCTCCGAAAGCAGCAGGTCGTGGTGGAGCGCTCCGAGGCCCAGATTGCCATCACCGGCACACTTCAGATGATCCTGCAGTCCGAGCCACTTTGTGCACAAGCAAGCTGGATCGCCAATCCACCTGCAAGGGTTCTGAACGCCGCGTCTATTTCTTTTCGAGTGCCTGGGCAGACCACGCTGTTGCTGGCAGCAGGCCAGTCGAGTGGGTTGGCGGGGATGGGTCGTGACATCGAGGTTTTGCGACTCGAGTCGCTCGTCGATGCTGTCCCGCCAGTCGTGAATGGGCGTCATCGAAAAAGCGGCGTGATTGCTTTTAAATTAAGAAAAACAGCTGGATTCGCGGATCCCCCCACGGAGCGTATCCCTGTGTTTTTTGAGATGGACTCGGCAAATAACCTCATCGAATCCTGTTGGGGACCGGGCTCGATCCGCGCTGCGTGTGAGTCCATGGGCGGAGTGTTTGCATGGAGCCCGGGATCGTCAGGGGCCTCCGGGCCCAAGCGAGGGACTTGCACGTTGGACACACCGCCATGCGATGATGCAGGGCTTGTGGTGGATACAGCAGCTGGATCGCTGACAGCTGGGAGATGTTCCATCGGAATCTTGCCTTCGCATTCGGTGGACAAACCGTTGGAAAAGTCAGCCCTCGGAATTGGTGGCGGAACGACGGGCGCTCCACCCGATCTGATGGTTCCTCAGACCGGCGTTCGGCGTCTGGTTTGTCCGCCCTGCCAGCGTGTGACAGGCTTTGATGAAAACTGGGGCGTGATCTGCGGCGCGATCCCTAAATATCTGGATCCCGAAAATCCGACTGCCCAGTGCTGTGACCAGACCACGACAGCCACGTATCAAAAATGCCTGGCAGCGCGAGAGTGGGTCTCCAAGGCAACCGCAGTGACAGACCCAGTCCTCCGCAGCAGGATTGGCTGCCCGGCGACCGGACGCTGCAATTTTGCCAGCTGTGATGACCCAAGCTATGGCGGGCGCGTGATGGGGTATTTTCTTCGCACGATCAGCGAGCCCAAGGGTGTCGTGAAAGTCCGGAACGGATGCGCTGACATGCGCAATTCGGGTGTGACGACAGAATGCGAGATCCTATGTCGAAACTGAATCGGCATGGATTCTCGCTCATTGAGATCATGATTGCTCTCGGCATGACGGGAGCTTTGGGTCTGCTCGTCAGCCAGATGACCACGAGCCAGGTTCGCAACATGCGCTCAGTCCAGCTGGGCTCAGATGTCGAGGGTTGGGGTACCGAGTTGAGGCATGCGCTCTCGGATGAGAGTGTTTGCAAGGAGGGCTTCCTCGGAAAACCCATTCCTGCCGTGGGCAGGACGGTTCAGCTTTCGGGATTCAATCCAGGGTCGCGAGCTGCGGGCATTCTCAAGGACCTGGGAGCGTGGATGGGGGCCAAAGGGAGTGGTGCCGAGGTCTCTCAGTTGCAGCTCACCACGGTTGCCGGGCCGCTCATGGAGCTTGGGTCCGGGACTTCGCTCAAAAGGGAGTACCTTCTCAGGCTGGATGCGACGCTCAGGAAGGAGATTACGGGCACGCAGGTCGGACAGGCCGCATTCTCCTACCACTTCAGGGCGCTGGTGGATTCGGCTAGTGGCATTCGAGGCTGCTCTCGTGGAGGTTCGCTTGAGGAGTCCTGCAGTGGTTCGGGCGGGGTGGTGACTCAAGTGATCTGCCCAGCTGGAGGGTGTACCGGAAGCAGGGGGACTTCGGGTGGCATTACCCTCCAGGGCGCGACCGTAACCCAGTGTGTGGCGGCATCACCGTCGGACTGCAGCAAACTTGGACTCACTTACGACACCAATACGAAGCGGTGCCTGCTCTCCAAGCCCCCGACGCCTTGCGACCCCAAGACTGAGGTTGCCGTTGGCATGCAGTTGAAGTGTCCGGTGGGCGGTGACTGTTACCTTGCCCTCAAGTGCCAGCCCCTCCCGTGGAGCTCCAGGGCCTGGCAGTGCCCTGCCGGAGGATTTGCGAGAGGGTGGGATGCATCCATAGGAAAGCAGATCTGCGCCACCTATCCCTCACTTTCCGTTGATCAGGACTGCTACGGCGAGTGGCAGGTGGACTGCGGAACCGCCAAGAAGACCTATCAAATACTGACTCCTGCCAGCGGTGGAGGGGCCGCCTGTCCTTACGCCGATGGACAGGTCAAAAGGGTCACCTCAAGCGAATGTCCTACGTGCCAATGGCTGGCTCAGCGGCCGATCACCTGCCAACCCAAGTGCGGCGGCGTGAGGGTGATGCAATGCGTGGATGCAGTCGATGCCCAGTGCGATGCATCCCTTTGCGGGCCTAAACCGCCTGATGTGGCGTGCGATGATCCTTCGTGTCCTCCTGTGAACTGCCATTTCTGCGACTCGAGGCCCGAATGCGGCTCGGGCACCGGCGACTGCATGCCGAGCGCCAATGGAGCCCTCTTTTGCAGGTGCAGGATCCAAGCGGACGGGACCCAAATCTGCGGGACCTACTCGGCAGGTCCAAAGGTGCAATGCCCATGAACACCCGGCGTTCGAGTCCAGGTTTTTCTCTGATTGAGCTCCTGATCTCGGCCTCAGTCGCTGGTTTGAGCGCGCTGATCCTCGGGCAGGGCATGGTCAACTGGCAGGGCTCCCAAAGCAAGGTTCAGAGCCTGAACCAGCTGGGCGCACTCGAATCCAATCTCAGGCTTTTCTTCAATCAAGGGGTTCGTTGCGCCGAGTTCATTGCGAACAACTCAGGGGTATTCTCGGGCCTGGGTGCCAGTCCTTCAGGCTCGATCCCCATGAACACGGTCAACCTGGGGTCTTTTGGGACACTCGCTCTGGGCTCCAAAATTCCGGGAGGCAGTGCTGTTCTTTCAGAGATCTCGTTCGCCTATCAGGTGCTGATGACGCTCCCTGGATCGACGCAGATTTTCGCCGGGAGGCTCAACCTCATTTATAAAGAGGGTGGCAGCCAGCGTGATTTTTCCATCCCGATCCAGTTTTTCAGGGTCGCGGGAAGCTGGTCCTGCAACGCACCCCTCGACACCAGTGCCACGAACCTTAAAGTACTGTGCCAGTTTTGGGGCGGTGGAACGTGGAATGAGACGACTAAAAAGTGTGAACGAGGCTTTTGTGCCGAGCTAGGACTGGCAGTGAGTGGTTCCTCAAAGTGTGAAACAAACCTCGCCGCATGTTCGAGCGGCACTTATTGGAGTGGCGTGGAGGCGGCGAGCTCCGCCCAGCAGTGGAAGAACTCGTGCAGCAAACTCACCCCAGCTCAGGCCGCCTCCAGGCAATGCGGGGCCACTGCTGGAGGCTTGCTGGGTCTCCCTCTTTCGGGATCAAAGCCAGTCTGTGAAGTGGAGCCTGCTGCCTGCGGCTGGACCCAGTGGAGTGCGTGTGCACCCAGCGCGTGCTGGGACGGACAAGGTCCGCTCCCTCCTGCTCTCCAGGCAAGGGAGTGCGTCTACAAGTTCAACGGCGTGAGCTCCTGCGATGTGAGCTCGTGCGGTGGAGGTGCCACCACACGAGCCTGCTCGCTGGCCTCGACTGACTATCCGATCTGCCCCAGCGCCGGCGTCTGTGGGACGGCAAACAAAGTCATCTACACCACGGCCCCATCCAAGCCGGCCGAGCTGTGTGCCAAGGGTACGCCCAGTGCTGTCACGGCAACCAAGGCCAACACCGGGCCGCTCATCTACTACGACAAGCGCAACCAGAAGCGCGTGAACTATGCGGGCGTCCCCTTTGATACTGCGCCCTGGTCTTGGACCTGCCAGGGTCCGGGTGGTGGAACGTCCATCAGCTGCGCGACCGCGCCCACCCCGCCCCGTTGCTACATGGCGACTTTCAATCAGCCCGCAGCCGCCAGGAGGGCGCCGTGTTACGAGCAGACGGCGGGCTTTGCAACCCTCACGATGTGCAAAACCGCCTGGGCCTCGCGAAGTGCGAGTTGTGCGCCTTCGCCCGATGAGTCCGCTTGTACGGCGATCCAGGTGGGAGATCCGCGTGAACCCATCTGCGTTTCAAATCCGGTGGACGGAGCTTGCGGCACCGCAAACGGCACTGTGGTCAAGACGGCACCGACCCAGCAGGCCGAGCTCTGCGCGGCCGGCCAGCCGTCGGTAGTTAATGGAACAGGCCCTTGGGACTGGAGTTGCCAAGGGATCTTTGGTGGCGGCACGGTCAGCTGCCGAGCCAACTCTGATTGCTGGGGAGGAGGAACTTACGAGCCCGCAGGGTCCCAGTTTAAGATCACGCAGAGGTTTGGTTCCTGCAAATACCCGATCGGCAAGATCGTATCCCGTCTGGAACTGGACCAGGCCTGTACGCTGCACCTCACGACCTGTGCGCTGCTGGTGGACAACCGCCAGCCTAACTTTGTGGGTTTTCGCTGTATTAGGAAGTAAGTGGTGCGGATGAGAGGACTCGAACCTCCACACCCTTGCGGGCACTAGACCCTGAATCTAGCGCGTCTACCAATTCCGCCACATCCGCACAAAACGAGAGAGCCTAGGGCATACCCCAGTTATTTTCGGGGATCAAACGCGTTTCTGAGCCCTTCGCCGACGAAATTGAGCAGCGTCAGGGTCGAAAACAGGGCCAGGGACGGGAAAACAGCAAGCCACCAGGCAGTGGTGAAGTTCTTTTTGGCCTGGTTGAGGAGCTCCCCCCAGCTCGGAGTCGGGGGGGCAAGGCCAAACCCAAGGTAATCCAGTGCCGCAAGTCCCGTGATCCCGGCCGCAATGGCAAAGGGCGAAAAGGTGATGATGGGCGTCAAAGCGTTGGGAAGGACATGCTTGATCAGGATCTTCCACATGGGGAGTCCCATGGCGCGGGCGCCTTCAACGAACTCCAAGCGCCTGAGCTTTAGCCCCTCGGCGCGCAGGTAGTAGGAAATGCTGATCCAGCCAAAGGCAGCTGAGATGCCCACGAGCAGCCACATGCTGGGTTCAAAAATGGACACCAAGATAATGAGGAGGAAAAACTGCGGGATGCTTGAAATCACTTCGACCACGCGCTGGCCAATGAAGTCGACCCTGCCGCCAAAGAACCCCATCGAAAGACCTACCGATACGCCGATCAGGTAGGTGATGGCCCAGACTCCAAGCGCATAGAAAAACGAGATGCGGAAGCCATAGAGCAGGCGCGCAAACACATCGCGCCCGCGGTCATCCGTACCCATCGGATTTTGGAGCGTGGGAGCCGAGGGGTAGCTCTCGACCGCTTCATTGCTCTGGAAGGGGTTGAACTTGACTGGAGGAAACACGGCCCAGCCATGAGAAGCCAGATCAAGCTTGCGGTAGTCGATCGTGTAGCTATCCGTGATGCCCAGATCTGCAGCAGCGGGTTCGGAGAAAACCGGGAAGTAGACTTTGGAGTCGTGCTTGAGGATGAAGGGCTTGTCGTTGGCAATGAGTTCGGCGCAAAGGCTCAGCACAAAAACGGCAACGAGCGTGATGAGCGAGCCGTAGGCGAGGCGGTTTTTTTGGAAGCCCTCGAGGCGCTTGGCAGTGATCGGCGAAATTCGGGATTTGAGCCAGCTCACCTGGAGCCTCCACCAAAATCAATGCGGGGATCGATCGCAACATACAAGAAGTCGCTGATGATGTTGCCCAGCAGGTAGAGGAAGCTCTGGATCACCAGAAGTCCCATGATCACATTGTAATCGCGCGAGAGGATCGAGCTGTAGCCCAGCCATCCCATGCCATCGAGCCCGAAGATCGTTTCGATGAGCAGGCTCCCGGCAAAGAATACGGACAAGAAGTGACCCAGCCCGGTTGCGACCGGGATGAGCGCGTTTCGGAGCGCGTGCTTGAAGAGCACGATGTTCTCGGCAAGGCCCTTGCTGCGGGCGGTGCGCACGTAGTCGCGCTTCACTTCCTCGAGCATGGAGTTTTTCATGAGCACGGTGAGCGTCGTGAAGCTCCCCACCATGTAGCAGGTGAGCGGCATGAGGAAGTGGCTCACTCGGTCCCAGATCCTGGCAAAAAAGCCGAGGTTCTCGTAGCCATCCGAAACCACGCCCTGAATTGGGAGCCAATCAAAGAAGCTCCCCCCGCCAAAAAGCACGATCATGAGGATCGCCAGCATGAACGAGGGCGTGGAGTAGGCCATGAACAGGACAACAGAGGTCCAGGTGTCGAATGCCTGCCCGTGCCGGACGGCCTTGAAAACTCCCATAGGGATGCACACGAGGTAGCTCAGGATGAAACTCACCACCCCGAATTGGATCGAAACCGGGAGCTTGCGCACGATCACATCGATCACCGGCTCCTCGTGGGTGAAGCTCCGGCCAAAATCGAGCGTCGCGAGGTTCTTGATCCAGATCGCGTAGCGGACAAGAACGGGCTTATCAAAGCCGTACTGCTTTTTGAGTGCGTCGACGACTTCCTGGTTCACTTCCTGCGCACCACGCGACGAAACACCGGCAGCGGCAGCCCCGCCCCCTCCGCCTTCGGCCTGGAGGGCACTAAAGCGGATCTGCTGGAGCTTTTGCTCGATGGGTGAGCCGGGCGCCAGGTTGATGATCACAAACGCAACGAGCGTGATCCCGAACAGAGTCGGGATGATCGCGCCGAGGCGTCTGACGAGGTAAATCCACATGGGTTTTTACTGCTCGATCTTCCACGTGTTCACGCCGACGGCGTACTTGAGGGTGTCCTTGCCCTTCTTGAGTCGCTTGGTATTGGCGTAGAGCGTGTACTTGCGGTTGAACATGAAGCTGTAGGGAGCGTCCTCTGCGATCAGCTCATGGATCTGGTTGAGCATCTTCTGGCGCTTCTTGGCGTCCATGGTGGCGCGCATCTCATCAATGAGCTTGTCGACCTTGGGGTTGGAGTAACCCACGAAGTTGCTGCCGGGACTTGGGATCGAAGCCGAGTGCCAGATCTGCTTGGGATCGGGCTCAAGGTCACCCACGCTCCAGCCGAGCGTCACGGCGTCGAACTTGCGCTCATCCAAAAGCTTTACAAAGCTGTTCCATTCGATGGTCTTGATGTTCATCGTGATGCCGAGCTTCTTCATGTCCTCCTTGACGACCGTCCAGTACTTCTCCCCGTCCTTGTTGGCGTTGAGGAGCGTGAACTCAAAGACGGTTTCCTTGCCGTCGATCACCTTGGTCATGCCCTTGGAGCCCATCTTCCAGCCGGCCTTTTCGAGGAGTGTGAGCGCCTTCTTGGAGTCAAACTCCACTGCCTTGACCTTGGGGGAAGTGGCCGAGCTCTTGTTTCCGAACGGGCCCTTGGCGGCTTCGCTCAGGTCAAAGAGGAACTTCTTGATCATGAACTCGCGATTGACGAGGTGGCTCATGGCCATGCGCACATCACGGTCCTTGAAGAAGGGGTGCCTGAAGTTCCAGCCGATGAAGCCGTAGTTGAAGTTGCTCGGTGCCGAGTTCTCGGCCTTCACGGCTTCGACCTTGGTGCCCCATTCCGAGCCCTTGGTCTTTTGCATGAACTGCTCGGGCGTAAGCCCGATCATGTCGAGATCACCCTTCTTGAGCATCTCGAGAGCGACGGCCTCTTCCTTGACGGGGCGGAAGAGGATGCGGTCATAGGAGTAGTAGTTCTTGTAGGCGGGGAGATCCTTTCCGAAGAACTCAGGATTCCTGGCGAGCACGATCTTCTGGCCCTTTTCCCAGGTTTCGAGCTTGTAGGGACCACAGCCCACGAGCTGCTTGTTGAACTTGGGGTCCTTGGGGTCGCCCACGCCGTAGAAGTGCTTGGGGATGATCGTGAGGCCTGCGATCGTGTTGAAGTTCTTGAAGTAAACCTGCTTGGTCTTAAATTCGATCGTGTTTTCGTTCACGATCTTCGCGCCTTCGATCCCTTCGAGGTAGACGCGGGTCTGCGGCGAATCAAAGCGGCCTTCAAAGTAGACATCAAAGCTGTACTTCACATCTTCTGCGGTGACGGGCTTTCCGTCATGCCACTTCACGCCCTTGCGGAGCGTAAAGGTGAAGGTCTTGCCGTCCTTGGAGACGGAGTATTTTTCGGCCAGTGCCGGGGTCCACTCGTAGGTCTCTTCGCTGCGGTCCATGAGCGAGCTGAAGACGTAGGCTTGGACCTGGCTTGCATAGGCGTCGCTCGAGGTGATGGGGTTGAGCGTCGAAGGGTCGGCACCGAACTCGAGGTAGAGCGTGCCCTTGTCCGGGGCGGCGAGGGCCGAGACGGTTGCAAGGGTTGAAACGGCAAGACAGAGCACTGCAGCAAGGCGCTTAAGCATGGGTCCAATCTCCTGAATTTAATCTCGCGGCACTTTAGGTTAAGGAGGGGGGCATGTCCACCATCAAGCACGCCGTAAACGAGCCGGTCCGAGCCTACGATCCCAATGATTCCGTGGGTCAAGCCCAGAGGGCGAGCCTCAAGGCGAGGCTCGATTCGATGTCCCGCGAGCGGGTCGAAATCCCGCTCATGATCGGGGGCAAGGCCGTGCGTACAGGCAAGACCCGCAAGGTCGTCATGCCTCACTCCCACGGCGAAGTGGTGGCCGAGTTCCATCTGGCTGGAGAGGCGGAGCTCGAGCTCGCCGCCCACGCAGCATTGAAGGCCAAAGCCGAGTGGGAAGCCCTCACTCCTGCCGAGCGCTCAGCAGTTTTTTTGAAGGCGGCTGACCTTCTGGCCGGACCCTGGCGCGATCGACTCAATGCCGCAACGATGCTGGGTCAGTCCAAGAACGTCTTCCAGGCCGAAATCGACGCGGCCTGCGAACTAATTGATTTTCTTAGGTTTAATGTCCAGTTCTACCAGGAGATTCTGGAGGTTCAGCCCGTCTCGGGTCCCGGCATGTGGAACCAGACAGACTACCGCCCGCTCGAGGGCTTTGTGCTCGCGATCACGCCGTTTAACTTTACGGCCATCGCGGGAAACCTCCCAGCTACGCCGGCCCTTGTGGGTAACACCTGCGTTTGGAAGCCCTCCGACACCCAGATGCTTTCGGCCTGGTACACCTACCAGCTCTTTGAAGCGGCAGGCCTGCCTCCTGGGGTCATCAACATGGTCGCAGCCGACGGGCCGCTGACCTCGCAGGTGCTGGTGCGCCACAAGGATCTTGCCGGGGTTCACTTCACGGGCTCGACAGCCACTTTCCAAAGCATCTGGAAGACCGTGGGCGAGGGGATTGCCTCCTACCGCTCCTATCCTAGACTCGTGGGAGAAACCGGGGGCAAAGACTTTGTCTTTGCTCATCCAAGCGCTGACGCCGACGCATTGGTCGCGGCTCTCGTTCGGGGTGCGTTTGAGTACCAGGGTCAAAAGTGCTCGGCCGCCTCGCGCGCCTATCTGCCCAAGCCTCTTTGGGAAAAAATCCGTCCTCGCCTGATCGAGGAGACTTCGGGTCTCAAGATGGGAGATGTGCGGGATTTCTCGAACTTCGTGAACGCGGTGATCGATGAGCGCTCGTTCGACAAGATTTCGGGCTATCAAAAGTTTGCCCGTGAAGCGAAGGACGCCAAGGTCCTGGTTGGCGGCAACTCGGACAAAAAAGCAGGCTACTTTGTAGAACCCACGATCATCGAGACTTCGGATCCACGCTTCAAGACGATGGTTGAAGAGATCTTTGGTCCCGTGCTCACGGTCTGGACTTATGATGAAGCGCGGATCGATGAAGCGCTTGCGACGTGCGATTCAACGAGTCCCTATGCACTGACCGGCGCAATCTTCGCGCAGGATCGTCGCGTGGTGGCTGAGCTCTCTTCGCGCCTCCGGCACGCAGCCGGGAACTTCTATATCAACGACAAGCCCACGGGCGCCGTTGTCGGGCAGCAGCCTTTTGGTGGCGCTCGTGCTTCGGGTACCAACGACAAGGCGGGCTCGGCACTCAACCTCTATCGCTGGCTCTCCCCACGTACGGTGAAGGAGACTTTCGCTCCGCCGCGCAACTACCGCTATCCGTTTCATTCGTAAGTGGCGTCAGTGGCTCGATGGCCAAAGCGCAAAATTTGCGCAAGTTTTGAAACCATAAACGGGCTCATCGCAGATTCGTGTGCGGCGGGACGGATCGCGTTAGATCACGGTTCGGTAGACCACGGCTCGTGGGGTACGCCTGGGCCATGAGGCTTGATTCTTCGAGTGCGTGGCTCGAGGATTTACGGTGCAGTTTTTGCGCAGAGTTTGCGGATTGGCTCTCCCTCTCCATTCGAGCTCAACATTCAAGGCGGCGGAGATCTTTTTCCATGTGCTGGGGCGCCCTTTGGAGTGCCCTTGCTCGATCCTGGAGATTTGGCTTGCGGTGAGCCCTGCGCGACTGGCGAGTTCTTGCTGGTTCCAGCCCAGGCGGGTTCGGATTGCTTCCAGCTCGTGCGATTTTCCGACTGAGCCGAGCGTCGCTATGCGTATGGCGGAGCGGGGGTCGAGCAGGGGATCGAACTTGGGGTGTGCATAGTAGCTCCCGATCTCCCGCAGTACGGGTTTGAGCTGCCTAAATATGCGTCTCAGCAGGGACTTTCTCTGCGCCTGTGAGAGGTCATTGTGGATCGAGATCAGGAATGACACGCCGCCCGGGAGCGTGATGAAGGTCTCGGATCGGCATCGGGTGGTGGAAAATCGGAAGGTGTCCATGGTGGGCCAACTAGCGAATATCAGGCCCAAAAATTTCCACTTAAGGGCGGTCAAAAACCTGCCGAAATGAACTCCATGGATAAAGAGACCTTCTTTGAACAGGTGAAGCAGCAATACATGGAGCAGATCACGGCCATCTACATGAAGGCCGAGCACTCCGGAAAAGTGGACTTCAAGCAGCTCACCACGCAGCTCCAGCAGCTCAAGAAGCTGGCTGCGGGCGAGGGCCTTCGCGGCCCTGAGTTCGATGAAATGGTCTACTCGCTCCTGCCCGGTGTTGAGGGCAAGGTCGAGCTCACGATCACCAAGAAAGCAGCCTGACCCGCGTTAGTAGAGCGTGGGGCGCTTGCGGGGCTCCGAGCCCCCTTTGGCCTCGCTCACCGTCAGGGCGCGCCCTTCGAACTCGGCACCGTTGAAGCGGTCGATGGCCTTGGGCACGTCGGCTTCGCTGGCCATCTCGATAAAGCCAAACCCCTTGGATCTGCCTGATCCCGAGTCCGTGATGATGCGCACGGACTGGACCTGACCAATCTGCTCGAAGATCTCGATCAGTTGGGGTTCGGTCGTGGTGTAGGGCAGGTTGCCAACGTAGAGTTTGCGACTCATGCCCCAAGGCTAACATCCCGTGGATTTTTTAGCGACCTTCGGATAGGCCGGTTGCATGAGCACGTTCGGCGGAAATCTGTTTGTCGGCATCTTCAAGCTTCTCGCCCTGGTGGCAGGGCTGGGGGAGTCATCCCTGCCGGTCAGCGGCCTGGAGCTCAGCACCTGCGACACCCCGGTCTGGGAGGCGGAACCCGCCAAGCTTTCCGGAGGAAACTACGGGGCCGAAATCAGTGCGATCTGCACGATCCGTCCCAGCATGGGTGGGGACTTTGCCAAACTGGAGGCTTACGCTCTCTCCCAGTTCCGGCAGCGTGGGGCCATCACGGTAGGACCCGTCGACGAATCCTTCGAGGCCCTGCCTTCGAAGTACCTCGAGATCGAAGTCCAGCAGGCGGGCAAGGATTTTTCGGCCAGGATCATCAACGATGTTCATCTCGCCACCGACCTGACGGAACGCCTGACGATGGTGTCCCGATCCAAGAAGATCGTCGCCACGGGTTATGCCGAATACGTCAAGCGCATCGATACGCGCATGAGCTTCGTCGCGACGACGGTTTTGGGTGAGCATCGCGCCAAGATCACCGTGCTGGGTGAAGTGAGCAAGCCATGGTTCGTACCCGAAGGGACTCTCCTTTCGGAGGCACGCAAGCGCGGCCCGGCCGAGTACGCCAAAGTCGTCCTGAAGCTCGCGCGGGATCTCGAAAAGAACTACTAAGACACTACTCGGGAAGCTTGGGGGGCTTGCTGACTCCCCATTCGGCCCAGATCTGGGTTGCCTCGGATACGGTCATCGCCTTCTTGAACTTGGCGCCGGGCCTTCCCTTGACGCGAGCCTCACAGCTCTTCCAATCTGCATGGGTTTCGGCAACCCCGTTGACGAAGCTTAGGTACGCCACGGGCTTCTCTGCGGGCTTCTTGTTCTTCCACTTCTCAGGATCGTTCTCCGGAATGTCGCGTGACTCCGGCAGGTCGTGGATGGCGACAAAGTAGCGGAGCAGCGGTCCGTGGTAGAGTCCGTGGGGCACGGATTTTCCCTGCGAGAAGGCGACGGCAATCTCATCGACGCGCTCGTTGCCGGGGATTCCTGAGTGACCCTTGACGTAGGACCAGCGGATCTTGGGGTCGCCGTGTTTGATCCTGTGTCCGACTTCCTGCTGCAGGACCTGCCAGAGGTCGGCGTTCAGGACGTCTTTTCCTTCGGCGGTTTTCCAGTCACGATTGCGCCAGGCAAAAATCCATTGGGTGATCCCGCGCAGGACATAGAGTGAGTCGGTGATGACTTCCACGGGACCGCGGATCTCGCGGATATTTTCGAGGGCGCGGAGGATCGCGACCATTTCCATGCGGTTGTTGGTCGTTGATGGATTTCGGCCGCCCATCTCCTCGATGGTTCCATCCGGGAGGCAGACAATCGAGCCCCAGCCACCGGGCCCCGGGTTTCCGGAGCAGGCGCCGTCACCGATGATGAGGATTGCGGGCTGTTCGGCCATGCCTTAGGGCTAGCGCGAAAGTAGCCGTCATGCCGCAACTTTTTCGATGCTCTTGAGCTGCAGGACTTCGCTCAGGTCTGAATGCTTGAGGATTCCGATGATCCTTCCATTGCGGCTCACGGGAAGGATTCCGTGGCGGGCGCTGCCCAGCTCCTGGAGGGCCGTGGCAAGAGGAGTGTCCCAGTCCAGGAATTCGACGCCCTCGGCCTCATCCGCAACGCGATCCACCACATCTCTCAGCAGTGTGGTGTCCCTGAAGTGGAAGGGGACCGCACGGACTTGCTGGAGGGTGACGATCGAGTAGCGACCCTTGGGGTGCTCCACGGGAAGCGCGGTGACACGGGAGTGGAGCATCTGGTTGATCGCCGCAGAAAGGCTCTGGCCGTCAGGGAGGGAGGGGACGAGGGTGGCAACTTCGCCCGCACGAAGTCCTTCGAGCAGTCCCCGGCTCATCAATGCGGACCACTCGGCCTGCGCGCTGGCATAAAGGAAGAATGCGATCAATACGAGGAACAGGTTGAATCCCACGAGTCCCATCGCTCCCAGGAGCCAGGCCATGGCGTGGCTCACTCGAACGGCGATCCGAGTTGCTCGAACGGCTCCGATTCGTGCCGAGAGGGAAGCCCTGAGCGCCCTTCCGCCATCGAGAGGGAAGGCGGGAAGCAGGTTGAAGACGGCCAGCACGAGGTTGGATTTGAAGATCCAGTGTCCATAAAAGGCGATCCAAGGATGTGCAAAGGGCTCGGGAAAGTGTTTCCAGGCGAGCCATCCAGCCATGGCAATGGCGACACTCAGGGCCGGTCCGGCAAGTGCCATGATGGCTTCCTTGCGGGGCGATTGGGATTCGTTATCGATCCCTGGGTCGATCTCTGAAACCCCACCCAGCATCATGAGCATGATGCTGCGCACGCGCGCACCCTGGCGGACGGCCACGGCAACATGGGCCATCTCATGCAGGAGGACGGAGCCAAAGAGCGAGATGGCAAAGAGGGCGCCCCAGGCCAAAGGGCCGGCTCGGCCCTCGAAAAGCGTGAGCGAGCCCACAGGAAGCCCTGCCTCGGTGGCAAGCTGTCCGAAGCGCGAAGCCGTGACGTAGGTCAGGTAGGGAAGGATCAGAAGAAGCGTGAGGTGAAGGCGGATCTTGACCCCTTTGAACCTAGCGACCGTCCAGCTCTGACCCGGCATCCTCCACCCCCGAGTTCACTTGCATTGCGAAATTGATGCTCGCGCCTCAAGCCGGCAGCCGGGCGGAAGCCGGCAGGTCCCACCCTCTGCTCCGGAGAGTTCGGCGTCGAAACGCTCCATGTGGATCTCCATCCGGTCGCGGTCTTCACAGTGCAGCCGGCCTTGTGCCCGGAGGAGGGAGGGGCTCCAGCAGGCGCCTTGTCCCGGGATCTCGAGCTGGATCCATGCGGGGCCGGCCTCGATGTCAAAGTGGTCGTCCGGATAGACTTGCCAAAGCGAATCGAGGCGCTGGTCCTGCGTGCGGATGGCCAGGGTCTTTTTGCTGCAGTCGCCTGAAAAGTAGATCGCACTGGTCTCCAGCAGTCGAATGGCCCGGACCTCCATCGGACACCCGCGCAAGGACGGAAGCACGAGCTGGGTTGGAGAGATCATCCCGTAGGGACACTGCGTTCCTATGGTGAGGCCGCCACTCAGGGGCGGGGATCCATCGCGCGCTGACTGGGTCCCGCCGTGCATGCCGCAGGAGCTGGCAAGCAAGGTCAGGATCAGGAGCGCCAGGCAAACCGCTGATTTCAGGGCCATCCTTCCGGCCTTTGCAACCGGAGTTCCATACCCCGCCCCGCCATGGTAGCCGGGCACTCATGAAAAGCGCGATTTTTGCCCTCGTGATGATGCTCGCCCCGCCCGCACTGGCTGCCCCGCCCGAATGGGCACTCAGGATGGAGGGCAAGTGGACAGGACAGGGAGAAAGGATCGATGCGCAGGGTAATCGCACGGTGATCGAGGCCGCGGCCGAGAGCCACTGGTCGGGCGCATTGATCTCGAAGAACCACTTTGATGAGACCGTTTACTCTGCCGGCGGAACGCCCCTGCGCAAGCGCTCTTATGACCGGGTTTACTGGATTTCGGAGCAGGCGGACGGAACGCTGATGCTGGGCTACGGTGAAACTCCGGGAGAAAAGGCTTCTTCGAGAGGTGCCTATGATCCATCCACCGGGATCATGCGCTCGGAGCAGGTGATCGGCGGTGCGATGCGCGTGAGCGTCACCACGGATCTTTCCGTGGACGGCCGTTCCGAGTATTTTGAGCAGATTTACATGGGCGATTCGCTCCATTCCGAAGCCCGCATCAGCTACTCCCGCCACTCCGAGTGACGGTTTTTTGGCGGATCTGCGACCTCGCACCGGCCAACAAGTTGCGTTAGAATCAAGCGGTGCGTTCCACCTCGAAATCAAAAGCAAAAGCGGCGATTCCGCTTTCGCCAGTTTGGTACCAGCCCGAAGCCGTTGCGGGTTCGGCCGTCCGCCATGTGGCGGCGCTCTGTTCCGGTGTGCGGGGCGTGGAGCTGAGGTGCGTCCGACTCAAGGGTTTTAAGGAAAAGACGCTTGCCCTGGGGAGCTGCGGGACGCGATCCGCGAAGTCGGCGGTGAAGATCCCCGTGTTCGAGGCGGGCGGCATCAGGGTCGCCGAGTTCAGGCTGTATTTTTGGCCGGGCCGCAAGCTCGAGACCGAACAGGAAGTTCAAGTGCGCCGCGTGGCGCAGGAGCTGGGGGAACGATGGCCTCGCGTGTGAAGAAGCCCGAGAGCACGACGCTCGATGATCTTGTTTTTTCGACTCCGGAGCAGAAGCTCATGAAGCTCCTCCTGGTCGAGTCCACCACCGTGTTTCCGCTCAGGCAGCTTGCCAATCGACTCAAGGGAGTGCGCGGCGTGGGCGGGCCCGAGGGCCTCAAGCAGATGCTGCAAAAGCTGACGGCTGCCGGGCTGGTGGATTGGGTCGACCATGATCGCGCCATTCGCCTCCGCGATGACGAAGGCCGTGTCGAGATGCTCAAGGTGGTCGCCACCGTATGCGAGCTTGAGACGCTCCGGCTTTCGCTTGAGCCGATCTGTTCGAGGGGTTTCCTCATCGGTGCGCGCGCCGAGGGTCGCGGATCAACCGACTCCGACTACGAAGTCGCGATCGTCACCGACCAGCAGGACGAAGCCGTCCGGATCGCCCGCGGCCATCCGCTGGGCAAGAAAATCAAAGTGAGCGTCCTGGATTCGGATGAATACCGCGATGAAATCCAGAAGCACTCGCGCTATGTGATCCTCTGGGGTTCATCGCTATGAAGAAGAAGTACCAGATACTCGCGGCCTTTCCGGCAATCGTGCTCGTGCTCGACCAGATCACCAAGCAGCTGATCATTGACCGGTTCCACCTCGGGGAGTCCATCCCCGTCCTTCATGGATACTTCAGCATCACCTATGTCCGGAACACCGGCGCCGCGTTCGGATTCCTGGCCGCCTCCGATCCGTCGTTCCGGGTCCCTTTCTTCCTGCTGGTTCCCTCGATTGCCCTGGCCGTGATCGGCTACCTGTTTCGCAAGCTGCCGGATTCGGATCTCCGGACCGCCAGCGCGCTTGCGCTGGTCATGGGGGGGGCGCTCGGAAACCTGATCGACAGGATGCGTTTTGGTTACGTCGTGGACTTCCTGGATTTCCACTGGCGCTACCAGGCGCACTTTCCGGCATTCAACGTGGCCGACTCGGCGATCTGCGTGGGCGTCGGTCTCCTGATGCTGGATCTGTTCAAGAAGGAAGAGGCTGACACCGATGTACCCGCTTCTGCTTAAGTTCGGCCCGATCTCGATCCATACCTACGGCCTCATGGTGGCCCTCGGTTTTTTTGCCGCCCTCTCGGTGGTGAGGAAGCTTGCGCCCGCCTCGGGCCTCGATCCCGAGCAGTCGGCTGACTCCGCATTCTGGCTCCTGGTGGTTGGCTTCATCGGGGCGCGCGCGCTGTTTGTCGCCACGCAGTTCGAGGACTTTGCCTCGGATCCTCTCTCGGTCTTCAAGATCTGGGAGGGGGGGCTCGTGTTCTTTGGGGGGCCGCTCGTGGCGATCCCCTGGAGCATCTGGTGGTTCCGCCGCAACAAGGTGTCCTTTTGGAAGTCGATCGACATTTACCTTCCCGCCCTCACGATCGCGCATGCGCTGGGGAGGCTGGGTTGCCTTGCTGCCGGCTGTTGCTATGGCAGGCCAACGGAGCTTCCCTGGGGAATCCACCTGCACTCTGATCTTGTCGAGCCCGCCCTGCGTGGGGTTTCACTCCATCCGGTCCAGCTTTATGAGTCGACCGCGCTGATCGTCTTTTTTGCGGGACTGGTGATGCTCCACAAGCGCCGCAAGTTCGATGGACAGGTTGGCATCACTTATCTGCTCACCTACCCCTTCATCCGGAGCTTTATCGAGACCTTCCGAGGCGACAGTGTCCGTGGATTCGTGATCGACGGCGTGCTCTCGACCAGCCAGTTCATCTCGATCCTGTTTTTTGCCGCGGGCCTCTGGGCGCTCAAGGTGGTGAAGAAGTGAACGGCTCGCTCGTCATCCTGCTCCTTGCGCTCCTGGGCGGGTCGATTCCGTTCGGGCTCCTGATGGCGAGGCTGTTTGGTGGTGCCGACGTCCGCAATTCCGGCAGCGGCAATATCGGGGCGACCAATGTCTCGAGGGTGGTCGGATTTTGGCCGGCCGGTTTCCTGACCCTGCTCCTGGACGCCCTCAAGGGCACCCTTGCCGTGGTGATGGCTTCGTCGTGGTTCGAGGGCCTGTGGTCGGGCTGGCTCGAGTTCCCCGCTTCGGGATGGGGAATCGATGATGAGCTCCTGCGGTGGACCGCGGGGCTCTTTGCAGTGCTGGGACACTGCTACTCTCCATGGCTCAAGTTCAAGGGAGGCAAGGGCGTCGCAACCGGCCTTGGCGTACTGGCCGTTCTGTCACCCTGGTCCGCCCTGGTGGGAGCCGCAGGCTTCGTGCTCACCTTCCTTGCAACCAAGACGGGTTCGCTTTCGAGCCTCGCGGGCCTGCTCATTGCCTGCGTGACCCACGGGGTGCTTCCGACTTCGGATGCAGGTGCACACCTCTGGTCGGGCGGACTCCTGATCTTTGTGATCCTCGCGCGCCACGAGAAGAACCTCGATGCCCTGCTTGAAGGCCGCGAAAACCGCTTCTAGCCTGATCCTCGCCTGCCTGCTGTTGGGGCTCGGCATGCCCGTGGCCTCCAGTGCATCCGAACGCCTGGTCCCGCTGACGCCCGCCCTGACCGACATCCTCCTCGAACTCCTCCCTCAGTCGAGGCGAAGGGAGATCGTGGGTACGAGTGATTTTGCGAGGCTTCCACCCGGCCTGAAGCTTCCACGGGTGGCTTCAGCGAGCTCAGTGGATCTCGAAGGGCTGGCCAGGCTCTCGCCCACGCTCATATTGGATTCGCCGGGTGCCGTACATGCTTCCAAGCTCTCGGCGATGGGCCCGGTGCTCAAGCGTCGTGGGGCCCGGCTGGAGGTGATCCCGATCCAAAGCCTTCGGGACATCGCACAAGCGTACCGAAGGATGGGGGCGCTCGTGGGCGAGCCTTCGCGAGGCGAACAGCTTGCGGCCGAGTTTGAGTCCGGACTGGCCGCGCTTTCGGGTGCCCTATCCGGAATGGGGCGAGCTTTTTTCCAGATTGATGGCGAACCGCTGATGGCGGTTGGAGGCGGAAGCGACTTCCTGGTTGAGCTTCTGGAGAGGGTCGGGGTTTTGAATGTTTTTTCAAGGCTCGCCCAGCCTTATTCGGTCGTTTCAGAGGAGTCCGTCATGGCGGAGAATCCGGAGTGGATCGTGATCCTCGGGCTGTCATCGGAGCATCCGAAGTTTGCACGGATGGCTCGACGATGGCGGGAGCGTCACCCCAGGATGAGGGCCGTCGCCTTAAAACGCGTCTGCGTGCTCGATGCAGATCGCCTGACTCGTCCCAGCCGAGTGATGCTTGAGGGCGCCCGGGATCTGATCAGGCTGTATCAGGGAAAATCTTGCCAGGATTGAGGAGTCCCTTCGGGTCAAAAGCCTGCTTGAGGCGCTTCATCAGCGCGAGTTCCTCGGGCTTGAACGCGATCGGCATGTAGCGCTTTTGCGAAAAACCGATTCCGTGCTCGCCCGAGAGCGTTCCTCCGAGGCCGACCGTGTACTTGAAGATCTCCTCGATCGCGCCGTGGAGCTTGGAGTTCCAGGTCTCGTCATCGAGATCCATCTTGAGGATGTTGACGTGCAGGTTTCCGTCGCCTGCGTGCCCGTAGCAGATCGTGGTGAGGCCATGGCGACCGGCAATCTCCTTAACACCTTTGACGAGAGCCGGGAGCTGGTAGCGCGGGACCACGGTGTCCTCTTCCTTGTAGACGGAGAGCTTCTTGACCGCTTCTCCGGTGGCGCGCCGGATGCGCCAGACTTCCTTTTGTTTTTCGTCCGTGTCTGCAAGCACCACGTCGCGGGCTCCGTGCTCGAGCGCCACCTCGCAGATCTGGTCGCGCGCCTCCTCGAGTACGTCCACGCGGTTTCCGTCGACTTCAAGCAGCAGCAGTGCCTCGGCATCGCCGTAGGGAAGCTTCACTCCGAGTTGGTTCTCGCTGGCGCGGATGGCATCGCGCTCCATGAACTCGCAGGCCGAGGGGATGATGCCCCTCTGGAAAATGGCAGCCACCGTGCGAGCCGCCGCCTCCATGTCATCAAACGGCGCAAGCAGGGTCTGCCTGTGCTTGGGAAGGGGGATCAGCCGAAAAGTGATCTCCGTCACGACAGCAAGTGTCCCTTCGCTGCCGACCAGGAGCTGGGTCAGGTTGTATCCCGTGACATTCTTGAGGAGCTTGCCTCCGTGGCGGATGATCTCGCCATTGGGAAGCACGGCCTCGACTCCCATGACATAGTCCTTGGTCACGCCATATTTTACGGCCCTGGGCCCGCCCGAACACTCGGCGATGTTTCCACCCAGAAGCGAGCTTCCGCGTGAGGCGGGGTCGGGAGGATAGAACAGGCCCTTGGACTCAACTGCGTTTTGCATCACTTCGGTGATGACTCCCGGCTGGACGACGACGCAGAGGTTCTGCTCGTCAATTTCGATGATCTTGTTCATGCGCTCAACCGAGAGCACGATCCCGCCGTGGACGGGGAGCGCGCCTCCCGAGAGTCCCGTTCCCGCGCCCCGTGGAGTGATGGGCACGCCATGTTCATCCGAAAGCCTGAGGATCGCGGAGACCTCGGCAGTGGTTTCAGGGAGCACGGCCACCTGGGGTTCGAAATACAGATCCTCCGTGTAATCCGAACCAAAGCGCCGGAGGGACTCACCGGGAAGGATCACGCGGTTCGGACCCAGGAGCGAGACGAGCGACTCGATCAACGACGCAGGAAGTGGCTTGGGCATGCAGCCACTTTACTGCTTGCCCAAAAGGAGGGTCCAATCCATTTTGTGGATGAATGAAGGCCGTCCTCACCCTCATGCTGCTCATCGTCGTGGCGCTCCTGGCTTCGCTCCTCCTGGGCGACCTCAGGCCTGGTGAGGTCGATCTGGAAACGCTCTGGCTGCTTCGTGGCCCGAGGGCCCTGCTGGCGCTGGGCGTGGGGGGAATCCTTGCCGTTTCTGGAGTGCTGCTCCAGGCGCTTTTTTCAAACCCGATTTGTGAGCCCTACACGCTGGGCATCTCCTCCGGAGCTGCATTGGGAGGGGTCCTGCTTGCCGCTCTTGGAATCCACGGGGTGGTCGAGGGGATCGCCCTGGGTCCGTTGGCAGGGGCGCTGGGCTTTTCGCTTCCCCTCTGGCTGCTCTCGCGGCGGGCGATCATGGGTTCATCCTCCCTGCTCCTTGCGGGGGTGCTGCTCGGTTTTTTTGGATCCAGTCTCGTCGCGCTGGTCATGGCCTTGAGTCCCTCAGGGGGAGTCACGCAGGCACTGGTCTGGCTGCTGGGTGACCTGACCCGGGCCTCGTCGACGGGAGCCCTCGCTTCGCTGGGAGTGGGAGTGGTGCTGACGGCGTGGATCTGGCGCCGACATCCCGAACTCGACACCCTCCTGCTTGGGGAGCGCTCAGCCCGCTCGGTGGGCGTGTCAGTCGACGCGCTCCGGGGTGAGTTGCTGGTGGTGTCGGCTCTTTTGGTGGCCTGGGCGGTTTCGCTCTCCGGGATGATTGGTTTTGTGGGTCTCATGGTTCCTCACGCCGTGAGGAGCTGGCAGGGAGCATCGCATCGCAAGGTGCTCCCGCTGTCCTTCCTGATGGGAGGATTGGCGCTCATTCTCGCGGACCTTGCCGGGAGGCTTTTATTTTCACCCCGTGAAGTTCCGGTCGGAGTGCTGACGGCGCTGGTGGGCGTGCCCGCTTACGGGGCCTGGGCACTGAGAGGGCTTCGCCGTGCTTGAACTCAAGAAGGTATCCTGGTGCCAGGATCGCGGCCCACTGGTTTCCGGCGTGGATCTCGTGATTCGGCCGGGGGAGTGGGTGACGCTCATGGGTCCCAACGGAGCAGGGAAGTCCACTCTGTTGCAGATCGCCTCGGGCGTCCTGGGCTTTGATCGGCGCTCATTTGCGGGAACGATCCTGTGGAACGGGCAGGACTGGAGGCAGTTCACTCCTGCCCGTCGTGCCTCACAGGTAGCCTACCTGGGCTCGGATCTGGATTCTGTTTTTCCGGTGACCGTTGCGGAGGTCCTCGGGTCGGGTGTGATCGCTTCGGGTGATTGCACGAGGATCGATGGTGCCTCCAGGTTCTTTGATCTTTCTCAGCTCATGGACCGGGAGCTCAACACATTGAGCGGAGGCGAAAGGCAGCGCGTCCTGCTCGCAAGGGCCTGGGTGCAGGGGGCAAGGGTCCTGTTCCTTGACGAGACGCTCTCCAAGATGGACCTCGACTACCAGGTCACGCTCGGGGATCGCCTCAAGGCGCTGACGGCAGAGGGCTACTCAGTGGTCCTGGTCTCGCACGACTCCCAGCTCTCGGTCAGGCACGCTGACAGGATCCTGCTCATGCAGTCGGGGCGAGTGCTTGCCGACGGAAAGCCCGGCGATGTGCTCACCGAATCGCTGCTCTCTCAAGTGTATCCGCGGGCCAGCCTCGGCGGATTCTTCAGCAGGTGATCAGAAGTAGAAGGTCGCGCCGCTCGTGTGGGTGACCTGGTCGACGGGCAGGAGTATGTGCTCGACTGCAAAATCGAACGACAGTTTTGGCCCGACCCATCCCATTCCGTAGGCCACGCCATTGGCCTTTGAGCGGATCTCGCTCAGGGTGGAGTTCTTGAACATTCCTGCACGGAAATAGACGTCCTTGAAAACCTCGAACTCGCCGCCGACTTCATAGCCCGACATCACGCGGCCTGCGCCTCCGGTGATCGCGGTCGCCGAAGCGCGGAGCGAGTCGCCGAGCTTGAAATGAGGGTCGGCGTACACGAAGACTTTTTCGGCAAGCTTGAAGCGCGAGCCGAGGATCAGTTCGCGCTCCATTCCGAGCGCAGCCATCTCCGGAGTCCGATCGAGATTTTCCGCCACTGCAGCAATCTGGAGCCAGGGAAGCGGGACATAAGTGGCAGAGACCGTGAAGTCGCGGAAGTTTTGGAGTTTGGATTTGTCCTTGGAAAAGTAAAGCTTGGCTCCGGCGCCAACCGTGAGCTTGGAGTCGATCTTGCGCGAGGCCACCAGGTGGGCCGCAGTGAAGGGGTCTCGGATCTGGTAGGCAAGCCCCGCCTGGAAGAGCTCGGAGCGTCCATCCAGCACTGAAACGTTGTAGGCGCGCCCACGGCCTTCGCCCAGGGCTTTGAAGTTTGCCGACCAGCTGTAGACCGGCAGGAAGGAGGCAAACGATGGGTTCAGGTAGATCGCGTCGTTGAGAATGGGGTTCGCCCGGCCGGCTCCACCCAGTGCCGAGGTCCTCGGAGTCCTGAAATCCGCCCCGGCCAGGGGGCCAGCCAGAAGGAGTCCGGCGACAAGTAAGGCGCTGTATTTATTGGGCTTAATGGATTTTAGCTGCACTGTGTTTACCTGCTGCGTCACAAAGGTCTTTACATCCGTAATGCGGTGTTCTAACTCTCCCGCCCCGTATGGCATTACGCAAGGAAAAGCTGGCTCGTCTGAAAAAGGAACTCTCTCATCGCCGCGAAACGCTGGCTGTGGGACTTCGCCGCTCCACCGAAGAGTGGATCGACAGCGAAGACCTCATCCAGGCTGACTCGGTCGACCAGGCTTCGGCCGACACGGACCGCGGAATCGCAGTCCAGATGCGCAACCGTGACCGCTCGGTACTCCGGCAGATCGATGAGGCGCTTCGTCGGATCGAGAGCGGGCAGTTTGGCGAGTGCGTCGACTGCGGCGACGAGATCCAGGAAGCACGCCTGGTCGCGAATCCCAGCTCCACGCTTTGCATCATCTGCCAGTCGGAGCTCGAATCCGAAAATCAGCGCTTCACCGCACGCTGATTGCCCGTTAGGTTGGGCTCCGTGAAAACGAAGGCCAAAGTGCGTACCGCCGTGATCCCTGCCGCAGGGCTCGGGACTCGTTTTCTTCCGGCCACCAAGGCGGTCCCCAAGGAGATGCTTCCGATCATCGACGTCCCGATGATCCAGCATATCGTTGAAGAGGCCGTAAACAGCGGCGTGGAGCGCGTGGTGCTGGTCACCGCCCGCCACAAGGAAGCGATCGAAAACCACTTCGACCACAACTACGAACTCGAGCACACGCTCCTGGAAAAACAGAAGCAGGCCCTTGCCGATGTCTCCAGGCGGATTGCCTCGCTTTGCGAGGTGATCTCCATCCGCCAAAAAAATCCGCGCGGACTGGGGCATGCCGTGCTTTGTGCCGAGCCGGTCGTTGGCCGTGAGCCATTTGCCGTCCTTCTGGGCGACGACCTGATCGACTCAGAAGTGCCCTGCACCCGACAGCTGATCGAGATCGCCGAGCAGGAGTCCGCCTCCTGTGTCGCCGTGATGGAAGTGCCGCGCTCCGAGGTCCACAAGTATGGCATCGTCGCGGGCAGGCCGCTCCGCGACAGGCTCTGGGAGGTCAGTGAGCTGGTTGAAAAACCCTCCGTGGAGAAGGCCCCCTCCCAGCTGGCCATTCCCGGCCGCTATGTGCTCTCTCCTGCCATTTTTGACTGCATCCGGGAGACCCGTCCCGGGGCCGGGGGTGAGATCCAGTTGACCGATGCACTCCAGATTCTGGCCCGGAAGGAAAAGCTCCTGGCCCATGCCTACTCCGGGACCCGCTATGACACGGGAGACCGCCTGGGCTACATCGACGCCACGATCGCATTTGCGCTCAAGCGCCCGGAACTTCGTTCCGGAGTGATGGAGCTCCTTCAAAAACACCTCAAATAAGGCGACACTGGGAGCATGAAAAAGCTCGCCCTGCTTGCACTGCTACCGGCAGTCGCCCACGCCTACATTCCACCCTCGGAGTACATCTCGCGCACGATGGCGCAGAAGCGCCAGTCCCTCAAGTCGGCCAAGATCCGCGGCGTGGTACTCGGACTGAACAACGAAGGCGCACTCACCGGGGCCCGCTTCATCGAGGAGACCGTCTATGACGGATTGACCGGCACGGTGAGGAGCTTTGCACTCGACGAGCAGAACACCGAACTCTACCGAATGGAGCGCTCGATCCACAAGGAGGGTGCGACCAAGGATAGTGCCACCCTCGTTTCCTCCGTGCTCTTCGAGACCAAGCCCATGCTGCTGCTGACGGAGTTCAAGCGCTGGGACATTCCCGTCAAGACCGAGGATGACTTCGCAAAGATCCAGGATGAGGCCGAGCGCCGAAATGCCGAGAAGACTTTCTTCGGCAGGCAGAAGCTACCAGGCGGACTCCAAGTTTCATGGGTGATCGGTGATCCCAAGGGCAACCAGCTCTGGATCGAAAAGGATACCTTCCTTCCGGTCAAGATCCTGCTCACCGGGAGCGAGAAGACCGAAGTCAATTTCGACAATTTCCGTGTCACGCGCGAAGTCCCGTTTCCCAGGGTCCTGTCGGTGACCTCCGAGAAGGAGCTCGTCTTTCGCGAGGAGATCCAGGACGTGACGATCAACCCCACGGATCTTTCGGATTCACGAAAGGCAGCGGGCCTTGGGTTTACCGAAGCCGGAAACGCCGTGGACTCTGAAGTCCGCGACCTCATCCGCAAGTACTACAAGCTCGTCAGATGAGTCGCCTGATCCAGGTCGCCGTTCCACGGCCGCTGGACCTGGCCTTCACCTACCTGGTGGAGGATGAAGCTTCGAGCCGTGTCGGCCCGGGCTCCTGGGTGATCGTCCCGTTTGGCAGGGGCAGGACCCATGCGTTCGTGACCACGAACCCTGTCCCGATCTCCGAGATCCCGGCGGGACTCGAACTCGACAAGATCAAGTCCGTGATCGAGATCGGGGACCCCGCCTCTGCAATGCCCGCGGATGTCTTTGAGCTCTGCCGATGGGCGCACGAATATTATCATGCTCCCTTGGGAGAAGTTCTCAATGCCGCCATGCCCGCTTCGGCGCTGGGCCTGCGAAGTGCTCGCCGTGAGGCCAGGGCGATCAAGCCCGCCGAAAAAGGCGAGCCAAGCCTGAATTCACTCACGCCGCTCCAGCAGTCCGTGCTGGCGGAGATCCAGTCCGCCGATCCGGCGCGCCCGATGCTGCTCCATGGAGTCACGGGAAGCGGAAAGACCGAAGTCTACCTCCACCTCGCTCGCGAGGCGCTCGATGCCGGGAAGTCCGTGTTGATCCTCGCTCCCGAAATCGCGCTCACTCCCCAGCTCCATGATCGCTTTGAAAAGGCCCTCGGCGTGAAGGTGGGGCTCTGGCACTCGGCCCTTGCCGATGGACAGAGGCGCGACCAGACGGCGGCGCTCCTCTCGGGTGAGCTTCGGGTCGTGGTGGGTGCGCGCTCTGCGGTGTTCTGTCCGCTTCGGGACCTGGGCCTGATCGTGGTGGATGAAGAGCATGACCCGACCTACAAGCAGGAGGATCGTGTCCGTTACCACGCCCGGGATCTTGCCGTGGTGCGCGCACGGAATACGCGTGCCAGGATCGTGCTGGGTTCGGCGACCCCCAGCCTCGACACGCTCGAGAGGGTTCGCGAAGGAAAATACTCGATCACCCGGCTTCCCGAACGGATTCGCGAGCGCCCCCTTCCCGAAATCCGGATCGTGGACCTGGCCGAGGAGCCTCGCATTGAGGGCATCCAGGCACCCCTTGCCGAAAGCACGCTTGGGGCAATCCGTGAGACGCTCGCTGCTGGCCACCAGGTCATGGTGTTCCTCAACCGCCGAGGGTTTGCGGCGTTCCTGCTTTGCCAGGAGTGTTCCGAAGTCTCGGGCTGTCCTCACTGCTCGATTTCGCTCACGGTGCATCGGAGGCCGGCGGAGCTCAGGTGCCATGTCTGCGGCCACAAGGAGCGGATTCCAGATGCCTGTCCCAAGTGCCAGGGTATCGAACTGGTTTCGATTGGTGCCGGGACGGAGAGCCTCGAGGAAGAGCTTCCCGTGCTCCTTCCCGAAGCAAGGATCCTCCGCCTGGATCGGGACCAGATCACCAGCGCGACGCGACTCTCGGAGGCACTCGAAACTTTCAGGCGCGGTGAGGCGAACCTCATGCTCGGGACCCAGATGCTGGTCAAGGGCCATGACTTTCCCAATGTCACGCTCGTGGTGGTGGTGCTTGCCGATGCGCTTTTTCGCTTTCCCGATTTCAGGGCTTCCGAGCGCGCACTCCAGATCCTGACCCAGGTGTCCGGACGCGCAGGCCGTGGAGAGTTTCCCGGAAGGGTCCTTGTCCAGACCTACTCACCGGAACACCCCGTCCTGGATGTGCTCCAGGGCAGGCGGACCACCGAGGACTTCCTTGAAGAGGAACGGGCGCTTCGCGAAACGCTTCGATATCCCCCGGCCGGGCGCATTGCACGCATCCGGATCGAGAGCACGGATGCATCCGAGGCCCGAATCCGTTCCCAGGAGCTTGCGCGCGAAATCCAGAGACTCTGCCCCGGTCCCGAGCTCGAGCTCCTGGGTCCCAGCGAGGCATTTCTGGAAAAGGCCAAGGGGATCTTTCGCTGGGACATGCTCCTTCGCTCGAAGAGCCTGAGGCCCCTGCACCAGGCCCTGCTCCATGCCCGCGCCCATGCCCGCCCACGCAAGTGGCAGCTGCTTGTGGACGTGGATCCATCGGGAGTAGGATAGGACTGGGATGTCAGACAAAAAGAACACTGGAGAGCCCGGGCAAAGCAAACGCGAAGTCGTCAGCTCCCGCATGCGCGCCAAGATCGAGAAGGAACTCGCCCAGAAGGAGGCCGAGCGCAAGCGTGAGAACCTGCGAAAGCGCCTCGAGGTGGTCCGCGGTGGAGTCGACAACCTGACTGCCGAGTCTTATGGAGAAGCGACCAAGTCATTCCTGACCTATTTGCGCCTGCTCGAGATGTCCAAGGGAGTGTCTCCCAAGGGGCTCCATCCGTCACAGTTCGATGCCAAGCAGGAGCTGCCGGAGCTCGTGCTGGTGACGGGGATCTATTGGGATCTTGCGCGCACTTTTGATCGCCTCAAGTCCAACAAGCGCCAGCGCGAGCATGCGCATTATCTTGAACAGTTTGTCGTCTTTGCGCGCAATGCCCAGCACAAGCCGCTTTGTGCCGAGACGCTGCGAAAGTACCTGGCTGCCGACAAGGCCGTGCACCGCGCGGACTTCAAGGCGGCCTACAAGCAGCTGGGCGGCAACACCTGCTTTGTCGCAAGCTCGCTCCTCGATCTCTCGGATCCGGAGACGCTTCCGCGGTTGACCCGCTTCAGGGACGAGAGACTCGTGCTGACGGGCCCGGGTCGCTGGTTCATCCGCAAGTATGAGTGGATGGCGCCGGTGGTGTCGGGTTGGCTCGATCGCTCACCGCGAGTGCTGCGCCGGATGGCAGCCTTTGTGGTCGATTTTG
This sequence comes from uncultured Bacteriovorax sp., assembly GCA_964508305.1. GTDB lineage: Bacteria > Bdellovibrionota > UBA1018 > UBA1018 > UBA1018 > CAIOHW01. Next base: position 35,842 of record CAZDSX010000002.1, read on the forward strand.
TTGCGCGCCTTACTTGAACAGCGTGCCGATGCGATTGGGGCGGAAGGTGAATTCCTTGTCCTGGAGGTCGAACCAGATCGAGAGCCAGATCACCATGGCCTTGCCCTTGACGTTCTTGAGGGGAACCGTGCCCCAGAAGCGCGAGTCATTGGAGAAGTCCCGGTTGTCGCCCATCACAAAGACATGGCCTTCGGGGACCGTCTCAGGGGCGTGGTTTTCGGTCGTGTAGTTGTTCCTGTCCGTCAGGACGATCGGATTGCCCGCATCCATGCGTTCCTGCCACGCCTCAAGCGAGCTCAGCGTGTACTTGTTGGGGTCCAGGACCGAGAGCACCTTGTCGGCCTGGGTCGGGTCGACAGGCTCATGCGGGATCGGCTTGCCGTTGAGGTAGACGACCTTGTTGCGGACTTCGACCGTGTCACCGGCCACGGCAACCACGCGCTTGATGTAGTGGAGGCTTTCGTCCTTCGGGTAGAGGAATACGATGATGTCGCCGCGGTGCGGGGCCTCGCGCTTGATCAATGTCACCGGACCGCTGGGCAGCCACTCCGAAAAAGGCAGGCGGAATCCGTAGGCGAACTTGTTGACGAAGATGTGGTCACCCACGAGGAGGGTGGGAATCATGGATCCGGAAGGGATCTTGAATGCCTCGACCACGCTTGAGCGGATCATGAACACAAGGAACAGCGCCGTTCCGAGCGAGATGAGGTTCTCGATCAGCCATTGCTTGCGGCTGGTTGCTGGCGTGGCCTGGGAAGTCTCTGACATCGTGGACTTGGACTTAACCCAAGCTCGCCGGGAATGTCCATTTAATGGTAGTCTGGGGGGCGTGAGGACGCTCGAGCGTTACCTGTCAGCTGCGTTTCTGCGCAACTTCCTGCCCGCGTGGCTCGGGCTGGTCGTGCTTTTTTACACGCAGGCGATGATTGCCGAGCTGCTGGAGCAGCCCTACCCGGCGTCCCAGATCCTGTTCAGGGGGCTGCTGGGACTTCCCCAGATTTTCCTTCAGATGGCGCCGCCGGCCGTGCTGGCGGGCACGGTCATGACGCTGGCGGGGCTGGGTCGTACCGGCGAGCTCACGGGCCTGCTTTCGGTTGGCTTCGGACGGCCACGAATGGTCATGACGCTTTCCGGCGTGGTGCTGCTCATCAGCCTGCTGCTGCTTGGCTTTCAGGATCGTCTCGCACCGCTTTTTGTCCGCAAGCGCACGGCCTACACCTGGCAGGTCATGAAGAAGCGCCCCGATTTCTTCCTCGACTTCAAGAAGGACAAGATCTGGTATCGCTCGCGCAACCTGATCTTCAACCTTCGGTCATTTGATGCCGCCAAGAACACCATTTACGGAATGTCGGTTTACACGCTGGATGAACAGTTTCGGCTGGTGCAGCTGCTCGATGCGGCGCGCGGGGTTTTTACGCGCGATGGCTGGAAGCTGATCGATGGGACTGTGACCGTCTTTGATTCGGAGCGGACCTTTCCATTTTCCCAGAAGTTCGACACCAAGGACCTCTCCATCTCCGAGACGCCCATGGACTTCCAGGAGATCGAGCGTGAGGTGGATACGCTCAGGCTCGTGGATCACTGGCGTTACATCCAGCGATCATCTTCCGCCGGAGTCAACACCAAGGCCTTCGAAGTTGCCTTCCATGCCCGGATCGCCAACTGCTTCATCCCGATTGTCATGTGCCTTTTGGGCGTGCCGTTTGCCCTCCGCGGACAGCGCTCCGGAGGGGTGGGCAGGGACCTGGGGGTCGCGCTTGGGGTGACCTTTTTCTACTGGCTCTTCTATTCCGTGGGTCTCTCGCTCGGAAAGAACGGGACCGTGGTCCCGTGGCTTGCCGCCTGGTTTCCCAGCATGGTGTTTCTCGCATTGGCAGTGGTCCTGATTCGTCGTAAGCCTGCCTGAGCATGGCCAAGCTCAAGATCTATACCTTCCCGGACCAGGTCCTTTCGCAAAAGGCGCTCCCCATTGCCCGGGTTGAAAAGCACTACCGGAAGCTTGCCGATGACATGCTCGAGACCATGTACGACGCGCCCGGAATCGGACTCGCTGCCAACCAGATCGGACTGCTGGAGCGCATCGTGGTCGTTGATACCGATTATGAGTTTCATGAGCTGGAAGAAGGCCAGACTCCGCCCGAGGGGGCAGAGGTGGTGGCCGATGGCTTTGTCACCGGAAAAAAGCCCATCGTCCTGATCAATCCCGAGATCGTGAAGCGCGAGGGCAAGATCCTCTTCAAGGAGGGGTGCCTTTCCGTTCCCGAGTACACGGCCGAAGTCGAGCGCGCGCAGAAAATCCAGGTTCGCTACCAGGATCTCGATGGCCTTTCGCGCACGCTGGATGCCGAAGAGCTTTTTTCAGTCTGCATCCAGCACGAGATGGATCACCTCGATGGAAAGCTCTTTATCGACCGCTTGAGCCCGATCAAGAAGCAGCTCGCCAAGAAGCGACTCCTCGCCGAGCGCGCGGAGCGCGAAGCTCGGGGCGATACGGGCCCGGGTTCGGATCTCTTTGACATGGGTTCCAAAGAGGCTTCGAAGAAGTGATGAAACTCCGTGCCGTGTTCATGGGCACGCCGGACTTTGCCGTTCCGGCGCTCGAGGCCCTCGAAAAAACCTGCGAGGTCGCAGCGGTGTATTGCCAGCCCGACCGGCCGGTGGGGCGTGGAATGGAACTCAAGCTGCCTCCCGTGAAGGTGCGCGCCCTCGAGCTCGGGCTTCCCGTCTTCCAGCCCGAGAAGCTCTCGCTTCCTGGCGAGTTCGAGAGGCTTGCAGCACTCAAGCCGGATGTCATTGCGGTCGTCGCCTTTGGCCAGATCCTCAGGCAAAATGTGCTGGATCTTCCGAGGCTCGGCTGCGTGAACGTGCACTCCTCGCTGCTTCCCCGTTGGCGGGGGGCTGCCCCCATCCAGTGGGCGATCCTGGCCGGCGATCACGAGACCGGGGTCTGCACGCAGAAGATGGTCTTCAAGCTCGACGCGGGGGATGTGCTGATGTGCGATCGTACGACGATCTCGGACCACGAGACCGGTCAGTCCCTCCATGACCGCCTGTCGCAGATGGGCGCGGGCTTGCTCGTTCGGACCATTGAGGGTCTTGCCTCGGGTGCTCTCAGGGGCGAGCCACAGGATGAATCCAGGGTGACGCTGGCCTCCAAGCTCACCAAGGAAATGGAAAAGCTTGATCCTGCCAAGTCTGTCCGGGAGCTTGACTGCCAGGTGAGGGCGCTCACGCCCTGGCCGGGCACCAGCGTGTGGCTTTCGCCCTCCCGTGAGCGACTCAAGATCAAGCGGGTCCAGCCCCGCCCCGAGGTGACTTCCCGCCCCGGAAAGTTGTTTGAGGCGGCGGGCCGGCTGTTTTTGGGGGCTAGCGACGGTTGCCTGGAAGTCCTGGAGGTCCAGCCCGACGGGAAGCGCGCGCTTTCGGCCGCCGAGTATCTGAACGGGGTTCGCGGAAAGCTGGGGGCGGCTCCGTCTGCGCTGACCTGGGATCTTATTTAAACCAATAAAATCAATTATCTAGACTATATTTTGACTAATTTGGTCGGGCTTAATATAACGCGCCGCATGAATAAAACCTTGTTGGCCCTCGCTGCGTGTCTGTTCTCCCTTTCGGCTTCCGCCGGATCCCCGCCCCCCCCCTTCCATGTGGACTTGGGTGAGTACCTCCAGTCCGGCAACCGGGCGGGTTCGGACAAGTACTGGGCGTTTGTGAGCCAGGTTCGAAAGGACTTCGACAATATCTGCGGAGACACCTTCTGCGAAGGCGACATCCATAACTGGCAGGTCCTGAGCACGGACTGCTCCATCCAGGTGGGCACGGAGCGCGTTCGCGAGTGCCACATCGTGATGGCAGGCAGCGAGCAGGAGCTCAACCCGACCACCGGGTCCTACAGGCTGACGCGCAAGGAGCTCCTGGACTGCAAAATGGAAATGAACATGAGCCTCAAGGACTTCCTCAAAATCGAGGGTCTTGAGACCGAGTACAAGAACGGGAAAGGCGAAACCACGACGCTCTACAATGGCCTTGTGGACTGCATTCCGTAAGCTTGCGGCCTGAATACGGGTCGAGGTAGGGTGGGCGGCATCGCATGATGTCCGCCCATTCTCATTTGACGCAGCACGCTTTGATCGCGCCGAGCCTCCTTTCGGCGGACTTTTCCCGCCTGCGCGAGGAGGTCGCCACGGTCGAAAAAGGCGGCGCCGACTGGCTGCATGTCGACGTGATGGACGGCCACTTTGTCCCCAATCTCACGGTAGGTCCGCTCGTCGTGGAGGCGATCAAACCCCACACGAAGCTCCCTCTCGATTGCCACCTCATGGTGAGCCGCCCCGAGGAATGGGTTGAGGGCTTTGCCAAGGCCGGTGCGTCGGTCATCACGGTCCATGCCGAGGCCACGAACCATCTGGATCGCCTTGTGGCCCGCGTGCGTGAACTGGGATGCAAGGCGGGAGTTTCGATCAATCCAGCCACTCCGCTCTCGGTCATCGAAGAGATCCTTCCGGAGCTCGACCTTGTGCTCATCATGAGCGTGAATCCCGGTTTTGGCGGGCAGAAATTCATCCAAAGCGCGATCTCCAAGGTCGAGCGGCTGAGCGAGATCCGCAGGCTGGGTGAGCTCGCATTCCTGATTGAGGTCGATGGCGGGGTCTCGGCAGCCAATGCTTCCGAGCTCGTCCATGCAGGTTGCGATGTGCTGGTTGCAGGCTCGGCCGTTTTTGGAGCCAGGGATCGCGCCCAGGCAATCGCCGAACTCAAGAAGGCAGCATCGCGCAGCTAGTTTTTGGTATTCGAGGTAACTCCCATGGCAGGCAAGTCATCTTCGTCCACGCTCACGCTCGGCAGCAAGCCCCTGACACTCGAACAGCTCCGTGAAGTGGCGGCCCATGGTCAAAGGGTCGCGCTGGGTCCGGATTCCAAGAAGCGCATCGAAAAAGCCCATCGATTCCTCCAAAAAAAGCTCGCCACCGGCCAGACTTTTTACGGGATCAATACGGGCTTTGGTCTCCTCTCCAATGTGAGGATTGATGGTGCTGATCTCGCGCAGCTCCAGGTGAACCTCATCCGCTCGCATGCCGTCGGAGTTGGCAGTTACCTCCCTGATACGGCGGTTCGCGCGATGCTGCTCCTCCGTGCCTGGAATCTTTGCCAGGGTCACTCGGGGGTTGCCGTCGCCACCGTCGAGCAACTGATCGAATTTCTGAACCATGGAATCCACCCGCTCGTTCCCTCGCAGGGCTCGGTCGGAGCGAGTGGGGATCTTGCGCCCCTTTCGCACCTCGCGCTTCCGCTGATTGGCGAGGGCGCCGTGCGCATGCAGGGTAAAGTGATGGCGGCATCTCAGGCACTCTCTCTTGCCGGTCTCAAGCCGCTCGTGCTGGGACCCAAGGAAGGTTTGGCACTGATCAATGGAACGCAGTTCATGACGGCACTCGGTGCACTTGCGCTGCTCGAAGCCGAGCATCTGGCTCGCGTGGCGGATGTGCTGGGTGCGATGACCGTTGAGGCGATCCGCGGGACCGAGACGGCCTTTGAGCCCGAGATCCATGCCGTGCGCCCGCATCCGGGCCAGGTGCTGGTGGCTGCCAATATCCGCAAGGTGCTGCTCTCGAGCGGAGGCAAGCCCAAGAAGTCTGGCATTGCGCTCAGCCATGAAAACTGCGGCAAGGTGCAGGATCCGTATTCGCTCCGTTGCATGCCGCAGGTCCACGGCGCATCACGCGACACGCTCTCGTTTGTGAGGGGTGTGCTTGAGCGCGAGATCAATGCCGTGACTGACAATCCCCTCTTGTTTCCAGATCAAGACAAGATCCTGAGCGGTGGGAACTTCCACGGCCAGATCGTCGCTATTGCGATGGATGCCCTGTCGATTGCGATGGCGGAGATTGCTTCGATCTCCGAGCAGCGCATGGAGAAACTCATCAATCCGGCACTTTCTGACCTGCCTGCCTTCCTGATCAAGAAGGGGGGGCTCAACTCGGGCTTCATGATCATCCAGGTCGCAGCCGCAAGCATCGTCTCGGAGAACAAGACGCTCTGCCATCCGGCATCTGTCGATTCGATCCCGACTTCGGCAGACAAGGAAGACCACGTCAGCATGGGTGCCTGGGCCGCGCGCAAGGCCACGCAGGTGGTCGAGAATACTCGCAGGGTACTGGCCATGGAGGCCCTGAGTGCTGCGCAAGGCATTGATCTGCTTCGGCCGCTCAAGAGCTCGCGCGCACTGGAGTCCATGCACGCGCTCATCCGGCGTGAGGCGGCTTACGCCGAAGTCGATCGATCGTACCACGAGGATCTCAAGCGGCTTGAGTGCATGCTGATCTCGCAGGATCTGGTTGAACTTTTGGAAAAGGAAGGTGTGGCATGAGCCGCGTAGTCCACGTCCCCAGGGGAAACACCCTCAGCTGCAAGGGCTGGCAGCAGGAAGCGGCCCTCCGCATGTTGATGAATAATCTCGATCCCGAGGTCGCAGAGCGTCCCGAGGACCTCGTGGTTTATGGCGGGATTGGCAAGGCTGCCCGCAACTGGGAGTCTTATGATGCGATCGTGAGCGCGCTCCGTGAGCTGACCGACGAGCAGACGCTGCTCGTTCAGAGTGGAAAGCCCGTGGCAGTCATGCCCTCGCACAAGCTTGCCCCACGCGTGATCCTTGTTAACAGCGTGCTCGTCCCCAAGTGGGCGACTTGGGAGCACTTCAGGGAGCTCGAGGACCGCGGCCTCATGATGTACGGCCAGATGACGGCAGGTTCCTGGATCTACATTGGCACGCAAGGCATCGTGCAGGGGACTTATGAGACTTTTGCCGAAGCAGGTCGCCAGCACTTTGGAGGGGACCTCACCGGCAAGGTGATCCTGACGGCAGGCCTCGGCGGCATGGGAGGCGCGCAGCCACTGGCTGCCTCCATGGCAGGGGCGATCTCCCTCAATATCGAAGTCGATCCCACGCGCGCCCAGCGCAGGCTCGAGACGCGCTACCTGGATGAAGTGGCAACCGATCTCGAGGATGCGCTCAAGCGCGTCGAAAAGTATCGGAAGTCAGGCGAGGCCAAGTCCATCGGCCTCATTGGCAATGCTGCCGAAGTGCTCTGGCAGCTTTTGGACCGAGGCTTCAAGCCCGAGATGGTGACCGACCAGACGAGCGCGCATGACGAACTCAATGGCTACATCCCGCACGGGATGCCACTTGGGGCTGCACTTGAGCTTCGAAAGAAAGACCCAAAAAAATACATCGAAGCCTCGATGAAGAGCATGGGCCGCCATGTTGAGGCGATGCTTGAGTTCCAAAAGCGCGGCTCCCATGTCTTTGACTACGGAAACAATATCCGCGGCCAGGCCATCAAGGTGGGCGTCAAAAACGCATTCGGCTTCAAGGGCTTCGTTCCGCTCTACATTCGCCCGCAGTTTTGCGAGGGCCGCGGGCCGTTCCGGTGGGCCGTGCTCTCGGGAGATCCCGAGGATATCCAGGTCACGGACCGGGCCATTGCCGAGCTTTTTCCGGAGGACAAGGGGCTCCACCGCTGGCTCGCGATGGCCGAAGAGCGCATTGCCTTCCAGGGATTGCCTGCCCGCATCTGCTGGCTGGGCTATGGACAGCGCGAGAAGGCAGGGCTCATGTTCAATGAACTGGTCCGCACCGGCAAGGTCAAGGCCCCGATCGTGATCGGTCGCGACCACCTGGATTGCGGCTCGGTTGCTTCACCCAACCGGGAGACCGAGGGCATGAAGGATGGCTCGGATGCCGTGGGCGACTGGCCGATCCTCAATGCGCTCATCAACGCCGTGAACGGAGCCTCTTGGGTGAGCCTCCATCACGGCGGCGGAGTGGGCATGGGTTACTCGCTCCATTCAGGCATGGTGGTGGTGGCCGACGGGACGGAGGACGCCAAGTGGCGACTCACCCGGGTGCTCAATTCCGATTGTGGGATGGGTGTGGTCCGTCATGCGGATGCTGGCTACGAGTCATCGATTGAGATTGGAAAGTCGCGCTTTGCCGAGCGCGGCGGAAAGACGCCACTTGTAAAATGAGAACGCTCGAATCCTGGTTCGCCGAGTACGGCGAGAGCCACCGCCATCCCCTGAACAAGAAGATCCACAAGGTCTGCGTACCCCTGATCTTCTTTTCCATCCTGGCCATGCTCCGGGCAATCCCGCGCCCTGAGCTCATGTCCGTGGCGCCGGATTGGGCGTTGAACTGGGCGACCCTGAACCTCGTTGGGCCGGTGGTGTTTTATCTCCTCCTTGATCGGGTGCTTTTTGGACTGATGCTGGTGCAGATCGCCCTGATGCTGGGTGCCTCCGAACTGTTGTTCCAGGCCTCATGCGGCTTTTCTGTCGGGCTGGCGCTTTTCGTGCTGGCCTGGGCAGGGCAGTTTTACGGGCATAAGGTCGAGGGCAAAAAGCCCTCCTTCCTCAAGGATCTGGCGTTCCTGCTGATTGGCCCCCTTTGGGTCACGCGCGCGATCCTTCCGGGCAAAAAAACGACATAAAATCCGCGCGGTTCAAGTTTTTGGCACCCCCTGCCGATACGTCTTAGGCATGGGTGTGTCCTTGATCCAGCTTTTGCAGACCATGGTCCAGAACAAGGGTTCTGACCTCCATGTTGCCGTGAACTCGCCTCCGATGATCCGTATCCGAGGCGATATCGTGAAGCTCGGAGTGCCTCCGCTCACCCAGGCTGACCTCGAGGCCATGCTCAAGCAGTGCGCCCCGGCCGAGCAGATCTCCGTATTCTCCAAGGAAAAGAGCGCGGACTTCGCCTTCAAGGCTCCCGGAGTCGGCATCTTCCGCGTCAATGCGTTCATGCAGCGACATGGCATTTCACTCGTCATGCGAGTGCTGGCAGAGAATCCACCGACCCTGAAGGAACTCAACCTCCCTTCGATCTGCCAGACGGCCTGCTCGTACGCCAACGGGCTCGTGCTGGTCACCGGACCCACGGGTTCGGGCAAGTCCACGACGCTGGCTGCGATGATCAATCACATCAACATGACGACACCCGGGCACATCCTCACGCTCGAGGATCCGATCGAATTCCAGCATGACAGCAAGATGGGGATGGTCAGCCAGCGTGCCCTGGGCTCACACTTTCCAAACTTTGCATCTGCAATGAAGGCTGCCCTTCGCGAGGACCCGGATGTGATCCTCGTAGGCGAAATGCGTGATGCCGAGACGGTCGCCCTTGCGCTCAAGGCTGCCGAGACCGGGCACCTCGTGTTCTCCACGCTCCATACCAACTCGGCACCGAAAACCATTGACCGCATCATCAATACTTTTCCGGCCGAAGAGCAGAACCAGATCCGCACGGTGCTTGCCGAGACCCTCAAGGTCGTCATTTCGCAGAAGCTCGTGCCGTCTGCGGACAAAAAACGCCGCATCTGCTTCCAGGACATCTTCGTGAACAATGCCGCCGGGTCCAACCTCATTCGCGAGGGCAAGACCTTCCAACTCACCACCGTGATGCAGACGGGCCGCAAGGAAGGGATGGTCATGCTGGATCAGGCCCTGCTCGAGGCGGTTCGCTCCGGCGAGGTGGCAGGCGAGGATGGCTGGGAGTACGCCAACGACAAGAACATGTTCGCCCAGTGGGCTCCCAAGGCCGGTGCCGACGCGACTGCTGCGGCGGCCGCCTCTGCTTCCTCGAGCCCGCTCAAAAAGGCCGGCTGACCCCTTCTCCCCTGACTCGCATCTGAATTGCACCGTGTCGGGCATGCTCAAGACTGCAATCGCCTGCTCGCTGTGCTGCATGGTCATGCCTGGTCTCGGCCGCGCCGCCCCGGTTTATGCGATGGGCGTCCTGGGAGATTCGATTTCGGCAGCCACGCTGGCCGATGTTCCCTTGCCGAGCCAGTGCAGGACGGGAGCCTTCTCGGACCAGTGCGTTCAGGACTGGGTGGGTTCGCAGGACCGCTTGATCTACACCAACAAGCGCAACCTCTCCTGGGCCTCGGGGAGGCGGATCCACTCCCACTTCAGGATGCTCCAGGAGTTCATGGTGGGCGCAAACCCGGGTGCTTCGCTTGAGGTCCTTAACCACGCCCGCCCCGGAGCTACTGCGGAGGAGCTTCCGGCGCAGGCCAGGGCGCTGGTCGAGGAGGTGGCCCGTAGAGGCCTTCGCGGGCCCATTTATGTGGCGCTCACCATTGGCTCCAATGATGCTTGTGCGGCAGCGGAGTCCGGGAGCGCAGGCGATGTGGAGCTGGGGATCATCCGCATGCAGGCCGGGTTGCTCGGGCTATTTGACGAGCTCAGCCGATCGGCGCCCGCTGCCAGGGTCCTGGTGGTATCTCCACCATCGATCCCTGTGCTTGGGCAGGAACGATTCATCCATGCGACGACGGTCTTTGGTTTAAGCTGCGGGCGTGTTCGAAACGGCATCCTGCGGTTTTGCAACGGCTTGACCGCGTGGAGCACTCGCGCGGAGGAGTCCAGGGCGCTTGCAGTGATGGCGCGGTTCCATCGTGCACTCGCAGAGTCGGTGCGTTCTCCGGGGCATCGGCAGATTGAGGTCGTCCTTTCCACGCGACTGTTGGAGATCGCCCCCGCATTCCAGGACCTGGCCGGGGACTGTTTCCATCCCTCCGCCCTCGGGCAGGAGCGCATTGCCGAGTCGACATGGAATGACCAGCCCTGGTTTCACTGAGGTTGGCTGCGTGGCTGGAGTGGGCTAAGCTGCAACCGTGAAGCAAATCCGTTGGCGCGTGATCACCCACGCATCTGAACTCATCACGGCGGCAGGTATCGCCCGGAAGTCGGGCCGTCGCCCATTGGATGAGGACATGGGTCGGGTTGCAGATGGCGCGATGGTCTATAGCCTCAAGAAGGTCGGCAAGCAGGACGTGCCGGACCGTATCCTCTGGATCGGGACATCGAGCGATCTTCCAAAGAAGTTCAAGGATCCGAGGCGAACCCAGGACCTGCGTGGAAAGAAGGCGCTGATCCCGGGACTTGTGGACTGCCACACCCATCTCGTTTTTGCAGGCGACCGAGCCGAAGAGTTTGCGCGTCGTTGCGGAGGGGTGAGCTACCAGCAGATCGCCACCGAGGGTGGGGGGATACTCACCACCGTCAAGGCCACGCGCAAGGCCGGTCCTGCCGAGCTCCTGAGGCTTGCGAAGGCTCGCGTGAAGGAATCCATGTCCTTCGGCGTGCGGACCATCGAGCTCAAGAGCGGCTATGGGTTGGATGAGGCCACCGAGCTCAAGCAGCTGCAGGTGGCAAGGCAGCTGCAAAAGTTCTTCCCCGAGGTCACCTTCCAATCCACTTACCTGGGCGCCCATGCCGTGCCGCAGGGGAGGGGTCGCGACGATTATGTGCGCGAGATCGTGCAGCAGACCCTCCCAAAGGTTGCGCAGCAGGGGCTTGCCGATGCGGTCGATGTCTTTGTGGACGAGGGATATTTCGAGCCCTCCGACGCGAGGATGATCCTGGCCGAAGCTCGCAAGCTTGGCCTTGGGATCAAGCTCCATGCCGATGAGCTGGGCAATACCGAGTCGGCCGCACTGGCCTGTGAGCTGGGGGCACTTTCGGCGGATCACCTCCTGCGAGTATCGGAGGCGGGAATTCGGGCACTGGCTCGCTCCAAGACCACTGCAGTGCTGCTCCCGGGGACGGCCTACTACCTGCGTGCCGAGCACGCACCGGCGCGCAAGCTCATCGATGCCGGGGTCCGTGTTGCCATCTCGACTGACTTCAATCCGGGTACGTGCATGACCCTGAACCTGCCGCTGGTGCTCAATATCGCGGCACTCTACCTTGGGATGACCCGTGCGGAACTTCTTGCATCGGTCACGTACAATGCGGCTTGCGCGCTGGGGATGGAGGACAGGCGTGGAAGCCTTGAGGTCGGAAAAGACGCGGCCTTTGCGGTACTTCCATACGCGAGATTCGAGGAGATGTATTACCGGCTGGGCTGACCGGCCTGCTCGAGCCAGGCCTTTGCCTTGGTCGTGAAGGCCGGGTGCATCCAGTCTCGATCTCCGGCGACCTTCTCGAGGATTTTTCGAGATCCATCCACGATCACGGTGAGCGGGATCGCATGGACATCGAAGGCATCCCCGAGCTTTCCGTCGGCGTCGGTGAAGTTCTGGAATTTCATTCCAAATTCGGCTGCCGTGGATGCAATCGCCTGGGAGGGTTTTTCATCCAGGTTGATCCCGATCACTTCGAGCCCGTGCTGTTTGTACTCTTCATGGAGCTTCACCAGCGAGGGCATCTCTTCCATGCAGGCCTCACACCAGGTGGCCCAAAAATTGATCAACATCACTTTGGCCGGGATGCTCGAAAGCAGTGCCTTGGTCCCATCGGTCCGCGTGAGTTCAAGGTCAGGAAGCGTGTTGCCCGCCTTGAGCTCGATGATCGACCGGCCTGCCGGTTTGTTTTGCGCCACCTGTGATTTGAGGAAGCTCAAGGCTCCCCAGGTCACGCCCAGGATGAGCAGGATGGGGACCAGGATCGTCTTGAGGCTGGTCTTGGGATTCGTCTTGGAGTTTGCCTGGGAATTCGTCAGGGGTGTCGGACTGTTGGGCTCGGTCGGCACTTGGCTTGTCATGTCTCCTGAGAATACCCTAAAATGAAGGGATGAAACAGTCGTCCGGCCAGGCAGTCGTTGAGTATGTGCTCATGCTGGTGCTGGCCATCGCACTGGTCGCAGTGATCAATGGATCATTGAGCGGATCGGTGCGAAACCTCTGGCGGGCGCTCGTGAGCGACGTGGCCGCGCCCTGCCCCCGATGCCCCGTGGTCAACCCGATTCGCTGACCTTGTAGTTCATCCCCACCAGGAAGATTTCCTTGCTCTCGGTCCTGGTGCTCTTGGGGCGGAGGATCTCCACCTTGTCGAAGTGCATGCGCATCTGTGCGCGGAATCCCTCGAACTCATCGCTATGGAAGAACTTGGCGATGAAAGTCCCCTTGGGTTTGAGGAATCGGTGGGCCGTTTCCAGCGCAAGCTCGCAGAGCTCCAGTGATCGCATCTGGTCCTGCAGCTTGATTCCGGTGGTCCTCGGCGCCATGTCCGACATCACGATGTCAAACGGAGGCGTGAAACCGTGTTTCTGGATGATCTCTCCGAGGTTCACGTCGCGCAGATCCGCCTGGATGAACACGGCATTGAAGAGGCTGATCTTGATCTCCTGGAGGTCGATCCCGAGCACGCGCCCCTGCTTGCCGAGCTTTTTTGATGCATACTGTGACCAGGAGCCCGGCGCGGCGCCAAGGTCAAGGACCTGCATTCCAGGGCGGAAAATCTTGTAGCGCTTGTCCATTTCCTCGAGCTTGAACGCGGACCGAGCAGCGTAGTTCTCGGATTTTGCCTTGTGGAAATAGTAGTCCTTGAGGTTGTAGGCCATGGCTCAGTCCCCGGTCCCGTCGATCTCCGAGAATTGCTTTCGCAGTTCGGACTGCACCAGGGTGTCGATCCTCTTGGTGTCGATCGGCCCGAGGTTGAAGAACTCAATCCCCATCTGGACTCCCTGGATCGACGTGTCCGGAGGGAACACCTTGAGGTGCCGGACGATTCCCCAGGTTTTGACCGGTCCGCCCGGGATGTTGAGTTCCAATGCTTCGAGCCTTTGGCGGACGTGGTAGTGCCGCTCCTCACCGTAATGCAGGACCAGGGAGGCTCCACCCACGCTCAGGTCATAGAGCCTGCGATCCAGGATCCTATTTGGATCCTGTGGATCGGGATGGGTGATGGAGACGGCTGTCAGGTGGTCCATGCGCGCACGAGGGTGCTTGCGCATCTGCATCCTGAAGACCTCGACCGGGAGTCCGAGCTCGATTCTTCCGGCCTCCAGGTCGATTGACCTAAAGCCGGCCTTGAAGAAGATTTCCTGGTGATGGACCTCGAGCTTGATCATGAGGTGCGGATCGAGCTGCATTTCCTCGCGCAAGAGAGCGAGATCAGTGAGCTCGTTGATCTCCAGCATGAAGCAGCTCCGATTGAAGTCGAAACCGCAGAGGTTGCTTTTGTCGAGGTAGCGCTGGTCCCGGGCCCAGGAGGTGGCGGGGCTGTGCAGTTTTGCGGCGTCGCGCACGAGCTTCAGCGCGGCCTGCTGATCCTCGATCGGCAGGAAGCCCTTGCGATCAGACAATCGTCACCTTTCGCAGGAGATCCATGTCCTGGAGGGCCTTTCCGGAGCCGCGCACCACGCAAGTGAGGGGATCTTCGGCGAGGGCTACGGGAAGGCCCGTTTTTTCCTTGATCAGGATGTCGAGGTTGGCAAGCAGCGATCCGCCACCGGCGAGGATGATGCCGTTATCGACAATGTCTGCGGCAAGCTCCGGGGGCGTGCGCTCAAGGGCCGTCTTGATTGCATCAACCACGGCCGAAACCGGCTCGGCCAGGGCATCACGGATTTCTTCCGAGTTCACTTCGATCGTCTTGGGGGCGCCGCTGATCAGGTCGCGTCCCTTCACTTCGTAGGTCTTTTCCTCTTCAAAGGGGTAGGCGCAGCCGATCGAGAGCTTGATCTGCTCGGCAGTGCGCTCTCCGATGAGGAGCGAGTACTTGCGCTTGATGTATTGGACGATGGCCTCGTCGAATTTGTCGCCTGCCACGCGAACGGAGCGGGAATACACGATGCCACCCAGCGAGATCACGGCCACCTCAGTGGTGCCGCCGCCGATATCGACGATCATGTTGCCGCTGGGTTCACGGATCGGAAGGCCTGCGCCGAGTGCTGCGGCCATCGGCTCTTCGATCAGGTAGACTTCGCGGGCACCAGCCGACTGGGCGGACTCCTTTACGGCGCGCTTTTCGACCTGGGTGATCCCAAACGGGATGCAGATGATGATGCGGGGACGGATAAAAGTGCGGCGCTCATTGGACTTCTGGATGAAGTACTTGAGCATGGACTGGGTCACTTCGAAGTCGGCGATGACGCCGTCCTTGAGTGGCCGAATGGCCTGGATGGATCCGGGCGTGCGGCCCAGCATGTCCTTGGCTTCCTTGCCGACCGCCAGAACGCGGGTCTGTCCGCGGGCATTGCGGTGGATCGCCACTACCGACGGTTCGTTGATGATGATTCCGCGATCGCGGGCATAGACCAGGGTGTTGGCAGTGCCGAGATCGATGGCGAGGTCGTTGGTAAAGAATTCGAGAAATTTCTTCAGCATGGGGACTGTCCTGTTTTTACCAGCGGTAGTGGCGGATGTGTTCACCGCGCACAGCGATTTCGCTCATTGACTTGATTCCAATCTCCAACTGCAGATCGGTGTACTTCCTGAAAACCGCCTTGGCGGACTTCTTGGTCTTGATCCCGCCCCTTTGGAGGGGGAGGTCCGAAACGAGCAGCAGAGCACCGATCGGCACCTTGCAGGCAAAGCCGGCAACGAAGAGTGTCGAAGTCTCCATATCGATGGCGAGCGCGCGTTCTTCGTAGAGGTTGGCCTTGAAGCGGTCGTCGAACTCCCAGAAGCGGTAGTCGGTCGTGTGCACGACACCCGTGCGGTAATCGAGGCCGCGCTCGACGATGATGTCCGAGACGAACTTCTGGATCTTGAAGGTGGGCAGCGCCGGGACCTGCGAGGGCATGAAGTGGCGGGATACGCCTTCATCGCGGATTGCAGCCGTCGGAAGGATGAAGTCCCCGACCTTGAGTGAACGGTGAAGGCCGCCGCACATGCCGAGCAGCAGGACTGCCTTGGGGTCGATGACCGAGAGGATTTCGATGATCAGCGCCGCAGTGGGTGAGCCGATCGAGAAGTCGACGATCGAGACATCGGCCTTGGAGCTGTGCACGACTCGCATGGCCGAACCCTTGTACTTCTCGTCGCCGCAGAGGTTGTCGAAGCGTTCGACATAGTAATCAAAGTTCGTGAGGATGATCTGCTTGCGAAATCGATCCGCCGGGCTGCCCGTATAGCGCTCCAGGGTGTCCTTGGCGATCCGCGCCTTGTGCGCGTTCGTGTAGGTCCGGTTCGTATTGGGGTGAAGGTAGGGATTCCCCTTCAGTCCGGGCAGACTTTGTTGAGTTTTTTTCTTGATTTGCACGCGTCGAGTCTACAATTTGGCACATATCGAAACAAGCGGAGTTTTGTCCTTGTCCCGCCTCATTCGCACCCAAAAACTGGCAAAGAAATCCCGGAGTCAAGCAGGCTTGCGCGGCCTGTTCAGGCCGACTCTCCTGCTGGTGCTTTTGTTGAGTTTCTCCCTCCTGGGTGCGGCCTACTTCGTCCTGACGCGCGAGTTTCCCGCCGTCTCGATCTTGCGGACCCAGTACCCCAGGGTCACCTACCTGGGGGCCAAGAAGCCGCCCCGTGTCGAGCTGGAGCGGCAAAGGCCGTCGGGATGGGTTCCTCTTTCCCAGATCTCGCAGCTTGCAGTCGGAGCGGTCGTGGTCAGCGAGGATTGGGCCTACTTCAACCACCGGGGTTATGACCTGGGACAGATCCGGGAAGCGGTTGAGCATGACCTCAGCAAGGGCAAGTTCGCGCGCGGCGCGAGCACGATCACCCAGCAGGTGGTCAGGAATGTATTCCTCACCAAGGAAAAGTCGCTCTGGAGAAAATTCAAGGAGCTGATCCTGGCCACGCGGCTCGATCGCTCGGTTGGAAAGCGCCGAGTCCTCGAGGTTTACCTGAATATCGCCGAGTGGGGTCCGGGGATCTTTGGAATCGGCGCAGCCTCCCAGTACTACTTTGGCAAGCATCCCTCCCAGCTCGGGGCCCGCGAGGGAGCGTTCCTCGCGATGCTCCTGCCCAGTCCGGTCCGCTACTCGCAATCCTTCAGGCAAAAGCAGCTCACTCGTTATGCAGGTCGCACGGTCGAGTCCATCCTGTCCAAGATGGTCCAGGCCTCGATGATCACGGAGGAGCAGGAGTTGGCAGCCCGACGTGAGCGCATGCAGTTCGAGCTCCAGGGTGTCTCCGAGTCGGGATCCGATGAGCCGGATGGCGGAGACGAAGATCCGCCAGAGGATTGACATCATTGAAGAAAATGCCGAGTGGTGAGCCCGAGAAGATTGACCACTCCGGTCCGGCAAGCGACACTGTGCCCTCATGATTCGTGCAACCCAGACTTGGAACCAGGATACCCGCACGCAGGCCCCGCGCTGGCCCTGGATTGCGATCGTCCTGTTTGCTCTTGCGCTCGCGCTTGTGAGTCGGGTGACGGGTTGGAATCGTTTCACTGAGGCCCAGCAGAATCTTTTCACCCGCTCCGAGCTCGCGCGAGCCATCTCGGCATCCCCGGGGAACCTTGTGGACCAGGAGGCTCGGCAGCTCGCCGGACTTCCATCGAAGATCGATCTTCCGCCCGGAGGTCCCGCCTCCGAGGCGCTCGTACAATACAGCCTTGATGCGGGTCTCCAGGTCTCGGTGGAAGCCATCTTCCAGCAGTATCGGCCCGATCATGGAGCCTTTGCCGCGGTGGATCCGTCGACGGGACGCGTCCTTGCGCTGGTCAGCTACGAGCGTGATGCGCGCAAGGATGGCGCGCCCACCGAACTCGGAAGGAACCTTGCGCTGCGGGCCACCTTCCCCTCGGCATCGGTATTCAAAGTGGTGACTGCTTCCGCCGCGATTGCCGAGCAGAAGTTCACGGCCGACACCCGCATTGCCTTCAATGGTTCGAATCACACCCTCTATCGGAGCAATGTCCTCAAGACTTCCAATAATCGCTGGACCCGCTCCCTCTCGCTTAGGGAGGCTTTTGCGCATTCGGTGAACACGGTTTTTGGAAGGATCGGTGCTTTCAATCTCGGCGCAGCAAAGCTTCGAGACTATGCGGATCGATTTGGCTTCAACCGCCAGATTGCTTCCGACCTGCCCGTCCAGCCCGGGCGCGTGATGCTGCAATCGGATGCAGATCCATGGTCCCTCGCCGAGACTGCTTCAGGATTCACGCGCGAAACCACCATGAGCCCGCTCCAGGGAGCCCTCATCGCGGCTGCGCTGGTCAATGGCGGGAAGATGATGACTCCCTATGCTGTCGAGTCGATCCACCTCCAGGACGGCGACAAGATCTACCAGGCCAGGCCCGAGATTGCGGCCGAAGTGGTCAGTCATGGGGTCGCATCGGAGGTGATGGAACTCATGCGCCAGACCGTGGTCTCGGGCACCTCCCGCAAGAGCTTCCGCGGATTTTCCCGCGGGCCCACTTCGATCATCGATGTGGGCGGCAAAACCGGATCGCTGACCGGCATGGACCCGATTGGAAAATACGACTGGTTCGTTGGTTTCGGGAAAATCGGTGACAAGGCGATCGCACTGGCGGCCCTCACCATCCATCGCGAGCAATGGCGGGTGAAGTCCTCATATGTTGCGAGGAAGGCCATCGAGCGCTACCTGCTCGGGGACTGACCCACGAATATGAAGGCTGTCATCCAGAGAGTGCTTCGCGCCAGTGTCACCGTGGATGGCAAAGTGGTCGGAAAAATCGATCGCGGTATCCTGACGCTCCTGGGTGTGCAGTCGGGCGACACTGCAGAGATGGCCCATAAAATGATCGACCGAATCCTCAAGCTCAGGATTTTCGAAGATCCTGCCGGAAAAATGAATCTTTCCATCCGGGATGTCTCGGGCTCCCATCTCGTCGTTTCGCAGTTCACTCTGTTGGGAGATCTTTCCAAGGGGAATCGTCCGAGCTTCATGGGAGCCGGATCGGCGGAGCTGGCACGCAGCCTGTTCGAAGAGGCTGTCGACCGGAGCAGGAACTCCGGAGTGCCCACCGAGTCCGGCGTCTTCCAGGCCGACATGAAGGTCGAGCTGGTCAATGACGGACCGGCCACCTTCCTCCTCGAGGAGGAGGCAGCACGGTGACTCGGCACATCTCCATCCTCCTGCGCGAGATCGTCGACGCGTTGATCATCCCGTTTGCCGAGGCCTCCGAGCCTGCGACGTTCGTGGATTGCACGCTGGGTGGAGGCGGACATACGGCAGCCATGCTGGAGCGCCTTGGCTCGACCCTGCTGGGGCGACGCCACCGGGTCATTTCCATCGACCAGGATTCTGCTGCGATCGAAGCGGCCAGGATTCGCTTCAAGCCGGAGATCGAGCAGGGACGCCTGCTTCTCAGGCATTCCCGCTTTTCGGAGTTCAGGCTTGGGCCGGGAGAGGGGCCTGTATTGGGAGTGCTTGCCGATCTTGGATTTTCGAGTGACCAGATCGATTCGGCGGAGCGTGGCCTGAGCTTCAGGCTCGAGGGTCCGCTCGACATGCGACTCGATCCGTCGCGCGGACGGACGGCCCACCAGGTGCTCAAGACCTCGACCGAGCGCGAGATCGCCGACCTGATCTATGAATTCGGAGAAGAGCGCCTTTCCAGGCGGATCGCACACCGGATCGTCGAAGCGCGATCGCAGGGTCAACTTCCTGACAGCACCACGGCGTTTGCGGAGATCGTCGCACGTGCATTTCCCCCTGCAGAACGACACGGGAGGATCCATCCAGCGACTCGCACCTTCCAGGCCCTCAGGATCTTCGTCAATGATGAGCTCGGTGAACTCGATGCATTGCTGCAGGGTGTGATACCCTCCATACTATCCCCGGGTGGAAGAGCTGCGATCCTCAGTTTTCATTCTCTCGAGGACCGCAGGGTGAAGCAGTGCTTCGCTTCGGGATCATGGAAGGCAGTGTTCAAAAAGCCGCTTGAAGCCGGCGAGGCGGAGGTCGCGGACAATCCGCGAGCCCGCAGTGCGAGGCTCAGGGTGGCTGAACGGATGGAGGGCTGATGGGAACCCAGAAGGGACATAAAACATCGCTTTTTCCGGCCTGGATCTGGCCGGTCATCCTGGGCATGACGATCCTCACCGTCTGGGTCCGCCTCGGGATCGTCCGCACGACCTATGAAGTCACCCAGACCGAAAAAGCCATTCGCAACCTCCAGCAGGATCGCGAGCAAATCGAGCTTCGAGTGGCGGGCCTCAAGTCCCCTCGAAGACTGGAGGCCCTTGCGCACGGACAGTTCGGCCTTGGCCAGCCGCGTGCTGACCAGGTCATCTACATGGACCTGAAGGGTGGTCGAGCCCGTCCATGACGAACGTAGCCGGCCGCGATCAGGGAGACCTCTTTCAAAGGCGCCTGCAGTGGGTCGCCCGCGGAGTGCTCTTGGCTTCACTCGCCCTCACGGGCCGGGCTTTCATGATCCAGATTCTCAAGGATGACCGGCTCGAGAAGATGGCCCGCAAGCAATTCCAGAGCAAGGTGCTGCTGAGGCCTCGTCGCGGCTCGATCGTTGATCGGAACGGCGAAGCCCTGGCCGTGAATGTGGAGACGCAGAGCCTTGCAGCAAATCCATCAAAGCTCCGTCGTCGCAAGGATGTGCTGAGGCTGGTCGCCCGCTCCCTCGACATGCCTTACGAAAAGCTCCAGGCCAGGTTCCGCGACAAGCGCGAGTTCCTGTGGATCAAGCGGCACTTGTCCGAAAATGAGGTCAATCTCCTCAAGAAATGGCAAATCATCGCGGCGGATGGAGACCTCGTCGAAGGACTCTGGCTCGTGCGTGAGAGCAAGCGTGTGTATCCCCACCACGATCTGGCTTCACATGTGATCGGCGATACGAACGTGGACTCCGAAGGTGTCGAAGGCATCGAACTTTGGAAGAATGGATCCCTCAAGGGCAGCGTGGTCTCGGTCGAGACGACCAAGGATGCGATGGGAAGACCCACTTTCCTTGATGCCTCCGAAGCCGGGGCCGTCAAGGACGGGCAGGCGATCGGCCTGACGCTGGATGCCTCGCTTCAATATTCCGTAGAACAGGAACTCAAGTTTGCCGTCGCTCGCACCGGTTCACGCGGCGGCGGCGTGGTTGTGATGAATGCCACCAATGGAGAGATCCTGGCCATGGCCAACGAGCCGGGTTTCGATCCCAACTTCAAGGGTGCTCCGTTGGATCACCGTCGCAACCGCGTGGTCACCGACGGTTACGAGCCTGGGTCGACACTCAAGCCGGTGCTGCTCGCTTCGGCACTGGCAAGCGGAATGAAGCTCACCGACCAGGTGTGGGGTAACCACGGAAGCTTTGTAGTGCAGGGAAAGAAGATCTCCGAGGCCGAGGCCCACGAAAAGTTCGAGTGGATCACCCTCAAGAAGATGATCCAGGTTTCGAGCAACGTGGGTTCGGCGAAGCTTGCCCTCAAGATCGGTGCGGATGCCTATTCGAAGACGCTCGAGCAGATGGGTTTCGGCTCACGGACCGGCATCGGATTTCCCGGCGAAATCTCCGGAAGGGTCCCGCCCCGGAAGTCGTGGCAGCCCCTGACCCTTGCGAACATCGGATTCGGCCAGGGTATCCTCGTGACACCGTTGCAGATGCTTCGGGCATATGCGGCTTTCCTGAATGGTGGGTGGCTGGTTCAGCCGTCGATCATCAGGGACCAGCCCGGCTCCGATTCCAAGCGCGAAGCGCCACGCAGGATCTTTTCTCAGGCGGTGGCCGAGCAGGTCCAGGAGGCGCTCAGTGCCGTGACGGCTGATGGTGGAACCGGCCTGAAAGCCCGTCTCGAAGGCTATGATGTTGCAGGCAAGACCGGAACCGCACAAACCGTGGATTCGGCGACCGGCAAGTACTCCCGCTCCAGGTTCATCGCAAGCTTCATCGGATTTGCTCGCGGCGTGGAGCCGCGCCTCGTGATCTACGCAGCTCTCGATGGGCCGAAAGGGGTCTACTATGCCTCCGAGACGGCCGCACCGCTCTTCCAAAAAGTGCTCCAGGCGGTCACCAATCGCTTCAGTATTCCTGCTGATCCTTCGCGGATGAAGCCCGCTGTAGCGGCCCCCTCGCAGGTGGTCGCCCAGTCGGACCAGACCACCACGGGCCAGGCGCACGCCGAGCCCGCTCCGGGGCCGGCGATCATCGAGACCGGCGCACGTCGGGATCCCCTTCGCTGGGAGGGGAATGCCGCTGACGGATCGCATCTCTGGCGCATGCCCTCGCTCGTGGGTTTGACCGGCCGTGAGGCATTGCGAGCCATGCAGGGGCAGCCGTTTGAAATTGAAATTACCGGACAAGGTGTGGTTCGTTCGCAGCATCCCGAAGCGGGTGCTTCGGTCGCGGAACGATCCCAGATCCGCCTGAGCCTCGGCTCTCCCTAAAGCTTCGACCGGAGGAATTCCGATGATTCGCCTTTCCCAGCTCTTCGGGCCTGTGTCCGCCCAAATCTCCTCGGGGCTCCGCGGGCAGGAAGTGTCGCTTGGCCAGTTGACCTCGGACTCGCGCAACGCGCGTCCGGATTCGGTCTTTTTTGCGATCCGCGGAACTGCACACGACGGCCATTCGCATGTCGATGGGCTGCTCCGGTCCGGCATCCTTGCCTGTGTGGTTGAAAGGGGGTTCGAGGGCTCGGATCCGCGCCTCATCCGGGTGCAGGACACCCGCGAGGCCCTGGGTTGGGCCATGTCCAGGCTGAATGGGGATCCTTCCCGCTCCATGAAGATGGTGGGAATCACCGGAACAAGCGGCAAGACCACGACCTCCTACCTCGTGGAGAGCATCCTCCAGGCGGCCGGTCATCGAGTCGGGGTGATCGGGACCGTCAATTTCAGGATCGGCTCCGAGATCATCCCTTCCACTCATACGACGCCGGGAAGCCCGGAACTCCAGGCGCTCCTCGCGCGCATGAAGTCTTCGGGCTGCACTGCGGTCGTGATGGAAGTCTCCTCACACGCCCTCAAGCAGCATCGCACTTCAGGAATTGCGTTTGATGGCGTGGTCTTCAACAACCTCTCGCCCGAGCACCTGGATTTTCATCCGGACATGGAAGACTACTTCCAGTCCAAGAAGCTGCTCTTCACGCTCTACCCAAGGCAGGCCGAGCACGCACAAAAGAAGTGTTTCTCGGTCGTGAATGCCGATGACGAATACGGGGCAAGGCTCATCACGGAGCTTGCCGGGACATCGGTGGCGGGATTTGGCATGGGTGGAGATGCCGATACCTCGGGCTCATCTCTCCGTCTCGGGATGGATGGAATCCGTGGCCGGCTCCAGTGGAAGGACGGGGTCGGAATCGACGTGAAGTCCACCCTCATTGCGCGATTCAACGCCTATAACATCCTGGCTGCGGCAGCCGTATGCCGTGCCATCGGAGTTGAGCCGGCGGCGATCGCCGAAGGGGTCGCGCGACTTCCCGGTGTCCCCGGACGTCTTGAGCAGGTTGCCAACTCCCTGGGGGCAACCCTGCTGGTCGATTATGCCCACAAGCCCGATGCGCTCGAGAAGGTGCTCAAGACCCTGATTGAGCTCAGAAGCCCCGGGCAGAGGATCATCAGCGTCGTGGGGTGCGGCGGGGATCGTGATCGCACCAAGCGCCCCGTAATGGGCCGGCTGGCCGAGCAGTTTTCCGACCTGGCCATCATTACATCGGATAATCCCAGGACCGAAGACCCCGCGGCAATCATCCAGGAAGTCCTCTCGGGTGTCTCGCCTGCCTCCATTGGCCGCCGGGTCCTTGTAGAGCCCGACCGAGCCCGGGCGATCGAGCTTGCCGTCAATGAAGCGGCGCCCGGGGACATGGTCCTGATCGCAGGCAAGGGGCACGAAGACTACCAGATCATTGCCGACAAAAACTCTCCGGGCGGAACCCGCAAGATCCACTTCGATGATCGCGAGGAAGCGGCCCGTGCAGCGCGTAAGCGAGCCCAACCCGGTGCGGGGGGCTAAAGTCTTGACTTCAGTTTTTGAAAATCTGTAACCTCCCCAGACAATGCTTTTTCATCTTTTGTATCCGCTGCATGCGCAGTTTTCGGCGCTGAACGTTTTCAAATACATCACGTTCCGCACCTTCGGAGCATCGATCACCGCGGTGCTCTTTTGCATGCTCCTCGGTCCGTCCTACATCCAGTTCCTCAAGCGCAAGCAGATGGGCCAGGCGATTCGCGACGATGGACCGCAGTCCCACCTTTCCAAGAAGGGTACTCCCACGATGGGGGGCGGACTCATCCTCATGGGGATCACCTTCTCGACGCTCATGTGGTCGGATCTCTCCAATCCCTTTGTCTGGCTTGCGCTGGGGACGACCATCGCCTTTGGATGCATTGGTTTCGTGGACGACTACCGCAAAGTGATCCAGAAAAACCCCAAGGGCCTCAGCAGCAGGGAAAAGCTTTTCTTCCAGACGCTCATCGCCCTGGCAGTGGGTCTGGTCCTCTACAGGGTCGAGGCCGTGCCCACGGATCTCAAGTTCCCGATCTTCAAGGACTGGGCCCTGCAGCTGGGTGTGCTCTTTGTTCCTTTCGTGGTGCTGGTGATCGTCGGAAGCTCCAACGCAGTAAACCTGACGGACGGATTGGATGGCCTGGCCGTTGGTCCGACCATCACGACATCGGTCACCTTCCTGATCCTGGCCTACTGTGCAGGAAACGTCCGGATCGCGGAGTACCTCCAGATTCCACATATCCCGGGCTCGGGTGAACTCGCGATCTTCTGCGGCACGGTGGCCATGTCCTGCCTGGGTTTCCTTTGGTTCAATACCTACCCTGCCCAGGTGTTCATGGGAGATGTGGGATCACTCTCGCTTGGTGCCGCCCTCGGGGTCGTCTCCGTCATCACCAAGAATGAACTCCTTCTAGTGATCTGCGGGGGCATCTTCGTGGTCGAGGCCCTCTCGGTGATGGCACAGGTGACCTCCTTCAAGATGACGGGCAAGCGTGTCTTCAAGATGGCGCCCATCCACCATCATTTCGAGCTCAAGGGCTGGGCCGAGCCCAAGGTGATTGTACGTTTCTGGATCATCTCGATCCTCCTGGCATTGGTAACGCTTTCGACTCTCAAACTGCGCTGATTGTTCCGGAGTTTTTTATGAGTAAGTTCAAGGGAAAGAGAATCTTGGTGGTGGGCTTCGGCAAGACCGGCGTCGCCGTGGCCCGATACATGTGCAAGCAGGGTGCGAAGGTCATCGTGACCGACGTGAAGCAGAAGACCGAGCTCGCCGACAGCGTGAACGCCTGCGCAGAGCTCAAGATCGAGTACGAGCTCGGCCGCCACAACAGCAAATCCTTCACGACCGTGGACATGATTGTCGTGAGTCCCGGGGTGCCGCTCAACCTCAAGCCGCTTGAGGAGGCCCGTGCTGCAAATATCCCGATCACGAGTGAAATCGAGATTGCGGCATCCGCATGCAAGGAGCCGCTCCTCTGCGTGACTGGAACGAACGGCAAGACGACGACGACGACCCTGATTGGCGAAATGTTCAAGGCCGATAACCGCCCTGTTTTCGTCGGAGGCAACATCGGCACTCCTCTGCTGGATCATCACATCGATGGTGGGAAGGCTGATGCCGTCGTGGCTGAGCTCTCGAGCTTCCAGCTCGAGCTGACCGACAAGCTCACTCCTGCCGTGGCCGTGTTCACCAATATCGAGGAAGACCACCTGGATCGCTATGGGACGCTCGATGTCTACATCCAGGCCAAGCGCCGGCTCCTGACCCTCTGCGACCGCAACAGCTTCGTGGTCCTCAATTATGACAACCCCAATGTGGCCCGTTTCGCTGCAGAGGCCCAGGGCAAGCTCATGTGGTTCACCAAGCAGAACCCAATGAAGATCGGCGGAGAGTTCGCCGAGAATTTCCGTGGCTGCTATTACGATGCGTCCTCGAGGAGGATCGTCGCCAAGATCACCGGCAAGGAGGAGTCCTACGATGTGGCTCCCCTCAAGCTCTTTGGCGAACACAACAAGGAAAACCTCATGGCAGCGATCTGTGCTGCCCGTGCGCAGGGGGTGTCCCCGGCAGCCATCCAGTCGGTGATCCAGAACTTCAAGGGCGTCCCGCACCGACTCGAATTCGTCCGCAAGAAGGATGGAGTTTACTTCATCAATGACTCCAAGGGCACGAATGTCATGAGCGTCCAGCGCAGCCTGAGCGCCTTTGGCAAGAATCCGATCATCCTGATTGCCGGCGGCAAGGACAAGAACATGGAGTTCACTCCACTTGCTCCGCTGGTCCAGGAGCGTTGCAAGATCCTCATCCTGCTTGGCGAAGCCAAGGAGAAGATCAATCGTGCTCTGGGAGATCATGCGGAGACCTACCTCGTGGGAACTTTTGAAGAGGCCGTGCTCCTTGCATTCCAGAAGTCCCGCAGTGGTGACATCATCCTGCTTTCGCCCGGATGCGCGAGCTTTGATATGTTCCGCAACTACGAGGAGCGCGGTGACTATTTCAAGAAGCTGGTCTCCCAGCTCTAGGCCGAAGGCGTGGGCAAGGGCGTCTCGATGAAAATCCGCAGCCTCAGCCTGCGCGGTGTCGACCCGGTGCTGTTGGTGCTCACGAGCGGGCTGGTGCTCTTCGGCCTGGTCATGGTCTATAGCTCGTCCTTCATCTTTGCGCAGGAGCGCACGGGCGACGGTTTTGCCTTCATCAAAAAGCAGCTGCTCTTTGCCGCTCTCGGTGGGCTTGCCATGGCCTTTGCGGCCCAGATCCCCTACCAGAACTGGAAGAAGTGGGCCTATCCCGTGCTGGGGTCGGCTGCGCTGGCGCTGCTGCTGGTCCTCATCCCCGGGATTGGTGCGAAGAGCGGGGGTGCGCAGCGCTGGATCCGGCTTCCGTTTTTCCAGTTCCAGCCCAGCGAGTGGGCCAAGTTCGCCGCCGTGGTTTTTGTCTGCCGCCAGCTGGCGAGCAAGCAGGAGATCCTGGGTCGGTTCGTTCCGGCAGTCCTTTCCGTTTTCGTGCTGCTGGTTCCCGTGTTCGGCTTCCTGCTCCTCCAGCCTGACTTTGGCTCCACTGCAGTCATCACGATGGTCGCCTTCCTCCTGATGTTCCTTGCCGGCGTGCCCATGCGCTACCTGGGCGGGGTGCTGGTCTCCGGCGTGGGGATCGGCGCGGCCCTGGTGCTTGGATCGAGCTACCGTCGCGCACGCCTGATGACTTTCCTGGATCCCTGGACCGATCCCTCTGGAAAGGGATTCCAGATCCTCCAGTCCTTTGTCGGCCTGCACTCCGGAGGTGTTTCCGGCGTAGGACTTGGCAACGGAAAGGAAAAGCTGTTTTTCCTTCCCGAGGCACACAATGACTTCATTTTTTCAGTCGTTGGCGAGGAGTTGGGCTTTATCGGGGTTTCGCTCGTCGTGGCAGGCTTCGTGGTCCTGGTCTACCGAGGCTTCCAGGTTGCCTGGCGCTGTCGCCAGCGGAGCGGGGATCTGTTCGGGATGCTCCTCGGAAGCGGCATTACGCTGCTCCTGGGTCTGCAGGCCTTCCTGAACATGGCCGTCGTGCTGGGACTGATTCCCACCAAGGGCCTTGCGCTTCCATTCATCAGCTACGGCGGATCGGCTCTGGTGATCGATCTGTTTGCCATGGGAGTGCTCCTCAGTATTTCACGCGAGAATGAGCAGGGGGCAGCGACATGAGCCTGCTCCGGGGCCGTGACGTGCTCTTCGTGACCGGCGGTGGAACTGCAGGCCACATCTATGCGGGTCTTGCCGTCGCGGACCACTGGCGCGAGAGGCATCCCGGGACTGAGATCCATTTCGTGGGTGCGCGCGGAGGGATGGAGGAGCGTCTCGTCCCGAGGTCACCTTATCCGCTGCACCTGGTGTCGATCGGATCCTGGAATGGAGCTTCCGCCTCAAAAAAGATCAGGACCTTCCTCCAGATCCCCCTCTCCTTCGTTGTCGCAGCCAGGTGGCTGTTTGAGTTTCGCCCGCAGGTGGTCCTGGGAGTGGGTGGGTATGCCTCGTTTCCCCTTGTTCTTGCTGCCTCAGCACTGGGATGGATCTGGGGCTGCCGTGTCGCGGTGCTGGAGCAGAACGTGCTTCCGGGCCTCACCAACCGGATCCTGGGGCGTGTGGCCAGCAGGGTGTTTGCTGCATTTCCTGGTGCCGAAAAGGTCTTTGGGGCCTCAAAAGTCCTCCTGACCGGCAATCCCATTCGTTCAACCATGAAGCCGCTTCCCCCCGCATCGAGGAAGCCTTTTACCGTCTTTGTATTCGGTGGAAGTCAGGGGGCCATGGGGATCAATACGCTCGTCATTGAATCGCTGCCGGAGCTCAAGGCCCTTGGGACTGAGGTCCGTTGGATCCACCAGACCGGAGAGCGGGACTTTGATCGCGTCCAGGCCGCCCATCTCGCCGCGGGCACCCAGTCCAGGGTGGAAAAGTTCATCTATGAGATGCTGGAAGCCTATGCACAGGCAGATCTCCTGATTTGTCGTGCGGGATCGTCCACCCTTGCTGAAGTCGCTGCAGTTGGTCGTGCGGCGGTGCTGGTGCCGCTGGTTTCCAGGGATCGACACCAGGTCTACAATGCAGAGCTCTTTGCGCATTCCGGGGCTGCGGAGATGAAGATCCAGAACAAGACCTCGGGCAAGGAACTTGCCGTGCTCATCGACTCGCTTTCCAAGTCTCCTTCGAGGCTCAACCAGATGGAATCAGCCGTGAAGCAATTCTACCGTCCCGATGCAGTGAGCCGGGTGGTGGGCGATCTGGAGGTTTCAAATGCGTGACCGCAAGGACCAGCGAAACCTCCAGCTTCATTTCGTGGGCATCGGCGGGATCGGGATGAGTGGAATCGCCGAGGTTTTCCTGAACCAGGGCTTCCGCGTCAGCGGATCGGATCTTGCCGATTCGGAAACGACACGCCGGCTTGCCGAGCTCGGGGTTCGGTTCCATGTGGGCCACGCAGGAGCGAATATCTCCGGAGCAGATGTCGTGGTCGTCTCTTCGGCGGTCAAGTCTGACAATCCGGAAGTGCTCGAGGCCCGGCTCCGCCGGGTTCCCGTCATTCGTCGAGCCGAGATGCTTGCCGAGCTCATGCGCGGCAAGGTGGGGGTGGCGGTGGCCGGGACACACGGCAAGACCACGACCACTTCCATGCTCTCCGTGGTCCTGAGTTCTGCAGGCTGGGATCCTACGCTCGTGATCGGTGGCAAGGTGGATTCTCTGGGCGGCAACGCAAAGCTTGGCCAGGGCCAGTTTGTCGTGGCCGAGGCCGACGAAAGCGACGGCTCATTCCTCCAGTTGCCCGCGACCTACGGGATCATCACCAACATCGACAATGACCACCTGGATTATTACGGGACGGTTTCTGCGATCGACGACGCTTTCTCATCCTTCGTCTCCAATCTGCCCTTCTACGGTCTTGCAGCCGTGTGCCTCGATGATCCGGGAGTGGCAAGATGCCTGGAGCGATTCAACAAGCCGTTCGTGACCTATGGCGTGGATTCCGACGCCGACTACCTGGCCCGGAATATCCGGATGGAAGGCCTCGTGTCGCGTTTCGAAGTGCATCTCTCCGGCAAGGGCCGGCTGGGTGAGATCGAACTCCATATTCCCGGACGCCACAACGTCCTCAATGCGCTTGCGGTGGTGGCCCTTTCGCTGGGAATGGGTCTCACGTTCGAGGAGGTTGCAAGGGGACTGCGCCAGTTCAAGGGCGTCAAGCGGAGGTTCGAAATCCGCTGGCAGGACCAGGCTCGAACCCAGGCCATCATTGATGACTATGGCCACCATCCCACCGAGATTGCCGCCACTCTCGAGGCTGCGCGCCAGTTCTGGAAGGGAAGGATCATCGTGGCCTTCCAGCCCCATCGCTACACGCGCACGCTCCATTGCAAGGAGGGGTTCCTCACGGCATTTGCTGCTGCCGACGTGGTCCTGCTCACCGACATCTACGCCGCGGGCGAGGCTCCCATTGAGGGACTGACCTCGGCCAGCCTCGCAGCCGAAATCCTCGAGGCCTCCCGTGAAGGCGGGGCACGCCACCAGCAGGTGGAACATGCCGGAGACCTGCCTGCAACCGAACGCAGGATCCTCGCCCTGATGCAGCCCGGGGATCTCATCCTTTGCATGGGAGCCGGCTCGATCACGAAGCTTCCGGCGCAGCTCGAAAAGGGGCTGGGCGGGTGAGTTCCGGCCTGGAGTGGTTCCATGAACATTCGGGTGCATTTCGCGGGGAGCTCCGCTGGAACGAGAGCCTTTCGAGGCATACCTACTACCGCATTGGAGGAGCCACTCCCCTCTTGGCCATTCCCAAGGGCGAGGACGACTTGAAGTGGCTGATGCAGGGGATTGCCCACGCGGGATGCAGTTACTTCGTGTTGGGGCTTGGGTCCAACCTGCTGGTTTCTGACCAGGGCTTTCCTGGGATCGTGATCAAGACCTCGCGCCTCAACCAGGAAATCCTCGGGCATCGTTCGGAGGGTCTGGTCTCCACGGGCTGCAGTGTCGCGGTATCCAGCCTGCTCCGGCGTGCAGCGCAGGAGGGTTGGTCGGGATTCGAGTGCCTGGCGGGAGTGCCCGGCTCAGTCGGCGGGGTTGTCGTGATGAACGCAGGCACCCATCTTGGAGAGGCCAAGGATCGAATCCATTCGGTCCGGACCTTGGACTTGAACACCCTGCGGGTGCGCGAGTGGTCCAGGGATGAGATGCGCTTTGAATACCGGAGAAACCTTTTCCTTCCCTCGGGAGCGATCGTCACTTCATGTGAGTGGCGGATCGACTGGGAGGATGCATCGGTGGTCAAGCAGCGCATTGATGAGACGCTTGAGCGCAGGAAGTCCACGCAGCCGGTGGACTATCCATCGTGTGGCAGTGTGTTCAAGAATCCTGAGTCGGCAGGAATGCGGGCCTGGCAGGTCGTGGACAAGCTGGGTCTTCGCGGACATCGGATCGGAAACGCCCAGTTCGCCGAGAAGCACAGCAACTTCATCATCAACCTGGGAGGGGCTTCCGCCAACGACGTCCGGTCATTGATCGAGCTTGCGCAACGGCGTGCCCGGGTGGAACTCGGCATCGACCTCGAAGAAGAGGTCAAATTCCTGGGGGCATTCCAGTCCCTCGATTGACGCCTACTCCTCGGAGTAGGGAACCACCTTCACGTCCTGTTCACCGACGCCCGCTGCCTGCATGAGTCCGGCCTTGAGCGGGCCAGCAGTTCCCAGCACGGAGATGCTGAGCTTGTCCGGTTTGAGGAACGCAGCAAGGGCGGTGTTCACGTCTTCGCGCGAGACTTTTTCGAGACGTGAGGCAAAGCCTTCAAAAAATCCCTTTTCCAGCCCCAGGGTCCGCTCGAGGATCCTGTTCTCGATGCGCTTCTTGGGCGTATCGGACATGAATGCGGCGCTGTTGATCGAGCTCCTCTTGGCAAGGTCGAATTCAGCCTGTGTGATCCCGCTCTTCCGGAGATCGGCGATCATCCCAAGCGCGTAGGCAAGGGCCTCAGGCGTGTCCTTCGTGGCGGGAAAAAGATGGACCTGCCAGGAGCGCGGCTGGACTCCGAAGCGGAAGGCGCTGGATGCACCATACGACCAGCCGCGTTTGACGCGGATTTCCTGCATGAGTCTCGACATGAAGGAGCCGCCACCGAAGGCCGTGTTGCCCAGATAAAGGGCGGGATAGGACGGCTCGGACATCAGTGTACCGATCTGGCCAATTTGGATCTGGGTCTGCGTCCGATCCGGCTTGTCGACGATCTGGAGCCTGCGCGCGCCGGCGTCGGAGGGAGCAGCGAGCTTCGGCAGTTCGCCACGACCCGGCATGGCACGTGCCACGCGCCCGGCCCAGGCCGGGAATGCGGCATCCTCGACATCTCCTGCCGCAAGGAAGAATGTCCGATCAGCGTTCATGATGGCCAGGTGGTGCCTGCTCAGGCTGGCACGGTCGAAGGCCTGCACATGGGAGGGAAGGCCCGCCGCAGGCCGACCATAGGGATGTCCGTTGAAGAGCATCCTCGAGAACTTCTTGGTGCTGACCGCATGGTCGCTGGAGAGTTCCTGCATCAGGCCGGAGATGGTCTCCGCCTTGAGTTTTCGGATCTCGTTCTCGCTGAAGCTGGGATGGAGCAGGACGTCCTCGATCAGCCCGAGGAGATCCGGAAGGCGATTGCTGAGGGCTGCACCGCGGACGATCATGTACTCGGCCCGGTTCTCGACCACGAGTTGGGCTCCCCACTGGTCGAGCTTGAGGTCGATCTGTTCCTTGGTCAGGCTCCGGGTCCCTCGTAGGAGCATCTGGGACATGAACTGTGTGAGTCCAAGCCGATTCTCCGGATCGGCGACAGACCCTCCGCGAATCACGATATTCACGTAGCCAATGGGCAGGCGTGAGTCCTTCTCGACTTCAACTTCAAGGTTTGCCGCCTGTGCAGTGGCTCCGAACAGCAGTGCGTGGACCAGGAGAAGCTTGATGGATTTCATGAAGACTCCTTCTTGCGGATACCGACGACGGTATTCCTTCTATTCTCAGTGAAGTACTTGCGAACGACGGAGCGAATCTCGTCGGCACTGACCTTTTGGAGCCGCTCGAAATAGGCCGGCCCCTTTTCGATCCCGCCCGCCTGCGACTCGTAATGACCGGCGAACCTGGCCCGTTCGGAATTGGTGTCGAGCCCCTCGTAGAACTCAAAGTTCAGGATATTGCGTGCGCGCTCGAGCTCCTGCGCCGGCACGAGCTCCCTTGAAAGCCGCTCAAGCTCCCTGAGGATGATCCTTTCGGCCGAGTTTGCCCGTGCTTCCTTTTGGAGGCCTGCGGCCAGGAAAAAAAGCGAAGGGTCCTTCGAACTCGACGAGTAGGCGTATGCCTCTGTCGCCACACCAGCCTCAACGAGGGCTTTTTGGAGCCTGCTGCTCCGTCCGCCGGAAAGGATGGTCTGGAGGACATCCAGTGCAGGAAGATCCTCATGGTCCATTGCGGGAATCGGGTAGGCCATCAGGAGCTTCTCGACCTGGATGTTCAATCGAAGGGTCTTGCGCCGGGCGGAGAGCTGTTCGGGTTCCTGTGCCGGGCGAGCCCGAGTGGCGGGATCCTGTCCTGCTGCAAGCGCCGGATAGCTTCCATAGTACTCTCGGATCAGCGATGCGACCCGGGACGCCTGGACGTTGCCTGCCACCACGATGACTGCATTGGCGGGAGAATAATGGCTGTCGTAGAACCTGCGCGCATCAGCGGCCGACATCCGTGCCAGGTCCTCTTCATAGCCGATCACCGGCCAGCGATAGGAGTGCTTCTCGTAGGCAAGGGCGTGGAGTTCCTGCTGCATCAAACCGTCGGGGCTGTTCTCGTTCCTGAATCGGCGCTCGTTCTGGACGACCTCTCGCTCAGTGGAGAAGGACTGGTCATCGATCACGAGGTCCCTCATCCGGTCCGCTTCGAGGCGGACGATCAATTCCAATCGTTCCCTGGGCAGCTCCTGGATATAGGTCGTGTGGTCATGGGTCGTGTAGGCATTCTCTCCTTCGACTCCGGCCTCCTCAAGGATCCGGCTCCTCATCCCTGGATCCGACGCCGTACCAGGTCTGGTAGGAAAAGGTTGGCGAGGTTTCGTCCTCGATCACGAGGAGTCGAAGACCGTTCTCGAAGCGGAATCGATGCGCCTCAATCCCCCGAGTGATGGCGATCCTTTCGCTTTTGGAGGAGAGGTCGCTTCCCAGCCTGAGCGATGAGCAGGAAGCGAGTGCAGAAACAGCCAAAATTCCGACAGTGGCGCGCGAGATGACACATTGAGCAGTTTTCATGATGGCCTCTTGTGGAGAGATTTTTTACACTGAAGGGAACCCATGCGGCGAACGAAACCTTGGCTCACGCTGATTTTATCCGGAGCAACTGCGGTAGCAGTGATCGCCGGCCTTTATGCTGCGCTTCACTCTCCGCTATTCATGGTCAGGGTGGTGGAGGTGGTCGACCAGCCCGAAGATGCGCCGCTGGATGCTCGGGAGATTTCCTCGCTTGCTGCAGTGCCGCTGGGTGAAGTGAGCCTTTTTGACGTGAATCTTCGCTCCATCGAAAAGCGCCTCACCGGAAACTCGTGGGTGCGGAATGTCATCCTGACCAAGCGTTTTCCCCAGACCCTCTCGATCCAGGTGGTTTATCGCAATCCGGTGGGCCTCCTTCAGGGAGCCAGGGGCGGGCTGCAATACATTGATGAGGATGGGTCCCTGTTCGGTCCGGTAAGCCTTCGCGCACGCCCGGATCTTCCATTGCTCTCGGGTGTCCCTGCCGAACCAACCGACGTCACTTTTCAAAATGTGCTGGCCGTCCTCAAAACCTGGAGCAAGTACCAGTGGAGCGTGGCCAACCAGGTCTCGCAGCTTTCGTTTGATCCTGAGGAGGGTTACCAGCTTTGGCTGACCTTCGCTCCCTCCCAGCGGGTGGTGGTCACCCTGGGTCAGGATTTTGACGGGATCCAGCAGCCTGATCACCTTGCCAGGATTGATGCCGTCCTTCGCTACGTCAGCACCAAGGCCATCGCGATTCGTCAAATCTACGCCGACGCAAACAAAAAAATAGTTGTCAGAACTGTTCGGGGTTCTTAGACTTCCTTAGAGCCAAGAGATCGACGCAGGATGGTCGGTCTTTGACGGCTCATGGAGTCAAAAAAGTATAAGAACCTTAAGGATGAGGTGCTGACGTGTCCAACAAGAAGGACTTTGTAGTCGGACTGGATATCGGAACCACGAAGATCTGCTGCATTGTGGGCGAGATCGTCGAAGCCGGACCCAATCCAGTGATCGACATCATCGGGATCGGTACTTCGCCTTCGAATGGCCTGCGCAAGGGCGTGGTCATCAATATCGACAGCACCGTGGAAAGCATCAGCAAGGCCATCGAAGCGGCTGAGATGATGGCAGGCGTTGAGATTTCCACCGTCTACACGGGAATCGCGGGCGGCCACATCAAGTCCTTCAACTCCACGGGGATCGTGGCGATCAAGGACAAGGAAATCCACGAGAACGACATCCAGCGCGTGATCGATGCTGCAAAAGCAGTCGCCATCCCGCTGGATCGCGAAGTGATCCACATCATTCCGCAGGAATACATCATCGACGAGCAGGACGGGATCCGTGATCCGATCGGAATGAACGGCGTCCGCCTCGAAGCCAAGGTCCATATCGTGACCGGGGCAGTCTCGTCGGCGCAGAACATCATCAAGTGCGCCAACAAGGCGGGCCTCAATGTGGGTGAAATCTGCCTCGAGCCCATCGCCTCGAGCGAAGCCGTCCTCTCTCAGGATGAAAAGGATCTCGGCGTGGTCCTCGTCGACATCGGCGGCGGAACCAGCGACATCGCGATCTTCAAGGAAGGTGCAGTCGTCCATACGGGTGTTCTTGCGATTGGTGGAAACCACATCACAAACGACATCTCGGTCGGGCTTCGCACTCCGATTGCCGAAGCCGAGAAGATCAAGGTGCAGCATGGCTGCGCACTGGCCTCGCTTGTCAGCGCCGATGACACCATCGAAGTCCCGGGTGTGGGTGGCCGCAAGCCCCGCATCCTCTCCCGCAAGCTCCTTGCCGAAATCATCGAGCCCCGTGTGGAGGAGATCTTCAACCTCATCCACCAGGAGATCCAGAAGTCCGGATTTGCCGATGTGCTTTCCGGTGGGATTGTCATCACCGGTGGCTCGACGCTCCTCGAAGGCATGCCGGAGCTTGCTGAATACGTGTTCGAGATGCCCGTCAAGCGCGGGATCCCGGGTGGAATCGGCGGCCTGAGGGACGTCGTCAACTCCCCGAAGTTCGCCACCGGCGTGGGCCTGCTCAAGTTTGGTGCGCGCAACATGGCCAGCTCCGTGGGGCGCACGCGGTTTTCGATCCGCGACAAGAATATTTACGACAAGGTCCGCGGCTCGATGAAGACGTGGATCAAGGATCTGTTTTAACTACTCAAAAGGGGAACAAAGGAATGTTCGAAATCGATCAGGTTGCTAACCAGGGTGCAAAGATCAAGGTTGTCGGCGTAGGCGGCTCGGGCTGCAATGCCGTCAACACGATGATCCGCATGGGTCTCGAGGGCGTTGAGTTCATCACCGCCAATACCGATCGCCAGGCTCTCGATGCCTCGCTGGCTCCGACCAAGCTTGCCATCGGCCAGGAGCTGACCAAGGGTCTCGGCGCAGGCGCAAACCCCGAGGTTGGCCGCAAGGCAGCGCTCGAAGACTACGCCAAGGTTTCTGAAACGCTGGCTGGCGCCGACATGGTGTTCATCACCGCAGGCATGGGTGGCGGCACTGGAACCGGAGCTGCTCCTGTCTTCGCCAAGATCGCCAAGGAAATCGGCGCCCTCACGGTCGGCGTTGTGACCAAGCCCTTCATGTTCGAAGGCAAGAAGCGCATGAAGCACGCCGAGCAGGGCATGTCCTGGCTGCGTGAGAATGTCGACTCTCTGATCACGATCCCGAACCAGCGCCTGCTGGCCATCGCCGGCAACACGCTTTCGATGGTGGAGGCATTCAAGAAGGCCGACGAAGTGCTTCTGAATGCAGTCCAGGGCATCTCGGACTTGATCAACCATACTGGCCTGATCAACTCCGACTTCGCCGACGTCCGCACCATCATGCAGAACAAGGGCCTCGCCCTGATGGGTATCGGCCAGGCTGAAGGCGAAAACCGTGCAGTTGAAGCCGCGACGAACGCCATCTCGAGCCCGCTGCTCGAAGATGTCTCGATCGAAGGCGCCACCGGCATCATCATCAACATCACCGGCAGCTCGAACCTCAATATCCATGAGGTCAACGAAGCCACGACCCTCATCATGGAAGCTGCCCACGAAGATGCCGAAATCATCTTCGGAACGGTCATCGATGAGTCGCTCAAGGACATGGTCAAGGTCACTGTCATTGCGACGGGCCTGGGCGGTGCAAACCTTGCTGCTACGGCTGCGATCCATGCTGGCGCACAGGCCAGGGTGGCCACGTCTGCCGCTGCTGCAATCCCGCCCGCACCTAACGCGGCGATGATCGCAGCTGCTCCCGTGGCCCCGGCAGCACCGGTGGTCGCGCAGCAGAACCTGGACTTGAACATCAACGCTTCGGTCGACCAGATGGCCAAGGCTCCGATGGGATCAGGCGCCGAGGGTGGTGAACTGGCTCGTGCTCGCGCATTGGCCACGAAGCTTGGGATTTCGAGCCTGACGGATGACGAATACGATGTGCCGACCTACATCCGTCGCACCCAGGACAAGGACCTGAGCCTCTAAGAAAACCAGGGGACGGCGGACCAAATAACGCGCCGCACCCCGGATGATCTTAGAATATCTTTGAAAAGGGCTGCCCTCCGGGGTGGCCCTTTTTATTTCCAGAAGGCGACTGCCACCGCTGCCGCGATGAGTCCCAGCGATGCAAGATTTCGCCAGGACGGGGCCTCGCCGAGCCATCCCCAGGCAAAGATCATGAACACGAGAAGAGTGACGCACTCTTGAAGGATCTTGAGTTGATAGGCGCTCAGGCCCTGGTCCGGGTTGCTGTAACCCCACCGATTTGCCGGCACTTGTAGGGCATACTCGGGTAACGCGATGAGCCAGCTACCGAGGATCGCAAGCCAAAGTGGTGCTGTGCGAAATTTGAGATGGCCGTACCACGCTGCAGTCATGAAGGCGTTGGAGAGGACCAAGAGTCCCGCGGTCCTGAAAATCGTGGCCATCTGCGTCGACATTTGCGCGGCGAATCATCGGGGTTGACAACGCGTTTTGCAAGGGTGGGTGTCAAAAATAAATCTTTGCGTGGGATTTGCAATTCTGCATGCCGTGTTTATTCTGACGCGGTTAGTGGGAACAGTTTTACAACTTAGGGGGAAGTAAATGTCATTTTCACGGAAGATGGCAGTTGCCGCACTTTTGGTGCAGGCAGCAGCCACGGTGGCCGTTGCAGCCGCTGATTACCAAGGTAAGGAATTCAAGGCCGGAGAAGTGATCGTCAAGTACCGCGAAGGCGTCAGCCGTCCTCGTGAGTCGATGAACACGCTCTATGACGCCGCCGGCGTTCGCGCCGTTCGTCATTTCAAGGGCTCGATGAAGGGATTTGAGCACGTGGTCCTCGATGACACCGTCAAGGTGCAGGACGCCATCGCGGAGTTCGAAAAGAACCCGATGGTCGAATATGCGCAGCCCAACTTCATCATTCGCCTCTCTCCAATGGAGCTGATGCAGAAGGAAGCCAAGGCCGGACAGCCCTGCCCAATCCCGGGCGTTCCGTTTCCTCCCGGTTGCGATCCCAACGGCGGTGGTGGCGGCGGTGGTGGTGGTCAGCCCCCTGTGGGCGGCATCCCCTGCATTCCCGGCGTGAACATTCCGGGATGTGACCCGAACGCCAAGTTCCCCTGCCTGATCCCTGGAATTCCCTTCCCTCCGGGTTGTGATGACTCCGGCGGCGGCGGTGGTGGCGGTGGTGGCGGCGGCGGAAATCCCCCGAGCACTCGCCCTGACCTCAAGGATCCCCCGGCAGATGTGATTCCGCCGATGGATGATCCCGAGAACTCCAAGGCTTACGGACTCGAGAAGATCGGTGCGACCCAGGTGTGGCCGTCCCACCGTGGTGACAAGCAGATGGTGGTCGCCGTGATTGACACGGGCATCGACTACAACCACGAGGATCTCTCATTCAACGTGTGGCGCAATCCGAGCCCCACCAAGAATGACGTCGCAGGCTTCGACTTCATCCATAACGACGGACTTCCGTTCGACGACCAGGGGCACGGCACTCACTGCGCCGGAACCATTGGTGCGGTCGGCGGCAACGGCAAGGGGCTCTCCGGAGTCAACCAGCGCGTTTCTGTCATGGGCGTGAAGTTCCTCTCGGCAGAAGGCAGCGGAACGACCGAAGGCGCCATCGCCTCGATCGACTATGCTGTCCAGCACGGTGCAAAGGTTCTCAGCAACAGCTGGGGCGGGCCGGGCGACTCTGGCAACAAGGCCCTTTACGACTCGGTCGAGCGTGCAAAGGCCCAGGGCGTCCTGTTCATCGCGGCTGCAGGCAACGAGAGCAAGAACAACGACAATCCCAATGAAGCGAGCTATCCGGCAGGGTTCGACAACGAAAACCTGATCTCGGTGGCCGCTACCGACAAGAACGACAACATGGCCTTCTTCTCCAACTTCGGAGCCAAGACTGTGCATGTGGCCGCTCCTGGCGTGAACATCTACAGCCTGGCTCCCGGAAATGGTTTCGCGACCATGTCCGGAACTTCGATGGCCTGCCCCCATGTCGCGGGCGCAGCCGCCCTGCTCTGGTCCAAGAACCCGAGCTGGGATTACAAGAAGGTCAAGCAGGTGCTGATGGATACCGTGGATCCGGCTTCTGCCCTTGCAGGCAAGACGATCACCGGTGGTCGCATCAATGTCCTCAAGGCCATCCAGGTTACCCGGTAACCGAAGTCATCTCGACGGAATGAAGCCGGCTCTCGAAAGATAGCCGGAGGCCAAGGACTTAGGCCAAACGAGTGTGGGGTAGGGGCATGATGCCTCTACCCCCCGCGACTTTTCTACAAGCCCCATCCTAGAGCAGGTTGCGGGCAACTCCTCTGCCCGTCTTCAAGGCGGCGGACTTCTTGTCCTGCCGGAAAGGTGTTCACTCCAAGGCGGGCTTGTCTTCCTGACTTGCCAGCCGTCGTTCCCCGGGCACTCCCTCCGTGGTGTGCCCATCCCCCTAGGTTATCCCCTTATAGAAGCTTGAGCTTGGCTCCCAGGCTCTTGGAGCGGTGTCCATCGATATGGAGCTGCTCGGCCCGCTCCTGTCCCTCCTTGCACTCCAGGCACAGAGTGGCGGTGGGGCGGACCTCTAGCCTGCGGAGCCCGATCTGGTCGGAGCATTC
Organism: uncultured Bacteriovorax sp.; assembly: GCA_964508305.1. GTDB lineage: Bacteria > Bdellovibrionota > UBA1018 > UBA1018 > UBA1018 > CAIOHW01. The sequence goes on from CAZDSX010000002.1 coordinate 75,288, forward strand.
CTCGCACATCCCGAAGGTTCCGTTTGCGATCCTCATTAGGGCGTCCTCGATCTTCTTGAGATACAGCGCTTCGCGGTTGCGAAGCCGCATGCGCATGCCGGTTTCGGTTTCGGAAGAAGTCAGGTCCGTCTCGTCGGCCATGTCCTCGGGCTTGACCTGGAACTCTTCATTCACGATTCGCCCACTGTAGAGCAGGCGCTCACGCTTGGATTCGAATACTGCCTTGAAGCGGTTCAGGGTTTCGCGGTTCATATCGTCGACTCCTCCTGACCTGACCATTGTGCGAGGGCGATGCCATGTCAGGAAATTGACAAGGTAAATCGCAAGTCCCTGTAACTTAAACGAAAAATGCCGACCCCGGAACTGATCCGGAGTCGGCATTTTTTTCGGTCGTCTGGCGACCTGGAGTCAAAAGGACACTGAGCTAATCGCTCAGGCCCACTTGCGGGTCATGGTCTGGCCCAGGCTCTTGCTCGTGCGGCCTGCAGCCGTGAGCACTTCCTTGCGTTCCTGCTCTTCCTTGCAGGAGACACACAGGGTGGCCGTGGGACGGGCGAGCAGGCGGTTCTGACCGATGTCTTCACCGCACTCTTCACACTCGCCGAAGGTGCCTTCCTCGATGCGCTTGAGGGCTTCATCGAGCTTCTTGATGTAGAGGACTTCGCGGTTGCGAAGGCGCATGCGCATCGACTGCTCGATGTCGGACGTCGCCTGGTCGAGCTCGTCGAAGCGGTCGTCGCCATTGACACTGAAGTCATCGCGAAGAACCTTGTCGTTGAACAAGAGCGACTGGCGCTGCTGTTCAAAGATCTTCTTAAATTTCTTAAGAGCATCCTTCCTCATGATTTTCCCCCTTTGAGCTCCGTTAGGATCCATTGACTGATGGATTGGAGCGTCTCCATGACCCCGTCACCCCGGTTTGCAACCGCCTCAAACGACGGACGCTTGGCCGAGTTGAACGTGGCCTCAAGTTCCTGCACGGACACCGATCCCTGCAGGTCCCTTTTGTTCCACTGGAGTACCAATGGAAGCTTGTGAATATCGTAGCCCTGCTGCTCCAGGCTCTTGCCCAGGGCTTCAAAGCTCTCGAGATTCGCCTCCATCCGTTCCGCCTGGCTGTCGGCGACGAACACCACGCCGTCGACACCCTTCATAATGAATTGGCGGGACACTTCATAAAACGTCTGCCCAGGGATCGTGTAGAGGTGGAAGCGGGTCTTGTACCCATTCACCTCGCCGATCGTGAGCGGCAAGAAATCAAAGAACAGCGTACGCTCGTTTTCGGTGCTCAGGTTGACGAGCTTTCCGCGGCGTTCCTGCTGAGTGTGTTCAAAAATGTACTGGATGTTGGTCGTCTTGCCGCTCAGGCCCGGACCAAAGTAGATGATCTTGCAGTTGATCTCCTTGGCGGCGTAATTGATGAAGCTCATCCCGCCACCTCCACCCGGTTCTGGAGCGCCTTGCCGATGGTTTGGCGATCGCTGTACTCAAGCGTCCCGCCAACGGGGATGCCGTGGGCAAGCTTGGTGACCTTGATGCCAAAGGGCTTCACGAGCCTGCCGACGTACATTGCGGTCGCTTCGCCTTCGACGCTGGGGTTCGTGGCCAGGATGATCTCCTGGATGCCGCCTGCCTGAATGCGGGCAAGCAATTCGCGAATTTTGAGTTCGTCCGGGCCAATGCCGTCGAGCGGGGAGAGGGCTCCGTGAAGGACATGGTACTGACCCTGGTGCGAACCTGATTGCTCGATGGCCATGACGTCCGAGGGGCGCTCAACCACGCACACGGTGCCCGTCTTGCGCTCGTGCGACTGGCACATCGTGCAGGGTGAGGCTTCGGTGAAGGTAAAGCAGCTCTCGCAAAGGCCAGTGCGCTTCTTGGCGGCAAGGACTGCCTCGGAAAGCGACTGGGCGTAGGCCTCGTCCTGCCTGAGGATGAAGTAGGCCAGGCGCGTGGCGCTTTTTTCTCCAATGCCCGGAAGCTTGGAGAGTTCAAAGATCAGGCGGGCGACAGGATCAAGGCTTCCGCGCATGATCGCCTCCTGATGTTGGATGGTAAGGGGTGATCTCGATCGGGCTCAGCTCTCCACCAAAAAGAGCCTGTGCCTCGCGGATCACGGGATGGTTCTGCGCAGCACTCCGGGCTCCGGCTTCGTGCTCGCGGGCCTCACGCTCGCGTCGGCTGGCAATGCTCTCGGGAGCCGCTTGGGTGATCGTGATCTCCACCGTGATGTTCCGGCCGAAAGTCTGCCGGAGCAGCTGGTTGAAGATATCGGCCTGGGCGCGGTTTTGGAGCTGCTCTTTATAGAATGCGACCGGCTCGGCAAACTGGATTGAAAGAGTGGAATCGGCTCCAGTGGGATACTTTGCGCAGATCCCGTTTTCGAGTGCGGTGGCCAAGAACGGACGTGAGCTGCGCACCAGCTGGATCAGCGACTCCCAGGTTGCTGGAGCGGGAGTAGGGGCAGGAGCAGGAGCATTCTGCTGCGACACCTTGACCTGCGCGGGGGCCGAAGCCTGGGGCGCTGGCCTGCTGAATGAGGTTCTTCCCACGCTGCTTGGACCGCCAGAGCTTCCTGCGGAGCTTGGAGTGTCGACATTGAGCAGGGCATCGGCCGTCGCGCACTTGATCAGCAGCACGTCGAGCACGGTGCGGGGCTGGGGCGAGCGGGCGATCCACTCGACTCCCTGATGCAGGGCCTGGAAAATGAGCTCAAGCTCCTCGAGATCGCGAAGCTCCGAGAGGCGCTTGAGTTCCGACCACTCTCCCTCTGTGTACTCACCTGCACGCTCGGCCCCGGAGCCCACCTTGGCGAGGATCGTCCCGTGCAGGAATTCAATCAGATGACGGGTCAGGAGCTTGAGGTCGTGTCCCTGCTCATAGGCGCTCTGTACGGCATCCAGTGCCTGGATGGGTTCACGCTTGAGGATGGACTCGAGCACCGAGAGGACGAGCTGGCTTTCGATGAGGCCCACGCTTTCGCGAACCGACTGGAGCGTGACCTTTTCGCCAGAAAAAGCGATCACCTGGTCCAGCAGCGAAAGTGCGTCTCGCAGGCCGCCCTCAGCCGCACGGGCCACAAGCGCCAGCGCACCGGATTCGGCTGAGATGCCCTCGGATTCAAGGACCTGTACAAGCCTTCCCTGGATCTGGGCAGCGCTCACACGCCTGAGGTCAAAGCGCTGCACGCGCGAAAGGATGGTGGCAGGGATCTTGTGCGGCTCGGTGGTGGCAAACAGGAAGACCACGTGGGGAGGAGGCTCTTCGAGCGTCTTGAGGAGCGCATTGAATGCCGCCGTACTCAGCATGTGCACTTCGTCGATGATGTAGATCTTGCGGGAGCCCGAGGCGGGCATGAACTTGGCGTTCTCGCGGATCTCACGGACGTGGTCGACCCCGTTGTTCGAAGCCCCATCGATTTCGATGACATCCACCGAATTGCCGCGGGAGATCTCCTGGCAGCTCGAGCACGTGTCGCAGCAGTTCAGCCACTGGCCATCCCACTTGGCTTCAGGGCAGCGGATGACCTTCGCGATGATGCGCGCGATCGAGGTCTTTCCGATCCCGCGCGACCCCGTAAAGAGGTAAGCCTGATGGATCCGGTCGGTCCGGATCGCATTCATCAGGGTTCGCACGACGGGAGCCTGTCCCACGATGTCGGCGAACTGCGCAGGTCGCCATTTTCTGGCGAGAACTACGTAAGATCCCAAGGTTTTTCCCCCACACTTGGTTCGTTAAAGTGGGCGCAAACTACACTGCGTCAGTGGGGGGAGCAAGGCCTAAAGAGGCAAAATAACGCGGTCGATTTATTGCGTCGCAGCAAGATTTTTTGTGAGCAAAGACTTCACTAAAATCAGCTGGGTAACGCGCAGCGCCGACTTGAGGCGTCGAAATTTGTAGCGTGAGTATTCCAGATTTTCGACGCGGATGCGCTGTCCTGGGATCGAGAGCCAGTTCTTGCCGAAGGAGTTTCCGAGCAGCCCGTAGCTCCCGAATTCGCCGCCCGCTCCCTCTTCCCAAAACCAGGTGAGCGGAATCGAAAATCCCGGGGGAGAGGCCGCCTGGAGTGTTGAGTCGAGGACGTCTTCGTAGGTCTCAAGGGCGGTCTGGTGGTGGAGCCCCACGGCATCGATGGCAAGCGCCTGGATGAGCAGGTTTTCACAGGAATCAAATTGCAGCCTGCTCTCGGAGGTGACGGCGAGCTTCTCAAATCCATCGGTCCAAAAGTGGTTCACCGGCATCACATGCAGTGGGACGGTCATGTCCTGGACGTGATGAAGGAGCGCGCCGATCAGGTCGAGTTCCTTGGGGCGGGAGAGGCCTCCCCGGTCGAGTCGGTCTTGGATGGCCTGCACCCTGGCTTGGGAGTTCGCCCGAAGCATGCCGACTTCGCGCCTGGGCTGGTAGAAGTGCGAGTACTTGAACCACTTGTCGATGAGGTTCTTGTCCTCCCAGAGATTGGCACTGACCACTTCGGCCGCCTCGGAGGGCTCGATGGATCCCGGAAAGCAGCGCTCGATGGACTGGAAAGCGGCTTCCGTGAGCTGGCGATGGTCCTTGAGGCTGTAGGCGTGGACCGTTGAGGACATCGCCTGGGGCACAAGAGCAAGGAGCAGCAGGGTGCGGAGTCCGGTTGCGCACCTCATGGAGTGGGTCATGGAGTGGCCTCCGGAAGGGCGGGTGCCAGGGCGATCTGGATTCCCTTTACGGGCGCTTCGAGTATCCAGCGCTCCAGTACATCGGAGAGGACCCGGTCCATGTCGCCGACGCGCGAGACCCAGAAAGTGACACGGAGATTTTGGAAGCCATCTGCCAGGGACTGAAGGTGGATCGACAGGGGCGATTGTTGCGAGACTCCCTGGGTTTCACGGAGGATGAGCAAGAGCAGCTCATGCGCGCGCGCGTAGGAACTCGATTGCGTGATGCGCAGGCTGGTCGACACGGGCGTCGCGGTCTCCGAAGGCCCCTGGTTGAGGATCTTGGTGTTGACGAGTTCGGAGTTGGGGACGACCCAGAGCTGGCCTCCCGGCGTTCGGATGCGAGTGCTCCTGAGGCCGATCTCCTCGACTTCCCCTGAGCAGGTGCCCAGGTTGATGCGATCGCCAGGGACGAAGTTGCGATCGATGATGAGCGTAAAGCCCGAGATCATGTGGGAGAGGGTGTCTTTGGCCGCAAGTCCGACGGCGAGTGATCCCACGCCCAGCGCGGTGACCAGGCTCATCACATCGAAGCCAAAATGACGGAGGATGGTGATGAGGCCAAGCGTTGCCGTGAGCAGAGTGATGAGGTTTTGAAGGAGCGGCACAAACCCCGCCTTGAGGGTCTGCGAGGGCTGGACCTTGCGCATCGCCCAGATCATTGCCGAGATCGCCATCTGCCGGGACCCTACGACCAGGCCGATCACGATGACGATGTGGGTGATGCCCAGTCCGATCCTGGCGTACGAATCGGGGAGGGCTGCGAGCTGGATCGAAGTGTGGATGGCCAGCGGATAAATGAGCCAGCTCAAGGAGGTCGCCGTCTCATCAAGGGGGGCCCAGCGAATCCAGGTGGCGGCCTTGCGGAGCCCGGCAGTGACGATCTTGCGGATCACCGGTGCGAGCACGAGGAGCAGGATCACCTGGATCCAGATGGGTGCCTGTAAAGGACTCATGATCTGGGGCTAACACACCTTGCTTTGCCCGCAAAAGGATGTCATTCGATTCATGCCGGCATGCAGCATCTCCACCTGAAGACGCCCATTGGCACTCTGGTTCTCACCAGTAACTCGGTGGGTCGAATTGCGCGTGTGGACTGGCTCCCGGTATTTGGCAATCTTTCGCTTGAAGCAGGACTCCGATCGGGGGCCCTGCAGCCCTCGCTCCGGGGGACCCTCGAGGCATTCTCCGAATACTTTTCGACCGGTGAACCCATGGATCCCAGGTGGATCCTTGAGTGCGCCCTCGATGGTTCACGTTGGACGGATTTCCAGCGCGACGTTTATTGCGCGGTGATGGAAATTCCGCATGGCGAAACCCGGACCTATGCGTGGGTGGCTTCCAAGGTTCGCAGGCCCGGAGCAACCCGTGCCGTAGGCCAGGCATTACGCCGCAATGAGCACCTGATCCTCGTGCCCTGCCACCGTGTCGTGGCTTCACAGGACATTGGGGGTTTCATGGGGGCGGATGATCCCGAGGCGCCAGAGCTTCAGTTCAAGCAGCGGCTCCTGAGCTGGGAGCACTCCTGGCGAAATCCTGAATTCAGTTTTTTTGGCCGGACTGCCTGAGGTCCCGCCAGCTTTTTCCTTCGCGCGCGGCCCGGTTGAGCTGAAAGTCCGCCACGGCGGCCTGATGCTCTTGGTAAGTGCGGGTGAAGATGTGGTGACCGTCATTCCGCGAGACGAAAAATAGATATTCACTGATCGCAGGATTGAGCGCGGCATCCAAGGCCTGCTGGCCGGGGTTGGCGATGGGTCCTGCCGGAAGGGCCGCAACTGTGTAGGTATTGAAGGCGGTAGGTGTCAGTAAATCGGTCTTGCGGATGTTGCCGTCGTAGCGTTCCCAGATCCCATAGATGGTAGTGGGGTCGCTCTGGAGGCGCATGCGCTTCTTGAGGCGGTTGTGGAACACGGAGCTGATGAGCGGTCGTTCCTCGGCCGCCCCAGTTTCCTTCTCGATCATCGAAGCCAGGGTCACCGTCTGGTATTCGGTGAGGTTCTGGATGGCGTTTACCTTGGATTTCACTTCCAGCCACGCCTTTTTGTAGCGGCGATGCATCTGCTGGAGCAGGTCCTCGGCGCTCTGGAGTCGGTTGAAAGAATAGGTGTCAGGAAAAAGGAAGCCCTCGAGAGTGGAGGGGTAGAAGGTCGACTCCCCAAATAGCTTCCGGATGAATGCGGGATCCCGGCAAAGTTCAAGGACGCGTGCGCGCGTGGCGAGTCCCGCCTGCTCGACCCGGGCGGCGATTTCATACATGTTCTCGCCTTCTGGAATCGTGAGTAGCCTGCTGACGCTGATTCCAGAGGTCAGGGTCTTGAGGATCTCCAGCGGCGTTTGCCGGGGTGTGATGCGGTATTCGCCCGTCTTGAGGGACTTCCAGGTGCGCTGGACCCTTCCCAGCAACAGCATCTTGTCCGAATCCAGTGGGAAGCCAGCCTGCTCGAGGGACTGCATCACGCTGGAAGGCGAGGCACCGCGAGTGATCAGGGCAAAGCCTTCGGACGGTACTTTTCGTCCTGCTTCGGCCAGTGTCTCTCCGACAGGCCTGAAGGCAAACAGGGCCAGTGGAATTCCCCAGACGGTACCAGCAAGAACGGCAATCAATGGCAGGACGGCGAGGGTCCAACGGGATCCGGAACGCATCCTTCTAAGGTCGCTTTTTTTCTTTACGGGGGCAAATGCCTTTGCTACCCGAAGGATGGCCGAGCGCTTCGGTCGTCTGAATCACAGAAAAAAAATCACGCCCAATCACGCCGACGTCAACGTTCTGTCGTCGCGCTGCACAAGATCCCCTCAAGAGAAGAACCCATGCACCTGAAAGACCTCAAAGAGAAGAAAATCGGCGACCTCCTTGAACTCGCCAAGGAACTTGCGATCGAGAATGCAGGCGGACTGCGCAAGCAGGACCTGATCTTTGCCGTCCTCCAAAAGAAGGCCGAGAAGGACGAACACATTTACGCCGATGGTGTGCTCGAGTGCCTGCCTGATGGCTTCGGTTTCCTCCGCGCCCCGGACTACAACTACCTGCCGGGTCCGGACGACGTTTACGTGTCGCCCTCGCAGATTCGCCGCTTTGGCCTGCGCACCGGTGACACGGTGAGCGGCTCGGTCCGCGCGCCCAAGGAAGGCGAACGTTACTTTGCCATGCTCAAGGTCGAGCAGGTCAATTTCCAGGCTCCGGAGACCAACTCCGAAAAGACCCTGTTTGACAACCTGACCCCGCTCTATCCCAACAAGCGGATCAACCTTGAGTTCCAGCCCACCCACCTCAGCACGCGCATCATCGACATGATGGTGCCGCTGGGCAAGGGGCAGCGCTGCCTCGTGGTCGCTCCTCCGCGCGCCGGCAAGACCGTGCTCATGCAGGAGATCGCAAACGCGATCACCCACAACCATCCTGAGATCAAGCTCATCGTTCTCCTGATCGACGAGCGTCCTGAAGAAGTCACCGACATTCAGCGCTCCGTGAAGGGTGAAGTCGTGAGCTCGACCTTCGATGAGCAGGCTTCGCGCCACGTCCAGGTTGCCGAAATGGTCCTCGAAAAGGCCAAGCGCCTGGTCGAGAACAAGCATGACGTCGTGATCCTGCTCGATTCGATCACCCGCCTGGCTCGCGCCTACAACTCGGTGGTGCCGCCCTCGGGCAAGATCCTTTCGGGTGGCGTGGACTCCAACGCCCTGCATAAGCCCAAGCGCTTCTTCGGAGCAGCCCGCAATATCGAAGAAGGCGGCTCGCTCACGATCATCGCAACGGCGCTGGTTGAGACCGGTTCTCGTATGGACGAAGTCATCTTCGAAGAGTTCAAGGGAACGGGTAACTCCGAAATCCACCTCGACCGCAAGCTCATGGAAAAGCGCATCTTCCCGTGCCTGGACATCAATAAGTCCGCGACACGTAAGGAAGAAATGCTCCTCCCCAAGGAAGTACTCAACCGGCTCTGGATCCTCCGAAAGGTGCTCCACCCGATGAACACCTTGGATGCCATGGAGTTCCTCCTCGACAAGGTCGCCCACACCAAGACCAACGAGGAGTTTATTAAAGGAATGAGCGGCTAAGGCCGCAGGGGCTGTTCTGTAAAAAGCGGCCTAAAAGCCGCAATTGACCCAACTACTGATTTTTGTTAACTGAGGCACCCTTATGAAACAGGCAATTCATCCGCATTATGTTGAAACGACCGTGAGCTGCGCTTGCGGCGCCGTGATCGAAACCCGCGCCACCAAGGAAGACATCAAGGTCGAAATCTGCTCCCAGTGCCATCCGATGTACACGGGCAAGTTCAAGCTCATGGACACCGAAGGCCGCGTTGAGCGCTTCTTGAACAAGTACAAGAAGAAGTAGTTACAAATCTCGAAGCTTTTCACGAAGCCCTGGTGACTCGAAAGAGTTTCCGGGGCTTCGTCCGTCCGGAGCCTGAAATTGCAGATCTTCGATAAACTCCAGAGTGTCGAGCGCCGCTTTCTCGAAATCGAGTCGAAGCTGGGCGATCCTGAGCTCGCGAACCAGCCAGGCGAATTTCGCAGGCTCTCGCAGGAGCATGCCGGGCTTCAGGAGCTGATCGAGGAGTTCCGCCAGTTCAAGAAGCTCCAGGCCGACATCGCCTCCAATAAGGAGCTCGTCGGCGGCAAGGATGCCGAGCTCTCGGATCTCGCAAAAGAGGAACTCAAGGAGCAGGAGCCTGCGCTCGAGGCGAGCCGCAAGAAGCTCCAGATCCTGCTGCTTCCCAAGGACCCCAACGACGGAAAGAACATCCTCTTCGAAATCCGTGCAGGAGCGGGTGGGGATGAAGCTGGCCTGTTTGTGGGCGAGCTTTTTCGCCTGTACCAGAGGTATGCCGAACGGCAGGGCTGGCGGGTCGAGATCATGTCGGCAAGCCCGACGGGGATTGGTGGCTTCAAGGAAATCATTTCGCTCATCACCGGCCAGAACGTTTACTCGCGCCTCAAGTGGGAAGGGGGCGTGCATCGCGTGCAGCGAGTGCCCGCGACCGAAACCCAGGGACGCATCCACACCTCGACAGTGACCGTAGCCGTGCTCCCCGAAGCGGAAGACGTGGACGTCTCGATCAATCCTGTCGACCTTCGCATCGATGTGTTCCGCTCCGGAGGCGCTGGCGGCCAGGGCGTCAACACGACGGACTCCGCCGTGCGAATCACCCATATCCCCTCCGGGCTCGTGGTGGTTTGCCAGGACGAGCGCTCGCAGCTCAAGAACAAGGACAAGGCCATGCGCATCCTGCGCTCAAGGCTCCTCGAGCAGGAACAGGAAAAGGCTGCAAAAGAGCACTCGGCCCAGCGCAAGAGCATGGTCGGTACCGGCGATCGCAGTGAACGCATCCGGACCTACAACTTTCCGCAGGGCAGGCTCACCGATCACCGTATCGGGCTTACGCTCTACCAGCTGACCGATGTGATGGAGGGCAAGGTGGATGAAATCCTCGATGGACTCCAGGCCCACTACCAGATGGAGGCCCTCAAGGAGCAGGGCCTGGGCGATGGCTGAGCATCAGTCCGTTTCCGGGCTTCTTGCCGGGCTCAGGGGGCGGATGCCTGAGCATGAAATCGAGATGCTGCTCGAGGCCTCGTTTGCCCGGAGTTTTCCCACCCTGCCGCGTCTCACGCGTACGGAGCTTTTACTGAAGCATGGAGCGGATCAAGGGGACTGGGTTGACCAGGCTGCCCGCTGGGCCGGGCAACATTTGGAGTCCGGGACTCCAATCCAGTATCTTGCCGGGGAGGCGGCGTTCTTTGGGCGCATCTTTGAGGTCGGCCCCGGTGTCCTGATTCCGCGCCCCGAGACCGAGATCCTGGTGGAGGAGGCTCTTGAAGGCATCCGGCCCGGGGATCGTCCATGGGTGGGAGCAGAGCTTGGCCTGGGATCGGGGATCATTTCGATCACCCTTTTATTGGAGCTGGGAGATCGACTCAGGATGGTGGGCACGGAGCTGACTCCTCAGGCGAGGCTCTGGGTGGAGCGAAATGCGGCTCGCTTTGGCGTGGCCTCCTCGCTGCAGGTGGTCGAGCCCCGCGGCGGCTTGGACGCTTCGCGTCCTTTTGCTTCGAGCATGCCCGAGGGGGGCTACGACTTTTGGATCTCCAATCCACCCTACCTGGATCGCTCGCGCTCGACAGAGGTCCAGGCCTTGGTCCGGGCGCACGAGCCTGCCGAGGCTCTCTTTGCCCCCAAGGGCGATCCGCTGTATTTTTATGCAGAAATGGCACACTCTGCGAGCAGTCTCGTCAGGGACGGGGGCTGGATTTGGGTGGAGATTCCACATGAGCGGGCCACCGAGATCGAAGCCATTTTCAGGAAGCCGGAACTGGGTTTTGCGGAGGTACGGATCCGGGCTGACCTGACGGGCAGGCCGCGAGTCTTGTCCGCAAGATTGAGGACATGAGGACGTGAGGACAAGATGGACCAGATGAAGATCCAGGGTGGAGCGACCCTGAAAGGTGAAGTTCAGGTGAGCGGAGCAAAAAATGCTGCTCTCCCGATTCTTGTCTCTGGGATCCTTGCCGGCGGGAGGGCG
>CAZDSX010000002.1:86521-95549 GCA_964508305.1 uncultured Bacteriovorax sp.
CATCCCGGACCTCATGGACATCCGCACGCTCAACAAGATCCTGATCAACCTCGGCATGAAGGTCGAGTTCGACCGCGCGGCCAATCGTGCCGTGCTGGATGCTTCCGGGATCAATAACTTCGAAGCTCCCTATGAACTCGTCAAGACGATGCGTGCCTCGGTGTTCGTACTCGGTCCCCTGGTCTCCCGCTACGGGCGTGCCCGAGTGAGCCTTCCGGGGGGTTGCGCCATCGGTGCGCGGCCGATCAACTACCACCTCACGGGACTCGAAAAGCTCGGCGCCAAGATCACCCTTGAAGAGGGATACGTGATTGCCGAAGCCAAGCGCCTCATTGGAAATCGCGTGGCCTTTGAATATCCGAGTGTCGGTGCCACCGAGAACATCCTCATGGCAGCAACCCTGGCCAAGGGCGAGACCTTGATGGAAAATTGTGCAAAAGAGCCCGAAATCGTCGACCTGGCCCGCGCCCTTCGCGCAATGGGAGCGGTGATCGAAGGCGAGGGCACCGAGACGATCCGCGTACAAGGGAAGGATTCGCTCGGAGGCTGCAACCATTCGGTGATCGGTGATCGCATCGAGGCGGGGACTTTCCTTGCAGCCGGCTTTGCAACGCGTGGGCAGGTCAAGGTGACCGGGATCAATTCCGAGTTCCTGGAGCCCGTGCTGGTCAAGTTCGAGGAAGCGGGCGCCACGATCGAGCGAGCCTCCAATCATGTCATGCTCACGGCTACGGCTCGCGCCAAGGGTACGGACGTCACGACGCTCCCACACCCCGGTTTTCCGACCGACATGCAGGCCCAGTTCATGTCCGTGATGTGCGTGGCCGACGGTGTCTCGGTGATGACTGAAACGGTCTTTGAAAACCGCTTCATGCATGTGCCCGAGCTTGCGCGCCTGGGGGCCGACATCACGATCAAGGGAAAGAGCGCCATCATCAAGGGCAAGTCCCAGCTCAAGGGTGCTCCCGTCATGGCGACGGATCTCCGTGCCAGCGCAAGCCTGATCATCGCAGGCATGGCGGCCGAGGGCGAGACTCGTGTCAGTCGCATCTACCACCTCGATCGCGGCTACGAAAAAATGGAAAAGAAGCTCGCATCGCTTGGCGCACGCATCGAGCGGGTCTCAGAGGGTTCAGAGGAATGAGCCAGGACTCATGCATCTTCTGCAAGATCGCTACAGGGCAGATTCCTTCGCCTCGAGTCCATGAGGATTCCGATTTCTTTGTCATTCGAGACATCCAGCCCCAGGCCAGGGTGCATCTCCTGGTGATTCCCAAGAAACATTACCCGAGCCTCGCTGACGTTCCCGGTGCTGAAGCCGCTTCCGTCCATTCGGGGATCCTCGCCGCGGCCGTCGAGGCGGCTCGCAAGGAAGGTATCCTTGAATCCGGATTTCGCAGCGTCATCAACACTCGGGAGCATGGGGGTCAGACCGTCCATCATCTCCACCTCCATGTGCTGGGCGGAGCCCCGGTCTCGGGTCGGTTTGCATGAAGCGGATCCTGATTGCGGATGACGAGAGGAACATCCGCGAGCTCCTGACTGACCTGCTTTCGCCCTCGTTCGAAGTCCTCGTGGCACACGATGGGAAGCAGGCGCTCCAGCAGGCGCTGGAGTGCGTTCCTGATCTGATCCTGATGGACGTCACCATGCCCGGACTCAAGGGCACGGAAGTCTGCGAAAAGCTCAAGGCCCATCCTGCAACCCGGGCGATTCCAGTCGTTCTACTGACTGCGCATGGCGATGTTTCGGACCGGGTGATGGGCTTGAACAAGGGAGCGGATGATTACATCACCAAGCCCTTCCATCCGGATGAACTCATGGCGCGCCTCGAAGCGAGGCTGCGGGCCCTTCGCGTCGGCGAGGAGGCCGTGGTCTCGACGAAGCTCGGAAACCTGTCCTTTGATCCGGTGGTTCGCGAGGCAAGCGTGGATGGATCCGAGGGGATCCGCCTCACGCAGATGGAGTCCGACCTGCTGGTCTACTTCCTCTCCCGCGCGGGACGGGTGATTCCGCGAAAGCAGCTGCTCGGCGATCTCTGGCCCGACGCGGTCGTATCGGAACGGACCGTGGACACCCACATCGCCAACCTCAGGCGAAAGCTCAGGGGCTTTGATCATCTCTTTGAGTCCGTGCATGGCACGGGTTATCGCCTTCGCTCGGATGAGTGAAGGTTTGGGGCGCTCCGCCCCGTCATCCTGCTTCGTTACCCCGCCTCGTCCAGGACGCTGCCCTTCTTGAGTCTCCGGAGTTTGCTCGAGGAGCCGCGCGCCTTTCGGTAGAGGTCCATGGTGCTCCTTCGATTCCGAATCGGAGCGTTCGCCTGGACGAGCCCAGGACCCATGAGCGAAAGCTGCGCGATTCGGGGAGTGCTCGATGAGTTCTGGCTCTCCGGTCCATTTGCCGGTTCCGGGGAAGTTGGGGTGGAATCGGGCAGAAGCAGCTTTTCTTCCGAGAGCTCCCGATGCTGGGAATCCGCATCCATCTCGCTGCCGCGGGGGGCAGCGATGGCAAGCGATGGCGGACGAGCGACCGGCCTCAGCAAGGGCTTTGCTCCTTTGGTGGGTATTTCGAGTGCCGCACCGCGCCCCGGTGCGTAACCTGCTACCCACACCTCTCAAGAATAACCCAAAAAAAGATACCCGGGACGGGTTTTGTGTGGTGCGTTAAACAATTAATAACATTGGTTTATTTTGATTATTAACCCGATACGTTGATCTTCCTGCTCAGGAATGTTAACCAACCGGCAAACCTTACGCGTTTTAGTTTGAAGGGAGCTCCTCCGTGTCCTTTGATTCCAGTCAGGATCTTTTTGCAAAGTGTCGCAGCTTTGAAGATGCCAAGCGCATCCAGGCAGCTGGAGTTTATCCCTTTTTCAGGCCCATCGAAGCCACCTCTGGATCACGAGTCGTCACGCATGGCCGCCGGCGCGTGATGATCGGTTCCAACAACTACCTTGGACTGACTCATGATCCTCGCGTGCAGGCTGCAGCGAAGGCTGCGATCGACCAGTACGGCACGGGCTGCACGGGTTCGCGCTTTCTGAATGGAAATCTCACCGCACACGAAGAACTCGAAAAGCGCCTGGCCAAGTTCCTTGGCAAGGAAGCCTGCCTTGTTTTTGCCACCGGCTTCCTCACCAATGCCGGCGTACTTTCGTGCCTGATTGGCCGCAGCGATGTGATCTACAGCGATCGTGAAAACCATGCCTCGATCGTGGAGGGCACCCGCCTTGCCATCGGAGACACGGTCCGCTTCAAGCACAACGACATGGCGGATCTCGAGCGCGTGCTCAAGAACACCCGCGGCAAGTACCACGGCGCCCTGATTGTGGTGGATGGCGTTTTCTCGATGTCGGGTGACATCGTCAACCTTCCCGAACTCAATGACCTTGCCAAGAAGTACAACTGCCGCATCTACATCGATGATGCGCACGCGCTCGGCGTTCTCGGTTCCAAGGGCCAGGGAACCGAGCATCACTTTGGGATGGTGGGAGCCGCAGACCTCGTGATGGGCACCTTCTCCAAGTCATTCGCCTCGCTCGGCGGTTATGTCGCCGGCACCGAGGAAGTGATCCACTACATCAAGCACAAGGCTCGCACCTTCATGTTCAGCGCGGCGATGCCGCCGGCAGCGGTCGGTACGGTGCTCGAGTGCCTCAATCTTGTTGAGAGTGAGCCGCAGCACCTTTCCAACCTGCGCCGGAACTCCGCCAAGATGCAGCGTGAGCTTTCAGCCATGGGTTACAACACCCTGGGCTCCACGACCCCGATCGTGCCGCTGCTCATTGGGGATGACATGACGGCCTTTGCCTTCACCCAGCGGCTTTATGAGCACGGGGTTTTCGCGACTCCGGTCGTGAGCCCTGCCGTGCCGGAAGGTTGCGCGCTCATCCGGACGAGCTACATGGCTTCGCACACGGATGAGGATCTGGATTACGCCCTCGGCGTTCTCAAGAAGCTCGGCCAGGAGTTCGGCATCATCGGCTCCGAAAGCCGGGCAGATGAGCTTGCAGCGCTGGCGCGCCAGCACTTCGGCCACGGCCGGACGTCCGCGCCCGCTGGCTTGTCGCTCTAGTCCCTGCTAGGGAGTGGGCATGTCCAATCCAGTGCAGGTCCGGGAAGTCCGCTCATCCAAGCAGTGGGATCAGTTCATTGATCTTCCGTGGAAGATTTATGGCAACGACCCGAACTGGGTTCCGCCTCTTCGAATTGCGGTCAAGGACATGCTCGATGTGCAGAAGAATCCGTTCTTCAAGCACGCGTTCATGAATGCGTGGCTCGCGATCCAGGACGGCCAGGTCGTGGGCCGGATCGTGGGCGTGGTGGATGACAACCACAACAAGTTCCACAACGAATCGACGGCCTTCTTTGGCTTCTTCGAATCCATTGATGACTCGTCGGTTGCGAGGGCTTTGTTTGCCGAGGTCGAGGCCTGGTCCCTCTCGCGCGGGATGAAGGTCCTCCGGGGTCCCGTGCAGCTCAGCACGAACCATGAGTGCGGGTTGCTCGTCGAGGGTTTCCAGGATCCTCCATCGGTCATGATGACCTACAACCCGCCCTATTACGCCAAGCTCATCGAGGCCGAGGGGTTTGCCAAATCCAAGGACCTGCTGGCCTACAACGTCGAGCAGGGCTCGCGCTTTTCCGAGCGACTGCTTGCCCAGAGCGAGCGCCTCAAGGCCAATGGGAGCGTGACCTTCCGTACGGTCAATATGTCCAAATTCACCGAAGAAGTGGACCGCATCCTCGAGATCTACAACGACGCTTGGGAAGACAACTGGGGTTTTGTGCCCATGAATCCGGAAGAGTTCCGGCACATGGCCAAGGACATGAAGGCGATCGTGGATCCCGAGCTTTTGCTGATTGCCGAAGTGCGTGGCGAACCTGCGGGGTTTGGCCTTGCGCTTCCTGACGTGCACCAGGTGTTCAAGAAGATCCCCGACGGAAAGCTCCTTCCGTTTGGTCTCTTCAAGCTGCTCTGGAATGCCAAGGGTCCGGGACGAAAGAAGACGATCAATCGCTGCCGTATCCTCACCCTCGGCATCAAGAAGGCTTATCGAAATTTCAGCCTTGGCCCGTTGTTTTACACCGAATACCTCAGGCGCGGGCCGGCAGCCGGTTACCCGACGGGTGAGGCCTCGTGGATCCTTGAGGACAATCGTGCGATGAATCGCGCCCTTGAGATGATGTGCGGTGCCCGCACCAAGGTTTACCGAATTTATGATCGCCCCATGACCGCTTCTGGGTCATGATCCCTTCATGAGGCCCTCTGAATGAGGATTTTGGGAGTCGACCCGGGCTCAAGGCTCACGGGCTATGGCTGCGTGGACCTCAAGGGCCGCAAGCTCGAGCGCGTGGAGCACGGAACCCTCAAGCTCGCCTCCACCTCCGGCAAACAGGAAGTGGAGCTCGACCAGCGCCTCCTCCTTATCTTTGAGGGATTGACCGGAATCATCGAAAGGCTCAAGCCCGATGCCTTTGTCGTCGAGCGCGTGTTTTTTGCCAAGAACGCCGTCTCCTCGCTCAAGCTCGGGCAGGCGCGCGGCGTGGCGCTGGTCTGTGGGGCGCTTGCGCGGATCCCGGTATTTGAATACAGCCCGACCGAAGTGAAGCGCGCCGTTGCTGGAAGCGGTTCCGCCGACAAGGAGCAGATGGCTCGCGTGCTGGAGCTGCTTCTCGGAAAGCAGGATTTTGCCACCGCCGATGCTTCGGACGCACTGGCCCTGGCCGTGTGCCATGCCCAGCGCTTCCAGTCCGGGGCGGGAGCCCTGAGCGACGGGCAGCGAACCCTTGCTCAGCTTCAGATGGCCCCCAAGTCGCGCAAAAAGCGCCTGTCCCTTGCTGAATCGCTCGGTCTCACTCCAGATCGGGTGGGGGCGTCCAGACGCGTGGACTTCTCCAAAAAATCCTGATTATCTACTGCGCATGATCGGCTTTTTGCGCGGCGAAGTGATCGATGTGGTCGACGCCCGGCTTACCGTACTGGTGGGCGGGGTGGGTTACCAGGTCAGTGTTGCAGCAGGCCCCGAGTCCTCGTCGCTGGCGGTCGGATCCAAGGTCGAGCTCCACGTCCACACCCATGTCCGCGAGGATGCGCTGGATCTCTACGGTTTTTTTGATCGAACCGAGAAATCGCTTTTCCTCAAGCTCCTCGGTGTGAGCGGCATTGGTCCCAAGGGGGCCATGGCCATCTTGTCGGGGCTTTCGGTTTCGGCATTGGTTGAGGCCATTCTCTCCGGCGATACGGCTTCGCTGCAAAAGATCCCGGGAGTCGGCAAGAAAACTGCCGAGCGCGTGGTTCTGGAACTGGCCGACACGCTTAAAAAGAAGCCTGAGCTTGCAGGTCTTGCCGGTGGGGTTGCGGCCAAGGGCGTATCGCTACCGGCGTCGGCCGGCCAGTCGCTGGTGGATGCCCATGATGCACTTGTTCAGCTGGGTTTCAGGGATGCGGATGTGGCGGCCGTGCTCAAAAAACTCGATGCCGAGAAGAAGGACCAGAAGCCTCGTGCCGAAGACTACATTCGCTGGGGGCTTCAGCAGCTTCGCTGAGGGAACTTGAATGGCTCGTGATCGCGAAAATTCGCCGGATGATCCAGCTAACGACCGTCTGCTGAGCGCAGAGGCGAAGCCTTTTCAAGGCGAGGATATTGAGGGCGAAAAAAGCCTTCGGCCCACACTCTTGGCCGAGTATGTCGGCCAGACCAAGGTCAAAGAAAACCTCCGCCTCTTCATCGAGGCTGCGCGCCAGCGCGGGGATGCGCTGGATCATGTGCTTCTTGCGGGTCCTCCCGGTCTCGGCAAGACGACTCTTGCCCACATCGTGGCGCAGGAGATGGGAACCCAGCTGCATACCGTGAGCGGCCCGAATGTTGAAAAAAAGGGCGACCTCGCGGCGATCCTCACCAACCTGCAGCCGCGCGATGTGCTCTTCATCGATGAGGTCCATCGCCTTCCCAAGACCATCGAGGAAGTGCTTTATAGCGCGATGGAGGACTTCAAGCTCGACCTGATCATGGGGCAGGGGCCGGGCGCGCGCACGCTGCGCATTGATCTGCCCAGGTTCACGCTCGTTGGCGCCACCACGCGGACGGGGCTTCTTTCGAGTCCGCTTCGGGATCGCTTTGGAGTGCCGCTCAGGCTGGATTTTTATCCCCATGCCGAGCTCCAGCAGATTGTCGACCGATCGGCGGGCCTGCTGGGAGTTCCGATTGCACCAGACGCTTCGCTCGAAGTGGCGCGCCGAAGCCGGGGAACCCCCCGCATCGCCAATCGCCTGCTCAAGCGCGTGCGCGACTTTGCGCAGGTCCGGGCCAAGTCTTCCAAGATCACGCTGGGGATCGCCCAGGACGCCCTCTCGCTCTTTGAGGTGGATCCGCGGGGGCTTGACCCGCTGGATCGCAAGTTCCTGCTCACGATGATCGAGAAGTTCGATGGCGGGCCCGTCGGGATCGAGACCCTCGCCTCGGCCCTGGGTGAGGAGCGCGACACCCTTGAGGATGTCTATGAGCCCTACCTCCTGCAGGAGGGGTTCCTTCAGCGCACTCCTCGCGGCCGAACCGCCACCCGGCTGGCCTACGAGCATCTGGGGATTCCGCTTCCTCAGTCCAAGGTCACTCAATCCACTCTCTTTGATTGAGGATCAAATCCCACACTGGATCTGAATTGCCTGTGGCTTAAATCCCACACTCTTTGGGTCAGGTAGGCGTCGAGGGTTTGACGTTTCGAGCGCCCGTTTAAGTAACTGTAATTTAAAGCTTTATTCTGCTGCAACATTTTAGAAAAAACGGGAACGGAAGGCCAGTTGGGTACGGAACTTGCGGTAGAGGGTGCTCCGTGAACCGGAGAAGCGTCATGACGAACCTTCAAAAGTACCCCCAGGCCACGCTGGCCAAGTCGATCGAGTGGACCGGCATCGGACTTCACTCGGGACGACCCGTGAAGATGAAGCTCATTCCTGGGCTTCCCGAGAGCGGAATCCGCATCGTTCGCGTGGACCTTCCGGGATGCCCTGAGATCCCCTGCCGAGTGGAAAACGTCACCCACACCCAGATGGCTACGACACTTGGGGTCGGCAAGGCCTCGGTCAGCACGGTGGAACACCTCATGGCGGCCCTGGCGGTTGCCGGGATCGATCACCTCCGGATCGAGCTGGATGCTCCCGAAGTTCCGATTTCCGATGGAAGCGCCATCGAGTTTTACCAGGCCCTCATGGCTGCCGGCATCCGTCGCCAGGCCAAAGTCCGCAAGGTGTGGCGCCTCAAGGAAGCCGTCCGCGTCCAGATGGGTGACAAGTGGGCCGAAGCCCGTCCCATGGAGGGCTATTCGGTCGAGGCGTCGGTTGAATTCCCGCATCCCGCCATTGGTCGCCAGTCCTTTACGTATGTGGAAGGCGTGACCCGTGCCGAGGACTTTCTTTCAGCCCGTACGTTCGGCTTCCTCAAGGAAGTCGAAGCACTCAAGAAGATGGGCCTTGCCCAGGGCGGTTCGCTGGATAACGCGATTGTGCTCGATGACGAGCGCGTCCTCAATGAGGGCGGTCTTCGCTACGACAACGAGTTTGCCCGCCACAAGGTGCTGGATGCCGTGGGCGATCTCATGCTTGCGGGCTACCGGATTCAGGCCCGCGTGACCCTCTGCCGATCGGGCCATGAGCTCCACCGTCAGCTGGTTCAGGCGATTTTGGCCAAAGCCGAGCTCGTGGAGCTTGAGGTCTCGCAGCCGAAGCTGTCTGCCGCCGCAGTCCTGGGCAAGACCCGCCGCGTCGCGGTTTCCTGAGTTGACTCCCGCCCCGGTATTCCGTAGGTTGTCGACTTCCTACGGTCGGGGTGTAGCGCAGCCTGGCTAGCGCACTTGCATGGGGTGCAAGGGGTCGTGGGTTCAAATCCCGCCATCCCGACCAATTTAAAAAAGCCGTCAACGCTCTCGAGTGTTGGCGGCTTTTTGACGTTAAGGTGTCCTGTTTGAAGAGTCTCCGTCACCACCTCCTCACGTCTGCGTTTCTGCTGGCGAGCATGTATCTCATCCAC
>CAZDSX010000002.1:95559-124682 GCA_964508305.1 uncultured Bacteriovorax sp.
CATGGGGTGCAAGGGGTCGTGGGTTCAAATCCCGCCACCCCGACCATTTTTAAACCCCTCAAAGATCTAGAATCCCGGGACGTAGCAGGGAGTGTCGTGCAGACTGACCTGTTGCGGCTCGCGCGCTCGCACAGGGTTTTCCGTCCACTCCGATTCCCCCCTCAAACCATGCAGTCATCCGCTCATTGGAGTTGAACCACCGAGCCGCGCGCAGCGTGGAGGGCTCCGCCTGGAAGGATGTCGGGATCTTTCCCGACCAGGAGGCGAGGATGAAGGCGTCCTGCTCCTTTCCCGGGATGGCCACCGCCCACGCTCCGGACTCCGAGAGGTTGCCGAGCACCGTGCAGGTGTACCGCTCAGCCCCGCCGGGCTGGCGCGCCTCGGAGCTGGCCTGGATGGAAAGCACGGCATCGGGAGCAAGCCTGCGCAGATGGGCAAAAAAGGAAGTCGTAAAAAACCTCGCAAGCGCGGCACTCCTCGGGTCGGGGAGATCCATGAACACGAGATCGAAGCGTGACGAGCGGGGCTCCGGCCGGCGCGAATCTCGGATCACCCAGGAATAGGCATCCTCATGGATGAGGCGCACCCTGGGGGAGTCCACGGCACTGCCTCCCGCCTCCCTCCACTCCGGAGTCCGGCGGGCCAGCTCCGAGATGCGCGGATCGATGTCGATGATCGTCACGGATTCGAGGTTGAAGATTCGCAGGAGCCGATCCGCGAGGAAGCCGTCTCCACCGCCGAGGATCAGGGCATTTCGAGGCACTTGCCCACGGATCTGCCGGAATCCCGCGGCTGCCGGCACGGCAAGGGCCTCATGGTAGTAGTCGAGATCCCGTCCCAGCGACCACTGGAACTGTCGATCCAGGTACAGGGTGAGTCCCCGCTCGGAGTGTGAGGTCAGTGCGAGGTCCGAAAAACCAGTCCACTCCCGATGCACCAGTTTTTCATCCGTCGCTCCGAGGTACCATCGCCTTTCGAGGGTGTCCTGGACACGGGGAGAGAATCCGACCGCCAAGGCACTCGCAAGCACGAGCAGGGCTGCTGCGACCGATGCACTTGGGCGGGAGTAGCTGATGGACAGGATCAGGGTGCCGATTGCTCCGAGCAGGGCCGCCGACCAGGCGACGGCGAAAAGCCCGAGTTCGGGCAGGATGAAAAATCCGAAAGCAATGCTTGCGGCGAGGGCACCCAGGTAGTCACTGGCCAGTACCCAGTGGATGCTCGTGTCGCTGGAGCCCTGCTTTTCACGCATGAGCGCAAGCACCAGCGGGATCTCGGTGCCCACTGCGGTTCCCGATATCGCGAGCACCGCCCAAAAAATTGGGGAGGCGGCTGATCCACGGGCCATGGCCTCCCAAATCGCGAGCGGTGAGAGCAGGTGCAGGAGCACCAGTGCGAACTCAATCCACAGAAGCGTTCGCAGAGGGCGGGGATGGTCCGCGCGGATGGCAAACGCTCCGACTCCCATGAAAAAAAGGTAGCTGCCCGTGGTGATCCCGAAGATGCGGACCGAGTCCCCAAAAAGGTAGGAACCAAAGGCGCCCAGGAAGATCTCAAAGAGGATTCCTGCGGCTGCCACCATGAAGGTGATCAACGCCATCGAGGGTCGAATGCCCTGGCTGCGAGGTGTGCTCATCTTGGATCCTTCCTGTCCTCTCCAAAGATTGCGAGGTTCATTCGAATGGCCTTGGATTCCAGCACGCGCTTCCGGAGGCGTGGATCGCCCTCGATCGCGCAGCTGAGCCATCTGAAGTGGATTTGCCCGAGTCCCATGGGGAGTCCCATGAAGTTCCTTCGGGCACAGATCCAGCGGAGCTTTGCCGTACCGGTTTCGGGTTCGCCCACTGAATGGGACTCAAACGGAGAGATCCTCACCTCGATCTCGGTGGTGGCAGGATTGGCTTCGACTCCCGGGCGCAGTACGGTTTCGCACGCAGGTGTTCGTCCGAAGGGAACGGGCTGCCTCGCAATGACCCGCCCTGATTCGAGGTGTTCCCGGAGCTCATTGCAGAGTTCGGGAGTCAGGAGCGCGTGAAGCCGGACCCTCGGTTGGGAGATCCCGGACTGTCCTGCCGACTCGAGCACTGCCTGGACGATTCGGCCGGTCGGATTTTGGATCAGCCTTCCACCGTCGGAAATCCATCCCTGCTCTGTCGCCAATAGAAAATGTCCATCGGACTTTTCGCGCCACACCCATCCCGGCGGATCCGATGCATCGGGAAGGTGCTGGATCGGATGGTAGGAATCCAGCAGGGCGGGCCTGGCGCGGATGTAGGCTGCAAATTGCGGCCCGGGCTCCTGCCACGCCACTCGAATGACTCCGATGGCGGCGATGGCAGTGACGCCCGCGCCGAGGATGCGAAACGTCCTGCTCTTTGGAAGGGTGGCGAGGCTGGCAAGCACGAGCAGCCCCGCACACCAATCAGGATGCAGGTAGGGAAGGGTCAGCCAGGCCGACCACCCGAGGAGGGCGCCGAGCGCGAGTTCGCCGAAAGTCGATCGAGTCAGTGCCAGCATGAGAGACAGGCAGACCAGGGCTCCCCAGCGAAGTCCTCCTTCGTAGCCGATGACGAGGATCATCAATAGGGCAAGGATCGGGGAGCGGGAGGGGGAGCGGATTCTTGAAGCGAGCGGGGTGGACATCCGCAGGATGAGCTCGGTGGCAGGAAGCACCGCCAGCACGAGGACGGCTGGGGTGAACTCGTCTCTCGCCATTTGAATCGGAATCAATGCATGCGCGAGTGCAGTAAGCGCATAACTCACGAAGTAGGCCAGTCCAAAGTGCTGCGAGAGATGGAGGGCCGAGATTCCGCGGGACAAGGCGAGGGCTGCGAGCCGGGATTGCACCCGCGGGTCGATCGAGATCCGCATGGCTGCAAGAGGCCACGCCAGGTGGGCGATAAAATCCAGGGCCGTGGTCCTGAAGCTTTCGCAGGCAAAGTGCGGACCCAGTCGGATTCCAAAAAAGACCGATCCTTGGATGAAAAGCCAGGCCACGGAAAAAACCAGCATCCCCGTCCAGGCAAGCGCTTCACGCCGTCGGATTTCCAGGCCGCGGGCCGGTGGGTCGGAGGTCCATCTTCCGCACGCATAAGCCGCCCAAATCCAGCCCGTCCACGGAAGCAGTGGCCAGTCGGCGAGATCCTCATTGCGACATTCGCCCACCCACGCCTGGCGGAGCACCAGGGGGAGCCCGTCCCAGATGCTCCACTCGTGCCCCTTCACTCCCAGCCATCCAACGACCAGCAGAATGCCGAAGATTCCCAATGCCTGTGCGGATCGAAGTGATCGGCTCCCTATCCAGCAGGCGCTCGCAATGGACACGATCAGGAGCGGATAAATGTCCCAGACCCAGAAGATCCTTTTGTCGTCCTCGGAGAGCCAGTTCATCGCCGAGAAGGCCCACCAAGCCAGCAGCAGGGCGCCAAGTGTTCCGATGTTCTGGGGGAGCCTGGGTTTTTTCCATCCGACGAGGAACGCGTAGATCCAGCAAAGCGTGAAACCACTAAATGAAAGGGCCCTTGCGTAGGGCTCCGCCCAGCGCCAGACCAGGGAGCCGACTCCACTGGGCACGCCCGGCGCGTACCAGGCCCAGTGGGTGAAGTGGAAGATGGCCACGGCAACGAAGGCGGTGAGCCTGATCAGGTCGATCCCGTGCCATCGTGAGTGCATCGAATCTTGGAACCTCAGGGGCCGGTGGTGACCTGGTTGATCCCCAGCGTCTCCACTCCGTCGTCGAACTTTTGGGAGGAGATCCGCGGCATCAGGTAAAGGTGTGAGGCAAGGGTCTCGGTATAGCCGTGGGTCATGTTGTACTGAAGCTGGTACATCCGCCTTGAGTTGGTTGAGCCTGTGGCCGCAAACCCAAGGTTGCTCTCATCCAGGTCCGTGATGGAAAGGGGAAAAAGCAGCAGCTTTGCAGGCGAGATGCTGAGTGGGGAAAGTTCTGCACTACGCTGCTGGGCAAGCAGGGAGGTGGGAGTGAATCCTGACTGGAAAAGCTTGCTCACCGTCATGGGCTGACCCGCCTGCGTGGCGCGAGTCACCTGAACGGGCTTTTGCAGGAACGCCTGGTACTGTTCCGGCGGAGCCGAGGCCGGATCATTGGGATTGTAGGTAATGTTCACGCAAGCGCCCGTCCTCGAATCGATGACTCCCTGGGGGATGAAGGGAGAGGCGGAGGTTCCCGGTCCGGCAGCTGGAGCCGAGTAAACCAGGTCTCCCACGGCGATGAGCTTTCCTGCAAAGAAGCTTCCCGAGTTTTGATAGTCCAGATATCCCGTGGAAGGTGACCCTGCACCGCAGGGCTGGTCGAGGTAGACGTGGCTCCGGGTGAGCCTCAGGATGTCATTGGAGGCGACCCCGTCCGCTCCCGAGGGAACCGTTCCCATGTTGAATCCGTCCGAGACCCAGACCAGGAGCTTGTGGCGGGCGCTGCCCACTCCCCCGAGCGCACCGGTTTCACCGATGTAGTGCTCGATCACCGACTTGAACGAGTACTGTTCCCCGATTCCACCGGCCCGTTGGTTGTTTGCCCAGGTCGTGAGGCTTTGCTGGATGTAGCCGGTCAGGCAGTCCGAGTCGAGGCGGAGGTAGGGTGCACGGTCCGCCGCCACGAGGACCGGCTGGGGTGGCATGCAGGAGGCGGGCGGCTGGGTGGTGGTCGGCCATAGCCGGGAGATGGGCTGGGCGGGATTGGTCGTGAAATTCGGGTTGGAGGAGGGCACGCCCCCGACGGCGTAGGCGGCGATGTCCGAGCAGGGGTCCAGGTTCTTCAGGGTGTCCCTCACCTGGTAGGCAAGCGAGAGGGTGCGGCAGTTTGAGCCGCATCCGGCAACCCAGTGGTTGCTCCCCGTGGCGCGCATCGTCTCGGCTCCAGAGGATTCAAATGGATTGGTCGAAGTGGCCGGAGGGCTGACCGGCCCGATCTGCTCTTCCGAATCGATGGCATTCTCGGAGGTGGGTTCGGAGAATGCGAGGTTGGTCAGGAGTGAGGCATCGAAATAGACTGTGAAGATCGATCTCTCGGCGTTGATGTCGAAGACCTGCGAGGAGCTGATGCGCTGGAGTTCTCCGGCCGGACAGGCCGGAGCCCAGGGGCCCCCGAGACCATCGACTGCCGGGCTGCTCTGCGGGGTCTCGTTGCAGGGACTGCCGACACACTGGAGGGCAACCGAGTTCCGATGGTTTGTCCATCGAGCCGCCTCAGCGGGATTCGTGGGTTGATCGGAGGAGGGTGAGCTTCGATAAGTGCGCGAGACCATCTTCTTGCAGATGTCCATGCGCACATGGACCATGTACTTCCCGGCCGGCAGCGCCATTCCTCCAGCCGTGGTGTTGGTGATCCAGACTCCCGGATCCGATTCCGGTGCGACGAAATCCGGGAGCTCCTGGCCGTCCTCATCCACGAGCCTGAATTGGAACCACTCCTTCGGATAGTGGTTGGGTCGCAACGACCTCCACACAGCCGTGGTGGAGGCCGAAACGAGCAGCTGGTTCAGGTTGCAGGTGGGGCTGGTCTTGAGGATCTGCTTGAGGTCGGCGACCGCCCGGGCCGAGACGCTCCGGAGGAGGGCGGACTTCCAGTGTGCGTTCGAGAACTGGATCGCCGCCTTCATGGCTTGGAGTTTGGACTGTCCCATGTAGGCGAGCGCAGAGGCCATCAGCCCCGCCGTGAGCATCACGGCGATCAGCGTCTTGCCTGATTGGTCTTGGAACTTCCGATCCCCGTTTGGCATCTGTCAGAGAAGGGTAACATTTTTTTACCTTGTGATCCGGGCACAATTCGCGATGTGTGTCCTTTGGGACGCATTCCATGGGAGGCCCGGTGAAGATAAGATTGAAGATTCAAGTGGTCTACTCAGTGTGCAGTTCAAAAAGCCGGTCGGTCGGGGGCTTCTCGGTTTTGGAGACCGTCATCTCGCTTGGGGTCCTCAGCGTGCTGGCCGTGATTTGGTTCAGCTCCCAGAGTGGAGACATCCAGCTGCGAAAGAGGGCGAGCTCCCTGCTCGCGGCCGTCATCGAGCACCGCGCCGTATCGGCATGGGCGGAGGCGATTCCCAAGAGCCAGGCTGTCGTGGCCTCTAAACTGGCGCTGCAGGCCCAGCCGCCATCTGCGACGGGCTTTTGTTACCCACATCCCTACTCCAGCTTGTCGGGGGACAACTGCGTGAACGTGCAACTGCAGTCCGGCCAGCAGTTGGCCGGTCTCGGGATGACTTTCGGGCAGGCACTCCAGAACTGGAAGGAACTCTCCGACGCCACCCTGGAGTGGGCCTCTCGGAGCAAGGCAGCCATCTCTCAAAGCCAGCTTGAACTGGACCAGACCTACTTTGATTCCACGATCCGTCCGAAATTGGCTGCAGCCGGCTGCATGACCTGCCATGGATCGACTGGATTGAGCAACTCGGGCTCCTGCAGTGCCACCCCGACCAGCCATCGCTCCAGGACCTACCCCGCCGCACTGAAGGGCTCAGGATCGTGGAATGCGCAGATCGGCCTGACGGAGGAAGCCCACAACGGGCATCTCTACGGTCGAGGCCAGGTCAACTACAACTGCTTCGAGGAGCTCACCCGGCCCTTTGCGGCTCGGACCCTTTCGGGTGTGCTTTATCAGCCGCCATCCACCAACCCCGCGCTTCCGCCTCCCAATGGCAATCCCGTGGCCGTGGCGGATTTGATGCTCGTGGGCTCGCCGCTGGGCGCGGCACTGCTCCAAAAGGAGTTCACTCTCAAGGACTTCGGCAATGCCGACCGATTGGTGGAGAGCGGGGTGTCGCTCAAGTCCCGTCAGATGACCACGAGCGTTCCGGCGAGGCGACAGCGCGTGCTGACGCTCGACAATGTCGAGTGCAGATGTCCTCCCACTGACGGTCGAAACGCCACTGCCGCACCGTGGCCGTCGATTGCCGTGTACTCTCCGAACTACGGAGCGTGCCGGACCCGGCTGACCACCCCCCCGTCGGCTCCGGGAGGTGAGGTAGGCGCAGGCCCGCCACCCAACCACTTTTGCCGTTTTGGAGAGGAGTTTGTCCCCAACTCCTGCCTCGATACCTGCATCGAACCCCAGCCGCCCATCCTGTGCACCTATGGAAAGGGCAATGTCCAGCCCTGCGGCCCGCCCCGCTGCAACAAGTACCGCTCGACCTATGCCTGCTTTTCGAGCGTCCAGATCGATGAGGCGGGAATCCCCAACCGGCCTGCCAACGAACCCCCTCTGGCCAACTACTCGGCCCTCCCAAACGCCAATGTTCAGGATGTGCCGATCAGCGAATGCCTCAAGGCGGATGACTCACTCGATGGCGTGATGAATGACTCGCAGGGACCCTGTGGGGTCATGCTCTGTTCCAATCCCGCCATGGCCAATGCCACTTCGGGAGTTTGCATCGAAGATCGGGCCAATTTTGGCGGCTACTGTAGGGTTCGCTGCACCCAGGGGACCTTCATCAACGTCACGTTCGGCAAGGGCAACACCCAATCGGTTTGGAACGGCTGCGCCAGGATCCAGATCAACTACCTCTGCGTGACGCAGTTGCCGCCCACCTCGATCTCCTCGAGCGTGGTGGAGTACACCATCCGGACCTCCGTGTTCAAACCGGTGCCCAACCAGCCGGGCCAGCGGCAGATCGATGGCACCCACTCCATGCAGGGGGTGATCGGCCCATGAACTCGATCCGTCCTGCGGGGTTCTCCCTCGTGGAACTCATGATTGGAATGGCCACCGGCGGAATGGTCATGCTCTTTGCCTTCGATCTGATGAGGTCCGTGGCGGCCAAGCAGCAGATCGAGATGGTCATGTCCCAAAATGAGCAGAATCTGGGCCTCTTCAGTGCCCAGATCCGGAAGTATTTCGAGAGAGGTGTGCGGGTCTCCTTCAGGCAGGATCCATCGGCCACCATTCCTCCGGCCCTGCAATCCAATGCGAGCCGAATCAAGGTTTACGGCGAAGGATCCGTGACCATCGCTGCGGACCTCCGGAGCTGCAGCGACTTCAATCCGGGGACTTCCGCAGATCCGGCCAACACGACCTATGTCGTGATTGGCTGCTGTGGCAAGGCCCCGGCCACCCTCAGCATCCAGCCGCCGTTTCCCTACGCGGGGGGGCCTTTCAGCCAGACCTCCGCCTGCACTACGGGGCCCGGCTTGTCGGTCTATGAGTTTGCTGCAGGTGGCGCCTCCGGGGTGACCCTCAAGAGTTCCCGGTGCGACGCCTCCATCACTTCGCTCAACGTGATGGAAGTCGGCATCAACCAGGTGACAGGGGGAATGAGCTACTACTTCCAGCTCACCCGCGACAGCAGGCAGCTTGCAGCCTCGGCAGCCTCGGTGGCGGATTCTTCGTTGAACCGGATGGAGTTTTACTCATCGGTCGGAAATGCCCCCGGTGCCACCAGTGTCCAGTGCGGGGAGGTGGTTCGGTGAAACTCAGCCATCTGTGGATCAGGATCCTGCTTGCCCCGATCCTTGCCGCACCCGCTGCATGGGCTTATCCCACCGTGCCGGAAAACCCATCGGTCAGCAGCGCGTGGTTCACGGGCTCTCCGAGTGGATCGTTCACCCGCTACCAATGGCAGTCGGATCCTGCTGCACTGGATTCGCTCGCCTTCCTGGTTCGCTCGCTTGTTTATGATGCCACTCACCTGCAGTGCGATCTCAAGCCTGCGACCAGCCCTTTCAAGTTCGAGGAAAAAAGCTGCTCAGCCCAGCTCGTTCGATGTCCGCGATTTGCCCACCAGTCCTCAGCCTTCGCAGCGGGTAATGGAAATACCACGCTCAAAAACAATGTGGCTTTGTTGCTTTCGGGATTTAGCACCTTCAATTACTGCGGGATGGGTCCGCTCAACGCGCAGGGCGGACCGCCGGATGAAGCCATCTGGGCAATGCTTGGGTACCTCCCGTCTTCGGTCGTGGAGTCGGATGTATTCAAGGCGAGGTTCGCGAACCTCCTCCAGCAGCGCGAGACCTATAACGGAATCCCTGTGCCGGGTCGGGCCTACGCCGTGGACACGTACGCAGTGCTCCCGCGATCCGTGCGACGGCAGGCGATGGGGGTGATGAAGCAGTACCTTGCGGAATCCGTGGGGCGCGGTTGCCAGGTCTATGCCGAGGGCAAGAGCAATGTGGATTCCGTCCACGATACCGTCGAGCCAGCCTACTATTATGATTGTGCCTACCAGTCGGTTTTGGGGGATGCAGCCTCCTATCAGGCGCGCGACTCGGGCCAGCCCGCCTTCCGAAACCTGCTCCCCTATGCGTTGAGCGATGCTGCAAACATCAAGATCCGCAAGGAGGGCGTGGAGTCAGCGCGCCGTTTTTCTTGCGTGGATCGCCCTTACCATCCCTCGCGCAATCCCGAAGATCCGGGGCTCATCTTTTTCACGGGAAGCAACTGCTCGGGGGATGCACTTATTTATGTACCTTTTGAGTCAGAAACAACGGATCTCTGGAGCCCCGGGCAGGCCTTTTATCGACTGAGGCAGCCCCTCACCGGGGCGACCGCCTCTCCTCCTGTCTACGAAACCGAGCGCTACAGGGACCTGACTCCTGCGCAGCTTCAGGAGTGGTCGCAGATCCTGCTGCCCGGGAACCGGGCCGCCCAGTTTCCAATGCTCCCCGTGCCGCAATTACAAGACGCAACTGTTGCTCCGGGGCTTGCCAACAAGCTTGAAGCCTTTTCCCATTTTCTGGAGATCCTGGATCGAAAGATCTACTCCATCCCGGAGCCGGGGTCAGGACCCACCGAGCGCAGGCTCGCATTTCGTCGGACGGTACGATTCAAGTACCGAAATCATGCCGACATCTCGGCATCGGAGTCGCTGACTCCCATCAATGGCCAGCCTTATCGGGCATATTTTCCTGGCGGAGCGGGTGGGCCTTTTGATCCCTACTTTGATGATGAAAATCGACTGGAGACTGCGGGCGGATCTCAGCCGAAGTCGTATCTTTCCGAAGCGACTCCCGGCAACGCTTCAACCTGCCAGAATATGATCGCTGGCGACACGAGCCTGCATTCGGTTTATCCCAAAAACGGTGTAACTCCCACGCGTCGGGGGCGCTTTTATTATGCCGACCTGCTCCCCAGCGATGCGCGTCGCTATGCGGGAAGGGTCCTGCGCCAGTACAGGGATATCTCGCTCATCCCGGTGAGCCAGTCCGACAAGAAATACAGCAAGGTCGAGAAGTGGGAGGGCTTGAATTGGAATAGGGAGGAGAACCCTGGGGATTGGGATGTTTTTGACCGCGCCGCGAGTTTTCCGGTGACCCGAAGCAGGCCCCTCACTGTTCAGGAGGCCAATCCCGTCGTTAACCTTGTGGAGGATATTCCCGCCACTTCGATTTCGAATCCTTCTGAGATCTGCAAGCGCGGCCAGAGTGCCCTGAGCCGGATGAGGGTTGGGTCCTGTGGTGCGGGGGGAAATCTGAATCTTGGGGGGGGGGTGCAGCTCGTCGGGGCGATGAGTTGTCGCGTGCTGCAGATGAGCGGCCCAACTCCTTTCCTTTCCCTTCCTAGGCCCATTGTAGAGGGTGATGCAGGTAACCTAAGGATGCGTTCATTGGCAGAGGGGCAGATTTTTGCCACGAGCTGGGTGAAGACTCCGCCTACCGGGTCGCAGCAGGTCAGTTGGATCCAGGTCTGGTCCGCAGCCACAAATACCCAGTTGAGCTCGTTGCCAACAACCGGAGGAGGGACCTACACGCCCGTGAGCGCTGGAATCCAGAACGCGAGTGTCGATTGCGACGAGCAGGGGGTGGTGTGCACCTGCGGTGTCAGATTTAAGGCCGATGTTCCGGTTAATCCCAACTGGCAGATCAGGTGCGTCCCGCCACCTTCAATTCCAGACCAGAACTGCAGGATCCATGAGTTGCGGATCGAGAACCGTACGATCGTCCGTGAGCAGTGGAAGGACGACCTTCCGTCGGATGAGTCCGGGCTGGTGAGCGGTCTTTTTTGCAAGCGTGGGGAGAGCCTCCTTTCGCTGGGACGAAATCGGTCCCACTTCAGCGGGACTCCGCAGCGATGGGTGGATGCGACGACCTTCGGGCCTTCGAGCGATGACCGCCCGGATCACCATGCCTGTGTTCGTCATCTTTTTCCTCCCGTGGTCAGTTCCCAGGCCTCCCGACAGGTGGGTCCGGTTGGAAATCCGATCCTGGCGCTCGAAGCCATGGGCGATGGAGTCGCCGGGGGTGCCATGGCGTGCAGCTATGATCCCATTTCGATCCGAAAGTTGGCCGATTTTTCGAGCCTGCCTGCGACGCTCAGGATGCCCATCTCGCAGGTGCTTTTCGTGGCTGAGCCTACTGGGATCAGGGATCCCATTGCACCCTGGAGGTTGGTAATTCCGAGCTCCACCACTTGGACCAGCTCGACCTATGCGCGCCCCTCGAACCTCACCCTGGCCGCCGGGCTTGCTTCGCTGATCAATGGAGATCCAAGTCATTTGATCCCCTCTAACGTGACGGTTCCGCAGCGGGGAGTTGCCCTGGGACTGCTCAACCGCCATTCGGCGGCGCTCGATCCGGGAGTGGGTCCCGAAGGGGAGTGGTATCCGGCGGGTGCACCTGCGACCTGGATCACTCCGGCAATCCCGGTCAACTATGGACGCTGCGTGCAGTTCAAGGGCCTGGCCCAGCATCCGGGGGTACCGCTGGGTCCGTTTGCGCTCCCCTTGCGCAACTACCTGCTCGAGGTGCTGCAGCTCAACCTTGCGGATGATCCCGGAACGCTCCCCAATCCTGCCCGTTGCTCCAATGTTCCCTGGAAACCGGTGTCACCGGCAGGCGCAGGGGGTACGGGACGTGAGGCGTTCAAGCTCGAGTGAAAATGGATTCCTTCCAAAGCAAAAGGCCCGGGCGGCTTGCGCCACCCGGGCCTTTTTTTTCTCTCTAGGGAGGAGAGCTTTTTAGAACAGGATCGCCTTGAGCGTATCGCCCCAGCCGGTTCTTTTGTGGAACTGCAGCTCGCTGTAACCCTTTGAGTGCGAAGTGTACTGGTAGCCTTCGCTCGGGATCCAGACCGACACGCCCGTGGAGCGGGAGTAGTTCGCCGAGGTGGCGTTTGCGACCGTGAAGCTTGCAAGCGCCTGCTTGAGATCGTCGGCGGCCCGGCGATCAAACTGCGTGATCCCGTAGCCCGCGAGCTTGGTCGAAAACTCGCCCGCGTCCTTGTAATCGGAGTAATAAAACGCCTGCGTTTCCTTGATCACGCGTCCCACGGCCTTCTTGCCGGACTTGGGAAGCTTGTTGATGGCCTGGCCGAGGCCCGCCACTGCGGCTTCGACGGCCGGAAGCTGCTGGAGGTCGACCATGGAAAGGGTCAGGTCACCATTGCCGCCGTAGGAATCGACATAGTGCTGCACGAAGGCCTTGCCGAAGTCGGGGGTGCTGATGCCAGGGTTCCTCGCAATCTCTCCCAGCACGCGGTCATAGGGCCAGCCGTCGCCCGGCTCGAGTTCCTGGGAGCCGACGAAGTAGCGGGTCGAGTCCGACATCTCGGAGGCCACTTCGACCATGCCCATGAGGCAGGCGTCGCTTCCATAGATCTCGATCTTCTGGCCGATGGCCTGTGCGGCCTCGTTCATGGCCTGTCCAAGCTGGAGAGTGGTGATCTTGTTGCCGGTCAGGTCGTCATTGCTGATGTCGCTGATGCTGATCCCGCCACGACCCGTCTTGAGGCCGTTGAGCACGTTGTGCCAGCCGCTGCCATGGTTCCAGACGTCCACGAAGTAGCGCTTGGCGGGGAAGTTCTTTGCACCCCAGCGGATGAATTCGACCAGGTTGCGGTAGTCGCCCATGTCCACGGGGGACATTTCTTCCACCGGTACGGAGGAGACCTTGGTGGTGTCGGTGTCCTGGGTGATGTAAAGGCGCTTGGTGTTGCCGTTGGCGAGGCTCGCCCACTGGACCACGATGTTCATCTGGTCGGTGGAGCCCACCTGTTCCATTTCGTTGACGTCCTTGGAGCCGAAGTAGTCGAGGTTGTTGTGTCCATTGAGGAACACGAGAACCGTCCACTCCTTGAGGTCCTGCTTGGACTCCTGCTGGACCTTCGGAGCCGTGGCTGCCGAGGCGTTGGTGATGGTTACGATTGCCGACAGGATTGCCGGTACTGCCATTTGGAACAACTGACGCATGGTTCTCCTCCGTGAGAGCGCAATGCTGGGTGTTTGAAGACTGCCGGGATTCTCAGTTCGGAACCTCGCTGCCATCCATGGAAACGAAACTCCCTCAAAACCCCGAATGTCGAATGTCGTTTAGACTAGCATGATTCGAACCGCAGACGGAATGGGCCGCCCGAGAAAATCGAGCGGCCCATCGCGGCAATTCATGCTGTTTTTGCGAGTGATCTCGTCTGTTTATATTCTGGCGTTGGCAACAATATTGCCTACGGCTCCACTCAGGTCGATGAGCATCAGGAACCCGGAGTTGCCTCCAGATGCATCCTGGCCCACGAGCGAGAGGTTTCCGATGCGAACTCCCTGGTCAGAGTAGAAGCGATAGGTCGCAATCAAATCTTTGACGCCCATCTTGACGGGCA
Source organism: uncultured Bacteriovorax sp. (assembly GCA_964508305.1). Taxonomy (GTDB): domain Bacteria; phylum Bdellovibrionota; class UBA1018; order UBA1018; family UBA1018; genus CAIOHW01. Next base: position 109,097 of record CAZDSX010000002.1, read on the forward strand.
TGAAGACGCCAAAAACCTTCGATCCGAAGTAGAACGCCACGTCCTTCCACCTCGGTACCTGCACTGCGACGCCCGGGAGGAAGCCTTCGGTGATGCCGGGAAGCGGCCGACCTCCGGGGAGCGTGAGCGGGTCGAGAACATTCACTCCGTTTCCGGAGAGCTTCTTGATGTCGGCGATGTCGATCCCGATGCTGAAGAGGCTTCCGTTGGACTGAAGGTCCGGGCCCACTTCGAGGAAGCTGTTGGCAGTGTGCGGGATCTGCACTCTTGCGCCGATGTCGATGGCCAGCCCCTGCACGACCACCCAGAGGGTCATCTTGTTATCGACGAATGCCACGCGCGGGCCGTCGACGCCGGGAATCTTGATGTTCTTTCCAGATCCCTTGCCGCAACCGGGGGTCGCGAACGTGAGCGCTGAAAGGGCGAGAAGGGTGCTCATGAGGGATCTGGTCACTGAGGGACGCAAGTTCCTGAGATACTGCATACGGGTACTGCTCTCCTAGTGCTGGTTGGAGTCCTGCGCACGTGCACTACTTCCGGGCGCGGGAATGAGGACGAAGATTCCGCTCCCCTTGCCGCTTGTGGCGGCAGGAAGTGCGAAGGCCTTGCCCAATGGGTTGCCTCGATCGTCCTTGATCTGGACGGACACCATGAAGGGAAGCGTGGCTCCCGCCTGGTCGAGGAAGCGAAGGGGGACGAAAAGTCCGAAGGCATCAGATGAGAGGTAAAGGCTGACCTGCGTGCGGTCCGCCGTGAAGTCCCAGCGCGGGAGCCTTCCGGTGATCACTCCGGGAAGCGGCCTGCCATCCGGGAGGCCTGATAGCGGCACGCCCTGGGTGCCTTTAAGGAGGCTTTTGAGCGGGATCGTGAACTGGAACAGCGTCCCATCACTCTGGAGGTCGGGGCCCAGGCCGAGTGTCGCGCCCTCCAAACCCGGAATGGGAAAGCTGAGCCCGATGTCGGTGTTGAGGACGGTGGAGACAAAACTCACCGATAGCTGCTTTTCGAGGATCTGGGCGTTGAAGTGTTCGAGCCCCGGAATTTTCCCTGCCCCCTTGCCGCATCCCCCGATCCACAGGCAGGCCAGCACGACGGCGACCGGGCGGGCCCGTTTTTGGAGGAGGAAAGAGGAGGTGGATCGCAAGAGTAAAAACATAACTTCTTTTATTAGTGTTAAATTAAATTAAATATTTGCCAATCCAAAAATGCGCTTTTCCCGGGAAAACTGACCAAATTTTACAACTATTGGGAATTAGAGGAAATTTCGCCCAAGTCCGACCTGGGGCTCTTCGGTAGTTCGATAAAAATCTCGAATTTCCGCGCCATTTTTCGGGTCCCGCCTCACTGCCTGCTCGAGCTCGCGCCCATCCCAGAGGAGTGCAGCTCGGGGGTTTGCCTCGGGAGAACGGCCTGCCCGGCCCAGCATCTGCGTCAGGCTGAGGAGAGTGTAGGGAGGCTCCCAGAGCAGCACCCACTCGAAGTGCGGAAAATCCATTCCCATCCCAAATGCGCTCGTCGCCGAGATCCAATGGATCCGGCGGTCGCGTACCTGCGACTCGATGCTGAGGCGTTCCTCGCGAGTGAGTCCTGCGTGGTACGAGGCGGCCCTGCAGACCCCCATGGATGAAGCCCTCAAGGCCAGCAGCCTTCCCACCTCTTCGCAGTGGGCGCGTGAGGAGCAGAACACGATTCCGGGGCCCCGGTTCGTGGACAACCACGCATTGAGGAAGGTGGGGCGTCCCCAGAGCGGTACTTCGTGGCGCGAGAGGATGAGCTGTGGATGAAGTGCGAATCGCCCGACCTGGGTGAGATCCTGTCCCAGATCTTTTTCAATTTGTTGGCGCCCTTGGGCAGAGAGCGTAGCCGAGAGCCAGAGCGATCTCCGGACTCCCCAGGCGCGTGCGAACACGGGCAGGAGTGAGAACTCGGGCCTGAACTTCGAGCCCCACTCTTCGATGCAATGGCATTCATCCACGACGAGCAGGGTCTGCTCGGGAGCTCGGAATCCGCGGAGAGCCCGGGCGCGCAGCTCCTCCGGGGTGCAGATCCAAAACGATCCGGGTCGGGCGAGGCCGGGCAGGTGGATGAGCTCCGCAGATTCAAGTCGCAAGATCTGTTGCCGGATCAGCGCACGGAGCGGCGAGATGACCAGGGTCCTCGCGCCCGGCAATCGTGCAGCGGTTTCAAAAATCAGACTCTTGCCCGAGCCCGTGGGGGCCGTGCAAAGAACGTGGGCCGGCCCGGGTTTGAACAGGAGTTCGAGGACTTGGCGCTGGAAGGGGCGAAGCTTGGGATCAAGCGGTGGGGAAATCATCCCCTCCGGTTAGAGCGAGTCCTGTGCCTCGAGCTGTGCGGGAATTTCGGAGCGGTAGCGCAGGTAGACCCAGCCGCCGATCGCTCCCACGAAGAGCTGGAAGACGACGAACAGGCTGAAGATGTTTGCGCCTGCGCTGGATCCCAGCAGGAGGAAGAGCCAGCTGAAGGCGGCATGTCCGGTTCCCACTCCGGCGGGAGCAACCGGAACGGCGGTCACCAGAAGTCCGAGCGGGACGACCACGAAGATTCCCCACGGGTCGATCGAGGCTCCCGAGGATCCTTCGAGGACTTTGAAGAAGATCATGCAGCTCGAGGCTGCCAATGCATGGATGACGCACGAAAGGGCCAGAGAGCTGGCCACCATCCTGCGATGGGAGTGGTAGTTCCGGATTCCTTCGTAAATGCGCAGGAGGGAGCCCGCCTGGCGGATCCGCGTGCTTGCCCGCCTCAGGAGGCCTGCTGCCGGGTCAAGGCGGTCTGGGACGAAGAAAAGCAGCACGAAAAATGAAGCCATGCCGCAAAACGCGAGGAGAACGAATCCCTGCACGGCCTGGAAGACCTGATGCTCATGCAGAGGGCCGTATCCCATGACCATGGCTACGGTTGCCACGATCACCAATCCTGCGACCCCCACGATACGGTCAAAGAGGATGCTTCCAAACACGTGGCCTCGCTTGCCGGGGTGTTCGCGCGCGATATAAAACGCCTTCACGAGGTCGCCGCTCACGGCGCCGGGGAGGGCAAGGTTGAAGAATCCCCCGATCAGGTTCAGGCGGGCCGTCTTGATCCAGGAAAGCTGGATGCCCTGGGCCCGGAGCAGGAGTTGCCAGCGGGAGATCCCGATCAGCGTGTTGATCGCAGTCGAGAGGATCACGATCGCGAGCAGGTCGACGTGGTCAAAGATCTTTCGAAGCTCGGAGAGCGAGAGGAGGCCCTTCCTGGCCAGGAAGCCCAGCAGCAGGACGACGAGCATGAGCTTGGCGATGAGGCCGAGTTTCTTTTTCAGGTGGTTCATGGGGAGTAAAAGTTCCTGACGATCGTGGCGGCGATGGCGGGGTTGTAGAGTTTTTTTCCTTCATGGGGCCGCAGCAGGGTGGGGGCGGGCTTGACCCTCTTTTTGGCGGCAAAGGTCTCCGCGGCGCCGTCCAGGTCCCGCTCGGGATGGAATTGGATCCCGTAGGCAGGCGCCCCCTCAAGCTCGAAAGCCTGCACCGGACACAGGGAGGATGAGGCCAGTAGCCTTGCACCCGTCGGGAGTTGGCAAACTTCGTCGTGGTGGTTTGCGAAAGTCTCGAACCTCTCGGGCAGGCCTTCGGTGAGGCGGGAGTCGCCAGAGAGGGTGATGGTCGCCCATCCGATCTCGGGTGCAGCAGCCCTGCGGACGGACTGCTTTCCTGCAAGAGCGCGTGCGAGCATCTGGTGCCCGTAGCAGATTCCGAGGAGCGGAAGCTTGCGTCCCACTGCCTGGCGGATGAGGCCGAGGAGTCCCTCGATCCATGGGCCGTCCTCGTTGACGGAAGTCGCCGAGCCCGAGAGCACGAGTCGGTCAAACAGCATGAGTTTTTGGACGGAAGGCAGGTCCTGGTGCGGAGCCCGAAGCGTCGTGAGTGCGATTCCCTGCGGTTTTCCATCCGGAAGGGTGAGTGCCCGGCGAAGGTCCGAGGAGCCCCACGAGTCGGGGTCGCGAGTGTTGTCGATGAGCAGGACCTTCATCGCGCTCCCTCCGTCGGATCATGCTGTTCGAGCAGGAAGGCCTGCTTGAGGAACATGCTGTGGGCGGCGTTGACTGCGATGATGAACCCAAGCTTTCCGTCCAGGATTCCGAGCTTCCAGAAGTAGCACTCCAGGAACTTGGAGATGGGCTTGAGCGTGAGGCGAAGCAGGCTGAAGCGCTGGCCCCTGCGATGCAGGTCACGCGAGCCATGGCGGGCGTACTTGAGATTGGTTTCGATCTGGTCGGTGATCGAATCAAATGAGTAGTGGAGCATGGGCTGGGAGGCGACCGTCACGACCCCTTCGCCCTCCAGTGACTCATGGAGGGCAGGCTCCGACCACCGGCTGTGGGCGCGATGTCCGAGCCGCTTGACTGCGTTAGGGTACCAGCCGCCAAAGCGGATCCACTGGCCCCGGTAAAAGGTCTTTCGAGGGATGGCAAGGATGCCGGCGGGTGCTCCCAGGGGAGCCACGGCCGCCTGCTGCCTGAGCCAGGACTGGATTTCCGAGGCGAGTTCCGGGGGCACGACCTCGTCGGCATCGATGTTGAGGATCCAGTCGTGTGAAGCCTGCGATGCGGCAAAGTTCTTTTGCTTTCCAAATCCGAGCCAGGGCTGGCTCACGACCCTGGCTCCGTGCTTTTTGGCAATCTCCTGGGTCCCGTCCGTACTGCCCGAATCGACAACAATGATCTCATCGGCAAAGCGGAGTGCCTCGAGGGTTTGACCCAACTTTTCGGCCTCATTGAGGGCGATGATCGTGGCGGAGAGCCTCGGAGTGGACATGAGTTTTTGCTAGCACAGCGGGGGCCTTTTTGGGAGAAACCAAGCCATGAAAGTCGCTGTGATCGGGACGGGTTACGTAGGTTTGGTGGCGGGCGCCTGCTTTGCCGACTCAGGGAACGACGTCGTGTGCGTCGACCACGATCCCGCCAAGATCGAGGCCCTCAAAAAGGGGGTCATCCCCATCTACGAGCCGGGGCTCGAAGAGCTGGTCACCCGCGCCTGGGACCGAAAGCGAATTCATTTCACGACGTCTACCGCCGAGGCGGTCAAGGCCTGCGAAGTGGTCTTTTTGGCAGTAGGGACCCCGGCGCGCGAGGATGGCACTCCTGAGATGAAGTACCTCAAGGCCGCCGTCGAGCAGGTGGCCACCGCGATGAAGGAGGCCCGCACGGGCTATCGGGTGCTGGTCAACAAGTCGACCGTCCCGGTGGGCTCCCAAAAGCAGGTCACCGAGTGGGTTTCGGCCGTCACGAGCGAGCCCTTCGACGTGGTGAGCAATCCTGAATTTTTGAAAGAGGGTACGGCAGTCGATGATTTTTTGAAGCCCGATCGCGTCGTGATCGGAACCTCGAGTGACCGTGCCTTTGATCTCATGGCACAGCTCTATGCACCGTTTGTGAGGCAGGGAAATCCCGTCATTCGGATGGACGCCGTCTCTGCCGAGCTCACCAAGTATGCCTGCAATTCTTTTCTCGCCACGCGCATCAGCTTCATGAACGAGCTCGCGCGCGTTGCCGACGCATTTGGCGGCGACATTGAGTGGATCCGAAAGGGCATGGCCACCGACCAGCGCATTGGAAGGCACTTCTTGTATGCCGGCGTGGGCTATGGCGGCTCCTGCTTTCCCAAGGATGTCTCGGCACTCGTGACCCAGGCCCAGTCCAAGGGCATTTCATTTGGAATCGTCGAAGCTGCCGAGGCTGCCAACCAGTCGCAGCGCGACTATTTCGTGAAGCTCATTGAATCCAAGTACCCCAAGGGTGTTTCGGGCCTCACGTTTGGGATCTGGGGCCTGGCCTTCAAGCCCAACACCGATGACATGCGCGAAGCTCCAGCCATCACCGTGACCGAAGCACTGCGCGCCCGCGGCGCCAAGGTCCGGGTGTTTGATCCCGTGGCCATGGAGCAGGCTCGCAAGCTCATCGCAGAGGGTGTGGATTGCCGCTACTGCGAGTCAGCTTACGAAGCAATCGATGGAGCCGACGGACTCGTACTCCTGACCGAGTGGAATGAGTTCCGCAACCCCGACTGGTCGCAGGTCAAAAAGCTCCTCAAGCAGCCCAAGATCATGGATGGCCGAAACATCTTTGATCCGGCATTGCTCAAGAAACACGGCTTTGACTACGTCGGCGTGGGTCGTCGATAAGCGCTTGGTCAGCAGCTATTCTTTGACCAGCCCGTTGGCGCAGCGGATGCGTTTGGATGCCTTGAGCTCTTCGAGACGATTGTCGTTTGCAGGAGTGAAGCTGCGGCGCGGATGCCAGACATGGTACTGGAGTGCGAGCCCCTTGAGCGACTTGATCCTGAGTCCCAGGTGCTGGAGCCTGAGCTCGATATCCGTGTCCTCGCGTCCGTAGCCTTCGTACGCTTCATCAAAGCCGTTCACGGCTTCGAGATCCCGTCTCGAAACCGAGTAGTTGCAGCCCTTGAGGTCGGTCACCCGGGTCATCCCGAGGCGCTCGCGGAGCCACGGCTGGGTCACTCGCAGGGAGCGGTTGGTGAATTCCGAGTCGCCCTGCATTCCACTCACGAGCAGGGCAAGCGAAGGGCGATCCAAAAATCCTGACTCGATCTTTTCGATAGTGAGTCCCGCACTGAATTTCTCACCGAGCTCCACGCGCCTTCCGGCAAGGTAGTGCCCGTCGGCTGACTGTTCGATATGGTCGCGGACAAAATCCCGGTGGGGCACGCAGTCGCCATCCAGGAAAACCAAGATTTCACCCGAAGACTTGCGCATGCCTTCGTTGAGGATTCGGCATTTGCGGAAACCTGCATGCTCCTGCCAGACGTGGATCACGGGCCTGCCAAAAGCCTCCTCGAACCGAGTCGAAAAGCTCTCGATGAATTCTCGAGTCTCCGGTCCCGAGCCGTCGTCACAGATCACGAGCTCAAAATCGCGGGTGGATTGCCTGAGGATCCCCGCACAAACGAGCTCCAGATGCCTGGGCATCTCGTAGGTCGTGACCATCAGGGTGGCCTTGGTCATGGTGGTTGGTCTGGTGCTCATCGCGGCACCAGCCGGTAGGACCGGTACTCAAAAAGGCGGATTCCGGTGAGCGACTCGAATAGATCGAGCGGGATCTTGGTCAGGTCTTTCTTTCCAAGATTCATGGGGGAGTTCTCGAGATCCCAATTCCAGTTTCGAACGCTGATGCGGTCGTGCATCACTGCAGGATGGGTTTCCTTGAAGCGTTTGAGACCCCAGAAGCGCTTGTACTGGTAGTTGTTCCCGGTCGCGGGTCCCGCTCCTGAAGACTGCGCCCCGTGATAAAGCGTATCCATGAAGGTGGTCTTTTCCTTCATGGCGTCAGGTGTCCTGACCCAGCCATAGTGGAAGATGCGGGCGCCCGAAAGGATCACGCATGGCTTTGAGCCATCGGCGAGCCTAAAGCTCTGGGCATCACCCACGCTCCTGGCTCCCGAAGAGCGGCGGATCGCGCGGACCTCGCGGCGATAGGCGCTTCGCGATTGCTGGATCACATCAAAGCTTCCGTAGAGGTGGCGGTAGTCAAACAGGAGTCCATCCACTTCAGGGCGCGACTGTGCTTCGGCAAGTGCCTGCTTGAGGGCCGGGTAGTCGTCTTCGTGCAGGACTTCGTCGGCCTGGATGTAGATGCACCAATCGCCCGTGCAACGATCGAGTGCGAGGTTCGTCTGTTCGGAGAGGATCCTGCCTCCCTTGCGCTTTTCAGGGTCATCGAGCGGCCAGTGGCTCTCGAAGATCATGACCTTGCCCTGGCCCTCTTCGCGCGCAAACTTCTGGATCTCGGCAAGGGTTGAGTCCTCGCCAATTCCCACATTGATCACCAGCTCGTCGACCACGGGCAGGACGGAGCGGAGCGATTCGAGGTAGGGATAGTCAAACTTGGTCCCGTGCCTGACGATGAAGAACCCGGAGACCTTCAATCAGGTGCTCCATTTGAGGCAGGTCTCAAGCACGCTTGAGGCCGCGATTCCCTGCATGCACTTGTGCTTTTCGATCTCGCAGCTCTGGAGCAGGCACCAAGCCGGCATTCCCGGGAGTGCGTCTTTGCGGCAGGCGAGATCCGGTTGGTAAAAGTAGGGGTGGCGCTCGCGCGAGTAGTGGTGCCACTGGTCGGGGGATTCAGGGCCAAAAAGCGTGACGGTAGGAACGCCTGCCGCTGCGGCCACATGCTTGGGCCCGCAATCGTTACCCGCGTAAAGTGCGCATTGGCTGAGGCAAGAGGCAAGCATCCTGAGGGGGGCATTGTGGAGGTGGGCCGTGCGAGCGCTGCCTCCGGCCTGACCGAGCCGCTTGAGGATTTCCTGTGCCCGGCTTTCTTCACCGGGGCCGGTGAGCAGCAATACTCCTCCCGAGGTTTTGGCCGTCCAGCCCATGGCGAGCTCGGCGAAGCGTTCTTCGCCCCAATGCTTGGTGGGACGAGTGGCCCCGAGTCCAAGAGCCAGGATGGGCCTTTTGAGGCCCATTCCTTCGAGGAGCTGGAAGGCTTCGTTCTTTTCAGAGGGTTTGAGGTGGATCGAGGTCTGGTACTTCGTGCTGTCGACGCTCACGCCCAGTGAGCGCACGGTATCGAGGTCCTTTTCGAGGATCGTCTTGATGGCTCCACGATCCGGGATCTCGAGGGTCGAATATCGGTTCTTGGAGTTGCCGGAATGGAAATGGATCGCACGCACTCGAGCGCCCGTGGCAAAGGCAAGGGTCGCGCTCGAGGGGCTCGCGTGGAAGTTCAGGACCGCATCGAAGCCTTCTTTGCGAAGGGCCAGGGCGGCGCGCGCAATGGCCTTGCCGCGGGCGATCTTGTCCTGATGGCGATCCACGGGCCAGATGCGACTCACGGCCGGGTGGTGGATGAAGAGTGGAGCCCAGGGCGTGGCCACCGCCACATGGATCTGGGTCTCGGGGTAGGCCTCTTTGAGGGCGTCAAGCGAGGCGCTCAGGAGCATCGTGTCGCCCATCGACCTCAGCTTGAGGGCCAGGATCTTTTTGGGGCGTGAGAGGAAGAGGTTTGGGGAGGCCATGCGGAGACCGGATCATACCCGCCGACGGCGGGTGTCGGAACCCCAAAAAAACAAACCCCCGATGGGGATCTCCCACCGGGGGTCTAGAGCGTGAAAAGCGAGCTCTTAGTGCTTGGCAGCTTCGCCGTGGGCAGCTTCGCCATGGGCATCGCCATGAGCTTCGGCCTTGGCAGCTTCCTTCTTTGCCTTCTTTTTAGCCTTCTTGGCCTTCTTTTCGGCCTTCGGAGCTTCGGTGGTGGTGGTTGCAGCAGCTTCGGTGGTGCCGTGAGCAGCAGCCGGAGCGGTTTCGTTTGCGAAAGCAACCATGGAGGACATAGCGAACAGAGCAACAATGATCTTCTTCATATAGAGATCTCCTTTGCCCTGATTAAGAACCGCTTCGGGGAGCCGAGCAAATTTTTTACTGAGAAACGGGGCTGCCTGCTGTTGCGTGCAACACTGGTGTTTTTTGCAACAGCGTTAGAATTTTGATTCCAGGCTGTAGATGCGCTTGATGTCAATGTGCTGGAAGCGCAGGTGTTTGAGCTTCATGGACGCCAGCTGGAGGATCAGCTTGGTCTGCCGCCCGCGGTCCTGATGACGCACCTTCTCAATTTCGCCCTCGATGAAGGAAGCCATCTCGACGGGATGGAAGCAAAAGCCCCGCGAGAACTCAAACGTTCCCCTGAACGGGATCAGGCGGGCTTCGAATACGTCGCCGCGCGTAAAGCCCTGGTTCACATCCGTGTCATTCACGGTGTGCGACTTTTTGGAAAAAAGGTCCTGGACCACCAGTCCCTGGCTGAACCAGGTCGTGCGCTTGAGGCGGAAGATGGAATGGACCGTCCGGCAGAAGTCGCCATAGATGGCGAGCTCTTCGTTGGAGAAGCGGTCCTTGTTCTTGCGGAAAAAGTATTTGATGGGAGGCAGGTCGACGCCCGGAAGGTCACGTTCGAACAGGTACCAATCCATGAAGATGCACATGCGCTGTTCGAATTCGACGTCGTCCTCGTAGACGATCCCGGCCTTTTCGAAGAACTCGTGCTTGGCCTTGTAAACCTCTGGGTAGTACTCGCCCGTCGTGAACTCTTCGATGATCGGGTCGAGGTACTTTTGATACATCATGGCTGGGTCTTCTTTTTTCCTGAAGCGATGTCCGAGACGAATCGGTCAAAGCACGAAGCTGAATCATGCGGTCCCGGACTCGCTTCGGGATGGTATTGCACGGAGAAGGCCGGGGCAAGGCCCTCGGGTGCTTTCCATCTGAGCCCTTCAACTGAATTGTCGTTGAGATGGATGTGCGTGACCTCGACCGAGGGCGGGAGGCTTGAGGCATCCGCGGCGTAACCGTGGTTGTGCGAGCTGATCTCCACCCGGCCTGTCTCGTGGTTGAGCACGGGTTGGTTCGCGCCGCGATGTCCGAACTTGAGCTTGTAGGTCTTGCCCCCGAGGGCCTGCGCAAGCACCTGGTGCCCCATGCAGACACCAAAAATCGGCAGTTTTCCGAGGAGCTGGCGGAGGGCCTCGGTCGCCTGTGTGGCCATCGAAGGATCGCCGGGGCCGTTGGAGAGGAAGAGTCCGTCCGGCTGGATGCTCTCGACTTCTCGAATGATCGACGCACAGTCCAAATGCGCTGGAATGACAGTGAGTGCGCAGCCCCGCTTTTCGAGCTCGCGAACCAACCCCATCTTGATCCCAAAATCCAGCACGGCCACACGGTATCGGTTTTCGGAGGGTGCCGCCCGGGTCACGGTCTTGGGCTGGGTGATGCGCGAAAGCCAGTCGACCTGGTCTGCGTGGGGAACGGAGGGTGAGTGGAGGAAGCTCCTCGCCTTTTGCGAGTCGCCCTTTGAAGCAATGATCCCGCGGGTGACTCCCGTGGAGCGAAGCTTGCGGGTGAGGGCGCGGGTTTCGATGCCTGTCAGTACCGGGATCTTTTGCTCGATCAGGAGCTCGATCAAGGTGGAGGTTTTCTCCCAGTGCGGGCTGTCCTCCGACAGGTCATGGATGATGAAGCCGGAGGCGTGGATGGCTCCGCTTTCCCAGTCGACTGGGTTGATCCCCGTGTTTCCGAGGTGGGGAAGGGTCATCACGATCATCTGGCCTGCGTAGGAGGGATCCGTGAGGATCTCCTGGTAGCCCGACATCCCCGTATTGAAGACGACTTCTCCAAAGCCCAGGTATTTTTCCCACTGGGTCGCGGACCCGACCAGTGTTCCCTCGAATTCCGTTCCGTCCTGCAGGATCAGGATTCCTGGAGTGGTCTTCATCGCGGGCGGTCCTCGAAGACTTTTCGACCTTCAAGCCAGGTCATGGCGACCTTGCCCCTGAGAGGAGGAGCGCTCTTGCCGCGGAGTTGAAAAGGGGGAATGTTGCTGCTGAGGGAGTGATTTTCAACCGCATTCCAAGTCCATTCCAGCAGTGGATTGATGATGCAGAGATCTGCCAGTCCACCGACTTCAAGCCTGCCGGCATCCAGTCCGAGCATCCGTGCGGGCGAGCTCGTGAGGGATTGAGCCCATCTGAGTGGCGCGACGCGACCCGCATGGACCGTTTCGAGGGTCAGGGGGATGGCCGTTTGGAGCCCGATCACTCCGTTGGGTGCCGTCAGTGCATCCTCGGCTTTTTCGTGGACTGCATGAGGGGCATGATCGGTGGCAATCAGGTCGATCGTCCCGTCGGCGAGTCCTTCGATCAGGGCTTCCACGTCCTCCCGGGTGCGAAGCGGCGGGTTCATCTTGCAGGCAGTGGAGTAACTTTCCCAGCAGGCATCCGTCAGGCTCAGGTGGTGGGGCGTGACCTCTGCCGTGATGGGGAGTCCCTCGCGCTTGGCCGTGCGGACCAGTGCAAGAGCCTGCCGGGTCGAGATGTGTGCAATGTGGAGGCGCACTCCCGTGAGGCGGCATAGGGCAATGTCACGTGCCACGGCGATTTCCTCGGATGCGGCTGGAATTCCCGGCAAGCCAAGCTTGAACGAGTGAGCCCCTTCATGCATGCAGCCGCCGTGGGAGAGGTGCAGGTCCTCTGCGTGCGAGATGATCGGCACATTGAAGCTCTTGGCGTAGTCCATGGCGTGCCTCATCAAGGCACTGTCCATCACCGGCATACCGTCATCACTCAAGGCGACGGCCCCCGCCTCGATCATGCTTCCGAGTTCGGCCAGCTGCTTGCCCTGGAGTCCCTGCGTGATCGCTCCTACGACCTGAACGCGACAAGCTGCGGTTTGGGCTGCTTGCGCGAGGATGGAGCGCGTGATGGCGGCCGTGTCATTGACGGGCTTGGTGTTGGCCATGCAGGCCACCGTCGTGAATCCACCCGCAACGGAAGCTGCCGTACCCGATGCGATGGTCTCCTTGTGCTCCAGTCCTGGCTCCCGCAGATGGACATGGGCATCCACGAGTCCGGGGAGGATCCAAAGGCCCTGGCAATCCCTTTCGGCCTGGGATCCCGCCTTTCCAGTCGGAATGACCCCGGAGCGTTCAATGGCGTGCACTCTTCCGCCCCTGATCCAGAGATCCATGCCGGACTCGTCCTGAGCATGGAGCAGACGAGCGTTGCGAAAAATCATCTCTTGCTGGGGGATCGTTTTGAAACTCACCGGAAAACTCACGCAGATCCTCCAAAGCACCACTCGAGGATCGCCATCCGCGCGGCAACCCCCATCTTGACCTGATCGAGGATCAGCGAGCGTGGGTCGTGCATGGCTTCGAGGTCGACCTCGACTCCGGGGTTGGCGGGACCGGGATGCAGGATGACGGCACTCTTCCTGAGCTGTTCCATGCGCGCGACGGTGAGTCCCCAGAATTTCCGGTATTCCCCCAAAGAGGGGATGAATCCTCGGGTCTGCCGCTCGGTCTGGAGCCGGAGGCCCATGACTGCATCCACTTCGGGAAGCAGGCGGTCTGGAAAATTCACTCGCTCGATCCCCGGAAATCCCGTGAGTTCCTCATCCGAGGGCAGGAGGGTTCCCGGTCCTGAGATGTACACTCGGGCTCCCAGCCTGGGCAGGAGCTCCATGTTGGATCTCGCTACGCGGCTATGGCGGATGTCCCCAAGGATCAGGAGGGATTTGCCCGCCAAGGGTTTTTGCGAAGCCATCGGGTCGATCTTCCAATGCCGCAGGAGGGTGGATGCATCGAGCAGCGCCTGCGAGGGGTGGGCATGAAGGCCATCACCCGCGTTGATCACCGGACAGCTCACAGCATTGCGGACGATATGAGCTGCGCCCGCCACGCCATGACGCAGTACAAAGCCTGCAGCTCCGAGCGCCACGAGGTTGAGGGCAGTGTCGGCGAGGGTCTCGCCTTTTTGGACGCTCGAGGCACCGATGGCGAGTGACTGGGGCTGGCCTCCGAGGGCGCGCACGGCGTTCTCAAACGAGATCCTCGTCCGAGTGGAGTTTTCGTAGAAGAGCAGCGAGATGGTTTTGCTGGCCAGGGGCTTCGATGCCGGGGAGGGGTGATTGAAGAAGTGGAGCGATTGGGAAAGCAGTGACCTGAGATCAGATTCGGGAAGCTCGGCGATGGAGAGCAGCGAGCGAGTCACGTGCCTACTTTCTTAAAGACGCGTTCCAATCTCAAGCGTGAAAGCCAGTTCTTTTGATCTTCCCTCAGGGGTTCGATCGAGAGCCAGATCAGCCAGGCCTTCCCCAGCACCGCGTCGCGGTTCACGAGCTCCTCGGTCGGGAATCCGGCATCCTGCTTCATGCGGAGGCGCCCGTCGGGCTCGATGGCCTCAAGCCTCATGACTTTGACCTTGAAGCTCGAGTCCGAGGATCGGAAAAGTAAAACTTCGCCTGGTCGGGGGTCCATCCCGCCCCAGCTGTAGCCTGGCTTCCAGACCAGGACGTAATCGCCAGGCTGGAGTTCGCTTTGGAGGCGGGAGCTCGGGATGCGGTAAGGCTCCAGGACAAAGTTCCTGAAGGCCAGCGCAGCAAGGATCGTGAGGGTCAGGGTCAGGAGGTATTGCTTGAGGATGGATCGCGTGGCCTTGCGCATCGGGACTCAGTCCACCTTGAGGACCGCAAGGAAGGCTTCCTGCGGGATTTCGACCGTGCCGATCTGCTTCATGCGCTTTTTGCCCTCCTTTTGCTTTTCGAGGAGCTTGCGCTTGCGCGAAATGTCGCCGCCGTAGCACTTGGCCGTGACGTTCTTGCGAAGTGCCGAGAGCGATTCACGCGCCACGATCTTGGAACCGATGGCTGCCTGGATCGCCACTTCGTACATCTGGCGCTCGATGAGTTCCTTCATCTTCTTGGCGAGTTCGCGGCCGCGGATCGCCGACTTGTCGCGGTGAATGATGACCGAAAGCGCGTCGACGGGGTCGCCATTGATCAGGATGTCGAGCTTGACGAGGTCACTGGGCTTGTAGTCCGTGAGCTCATAGTCCATCGAGGCATAGCCCTTGGTCGCGCTCTTGAGCCGGTCGTAGAAGTCGAAGACCATTTCGTTCAGTGGCAGCTGGTAGACGAGCGTCACGCGGTCCTTGGTGAGGTAATCAAGCTTTTCTTGGATCCCACGCCGCTCGTTACAGAGCGCCATGACAGCCCCCACGTATTCGGTGGGCATGTGGACCGAGAGCTTGATGAAGGGCTCTTCGATCGATTCGATATGCGTCTGGTCGGGGAGCTTGGAAGGGTTGTCGACCATGAGCGACTCGCCGTCGGTCTTGGTGACCTTGTAGACGACGGACGGTGCCGTGGTGATGAGGTTGAGGTTGTACTCGCGCTCAAGCCTCTCCTGCACGACATCCATATGAAGGAGGCCAAGAAATCCGCAGCGGAACCCAAACCCAAGGGCATTGGAGGTTTCGGGTTCCCAGGAGATCGCAGCGTCATTGAGGCGGAGCTTTTCGAGGGCTTCCTTGAGGTCGTTGTACTCGTCAGCGTCCACCGGGTAGACGCCGCAAAAGACCATGGGCTTGGCTTCTTTAAAGCCGCCCAGTGGTTCGGAGGCCAGATTGCCTGCCTCCATGATCGTATCGCCGACCTTCATGTCGCGAACATCCTTGATGCCGCAGACGATCGCACCGACTTCGCCGCTGGCGATCTGGTTGGTGTCGGTAAACTTGGGGGAGAAAAGCCCGATGCGCTGGACTTCAAATTCCTTACCCACGTGGTGGAGGCGGATCTTCTTTCCCTTTTGGATCTTGCCCTCGAACACGCGGCAAAGTGCGATCACTCCCTGGTAGGGATCGAACCACGAGTCAAAGATCAGGGCGCGGAGCGGGTCATTGTCTGCGTCCTTGGGAGCGGGAAAATTTTTGACCACGCCTTCCAGGATCTCTTCGATCCCGATGCCGGCCTTGGCCGAGCAGCGGACGGCGGTGGAAGTGTCCACAAGTCCGATGGTTTCGTCGACTTCGGCGAGCGCCCGTTCGGGATCAGCTGCCGGCAGGTCGATCTTGTTGACCGCGCAAAAGACCTCGAGGTTGTTCTCGAGTGCCATGAAGACGTTGGCCAGCGTCTGGGCTTCCACACCCTGTGAGGCATCGACCACGAGGATCGCGCCTTCGCAGGCGGCAAGCGAGCGGGAGACTTCGTAGGTAAAGTCGACGTGTCCGGGAGTGTCGAT
>CAZDSX010000003.1:0-50551 GCA_964508305.1 uncultured Bacteriovorax sp.
GCGCCGGTCGAGGCTCCTACGTTATAGACGCTTGCATTGGTAGTGGAGCCGTTCTTGAGATTGAAGCCTTCATTTACGGACGAGCTGTTGACTTCGAGCAGGGTTCCCGGGGTCGTCGTTCCGATTCCGAACTTGCCGGCAAAATAGTTCTTGGCCGTCGCATCGGTCTGGTAGACGCCAAAGTTATTGGTCACCGTGGCGCCGCTTCCCGAGGTGTCGAGACGGATGCCATAATGATTGGTCACCGTACCGCCTGCGCGACTGTGGGTCAGATGCAGACCATAGGAGTTGGTCGTGTTTCCGGCACCCGCAGCAGCCTGTCCGTATTCACCCGTGAAGGCCGCCTGGCTCGTGAGCGTACCAGAGTCTGCGCCGCCATTTCGGTTGGATCGACCAAGCACACCGGAGGCATCGCCGGAGTTGGTCTGCGAGGCTGCGACCGAAACGGCCGACTCACCGACGATGCCGCGGGTGTCGTGTGCGCCCGATGCAGCGGTCGTCGTGGTGGCCCGACCAAAAATGGAACCGGAGGCCTGCGCCGCATCCGTCTTGGCCTGCTCGACATTGAGGCTCGTCGAGGGAGTCAGGGTCCCGATGCCGATGCCGGTGGCCGTCTCAAACAGGAGCGAGTCCGCCAACGTCGAGGCCCCAGAGTACTTGACGATACGGCCTGCAGTACCGTTTCCGTAAACCGAAGTCGAAGGCAGGTCGGATTGCTGGATCGTGGACGGAACGTAGTTCGTGCCGTTGCCACGGAGGTAGGTTGCAGTGGTCGCTGCGTTATTGATCTTGATGCCGGTCGTGGCATTAAGAATGTTGAAAGTCGGGTTGCTCGAGGTCGCGATGTCCTGAGGCACGGCGAGCGTGATGCCACCAGCCGAGTGCGTCACGGTCACCTGGTTCGCCGTTCCGCTCAAAGTCTTGTATTCAAGGGTTCCCGCCGCATTGGAGACACCCATCAGCTGGTTGGCCGTCCCGGTCGAGGTCAGGTTGGTGCCGCCCTTGCTGACTGGAACGGTATCGAGCGAGAACACCCCGGTGGAGTTGTTATAGAGGATGGGGCTCGTGGCTGAGAGTGCCAGGCGCGCATCCGTACGGAAGTCGCGCCAGGTCTTGTCGCCCCGCCAGTACTGGTCGGTGGTGCCCGCCACGATAAAGTCCTGTTTGGCATTGAAGGTCGCCCAGTCGTTGTTGTCGAGGTAGCCGTCGGTCGCCGCATCGGACTTGGGCATGGTCATCGTGATCACAGTCTGCCCGGCGGACGGAGTCGAGGTGGCAAAAGTGATCGGGGTTCCTGCCGAGGCCACGACGCTCGTCACCGTTCCCTGGTTGGTTTCAGCTGCCCAGTAGGCATTGCCGCTCGCGTCACTCATCAGGACACGGCCCGCCGACTGATTTCCATCGACGAGGCGGAGGGTCTGCTTGTCGGGGCCCACGAGGTGGAGGCGAGCCGTCGGAGCGTTGGTTCCGAGGCCTACCTGTCCGGTCGAGAAGTCACCGTAGATCAGCGGAGTCGAGGCGTTGGAGTTTGCGATAAAGAGCTTGTTGCTGCCCGTGGTCTCCCCTGCCCCGGCCTGGTAGCCGATCATGACGTTGCCCGTTCCAGTGGTGAGTCCGGAGCCTGATCCGCTACCGATGGCGACGTTATTGCCGCCGGTGGTGAGTGCCTTAAGGGATTCAAAGCCGAAGCCCGAGTTCGAAGCCCCGCTCGTGGCATTGAGCATGCTGCTTGCGCCGACGGCCGTGTTGAAGCTCGCCGTGGAGGCTGCAAGCGAGTTGTTGCCCACGCCCACATTTTCCGAGCCCGACACGTTGCTCGAAAGCACCGAAGTGCCCACGGCCGTGTTCTTTGCGCCCGTGGTATTGGCAACAAGCGAGCCATCCCCGAAAGCCGAGTTGCGCGATCCGGTCGTGTTGGCAGTGAGGGCCAGCCCACCCAGGGCTGCGTTGTTGGTGCCGGTCGTCAGCGCAGTGAGCGCCTCCTGCCCGATACCGGTATTGCGGTTCCCGGTCGTGGAGAGATTGCCTGCCTTGAGACCTGCAAAGAAGTTGTCCGTCCCATACGAGTGAAGGACACGATTGGCGCCCTGCTTGATCACGCCCTCGGTGGCCGAAGTTGCAGGAATGCGGAAGTTGCCGGCAATCTCGAGCTGCTCGTTCGGCGCATTCACACCGAGACCCAGCTTGCCGCCGGTGTAATACAGGTCTCCGAGCGGATTGGCACCCACGGGGACAAACTGCGAGCGGCGGTTCATCGTGGGTTCCCACTGCGAACTTGTGGGATTCCAGCCCAGGACATTGAAATCACCCGAAACGCTTGCAGCCGGCGGGACTGCTGGCGACACATCGAGACCCTGGATGCGCGAAACAATCGTCGCGCCCTGCGTTCCGATCACATCGCCCAGCGGATTGGGAATGTCGCTGTGGGTGAGCGTGGTGCCCGCAGTGACACGACCCTTGGCGTCCACGTTGACCTTGGTCCAGGTTCCAGGAGTGACTCCCGTGGTCGAAAGGGTGCCCACCACGCTGCCATTGGTCGGACCACCCGTGAACCCGGAGGTCGTCAGGTCACCTGTGATCTGCGTGACGTAATTTCCTGCAGCCTGCTTGTTGTTGAAGGTGTTCCAGTCGGTGCTCGTCAGGAAGCCCGAGGTGGAGCCATTGGCCTGGGCGATGGAAATCGTCGGAGCCGAATTGCCATTGGTGACTGAGAGCGGGAGCCCGGTCACCGAAACGCTCGCAATGCCAGGAGCATTCCCGGGTGGCAGGTTCTGCCACTTGGCCTCACCGGTTGCCTGGTCAAAAGTGAGGACCTGGCCGTTGGTCGCCGCACCACCGAGGTCGAGCTTGAGCGAGCCATTCAGATGAAGGGCTGCAGAGGGTGACGTGGTGCCGATACCCACCCTTCCGGAGGTGTCGATCGTGAGGCGGGTATTGTTGTCGACATTGGCGCCTGAACCATTCGCGCCCGAGGGCACGGCATTGTATCCGATCTTGAACTTTTGCCCATCATTGGGATCAATCCCCACGGCGTAGCTCTTGCCACCATTATTCAGGCGCACCTGTGGGAAGTTGGTCGCCGTTCCGGCAGTCTCCAGCACCACCATGGAGTGGGCGCCCGAGGCCGTATCGGTGGACTTGAGGAGTGCCACCGCTTCGTTGGACTCAATATGGAGGTTGCGGGTCGGAGACTGGGTACCCAAACCGAGGTTTCCGCTACTCTCATATAATGATGAGGACTGGAGCGTATTGCTGTTCGTGTACCGAGAGAGGAAGCCCCCCGTTCCCGTCCCACGAAGCACGTTCACCGGCAGGTCGCCGATCGGAATCGCGCTCTCGACAAATTGGGAGCCGTTGCCTCGGAGATAGGTGCCGGTGGTTGCCGAACCGTTCAGGGAAAATCCCGTCGTCGCATTTACGATCGGGGCACTGACCTGGGTTGCTGCGGTCACGTCGCCAAACTGGACGCTGGAAGTCAGTCCGATGTCCTGTGGCAGGGCAAAAGTGGTCTGGCCGGAAGCCTGGCTCACCGAAACCTGGTTTGCGGTGCCGTTGAGGGTCTTGTATTCGAGACCGGATCCATCCGGCTTCACCCCAAGCATCTGGCTGGCGGTGCCAATACTCGTGAGCCCCGTACCACCCTTGTCCGTACCCACCGTTAGCAACCCGATCGTGCCTGTGGACTGGCTGTAGGAGATCGGGCCGGACGCATTGATCGCCTTGCGTGCGTCGGTTGCGAAATCCGCCCAGGTCTTGTCACCACGGAAGTAGAAGTTGGTCGAAGTGCCGGAAGCGGGATTGATGAAGTCCTGCTTGTTATTGAAGGTATTCCAGTCCGTCGAGCTCAAGGCACCATTGGTCAACGCATCGGCCATGTCGATGGTCAAAGAGGGCGTTGAGTTGGGGTTGACCACGCGGAGCGGGAGTCCTGCGCTCACGCTGGTCACCGTGCCCGCGTTGGGGAGCGTTCCCCACGAGGCATTGCCGTTGGCATCGCTCAGGAGGACCTTGTTGGAGCCCTGGGTTCCGTCCTCGATCCGAAGCACCGGGTTTGCCCCCTTCAGGTGCAGGGTCGCGCTCGGTGCAGTGGTTCCAATCCCCACGCGACCGCTGGCAAAATCACCATAGATCAGGGTGCTCGAAGAATTGTTGGCGATGTAGAGCTTGCCGCTATCGGTGGAAAGCGCTCCGGCACCTGCATCAGTTCCGATGAAAACGTTTCCGGTACCGCTCGTGGTCGATGATCCGGCACCACGACCCAGTGCAACGTTGTCCGAGCCCGTCTGGTTGAGCGAGAGTGCCTGGTAGCCAAGAGCAGTATTACCGGTACCGCCGGTCGTCGCGACCATGGCCTGCGCGCCCACGGCGGTGTTCTGGGATGAGTTTCCGGCGATCAGGGCACGAGAACCGACTGCGACGTTGTTGCTGCCCGTGGTGTTTGCCTTGAGGGATGAGGCACCGACGGCAGTGTTCTCCTCGCCGGCACTCAAGGACATCAGGGAGCTGTCACCGATGCCGGTGTTTCGACCGCTTCCGCCCGTGGAAAGACTGCCGGCGTTCTTGCCTAGGAAAGTATTTTCTGTCCCGTAAGTATGGAGGAGCGTCGCTGCACCCTGCTTGATGATTCCGGTGGTCGATGTTGAGTTGGGAAGCAGGATGTTGCCCGTGAGCGAGAGCTGCTCGGTCGGAACGGCAGTGCCGAGGCCCACGTTCCCGCTCAGGACATAGACGTTCCCACCGCTCGTCTGCCACTGGCTCTGGGCGATGCTGACGGGCTGCCACTCGGCCTGAGCGGCATTCCATGAAAGCACCTGGCTGTCGCTTGGAGCCAGGTTGGCCAGGGCACGCCCGCGAAGTTTGACGACTGAGAGGGCGCCGTAGCCGCCAGTGACATCCCCACTGGCCGAAGGAAGATCACCCGGCGCAAGTGCGTCGCCCTGGGTCACGCGTCCCTTGGTATCAACGGTCACCTTGGGATAGGTGCCGGCGAGCACGCCAGTGGCCGAAAGGCTGGTCGAAACGGATCCGTTCGAAAAACCGCTCGAGGTCACGTCACCCGTGAGGGCAGTGACATAGTTGCCGGCGTTCTGTTTGGCGGAAAAGATGGCGAAGTCAGCCGCACTCAGGAATCCGTCCGAAGCACCCGAGGCCTGCGGCAGCGAGACGATGTCACCCACCCGAGTGATCGGGCCGACGAAGGTCAGCGCATTCTCTTTCTGGTTGAAGGTGTTCCAGTCCGTGCTGGAGAGCGCGCCCGTCTGCGTGGAGGTGGCCGTGGCGATGCTCACTACCGGAGTGCTGGTGCCGTTGGAAACGGAGATCGGCGCGGTGCCGGTCACGTTGGTCACGGTGCCGGGATTGCCTGCAGGTGGCGTCACCCATCGTGCGTTGCCCTGGGCATCCGAGGTGAGGATCTTGCCGACGCCGGCAGGATAGCTCGGGTCCCCTTCGAGCCTGAAGGTGCCCACCACATGCAAGGTTGCATTGGGCGTCCCGGTGCCCAGCCCCAGGCCCGAGAACTTGGGAGTCGAATTGACCGACAGGTCCTGCGGCGTGCTGAGTACGATGTCACCGTTGCTGTTGAAGGTCACGCCCACCTGGTTGGTCGTGCCCTTGAGGGTCTTGTATTCGAACTCGGTGCCGTCACCCTTGACGCCCATCATCTGGTTCGCAGCGCCCATGGCCGAAAGCCCCTTGAGCGTGAGCTCACCGGTGATCACGCTGTAGGCCAGAGGCTCGGCGGCGCTGATGGCTGCGCGGGCGCGGTCATCACGGTAGTAGAGCGCCGAGGGATCTTCCGCCACGGCAGCCGTGTTGAGCGTCGCCCAGGTCTTGTCCCCGCGGTAGTACTGGGTGCCCACTCCGGGGACAAGGACCGGTTCGCGCGTGGCGATCTGCTGGTCAACGTAAGCCTTGGTCGTGAGGTGCCCTGCCTGGGACGGAGTGGCGTTGTGTACCGTGACGTTTCCATCGGCCGAAATCGTCAGGAGCGGCGTGGGGCTCGCACCTTCGGTTCGAACCTGGAAAACGGGCGCCGTCTGCGAGGAGCTGGCGCGCTGGATCACCATGGCGGGGCGGGTGCCGCTCGTCTCCACGATGCCGAGCTGCGCATCCGGATTCTGGGTGCCGAGCCCAATGCTGCCTTGGACGCTGTAGGTGATCCCGGAACCGAGATTCTGGTTCTGGTTGGTGTTGGAGCGCAGGTAGAGCGAGTCGTGGTTGTGCAGGCTCGAAGCGTCCTGGTTGCCGGCAGTCAGCGCATCCAGCGTGGCATCGGAAACGTTGTTCTGTTTGAGCAGGAAGTCCTCGAGCGGCCTTCCCGAAAGCGTCTCGGCGACAGAAGCCTGCGGGACGGACTGGATCGTCTGGTCGGGAGTCAAAACGACTTCCTGGGCAGGATTCACACGGAGGATGGTCACCCGCAGCTTGCGCGGCTCGGCAGGTCCCGGAGTGTATCCGCCCACGCAGGTCGCATGGTTGGGTCGAAGCTGCGAACCGTTAGCAAAAATCCGCTTGAGTGCCAAACCCGGATCCCGCGCAGTGCGCTTGGCCGCACTGAGCGCACTTCCGACGTCGACTGCGAACACTCCGGCGCTCTGGTCGAGGTCGATCCCCTGCTGTTCTTCTTCGTAAAGCAGGCAGGTGCCGGTCGGATCAAAAACACTGAATCGAAGGCCGACGGTCTCCTCGAGCGGTCCGGTGCCGGACGCATCGAGAAGCCTTCCCTGCACGGTGAATCCCTGGGGCAGATCCGCCGCAGACGCGAGCGAAGCCAGAGCAGGCACGAACAGGACGAGCGCGAGCTGGCGAACCCCAGTCGCAAAAAGATCGGTCCAAGTTGTCCTGCACTCACGATTGCTACTCACGTCCAAACCTCGTATCGGCAGGGAAATCAGCAACCTACACTCCGTTCGGTCGATTCTTGACCAAGTGAGTCAGGTATCTCTACAATCATGAGGGATCTTGAAATAATTAACAAGATTAGTCAGGAATTCCGAAGAGAGGAGCAGACACAGATAAGGCACTGAAATGATTGACTCTTAAGGCGATGGAAAAGACACCCCCAGCACCCCAGCCGGTGCCCAGTAACGGGCCGAAAAGCCCGACTAACAAGCTCATGAAACTAGGCCTCATTTTGGCCCTGGTGGGAACCCTGTCGGCCTGTACCCAGATCTCCCCCATGTCCCGGAAAAAGAAGAAAGTGGTCCCCAAAGTGGGCCAGCTCATTCCGAGCGCGGGCACGACTGAGGGCGGCACGGCACTGACCATCCTGGGCTCGGGCTTTGTCGAGGGAAGTGCCGTCCTGATTGGAACCCAGCCCTGCGTGAACACCCAGGTCCTTTCTGCCACCGAGATCCACTGCGTGACACCGGCCGGCATGCCCATCGGAACTCTCGAGGTGGTCATCACCAACCCCTCCGGTTTCTCGTTCCGAATGCCTTCAGGCTTTCGCGCCTTCGACACGCTCCCACCGGTTGCCGGGAGAGTCATCGCTGCCCAGGGCGGCATCCTCACGGGAACCTCCGGCTCACAGACCCTGCAACTGCACCTCACGCTCGGCGAGCCGGTCGCATCAGACCTCCAGACCGGGCAGGTCGTGGGCCAGCCCGGCACCGTGCTTCAGGGTCGCCTCGGGATCCAGGGCGTCTTGTACGACCACTGAAAAATCCGGCAAAAACACATGAAAAAGGCTCACTTTTCAGCAGAGGAAAGACTCCACTGGGAGCACTTGCTCGAAAAAAAAATCGCCTCGACCGACCTGGGCGACGACCCGGCCCACGATCTCGCCCACTTCAGGCGCGTGACCGCCACTGCACGAAAGCTTTGCGAAGAAGAAGGCGCATGTTGGGAGATCGTCATGCCGGCGGCATGGCTCCACGATCTCATCAACGTCCCCAAAAACGATCCACGCAGATCACAGGCTTCCCGCCTGTCAGGCGAGGCCGCAATCCGCTGGCTTTCCGAGCAGGGCTACCCTGAGCAATTCCACTCCGACATTGCCCATGCGATCGAGGCCCACAGTTTCAGCGCCAAGATAGAACCGAGGACCCTCGAAGCCCGGATTGTCCAGGACGCCGATCGACTCGATGGCCTGGGCGCTATCGGGGTGGCCAGGTGCTTCGCGGTGGCAGGCCTTCTCAGGCGGCGTCTCTACCACCCGGATCAACCCCTTCCAAAGGATGGCCCGGATGCACGGCCCCTCAACGACCTCGAGTTCACGGTGGACCACTTCTACGTGAAGCTCTTCAAGACGGCCGAAACGCTTCGCACTCCCTCCGGAAGAGCCGAGGGCCAGCGGCGCGCAGAGTTCATGCGCCAATTTCTCAACGAACTTTCTCGTGAAATTGGAAGCAGCACGGAGTTAGCCTGAATGACAACGAGGCCCTGCCATTCTGGCAGCCCAACCTCCCATTTGCCGGCGTGCCGCGTCTACCTCACCGTCGAGATGACCGACCGAAAAGCAAACGACGCGAATCTCGCCCTCTCGGGGAAATCCACGTCGTTTGGACTTCGATTTGAATTCTAGTCGGAGCTGTTAGAGATCCTGCCCGTTGTCTTCGTCGTAGACGACCCGGACGCTCTCGTCATCACCAGGAGCAAAGCTCAGGTCATGAAAGATGATCGCATTGAGCTTGGTATCGAAGTACCAGAATCCGCCTGAGCCCGGCAGGCCGCCCGGAATGAGCCTTCCCTTGTAGTAAACCTTCAGGGTGCTCGAGCGCGGCACGGAATCAAGATAGAGCTTCGGCGAGGTGATGCGGCTCACCAGGTCCTTGCCGAGATCCGCCAGGTTTGCACCAAAGTTGTTGGTGCAAAGGGCGTAGGACTTGCCCTTGGTCTTGTCGATGAACTCCCCGTAGCGCGAGCCCCGGAGATTCCAGTCGTCTTCGCCACTGTTGGAGCCGCAGCCCTGATCCCCCGTCCAGAAGATGCCGTAAGACACGACTTCGGCAAGAGGCTTCATCTTGCCAAGTTCGGCAAGGACACCCGCGACCGACTGGTTCCCCTGCTCCTGGGCATCCGTCACGAAGATCACTGCGA
Source organism: uncultured Bacteriovorax sp. (assembly GCA_964508305.1). GTDB lineage: Bacteria > Bdellovibrionota > UBA1018 > UBA1018 > UBA1018 > CAIOHW01. The sequence continues at coordinate 9,043 of CAZDSX010000003.1, forward strand.
GCGTGGCGCGAGGACGCATGAAATCGGGATGGGTCTGCAAGGTATTGAGCATCGGCTCGAAACCTTCTTCAGTCGCGCTGCCACTGGTCCCCAGTCGACCCACGGCGCGCTGGAACACCAGCGTCGCATCCGGGGTCTGCGAGGTAAGATCGGGGCCCGGACGGAATCCGACATACGGCTGCTCGGAACGATCCGTCGAAATCAGACCCATCTTCCAGTTCAGCAGATTTCCGCCCTGCACGAACTGGTTCATGAAGACCTGGGTGTTGCGGATCACGTTCTGCTGGTGGGGCATCATGCTGCCGCTGTTGTCGATCACCCAAAGGATGTCGACCAGTGAGTTGCCCTGAAGCTGCTTGAGCTTGTGGCTCACGTCACTCTTCTTGGAAGGCTTCTGGACCTGCTCGAACAGGTAACCCTCTTCGTAGCAACCCGAGAGCAGAGCTCCCCCTGCCAACATCCCTGCAACAATACCGGCGATACGGAGTTTCACTTGGCTTCCCCCTTCTGGGCACGAAGACAACGGCTTTCAACCTGTGACTGCAGCTGGAAGAGCTCATCCGGCCAGATGACGCCATCCATCGGGAACACGATCTGGTCGTTTCCAGTGGTCTGGAGCGCAGCACCCTGGGTGGTCGGAACCACGTCCATGCCCTTGCGCTCGTCATTTGCGGCGATGTGCATCTGGTGGAGAAGCTCTACCTTCACAAAGCGCATCTTGCGGATAGCCTCGCCCAGGAGGGTCTTCTGATTCCTCCACTGGCGACGGTATTCGTTTGAAAGCAGCTTCTTGGCCAGCTCCTGGCGCGAAGCCATGCGGACTTCGAGCTTCTTCCACTGCCCCTGACGACCCACCACGGACGGCGTGCCCGTCTTGAGGCTCCGAGTGTGGAGCTCGGTGATCTTGGACAGCTCAGAGTTGAGCGCATTGACCCGAAGCTCGGCGAGGCTCGTAAACGCATCCGGAGTCACCGGAGCCGGAGTCTCTCGCGCCGTCAGGGCCTGATCGATCTGGGTGGCCCAGGCGCCGTAGCGCTTGCTGAACTGATCAAAGTCCTTTTGCACGGCTCCGTAGGAACAGAGCTTGAGGTTGCTGATGGCGCGAACCACTGGAAGCTCAGGCTGGAAGCGCGCCTCGGCGGCCTCCGTGCTGAGGGAGGCGATCTCTCCCCGAAGCTGGCTCACATCACCCTTGCGAAGAAGGATCCATGCAAGCTCCTCGCGCGATCCCACGAACTCCGGTGCCGAGGTCGGAATCTTGCGGAGGTAGCTCTCGGACTCATCCCACATTCCTGCCTGGAACAAAAAGCGAGCAATCTGAAGGAGATAGCTCGAAGCCTTCACGTAATCCTTCTGGGTCTCAAGCGCCGGCTCCGCGTGCTCCTTGAGAGTCGTCGCGGCGGATGCGAGGTCTCCCCTGCGGGCCTGGGCAAGCGCCACCGTCTGCGCGAGTGGCAGCTTCAGACGATTATCCATCCTCAACATACCGAGCAGCTTCTTACCCTGTTCTCCCTTGCGAAGGGATGCGTAGGCCTGGAGGCTCACGATCGAGAGCCGCTTGCGCGGATCCAGACGCATGACCTCGTTTTCGAGCTCAGCATTCAGGATCACACCACGATCCAGCAGGACCTTGTCCCATGTGGCCGAGGGATCTTCCACGCCACCCGAGTAGCTCGCCGAGATCCAGCGAGGAATCATGGTCTCCAGGATCGAAACCCATGCGTCCGCGTTGGCCGCGGAACTGGATCCAACCAGATCCACCCACTCCTCGATCGCAGTCTGGGTCAGGCCCATCCTGACAAGGCTGGCAAGCCGGGCAGCATTGGCTGCTGCACGAAATGACGACGGGATCTTGGAATCCACGGATTCCCAAAGATGCATCGCCTGTTCGTAGTCGCCTTTGAGAAACTGCGCGGCCCAAAAGCTCACTTCGGGCGTGAGCTTGCTGCGGCTCTCATTCCAGGCAGTGAAAAACTGCACGGAAAGAGGATCATTGAGCTTGAACTGGTCCACCGACGATAGGCCGGCGTCCTGGAGCTTTGGAGCCTCCACGACTTCACGAGGCGCCTCGACCTTGGGAGCCTTTCCCTTGAAGCTCTTCAGGAGCAGGTCGGCACCCGACTTGGCCAGCGCCGGCTGGGAGGCCGCTACACCGACCATGCCTGCCAGCAAAAGTGCTGAACGGCCGCGAATCACTGAGCACCCCCGAGCATGTAGCCGAGGTCAACGTGGCCGACCCAGTGCTGGGTCATCGCCGTCGAGAGGAGGCGAGTCTCCTTGTAGATGTAATCCTTGACGCCCAAGCGGACCACACCGGAGCGGCCAAACCAGAAGGCAAAGCCCAGGTCCAAAGTGCCCATCATGGCTGAATTCCGATCCATTGCGACCTGTCCAACGCCCAGGGCGATGTACTGGTCGAGGTAGAACACCTGGTCCATGCTCACGCGGAACTTGCCGTACACCGTATTAAACGCCACAGAAGCGTCCACCTTGGACTTGGCATAAGCCACATCCGGGACGATCCCATTCTGGGAGATCATCTGCTGGGCAGTAACCGTCAGCGCATTGAATACCGTAGCTGCACTCACTCCCAGGCTCCAACGATCGTTGAAGTGGTAGCGAATCCCCGCGCCGATCTGCTGGGAGTTCAGGAACGAGGAGTTCGTGAAGTCCTGGCCGCTATTGAGCGAAAACTCCACCTTCTTCGAAAGCGGATTGAAACGCGACTGCACGCTGTAGAGCTTTTCAGCCGAGATTCCCGCTGGCGCCTGGTTGGCGGGAAGGTTCAGCATCTGAAGCTGATCTTCAAGGGAAGGTCCCTTTGAGTCAGACTTCACAACGGGTGCGGTACCGGCCGCACCTGCGACCGAAGCCAAACCCAATCCCATCACGATGATCCAGTTCCGGAATTTCACTTGAGCACCTCCTGCATCCAGCGGGCAACAATCCCCTGGTCAAAAGCGGCCTGCGTGGTGAGATCCGCCCACTCCACGCCAGAGACCACAAAGGTCTTGGAATTGGCCGAGCACTTCGCCGCCACAGGCAGCGTGTAACCGGGAAGTCCAGACGATTGATATGACATCGAAAGCAGCGCCGAACAGCTCGAGAACGGCGAGACCGCAAGGATCATCGGATTCGAGCTCTCAGCAGTCAGAGTCCCTGCGAGACGCAGCGACGCCGACGGTGATCCGAGGCCGGACCCGCTTGCGGGCTGGATCGGGAGGGTCGACAGCTGCGGAACGTTAGGTCCGAGGACCGCATTGAAGCGTCCGCGGAACTGGATCCCGAGCTTGCCCAGCTGCTGGGCAATATCCACCGGAAGCGCCTCGAGGTGCGGCGACTGGAACATCACCACCCTGGCCTTCGCGATCGCGGGTGCCGCTGCAGCAACGGCCTGCGGGTCCGCAAGGAGGCTGGTCCCCAGGACCACTGCCTCACGGAGCGCCAGCGCGCGATCATTGAGCTCCTGCATGAGGGGATCAATGACCTGCACACCCGGCAGAACCTTGAGGGTTCCCGCAACTTCGGGGTCCTTCATGCTGTCGCCCAGAACGAGGATGCGGCTCCAGGTCTTGGGAAGCGCCTCGAACACAAACCCCTCAGAACGGGAGAGGCCCTGGGCCAGGCGCGCGACCAGGTTGAACTGCTTGAAACCCTTGCTCGTCGGCTTGAGGACCAGCTGGTTGCCCACGAACTGAACCTCGGTGCGCATCGAGGCAGGCTCGATGGAGTAGCTCATCGGATAAGCATCCGAGTTCGGGTTCCTCACCGGGAGCTGGATGCTCAGCGTCTCGCCTTCCCTCAGGAAGCGCATCTCGCCCACCGGCCACTGGGAGCGGTCGAACGCCGGTTCCTGCAACAGCTGAGGCTCGAGCTTGACGCTGACGTTGTTGGTCACGCAACGATCCTGAGTGAACCTGGAACCGTAGACGCAGGACTTGACCTTGATGGTGTGCATCTTCCCAAGAGCACTCTCAGGAATATTGCTCCAGCGAATCGCACGCCGGGAAATGAAGCCGTCGTCCTCGGCATCCGCGGTCAGAGAACCGATCCCCGGGCCTTCAACCGTCACCAGGGGCGTCGCCTCGAGGTTCGGATCTTCAGCCGTGATCTGGAAACGGACATCGGCCACGCCCTGGACCATGGACGGTGCAGAGACCACTGCATTCTGGCGGGTATCCATTACGCGGAAGTCGACCGGAACTTCGGTCTTCTTGCCGGAGGGGTCCACCACGACCACCTTTGCGTTCCACGTCCCCTGAAATCCGCCGGAAACCACGGCATCATCCTTGGTGACCGTATTCATCGCAGGAGTGATCTTGAGATTGAAGATGGATGCATCGTTAGCATCCGGGACGATCTGGAGTCCGGTGGGCAGGCCGCTGACGTAAAAACCGAACGGTCCGACCGGGAAGTCCTGACTCTTGATCTTTACTCGGGTGCTGAACTCGGTGCCCTCGCGGATCTGGAGCATCGACTGCTGCCATTCCAGGTCCAGCGGGCGGGACACGTTGTGGACCACCAGGAGGACCATCTTCTCAACGACCGACTGGGGCTCAAGCGTGCTCGAGAGCAGGACGCGGGCCCTGTAGGTCCTGAGATCCAGCGACGGATCCTTGGAGTCATTTCCAGCCGAGTAATCCGGCATCCACGTCAGGATACCGGTAGTACTGTTGAACGAAGCGCCCACCGGAAGATCGGCCATTGCGATCTTTGGAACGCCCGGCGACGGAACGTAAGCCTGGATCGTGTACTCTTCCTTGCGGCCTTCGGTGAACTCAAGCTGCTCGGGCACATCGATTGCCCAGGGCTTGCCCACGGGGCGATCCGTCGGCTTGGTAGCCGAAAGTTTTCCCGGAGCCTTCGCAAACGGGTCAACCTGGCAACCTGCCAGAGCTCCCGCCATTACGGCAGTGACAACCAGTGATCCAAGAAAGCGTGCTGTGTGCTTCATCGTTTATCCTCCAATGGGACGGAGCAGGAAGGGATAATTGACCTTCACGGCGACACCGCCCAGGGGTTTTGGGAACTTCCAACCCATCATGCGTTGAGAGATACAGCCCTCGGTTCCGGCGTGGCCGAGAGTGCTCTTCAGCACCCGGGCAAACGACAGATTACCGGAGGGACCCACTTCAAAGTTCATCGTCACGGTGCCATTGATGCCCGGCTGCTGAGACAGGCCCTGCTCATAGCAGGCACGCACCTGGCTCAGGTACTTGGCGATCGTGGCCTGGATCACTGCTCGGTCCAGACCGCCTTCGAGGACGAGGTCATTGGAGACAGCCATGGCGGAAAGCGCCTTGCCGTCGCCCGAACCGACCATCGCGTTTCCGTATCCGCCCTTGCCGCCACCGACACCCTTGGTACCGATGCCGCCGAGGCCGGCGACACCGCTGTTACCCACGGTCGTGCGCTTCACTCCCTGGCCGAGACCCACGAGGAGCTCTCCGCCGCTGCCCTGGTCACCGCCCGGGCCGGCACCTGCGCTCCCCTTGAGGTGGGTCGTTGCCCCACCCAGGGCCTTGCTGAGGTTCTTGCTGCCCAGCATGCCGAGGAATCCAAGATTCTGCTGGATGGCGCGCTTGGCCTGCTTGTCGACATTCTGTACGGCCTTGGGAAGCGCCATCTCAACCGGATTGACCACTCGGACGGACTTCTGCTTCTCGGGAAGAATCTTGACCGTCACTGGCTCCATGATCGGGGCCTGTGCCGCCTGCTCTTCGCCGCCACGTCCAATGAGCCCGATCATCAGCATCAGCAGCGCGAGCACTGAAGCGATGCCAAGGGCCTTCTCGAGGGTCTTGTCGTCCTTGCGGACCTCAGGAAGAACTGCCGTGCGGAACTGACCGCCGGAGACCGTCTTGGCAATCTCAAGGGTTCCCTTGGGGGTATGGACCTTCCAAATTCCGGGGGACTGCGGGAATACCCGGCAGGAGTCCAGCGATTCGAGCGATGCCGAATCCATCTTGAAGCGACACAGCCAGGCCGCATCATCATCCAGACGAACTGCCTTGCTGCGGCCGCTGCGGCGCTGGAGCCTCAGGCGCTCCTGGGCACCTGCGTCCGACACCCAGCCGAAAAGCTGGTGGAGACCGAAGGTGACGTTACCCTGGCCGGCCGAGAGGACCTTGATCAGATTGCCGGCTTCGTCGCGAAGAGAAAGCGATACGGAGGTGGATGCGACAGTCATTGTGCAATCTCCTCTCCGAGGTCGAGCGCGGCGTGATCGAGGAAATTCTCACGGAGCCTGAGAAGGCCATTCGAGAATTCCGCCTGGTCACCCGTCACCACGCTCATCTCGGCACGCTTCATTTGGCCCTGAATCAGGAGCTCATCGAAGCGGATTTCCTTGCCGGATTTGTACTTCACCTGGGTCACGCTGCTCGAGGGGGTGGCTTCGGTGGCCCCGAATGCTCCCGTCGAAAAAGCGATGACCGCGATGGCTGCTGAGAACACCTTCTTGGAGTTCATTGTGCATTCCCCCTGGCCTGGAGTCGGCCTTCAAAGTAGCTGGCAAGGCGCTCCTTCTTGAGCGTCTTGTACGCATCCTTCAGCTGAGACAGTGCCTCACCCGAATCTGGATTCTTTTTGAGAGTCACCATGGCCGAAGCAATGCGGGTCTGGACATCCATTGCCGGTGCCGAATCCGCATGTGCCGAGAGCGTCGTGACGGTATCCGAGACCGGCGTGACAGCAGCGGCATAAACCTTGGCTTTTTCGTCAAATGGCTTGGCCATCTCGTCGAGTCCCGCCTTGAGCTCCGGAATGGCCGCTTCCGGGATGCCGTCCGGAATCGGACTTTCACGGATCTCCTTGGCGAGCTCCTCATAGACGGTCTGCATCCGGGAGGCGATCACGCTGCGCGTAGCCTCATCCGAGCGGCCGACCACATCGTCGACCTGCTTGGCGAGAGTTCCAACCGCCTTGAGCCTCTTCTCGAAAAGGACCTTGGAGTTGCGACCGTAGAACGAAATCTTCTTTTGGGTCGCGATATCCGAATCGATCTGAGCCAGCACTGCTGCCTTCCATGCTGGTCCGGTCATGACTGGAGCAGCGATCAGGATCTTGTGGGTCTCACTGCTTCCCTTGCCGGTAGACTCAAGGATCTCCGCCACCTGGGCGCGTGCCGGAATCGTCTTGAGGACCTTGAGCGCAGATGCATCGAGGATCGAGGCATCGCGGGCCATGGCCACCCAGAGCCGCTCCTGCTGTTCAGTCAGAGCGATCTTGGAGTCCGTGATCCGTCGGATCGAACGCGCCCACTGAGAGGTGTCACCCGAAAGTTCACGAAGGAGCGTGATCTTGAGGATCGAATTCAGCTCAGGCTTGGATTGCGCAGCCTGCTTCTCGAGGAGATCAGCCGCCTTGGCAAAATCGCCGGCGCCTTCGTATTCAGCCGCCAGAGCCCCCTGCTGCGCAGGCCCCATCAATGCAAGCACTTCGAGCAGTGCTGCCTGGTCCTTGAGCTGGATGCTGAGGACTCGAGCGTTCTCGCAGGACTTGTCCGCGAAGAATCCGGTACGGCAGAAGGTCATGAACTGAGCCAGGGCCTCAGGAGTCTGGCCGAGCCCGACTGCCTTTTCGAAGCTGGCCTGATCGCGGATCTTGGCCATCTCACCGATCTCATGCTTGAGGTCACCCTGGGCGGACTTGCCCCAGGTGGAATCAACCCAGGCGCTGGCCTGGGCAATGACCCGGGTGAGGCCCGCAGGGGACTTGTCCATCGCAAGGATATCGAGGGCCAGATTCTGGGACTGGATCGCCCACTTGTCAGGACTGGCGGACGAGACGCTTGCGAGCGAAACGAACAGCGGCAACGCTTCGCCGTACTTCTTGGCCTCATACAGTGCACGAGCCTGGAGGTAGCGATGCTCGCGCGAGCCGGTAAGTTGTGCCAGGGCAGCCATCTCGGCTGCCATCAGCTCGGTCATCCCCGCCTTTTGGGCCACGGAAGCACGAAACTCCCGAAGCTTCGTGTTTGCCGGCGCTTCGGCAATCCACTGAGCGAGATGGGTCAGCTTGACCTGTGGGTCGTTCTCGGAGGCAAGAAAGCCCTCCTGGAACTTCGCCTTCTCAGGCGAGTTGGGGAAGAGCCCCAGATACGCCAGCGTCGCGCGCTGGAAATCAGCCTTTCGATCCGTCTGGCTGATTCGCTCGCCATCGAGCTGGATCACCAGACGGCGGACCAGCTTCTCCCCTTCGACGCGCTCTGCATCGCTAGCACGGGAGAGCAAGCCCTTGCCCTTGGCGCCGGCAAGCTCCTCGAGAGTCAGCCGGAACGAGTCCCAGTCGCGGGCGCCGTACTGCTCTTCCGCAAGCCGGCACATGCGCTGGAAGTTGGGCTGCTGCCGCTGGACCTGCGCCAGGACAACCGTGCCCGGCGTTTTGTGACCCGCCGCAAAGAAGGACTCTGCGAGATCGGAAATCAGGCTGGGGCGATTGAGCTTCTGAGAGAGCGACTCAATCTTGCCAAGAGTGGAGAGCAGCACCGGGTCCTGCGCGTTGCCCGCCCCGCGTTCGCCAAGGAACACGAGGTAATCGCGAAGGGCCTCTTCGCGGATCTGGCCCTTGGCATCGAATAGCGCGAGCTCGATTTCGGTAATCGCCTTGTCGTCGGCGAGACCCGAGCGAGTCCCCTGCTTCATCAACCAGGCGCGCTTGTAGTGAACGTAGGAACAGAGATCTCCGCCAGAGCAGAGATCCAGTGCAACTTGGAACCAATGGGCTGCATTGTGCACGTCGCCTGCCTCAGCGAGCTTGAGCGACGCTTCACGAGCCATGTCCTTCATGTCGCGCTGGTTGGCGATCTTCTTCCAAAGGACGACCGCGCGATCCATGTCACCGAGGTCCGTGAGAAGGCGAGCCTTCTGGAACTCCACACGAAGACGGGCGTTTCCTTCGAGTGCCCCTGCACGATTGAACTGCAGCGCTTCTTCGTAAAGCCCCAGCGCCTGACGCTGGAGCTTGACCTTGCGGTTGTACTCGGCGCTGGCGGCATCCTCCATGCAAAGGTCTGCAAGCCGGAGGGTCAACGGCAGCCGGGAAGCATCGTTCAGGGAAAGGCTGTTGCGAAGGGCCTCCGTCTCACGAATGAGGAACTCATCCGCATGAACCGAAGGAACCATCGCTGACAGCAGGGCAATCGAAAGGACAAGGGACATCACGCTACGCGAAAGCATCAGCTCTTGCCTCCCCCGCCGATGACGGCGAGCTGGATGGAGCCAAACGACTGTCCGGGCAGCATTCCCATGAAGCGGGACACCACGGCGCTCGACACTCCCTGGTCCGCCTGGAGATTGATCTCTCCGGGGAACTTTTCCGTCGGATGGGACTTCTGCCAAAGCTCACGCAGCTCGGCGAGGCGGTTCATGAGCGGCTCCGGCTGGTCCAGGAGGTCTTCGGTCAGGCCGATGAACTTCTGGTCGAGGTAGATTCCAGCACTCGAGATGGCGAGAACCGGCGCATCCTTGATCTCCTTGGAGGTGATCGACTGCGGGAGGGTCACGCCCTTTGCCACCACAGAGAGCTCCGGAGAGGCCGAGAAAGTCTGGAGAAGGAAGATGACCAGGAGACTGAACATGTCGACCATCGAGGTCAGCATGAGACCCATGATGATCATCTTCTTGCGCTTGCTGCGCTGGTATTGACGGGAAAGAAGGTGGCGCGAAAAGCTGCGGTCACCGAGGTTTTGTGCCTTGAGATTCACCGGACACCTCCCATTGCCGCTTCGCGCGAGGCAGGGATCACACCGAGGTTGACCACCTGATTCTTGCGGAGCGAGTCCATCACGGAGACCAAGTCACCGTAATTGACCGATGCAGACGTCTCGATCATCGCTGCAGAGATCCCGGCACCCTGTGCGCCCTGGACCCAACGTGCAACGTTCTGGTCGATCTGTTTGGAAACTTCGGAAGTTGTTGCGCCCTTGATCGAGGCCTTGTGGACCGGCTTGCCGCCCTTTTTAAGGACGAGCTCAGCCTGCGTGGGCGAAGCCATCTTGAGCGAAAGCTCAAGGCTCTGCGCAGTCGACGCGGCACCTTCCGTACCGTGGCTCTGCTTGACTTGGAGGGCTCCAACTTCAAGCCACACGGCAGTCATGAGGAGGAAACAGATGCACATCGAAAGAAGATCGATGAACGAGACCAGGTTGATCTCTGCATCCAGGCTTTTTTTACGACCGGAACCTGAGGCTCCACCTACTGCTACTGCCATTTTGGCCCCCCTTGGCGTGGGCAGATACTTCTGGGAACTTGGGGATCGGGCCGGGGCGCCACACCAGCGCACCCGGCCGGATCATAAAGAGAACAATTAGACGGTCATGTTCGGAGCATTGTGCTCGACGCGACGGTTGCCGTTGCTGAGCGAACGGGCAGCCTTGTCGCCGGCAGATGCTTCGACACGGTCCGACTCGGTGAGGAACAGGAGATCATTGAAGATCTCAGTCACGTTCTCGGTGAGCGCGGTGACCATCTTGTCGGTCTTGTTCTGGAAGATTGCGTAGGCCACGAGGGCCGGAATCGCCACCACCAGGCCGAAGGCCGTGCAGTTCATGGCTTCGGAAATACCCTTGGAAAGAAGGGTCGCGCGGTCGGCCGGGCTTGCGCTCGCGACTGCACCGAAGGAGTGGATCATGCCGACGATCGTACCGAGAAGGCCGAGGAGCGTGGCAACGTTGCCGAACATGCCGAGGAAGCCGGTACGACGATCGATATTGGAGATCTCGCGGCTGAGCGCCTCGTCCATGCGTGCCTGGAGTTCGTCATCGCCTGCACCGTTTGCACGGAGCTGGGCGCCCACGGCCGAGATGCGAGCCAGCGGGGCGTTGCATGCAGCAGCAGTGGTCTGAGCGAAGTTCTGTGCACCGATGTAGTCGCCCTTGGCGAGGGACTGCAGCAGTTGGTTGCGGAAGTTTGCTGGAACGGCCTTCACGTTCTTGAAAAGAGCGCTGTAACGCTCGGCAATGAATGCCACGGTGAAAAGCCCGAAAGCGAGAATGCAGTACATGAAAATACCGCCCTCGTTGAATGCACTAATGATCCCCGTCATGGACGACCCCCCTTGCCTTGCGGCAAACGATCGACACCGACCCACACCACGGAAACTCCCGAGCCCTACTGGCTTTGGAAACTCCGCTTCCTTCGAGCCGCCAACCACCCACTGGTTGGCCACTGATGAGCTGAAGGACTGGCCTCGTGCCGTCAATAAAGTTTCGACATCAGTTTCAGCTCGACTGTAAGACCGGGCCGGTCGGTTTTGCAAAAATTTATCCCGACAAACTGAAACTTTTTTGCCGAGCAGGTGCGTCAAAAACTCGGCAGCGAGAGAACAGAATTGGCCCAGCCCCCATTTCATTGAGGCTGGGCCAAGGCTACATCCACCTTAGAGGAACTCTATAAGATTGTACCCAGCTCCTTGAGCTTACGAATGGCGGTAGGATTCTCAGGATCGATTTCCAAAACCCTCCTGAACCAGACTTTTGCCTCCTCCATCTGCTGGAGTCGAAGATGGAGCAGACCCAGATCCAACCGTGCTCGAACCTGCTGCTTGAGATCCCCCAGTCGGTCAACCTTGAGGGACCAATCGATCAGCATTGGGTAGAGACCGGGTTGATAAGCCTTGGCCAGCGGAAAGATCACGGCAACCGCACTTGCCCAGTATGAGGGGGAGTCGGGAAATAACCTCCCACCCCGCTGGAGCATCTCGATGGCCTGGAGATCCTTCCCAGCACCATCGGGCATCTCACTGGGAGAGCGATGCCACGTTGCCCACTTGGACCAGAGAAGCCATGCAAGCGTGCCGTACAGATCCTCCTGCAAGGGCTCGAGCTCAAGCATTCGGTTGCCGAGCGTCAGGATGGCATTGAAGCTGCCGGGCAGAGGTTCCTTTTCAGGATGATGCCAGAAATCGTCGGCGCAAAACTCGAGCAGCGCCAGATCCGTCTGAGACTGGACCGTGGAAAGCACGAGCAGACAGTCCGGCTCAGGCCCCGTGCCTTCGTCTGCTACTGCGTTCACTCCAGCGGCAAAACAGAACAGCAAACATCCGAGACGGAACCATCTGATCATTTGAGATCTCCTTGAGTAGAGAGGAGTATTTCAAACGACGGCGCCAAAAACTGCTTATAATTACTTGTATTTACTGACTACCGGCCGTGGCTTGAGGCTCGCCCGCAAACCAAACCCAGTTGGCGATGGATCCGTAGCGCTTGTGATGGATCGGATCAGCAAGAATGAGGTCAGGTTGCAGGTCCGCGGCCCCATAGTCCGAAGCGTCCACGAAGCGGATCACATGAACCCCCTGATCCGGCGCACGGGCGCGGATGCGCGCTGCTACGCCATCAAAGTAGTCCGCATGGAAGCTGCCTACCACCAGGGCACGAAAGCGAACCCGTGACTGGAGGAGCTGATATGCGAGCACATCGTCCGTCAGGCACTGAGCCTCAAAATAGCGTTCAATCTGCTCAGGAGTGGCGTGGCCATCCCCCATCGCGACTTCAAACCTCTCTCGATAACCGGGGCCACCCATTTCAAAGCCGGGTGGAATCAAAGCGGGATCCAGTGACGATAGCCCGTCCTTAACGACAGGAGCCTTTTCTTCACGAGAAAGGTTCACACCGGCAAGCTGGCCACCGAAACGGGCGCCTGACGCCAGGATGGGAATGTAGGTCCTCTCACGTCCTGCACCCTGCAGCTGATCCATGAGCTGTTCCGCGCTCAGTGCGCCCTCTTTAAACTGCGTCCAGGATGCGTCAATGGAGCTCTGGTCCCGGCGGTTGAGGAACTCCCAACCCAAGGTCCACTTTTCAAGAGGGCCGAACTTTTGGGACTCCAAGGCCCAGTCAAGCGCTCGCGCTTCCTGGATCTGGACGGTTTCAGTGTCGTGTTTTTCTGCGAGGACCAAGACCCTCACTCCGGCCAGCGCCTCACGCGCCTGTGCCTCGCTGATGAACTGCCTCGACTGGACATCGTAGATTCGCCCGTTCCAGACGTCGGGCGGAGGAGATGCCTCCGCGCTTGCCAGAGACAATGCGGCCCACGCCGCAATTGCAATCGACGAAACCAAACCCCGCGAAATCAGACCTGGTCGACCTTGAGAAGGACCGCGCTGCATGCGGCGAGTCTTACCCGAAACGCCGCCAAGAAGCCACTGGCTCGTGCGCCTATTGCCCAACAGCCCCCGGATATGACAGAAGGCCTGACATGAAAACCCTCACTGAGTTCACCGGCTTCGCCCTTCGCGAGGCCCTCGCCAAGTCCAAGGAAATCCAGGCTGCGCTGGGCGCAGAAGGCAAGACCGCAGAGGAGGTCTCCACTGCGCAGCAGGAGACCCTCAATGCCTTTCTGGGGGAGAAGTTCAAGCTGGAAGGAGATCGCCTGGGGCTCTTCACGCGGGCTCTCGAACTGTCGGCCAAAAAACCCAAAGACCTCGAAAACCTCAAGCGGGTGGTGGTCTACACATTGGCTGAAGGCGAAAAGGTTCCGAGCTCGATCCATGCCGATTCGGGCCATGGATTCATGGCAGAATACCTCGCGCCCATCCGCGGCAAGGGCCAGCAGGACCGCCGCCAGGCAGGCTCCAAACATGGCGGCCCGGGAGGCCCGGGAGGCAAGGACGGCAAAGGCGGCAACAAGGGCAAGAAGGGCCGTGGCCGCCGCAAGCCCGACATGAAAGGCAAGCGCCCGGATGGAGGCCCGGAACGCCGTGGCGCCAACGCCCCAAAACCCGCCCAAGCCTAGCCTCTTCCAGAATTAAGTCCAAAAAACCAGTAGTTGCCTAGTTCTGGACTTTTTTACTCAGGTTTTATAGAAGTCCCGCATGTTCAAACCATGCGGCCACGCTTCACGCCTGGAACTTGCTGCCCTGTTTTCGACGCTCTTGGGCTTATTGGCACATCCAGCGGAAGCCCTGGCGCAGGGCAGGTCACGGCCCGCCAACACAAGCCAGCTGACGCTCAAGCTTGATGCGGGAAGCGTGACTGAAGAAGAGCGCGCCGGTCTGGAACGATTCCTCAGACAGACCGAGGCCCTACTTCCCCCAAAACTCCGCGAAACCCTCAACCGCGAGGTGACGGTCCGGTTTGAGGCGCTTGATACAGCCCCTGGCATTTTCGTCCCCTCCTGCCTGGGCGATGCTCCAAGCACATCAACGGAGAAACAGGTCCTGGGGCAAGTCTCGCGCTCGATCTTCTCGAGCCGACGCAAGCTCTCCGCGCTCTCGCTCCATCAGGGATTCAAGGCTGAGATCCTTGCCGGGGAATCCGCAGCCCGCACCTATGAGTGCGGTCACCGCAACATCTACCGCTTGGCGGTTGCCTCCCTGATCCATGAACTGGGCCACCTTTACGACTATGCCGACCCCCGCACTCCCGAGGAACTGGCAACCCTCGAGCGATGCGAAGAGGCCTACAATGAAGGTCGCAGCTCGCACCAGCAGGACCCTGAGCTGTACTGGCGCTGCGCTGAACTTCGCGATCGCCACACGATCTCTACTCGTGACGACTTTCTGGATCTGATGGGCTGGGTCGAGACGGGCACGATCTTCCCGACGCGCAAGCAGGGCAATCAGTCTACTTTGCGAAGCCCGGACCCCTACGAGTTCACGAACCCGCGCGAAAGCATGGCCGTCAATCTCGAACACTTCATCCTGGACCCCGAGTATGCCTGCCGCCGCCCCGCCGTACACAGCTACTTTTCCCGGCATTTTGGCTGGGATCCGCATCCCAATCGCAGCTGCAGGGTGAACACCCTGATCCCGGTGTCATCGGGTTACGCCGGAAGCGCCCCCATTTCGGCAAATCTCGACCCATCCCGGATCTACCAGGTCCATGCCCTGTTTGCCGGCAAAGGCCCGCAGACCATGAGCCGCTGGGGACACTCACTGTTCAGGCTCGTCACCTGCGCTCCTGATCGAAGACAGGTGGGTCCCGAGTGCATGAACGACGTGGCCCACCACGTGGCCATCAGCTTCCGCGCAAACGTTCCTGACGCCGCGATCTCCTACGTCAAGGGACTCACGGGCGGCTACGCCTCGATGATCTTTGCGCAGCCCTTCCTCGGAGTGATCGAGGAATACAACAAGGGTGAATTCCGTGAACTGATCAGCCTGCCTCTGGTCCTGAGTGAAGATCAAAAGACCCGCCTCATCCATCGCGTCTTGGAAGCCTCCTGGGAGTACTCGGGACGCTACCGGTTCATCTCAAACAACTGTGCCGTCGAAGCCCTGAACTTTCTCAAGGGCTCGATCGGTGAGAGCGCCCTCTCGGATCGCCATCCACTCACTCCGATCGGCCTGCACAAGACCCTCCAAAAGATCGGGCTCGTGGACGCCTCGAAGATCCAGGACCTGGATGCAGCCGTACAAACCGGCCACTACTTTGCATCGAAAAAGCCCGAAGTGGATCGCGCATTCAAGGGCGTGCAGGAAACCTTCCAGGCGCTCTGCCGCGAAACCAGCGCACCGGAACACTGCCGCCCACCCTTTCCCCCGAAGTTGGATGGATTTCTCACGACGACCTCCGCCGAAGACCGCCTCGCCGCCTACCAAAGCATCTGGCAGGGCCGCCAGGAGACGCCCGAAATTGCCCGACGGACCCTCGGTTCGCGTTTTTTTCTCCTGGAGTCCTATGCGATTCGAAAGCTCGAGAAGGCCACGATGGAGCTGCTTTCGTCAGTCATCGAGGGGGGTCGCTGGGACCTGATCCCGGAAGCTGCGCGAGCCTCCATTCCCAGGATGCAGGAGCTCGTCAAAAGACTCCGACAGATGCAGCAGGAGAGCCTGCCGGCACTCGTCAAATCGTCGGGCTATGGAATCCCGATTGAGGAACCTGCCGCAGCCCCATCGGAGCCCGGAAACGAAGAGCAGAAGCGCGTGGGTGCCGAGCTCCTGGAATGGGCCCGCAAGGCCTTTGCCCCGTCGTTTGCTGAAATTGAGGCGGCCCAGAAGAACCGCGTCCATTTCCTGAAAGAAATGCGCAAGCCCCTTCCTGGCCTGGTTCCATGACGGCAAAGACGGTCCTCATCACCGGGGCCTCCAGCGGAATTGGAGAGGCCTGTGCCCGCAGGTTTGCGGAACAGGGACACTCGCTCATCCTCACCGGTAGACGCCTGGAGAGGCTCGAGGCTCTCGCAGCCGAACTCCGGGGCGACAAACGGATCGAGGTCACGGCGCTTTCGATGGATGTCTCGAAACGCGAGTCCATCCAATCCATGTTGAAGACACATGCATGCCTCCTCGAGAAGGTGGATGTGGCCCTCATCAATGCTGGCCTCGCCCGCGGTCTCGATCCCCTGCATGAGGCGCAGGCAGAGGATTGGGAGGAGATGATCGATACCAATGTCAAAGGTGCGCTCTGGACGACAGAACTGGTCCTCCCCTTCTTTCGCAGGCGCGACACCGGCCACATCGTCTTCATGGGCTCCGTGGCCGCGCGATGGATGTACCCCAAAGGCAATGTCTACTCGGCCACCAAGGCCGCAGTGCATGCCCTCGCAGAGTCACTCAGGCTGGACCTCCTGGGCTCGGGCATCCGCGTGACCACGATCGCGCCTGGACTCGTGGAAACCGAATTCAGCAACGTTCGCTTCAATGGAGATGTGGAGAGGGCAAAGTCGGTTTACCGGGGGCTTGAGCCCCTTTCAGGAGACGATGTGGCCGATGCCGTCGCCTGGGCCTGCTCGAGGCCCGCGCACGTCAACATCCAGGAAATCGTGATGTACCCCACCGCCCAGGCGAGCCCTTCGCAGGTGGCAAGAAAGCCTTGAGCAACGACTCAGGCTGCGCGCTTGAGCGAGTCCTTGGCCTTCTCGATGAACGGAAGGCAGGCAAAGCCTTCGGGACCCTTGCGGGTCGAAAGCACGAGCGTCTGCGACTGCCCCTCTCCGAAAGTCTTGAGGGCCATCGATGCGTCGCCATGCTCTTCAGCAATGGAGATGAACTCCTGGATGGACTTGCGAGTCATTGAACCCAGGCACTTGTAGCGCTTGCCGTCGATGGAGAATCGAAACACGGCGACCACGGGTCCCGCCCCTGCCTTGCCTTCTTCACCATCCAGACGGGAAGCCTTGGGCTTGTCCTTCAGGAATCGCTTGAAATAGGCCAGGAGTGCTTCTTCGGACTGCAGATAAAGGGGTTCGCTCATACTGGAGGTCTTATCGGCAGGAGCGGGCAAAAAATTGACCCTAAACCGAAGTTCTTCGTGAGCCCGTATTCAGCCCGTAGTGCAGTGTCTAAACCTTGGGCAGTCCCAAAAGACACCCACCCCACGCCACGCCCGGCAAAGTCCATGGAGTACGTGGACTTGTCCGCGATCGCCAGAATGCCAAGATCTGGCACCCGGCTTGCTCATAGGGGCCGCAACGCATGAACAACAGCAGCACGTTGGAAGAAGCCAGGAAGCCAAAAGTCATCTCGCTTGCAGACGCACGGCGAATTCGGGAACTCTCGGCCAAGGACGAAGAGTACGCCTACCAGGCGCGAATCCTTGGAATGGATAAGCTCGCCCTCCTCGAGGAGATGGTGAGATTCCAGCAGGAGCGGTCACGCGTCGGTGAACTCACCGTCGAGATGATGGCCCGAGGGAAATACCTATTCAAGGCGCTCGAAACGCGCGCCGAGACCCAGGAGCTCCAGCTCCTCGCAAAGTCCTACCGCCGCCACCTCGAACACGAGATGGCCCAAAAACTACAGCAGGTTACTCGCTAGTTCGGAAAGCTTGGAACGCTCACCCTTGGTGAGCGTGATGTGCGCCGAGATCGACTCGTCCTTGAAACGATCCACCAGATGGACCAGGCCGTTGTTGGCCGAATCCACGTAGGGATTGTCGATCTGGAAGCTGTCACCCGTGAGCACGATCTTGGTGTCATCGCCTGCGCGGGTGATGATCGTCTTGATCTCATGGGGAGTCAGGTTTTGCGACTCATCCACGATCAGGTACTGCTGCGGAATCGAGCGGCCGCGGATGTAAGTCAGCGGCTCGATCTGGAGCAGACCCTGGTTCATGAGCTCCTGGCAGCCCTTGCCGGCCCCACGCTTGCCCCGTCCGGCAGTCGCACCAAACAGGAAGTCGATGTTGTCGTAGATCGGCTGCATCCAGGGATTGAGCTTTTCTTCGATGTCTCCAGGAAGGAAACCGATGTCCTTGCCGAGCGGGAATACGGGGCGTGACACCAGCAGGCGCTGGAACACACCTTCATCCACGGTCTTGGCCAGACCCGCTGCGATCGCAAGCAGGGTCTTGCCGGTACCGGCTTTACCGACCAGGCTCACGAGCTTGAGGTCGTCATTCATCAGGGCATCGATCGCGAAGGCCTGCTCGGCATTCTTGGGGAAGATGCCCCAAAGGCCCTCGGCCGGCTTGAAGAGCGGAACCAGGCAGTCGAGATCCTTGCTGTAGCGGCCCATGGCCGTATGCGTGGGATTGGCTGCATCCTTGAGGATCACATACTGGTTGGGACGAAGCGAACCTGCTTCACGGAGCGCTCCTGAGTAGGAGAGACGCTTCTGTGCATAAAACTCGTCGATCATCGCTCCATCGACCGAGAGGGTCGCCGTGCCCGAGTAAAGCTGCTCGGGTTCAACGCTTTCGGGTTCGTAGTCCTCGGAGACGATCCCGAGGGCATCGGCCTTGATGCGGAGGTTGACGTCCTTGGTGACGAAAACCACCGGACGCTTGGGCTGGTCCTTCTTGATCGAGATGGCCAGTGCCAGGATGCGGTTGTCCGCCTTGTCCATCGGCAATTCCATCGGGAGCGGGTTGATGCCGCCCAGCTCGACGGTAAGGATGCCTCCATTGGGCATCTTCACGCCCTTGGAGAGCTCCCCTTCGACGCGCATGTCGTCGAGCATGCGGGAGAACATACGCGCATGCCTTCCGAGCTCGCTCATCTCGCGTTTGAAACGGTCGATCTCCTCCAGCACAACGATCGGAATGACGATGTCGTTGTTGCCGAACTTGAAAAGGGCCTGAGGATCAAACAGCAGGACGTTCGTGTCGAGAATGAAGGCTTTGCGCAATGGTTGGTTCCCCCTGTGTGGGTAGTTTGACGGTAACGGCCCACCAAACTCAACCGGCAAAGACAGAATCGTGAGATTTTTGACTAGAGCGAGAGCCGCATGGCCAGCCGGACCAGGTATCGACGGTTTCCGTTCTGGTAGGCCGTCCCCCCCAGCTCCTCGGCGTACGAAGCGGCCGTGACCCTGAACACCCAGGCATCGAACGATGCCCCATATGACAGATAGGTCTGGTAGATCCCGCCAAAGACACTCACCCCGGGGAGCTCCCACTCCACGCCCAGGTGGCTCCGTTTACGCCAGTCGGTCGTCGTGAGCAGGAAGGCCTGATCGTAGGCCAATGTCGCCGAGGTGATACCCCCCAGCGAATACTTGACCGCCCCGCCCGCTGTTAGGTTCCCGGGTATCGTGTCGGCCACGTTCTTCCTGAAATCGACATTGCCGATGTTCTGATAGGAGGTCCCCAGCGACCAGCTGAGGTTGCCTCCCGTGGAGCGGACGAACTGCATGCCTGCATCCAGACCGTAACCCGTTTCGAAGCTCCCCATGAGCGACTTGAGAGTATCGATGTTGGCGGAAAGAAGCGTCGTGAGCGGCACATCCTTGTAGCCTCCACGACGCCAGAGCATCTTGCCGCCCAAGCCCACCCTGAGCTCAGACACGGCACTCGAGGCTGCCGCCTTGCCTGCATTCTGCCTCCGAGGCCTACGCCTTCCAGGTCCTCCGGAAAGATCGACCACGGTTCCCCACGCGGCCTGCACTCCCGTGGTGGTCTGGTAGGCCACGGTGAATTCCGGATAGGCCTGGTTCTGTGCAAAAAAGGCAAGCTGGCCGTCCATGATCGCAGCAACACCGAATCCAGGTCCCGTGATCCCCGCCACCAACTGGGTGTTTCCGTAGATGTTCTTGCCCATGATCGCGTTGAGCGAATCCATGGTGAAGTTGGAAAACGCGGCGCTCATGTCACCGATCGCGGTGTAGCTATCCCAAGAAGCCCCGATATCCACGCCCAGGTAGTGGAGCGTGATGTTCTGGTTGCCAGCCATCTGGGCAGGATTGGTGAAAAGCCCCTGGATCGCATCGCGGTCATCGAGCTGCAGGGCAACCCCGGCGCCGCCCATTGCCTTCATGCGGGTGTCACGGAACAACGTGCGCAGCTCGTAGTCGGCACGGACCGGCGTCGTTGAAGCCATGAGTCCGAACAGCAACGCCATGACGGCTGATCGACAATTGCCGGGACTTAGGAGGGTCTTCAATGCCAGCCCACCACGGGATCATTCATGAGGTTGACGATTCCCACCGCGGCACACGCCTCGAGATCCTCCGTTGCCGGCGTGGATCGATCGCAGGCATGCCTGTCCCGCAGGCCTGCAGGGCATGTCGCGGGACAGCCTCCCATCGCGTTGAGGGTGGGGCAAAGGTTCTGGCAGGCAACCTGACAGGCCAAGCCAATGCCGGAACTGAAGGTGGAGATCGCCGAGGAAACTCCACTGAGCTGGGTGTAGCTTGCCCCCACCGAAGTCAGGGAATCAATCAGGCTGAGAACCGCAGAAGCATAACCGCAACCGTCCTCATCCAATGCAGCGAGAACGGACCACGGAAGTGGGTTTGTCGGAGCAAAAGAACCATCCGGTGCTCCATGGATGTTGTGGAGGGTTCCGATCGTCGCCATGGAAACCAGGACCAGGTAGAGATTGGCCTCCGAGGGGCGGTCCAAATAGGAGCAGGAGCCCACATTGTAGGGGTCGCGGGAAATCTTGACGGATGACGAAATCACCGTGCCGGGGTTGATCCATGCCATCAACGCATCCGCCGCATAAAACGAAGCCTGGGTTTTTCCATCGAGCGCACTGGACGGAAAGAGCTGGGTGATCGTCCGCCACAGCCCGGCTCCGCTAAAGGATCCCGTCGCCAGGTTCCCGATCAGAGGAAAGAAATTGATGCCCGCCTTGCACGCGTGCGCCGAGGCACGCAGTCGCCTCACCTCATCGTCCGAGGACGCGCTGTTATAGAGCGGCTCAATCCCGATGATGGCCGACGTGCAGTCACCTGCCGTCAGCGCCGCGTTCACCTTGTAGATGATCGATTGCTTGCCGACCGCGGTCAGGGGGTCTTCACGTGGGGCGGCACAGCCGGCGTAGGCGAGAATAAAACCGGAGAGCAGCGTGGAACAGGCCCGAAGGGATCTGGTCGAAAACACGAGGGACCTCCTTTCCCGCCGCACTTGCGGCCTCAGGTGGAGATCAACCCTGGGCGAGCGTCTCCACGATCCTGCGGCATCCCAGTTCGAGAGCCGCCTCATCCGTCGCAAAGCTCAGCCTTGCGAATCCAGGTGCCCCAAATGGATCACCCGGAACTACGGCCACCTTCCCATCCCGGAGCAACCTCTCGCAAAGCTGAGGAGTCGTTTCGCCCGGGCGTAGATAACCGCGGACACCGAAGAAGAGATAGAAAGCCCCCTCCGGCGCCACTATTTCAAGTTTGGCAGCTTTTTTGAGGATGTCCAACGCGACTCTGGAACGGGCCTGATACCGCTCCAGCTGGTGTTTAAACGCGCTCTCCGGCAGGTCCAGGGCGGCAATACTTGCCCACTGTGCAAGCGCATTGATGCCCGATGTGCTCTGGGCCTGCACACTCAGCATGGCGCCCGTCACTGCTCCCGTGGAAACGGTCCAACCCACCCGCCAACCGGTCATGGCGGCGGACTTGGACATTCCGTTCACGGTGATCACCTGCGAACGAAGGGCGGGACAGGCTTCCAGGAAGGAACAGAAAGGAGTCGATCCAAGAATAACCCGATCGTAGATCTCGTCACTCAGGACCCAGAGCGAGCCCCCCTTGGGATGCGAGGCGATCACCTCACCCAGGGCGGCCAGCTCAGCGCGCGAGTAAAGCGCACCCGTGGGGTTGTTGGGCGAATTGAGGATGAGCATTGCTGGTCGCTCGCAACTATCAAGGGCGGCCCTGAGCTCGGATGCAGTCAACTTGAAGGAATTGGAAAACTGGGTGGTCATTCGATGGGTCGAAGCCCCGGCCAGTGCGGCCATCTCCGGATAGCTGATCCAGAAGGGAGCTGGAACAAGCACCGTATCGCCCGGTTCAAGCACGGCCATCATGGCATTGAAGATCGCCTGCTTGCCCCCGTTGGTGACGATGACATCCGAAGGCCTCCACTCACCTGCCTGAATTACTAGCGCGGGCTGCTGCCCGGTCGTCTTGCGGGCGATCCGCTCACGAAGTTCAGGGATCCCTGCAACCGGGGTGTATTTGGAACGGTTTTGATCGAGGGCTTTTCGAACGGCGTCTTTTGCAGCATCAGGAACGGCAAAGTCGGGCTCACCGGTCGTGAGGTTCACGACATCGAGCCCCTGCTTTTGCATCTCCTGGACCTGGGAATTGAGCTTGAGCGTCAGCGAATCCGAGACTCCGCTTACCCGGGCTGCAAGCTTGGGCGCCATCACTTCTTTCCTCCGCCCAGCCTCGACTGCAGGCGCGAAACCACCTGCGGCGGCACATAGGAGGAGATGTCGCCTCCATAGCGGAACAGCTCCTTGATCATTGTAGAGCTCACAAAAAACAGGTCCTGCGAGGTCATCATGAAGAGCGTCTCGACCGACGGATTGATCCGCTTGTTCATGCTGGCCATCATGAACTCGTACTCAAAGTCGCTGGCAGCGCGAAGGCCACGGATCACGGCGCCGATCTGGTGCTGGCGGGCGTACTCCATGATCAGCCCGCTCCAGCGATCCACCTTCACTCCCGGACGATCACGGGTCACTTCGCGGATGAGCTCCACGCGCTCTTCTTCAGAAAAAAGCGGATTCTTGTGGCCGGTCCCGGCCACGACGATCGTGACCTCGGAAAACTGGGTGAGAGCGCGGTCCAGGATGTCGAGGTGCCCGTTGGTAATCGGATCGAAGGAACCGGGATAGATCGCGTTCATGACTCTGGCCTCTGGTAGGTAGTGAGTATGCTATCACCGTAGGTCTTCTCCCGCACCTTCACAAGGAAGGGAGCCTCTTCGGGGAGCTCGGTGAACTGGCTCTTGGTCCGCCCCCACTCGATCACGAGCTTTCCGCCCGGTACCAGGATGCGGTCCCAGCTCCACCACTTGCCCCCGACCAGATCGAGTTCCACCCCAAGTGCATAGGGAGGATCGGCCACCACGACATCAAAGGGGCCCTCGCTTGCGGAGATGGCTTCAAGCACGGGCCCCGCCTTTTCGACCCGCTCGGCATGGATCCGGACCCGTTCGAGCACTTCAAGGTCCCGGGCATTGCGCTCGATGATTTTAGAGGCCGGCTTTGCAGACTCAAAAAAGACGACTGATTCGGCACCGCGGGACAGGGCCTCGAAGCCAAGGGTGCCGCCCCCGGCGTACAGGTCCAGGACGCGCGCCCCGGGGACGTCGATCTGGAGGGAGTTATAAAGAGCCTGCCGTAGCTTGGCCTGTGAGGGACGGGTGTTTTCGGGAGGAAGATGGATCCTCCTGCCTCCGAAAATTCCGCCAGTGATCCGCAGCATTACGCCGCTTTGTTTAGAGGAATCCTAAACTGCGTTCCATCCGAAAGTTCCACTCGGAGCTGGGCTTCTTCAAGGTGGATCTGGACGGTCTGGTTTTCGCGGGTGAGCTCCAGACGCAGCTTGAGGGCACCCACCACGGCAAGGCTGAGGGCGCTCTCTGGAACGACTGAAACCGAGCCCTGGCCGCCAGCTGGAGCAGGGTTGAGGGAGACGACTTTTGAGCCTTTGGAACCGGATTCACTGCCAAGCATTTTTTTTGTATCCGCCTCAATTTCTTCACGACCCAGCCCGGCCAGCATCTCGTCCATGGAAGCGTATTCCTCGCCTCCCTTGGCAATAGGCGCCTCAAGAGACTCATCGGACTCAGGGCCCTCGGATTCCTTGGAAAAATCCAGGGACTGCTCCACCCTGCCCTTGATCTGTTCCATCTCGTCCACCAGTGAATCCCAGTCGTTTTCGCCCGTAGCTGCCATGGCTACATTTCGGAGAACTTTTGCTTGACCTTGAGTTGAGAAAAAACTGCGGCGCGGCATTCCAAGCTCTGCTAGAAACCGCGCCTGCGTGTCGTTCCGGGGGGATTCTAAAACACCAGCTTCGCTACTGCTTCGTGAGCGGCTTCCAGAGCCGTCGATCGAGCAGGATTCGGGTTCCGTCAAGAAAACGACGGACGCCTCGAAGGACGTCGCACGCCCGGGCCTCAAATCACTGATCAACTTCGGCGAAAAGCCTGCCCCCCGGACTCCGGAGCTGGCCCCCAGGGACCTGCTCTCGCGCGGACCCCGAGCCATCCACGCGCCCGGCACCGAACCGATGGATTCGGGCATCAAGAAGCTCCTGGCACAGGAAGCTCCCGTCCTATCAGCACAGGCCGCACCCCACCTTTCGTTTTTTGCCCCGACCCTGGAGGCGCTGGCCGGAAAGATCCGCGAGAACCTCGAGGCCAATCCCTCATTGTTCCTGCAGCTCAACCGCACGCGCCGTGAGGCCATCTGCAAGTACCTTGAACTCCGTGCGGGGTCCGCACTGCCCGGTGCACTCGCCACGAATTCTCAAGACGCCCTCCGCCGCTGGTTCGACCCTGCTCTGCGGAGTTTGCAGCCCGAGTCACCCCACTCGCGTGCGGTCACTCGCTACCTGAATGAGATCGCACTCATTAACCTCGCTGAAGCCATCGTACTCAAGGCCTGGTCGGATCGCGGCACCCGCAAGTGGAAGCGCGAAGACCTTCAAGATCTCAACTCCGCCCTGCACATGGCCCTCAGGCCACAGGTGCCGGTCGATCGCGAGGGCTGGCAGTTCACTCGGCCGAACTTCTACTCCTGGTTCAAGCTTCCGGCTGAAGTGCAGGACTCCATCTGGAGGGAGTTCTCCGCCTGGAGGATCGTGGATGAAGGTCCGGAGCTCCTGATCGGACTCATCCGCGGCCTGCATGATGATACTGCGCGCGGTTATGGCGAGGGAGTTTACCGCGCGATCTGGGGATCCGTCCGCGCGCGTGCCGCTTCCAGCGAGGCTCTTGGAGGCCGCAGGAGATGGGCCTTCAGCCCAACCCTCCGCGACGGCACGGTAGTTCGCACCGGGGATACGGACTTTGGCTGGTACGGGTTCGAATCAGATGCTTTTTCACTCTTCCTCTCGGAGCTGAGCCTGCTCTGGTGGGGTCCGTCGACTCCGCCCTACTGGTCGGTGGGTCTCGGACTGGACGCCATGGGCGGAGACCAGCTCTCGCTCAATCTCGCCGCATCCATGAAGCCGACGGTCCAGCAGCAGATTGCCGAGATGGAGGCCTGCGACCTTGCCTGGGTTACCGAAGAGCATGTCCTCCGCGGAGCCAGCCGTACTCCGTCAGCCGCCCAGTACCGCGAAGCGGTCGAACAAATCCCCTCATTGAAGCGCCTTCGCTCGGGAGCGACCAGCCTCGGCCACCTCCAGGCATGCGTGGCGATGACCAAGCTCAGGCCGGGCGGCACGCTCTGGTGGCTTCGCGATGAATGCCTTCATGCCTCGGACGGCGCAGAGGCGCTCCAGTTCCTCCTCGACCGGGGACGACTCCTGGCGGAATGGGATCTTTCAGGGGTCCAGCTCCTCTTTGCAGGCGCCTCCGGCGCAGCCCCGCTTCCACGCTCACTCTCGATGTGGACTCGCGAAACGGACGTCAAGCGCAGGCACGCGCACCAGCCGCTCAGGATCAAAGTCAAGGGACAGCTCCGCAGCCATGTCGAGCTTGCACCTCTTCTCGAAGACCTCCTCAAGGCCCTGGACTCAGAAGCCACCAGCGATCTCTCGGCCATCCAAAAGTCCGGCTGGCAGATCCTGATCCAGCGCAGTCCGCAGCCTCAGTCCGATTGGGCGGACCACTGGCCGGAAGCCACCGAGGAGCACGACCTCCAGCAGCTCGAAGCCATCCGCACGGCCTCGCAGCCCCTCGCCAACTTGGGCATGATTCGAGCCCTGGAGGGCGCCACGGCTCAGGAACGCTCGAGCATGGTGCTTCAGGGAGCACTCAAGGGCTTCAAGGTTTCTCAAAAGGTGGTCGATGGAAAGCGCCGGCTGGCCTGCTCGAGCCTCCAATGGGGAAGCTCCTCGCACTCCGAGTCAGGCACGTTTGCCATCCTTCTTGGGGACGAATCCATTGCAGCCCCTCTGAAGGCCTACCTGGAGTCCGACCTCGCCGCATTCTGGCTCGACCAAAAGGTCGAAGTCCGCTCACAGCGCTGGCAGCTTCGTGAACAGGACCTCAAGATTCTTCCCATCCCGATGGGACTCGGCGTGCACCAGGTAGGATTCGCAACCCCCCTCCCCGGCAACTGGGAAAAGCTCTCGGGCGACCTGGCCATCCGCCCCTCCCATGTGCGTGATGCCCTCAAGGCGCTCCAGGGAGATCCCATGGGAGCAAGGATCCGCACGGAGCTCTTTGTCCGCACGGCTCGCATCCTCGATGACCTGCGCGCATCCCAGAACCGACTCCGTGACTACGTGACCGAAGACGGCCGAATCGTCTGGAGAAGCCTCCTTGAAAAGTGTGACGCCTCAGAGTTTTGCCCGATCACACTGCATCCGGAGATCAGCATCCATTCGATCCATGGAAGCTTCCCGCTCCAGACGCCGATCACCCAGGTCACTCGCAGCACTCGCGGAAGCTGGAGTATCCGTCTTTCAACCGAGAGTGGCATCCAGATCCAGCTCGACCTCGGCCAACGCCAGCTGTTTGAGATGGTCGCAGAACAGATCGAAAAGCTCGCTCATCCGACCTGGAGTGAGATCATTGAGTTCGTGCGTGCACCCCGCCGCCTCGACCAGGTCGAACAGCGGGCCTGCGAGATCCTCCGTGCGAGCGGGGAGCAGCAGCACCTCATCCGGGAGCTCGAGCTCATCCTCATCGACACGCTCCCCGCACTCATCCAAACGGGGATGCAGCACTAAATCATTTGTCGTTTGCTGGAGGGAACGCGCTGGCCTGCGATGGCCGCCACCCACTCCCAGTACCTGACTTCAGCCGGTCGCCAGCGGCGGTCAGATGCCTGCCATGCGAGTTCGCGCACCTGATCGAGCGAAACTTCACCCTCCAGCACTGCCTGATGCAGGAGCTTCCCAAGGATTTGTCCCAGATTCCTTGCGCTCATCCAAAGCGACACCCACCGATCCACGGAACGAGAGTCGAAGACCTCGGTCGCGACCTCGGCAATTCCGCCCATCGCAAGCAGCACAGGAGCCTGCCTACGCGCCCTAGAATGCTGACGTCCGAGGCGCTCCAGGAACCGGGCCTGTTCCTCCAGTGCGACCAGGGTCAGCAATCGAGCCTGTGCTTCACGCCCCTGCGGGTCGGACTCGCGAAGGACCAGGAACTCTTGGAGGTGATCCTGCGGTAGATCGCACTTACGACGGGGGTTGACGAGCAGGCTGCCAAAAAATCCAAACGCCTGGTCGAGGATTGCCTGGAAGAAAGTATCGGTGGAATCACCGAAGAACGGGGCACTCCGCGACAGTCCGCGCGAAACGATGATCGAAGCCATCTCGGCCGAACCGTTGGTCGAAGGAGTCCCCAGGTACAAGGTCCCCGAGCGTGGCAGGTAAAACCGGGCATTGAGAAGCACGAGCCGTTCGAGCAGTCGCTTTTGAAGCCTGCCCAGGCCGTCATCGCGCCCGAGGGTATCCACGAAATCGGCACTGTACACGCTCTGAAGCGAAACCTGATCCATCGACGGCCCGGGAAGTTTGAGAAACTCCGCCACCGCCTCGCCATAACCCTGCATCCTGGAGAGCGCATCAGTCTCGAGGTCACAAAGCAGCTCGTCATCATCCGAGAGATCCGACAGGTCCGGACCGAGTCGGCCCGCCCGGGCGTGCGTTTGTCCCGGGATCTGGGACTGGCGCTCCCCTTCAAAGCCCGAACCCTCCACCCAGCTCACGACCGACTGCAGCTTGTTCCATGGAGTGCTCGAGATCACATGGTAATGCCCCCCGGAAAGCTCGAGCACGTCGTTGAGGTGGCGCGGCCCCCTTGCCGCAAGCTTCCAATACAACCGATCATCATTTTGGTGGATGCAGACACACTTGAGCGGTGAACCCAGCGTGTTCTGTGAGATCACTCCAATCGACTCCGGCAGGTGCGGGGCTCCCACGTGAAGCTCCCCGTAAAGAACAAAGACCTTGGGGCGGATTCCTCCAGTAGCCTCGGCTCCGGCAAAAAGATCCGTGATCAATCCCGCCGCCCACCGATCGCGCTCGACGAGATCCCGGTCCTGGGGGGGGCCACGACGCCGCCATTTCCAAAGCGGCATCTCCCTCGGCCTGTTGATCCCCAACAACCTCACCCCTGTCGAACGCGCCCAGTCGATCAAGGGGGCATAGTGTTCCCAGGGAAATCCCCACTCCTCATGGTAGCGGATCCGCTTCAAGAATGTGGCCGTATCGATCCTGCCCGCGGCAAAGGCATCCAGATCCGGCTGGCGATTGGAGGGAACGAACTCCAAACCAAGGTACCACTCCTCGCCTTCCCTGACCGAATCCTGCATCAGCCGGAGCGCAGTGCGCTGCGCCTGCGCAAGGGTATGGTAATCGGCAACCAGCACTACATCCGACTGCCGCATCCTCTGGGTCAGCTGCTGCCTGGAGCTGCGCGAGATCCTCCGGCTGCACTTCTGGAAGGCCTCACGGTATGACTTCTCATACCTGACAATCGCATCCGGCAGCGGTCCGAGCAGCCGATCCACCTCGGACTCCAGGGTCCCGTGGATCTTGCGCTGGAGTCGCAAAAGCCTTTGATGGGCCTTCAACCGCGGGCCTCGAGGGAGAAGCGACAACGTCCGAGCCTGGGCTCCCTCGGCAACCTCGCATAGCTCACAGACTGGTTCCACCCTTCCGCATAACCGGCCCGCCAGGAGGAATGGAGCTCACAAAGCGGATCTGCCACCTGACCGACTTCAAGAATGTCGTCCTGATGGGGGCATTCCAGCTCGAGCCAGTCGATCTTGGTATCGGTCACACGCTCGAGGAGCACTCCGGACGGCGAATGGGTGAATTGGGAGCTGAGCGCACTCTGGACCAGGGCCGCATGGATCGAACGCAGGCCGGAGGCAGCACCGCGACTGTCATGCTCCCCACGCGAGCGGCCCTGCTCAAAAGTCACGTCTGCCAGCTTGCGCAGGGCATCGGCTGCCGAGTCGCCGTGGCGTCGAAGGATCTGATCCAGCACCAGTGCCTGCTGAACGCGAACTGCACTGGAAAGCTTATCGAGGAACTCATCCGGAGTCTGGGGACCGAGCAGCGCATCTGGAAACTCCAGCTCCTCCATCGAGGAATGGCTTTCGAGACTGCGCAGCAGCGGCTGGACGGACTCAAGTCCGGGCGTCACACCCTTGCGAAGCAAGAAAGACTGCGGAGAGTTCGTCACCTCGAGCCAGCGATTGACGAGCGACAGGCTGGTCGCGAGGAGCCGGTAACGGCGCAGGTGGCCCCAGCCCGGCTCACGGGAGATCCAGGGATACTCACGCATCTGGGTTTTCCTTGGAAGCGGGCTGGCCGAGCTTCCGGTAAATCGTCCGCGAGGCGATGCCGAGGAGCTGGGCGGTCAGCTCCTTGTTCCCATGGGTCGCCTCAAGGGTGCGCCGGATCAACAGATCCTCGACATCCTTGAGCGCAGTCCCCACCGGGATCGAGATCGAAGACTGCGATTGTGACGAAGCGCTTTCCAGGGCGTTGGCAGCCACGGGGGCCGCCTGCACGGAGGGCGGCAGGTCCGAGGGCTCGATGACCGCACCCTGGCAAAGGACCACTGCCCGCTCAATCGCATTGAAAAGCTCGCGCACATTGCCGGGCCAGCCATAACTGCGAAGCACTTCCCACGCTTCGCCCGAAATCGAGCTGATCGAGGTCTTGCCGTGGCGTGCCTTGGACTCCTCGAAAAATTCCTGCACCAGCGACTGGATGTCCTCCGGACGCTCCCGGAGCGGCGGCAGCCCCAGGACGATCACTTCAAGCCGATAGAGGAGATCCTCGCGGAACAACCCCTGCGCAACCCTCGCACGCAGGTCCTGGTGCGTGGCTGCAAGGAGCCTGACATCCACTTTTCGAGTCTGGATGGCACCGACTCGACGGACCTCACCTTCCTGGATCACCCGAAGGAGCTTGGACTGAAGCGAAAGAGGCATGTCGCCGATCTCATCCAGAAGGAGAGTCCCACCCGAGGCGGCTTCAAAAAGACCCTGTTTGGTTTGGACAGCCCCCGTGAAGGCGCCCTTCTCATGACCGAAAAGTTCGCTTTCCAACAACTGCTCAGGAATCGCAGCGCAGTTGATCGCGACAAACGGAGCACTACGCCGCGGACTCAGCGCATGGATCTGACGAGCCACGCGTTCCTTGCCGACTCCGCTCTCTCCCTGGATGAGCACCGTGGCAGCCGTCGAGGCCACCTGCTCCACCTGGCGATTCAATTGAACCATCGCGGGCGACGCCACCTTGTGGCTTTTCGGCCCGGTGACCGGGATCCTGGCCACTGCAGCAGCCACAGCATCCACGAGCTGCTTCCGCTTGAAGGGTTTGGAGAGGAAATCGACTGCACCCAGCTTCATCGCCCAAACCGCCTCGTCCAGACGACCGTATGCCGTCATCAGGACCACAGGCATCTCGGGATGGAGGACTTGGAGCGCCTTGAAGAAATCGAGCCCGCTCATTCGAGGCATGCGCACATCGGTCAAGATCGCCGAATATGGCTCGACTCGGACCATCTCCAAGGCCTGCTGTCCGTCGGCGGCCACCGAGACCAGGTAGCCCTCGGCCTCCAGGATCCGCTGGGCGCCCTGCCTTCCCTGGGGATCATCATCCACTAGAAGAATACGAACGCTCATGGACGCTCCTCCAGCTCAACCGAGACCACCGGCGGTGCGGGCATGCGCTCGGGAGCGCGAGGAAAAATCACCGAAAAGCACGCACCGGTGCGATCCTGAGCTCCGTCCAGCAGCTCGACCTGGCCACCCTGCTCCTCGATCACGCGCTTGACCCAGGAAAGCCCTAGGCCCGTACCCTGCGCCTTGGTCGTTGAGAACGGGGCAAAAAGCCGGTCGCGGATCGACGGGGAAATCCCCGGTCCGTTGTCCTCGATTCGAATCCAGACTCGACCGGACTCGGCCATCCCCAGGCTCCAGGAGATCCGGGGCTCCTCGCCGGGACACCCTTCAAGGGCCTGGATCGAATTCCTCATGAGATTTCCGAGGGCCTGTTCGACCGCATCCCGATCGGCCAGCACTTCAAGCAGTGCCGGCAATGACGGCCTCGACCAGTCCACCCGGATTGCAAGCTTCTCGCACTCGGATGCATAGGTCGCCAGGACTGAATCCAGCGCCTCTCCCAGGTCGAACCTCACGGCGACACCCTGGGATGGCTTGGAGAATTTAAGGTAGTTTTCCGTGATCTGCGAAAGCCGCTCCACGGCTTCAAGGATGCTTTGCAGCGACTGTTTGAGCTGCGAATCCCCGAGCTTCTGAGCCTGCTCAATGGCCAGCTCGGCCTCCAGGCCGATGGCATGGAGCGGGTTGCGGACTTCGTGTGCCACCTGCGCCGAAAGACGACCGATCGCAGCCAGGCTTTCCGCTTCGCGAAGCCTCTCTCGAAGTCGGTGCACATCCCTGAGCTGACGATTCTGTTCCTCAAGCTGGCGTGTCTGCTCGATCACCACGCGCTCTCGCTCCAGGAGCGAACTGGCCATCGAATGGAAGTCCCTGGCCAGCATGCTGACCTCATCGCTTCGATGGAGCGGAAACTGCGACAGGAGATCCTTGTCCTCGCGTCCCAGCCCACGACGCGTGATCTCTCGCGCAAGCATCGAGAGGTGGCCCAGCGGACGGAGCGCACGTTCAGCCAGCCAGAGCAGGAGAAGCGACAGCAGCAGCGCAGAGAAAAGTGAGAGCCTCAGCCCGGTGCGCAGCACTTCGATTTTTTTCTGCGTCTGCTCGAGTACCTGCTTGGATACCCTCTCCCAGTCCCCCACTGCGGCTACGACGGCGTGGGTCCACTGGACCGTCTTGCGGTTCCATTCAGGATACGTGCGCTGGGCATCGGTCCACTTTTGGGTGTCCAGGAGCCGTGCGAGCGCATCGGTCTCGGCTTCCACGTTCTTCAGCTCTGCCCGCAGCTGGCCCAGCGTCCTTCGGTAGTCCCCGATCATGGAAGCCAGCTCCACTGAGCCCATCTCATCCAGTTGGGTCAATGCGGTCTCAAACGACTCATCAAGGGCCCTGAACGCCCAGTCGGGTGCGGTGAAGTGCCGCTGGGAGACGCCATGGTCGACCAGATCGGCCCAGTGTCGATACCCGAGCGATCGATCCAGCTCTGACTTGAGGGACTCGCTGTCGTTTTGGATCCGGCTGAGCTCCCGCCCCATCGAAAGCCACGACCGCTTGAGGCCATCCAGGACCTGGGTGACTCCGCTCACGCGAACGAGCGTCCAGCCCGAGCCCACGAGCGAAACAAGAACCAGAAGTCCTACGAATGTGAAAACCCTATTCCTGAGTGAATGGGTTGTCCGTTGGATCTGACGCGTCATCTCGCCGTCAGGATACCGGCAGCTCGAGCCTCGGGTAAAGGGGCTTGGGCTCCTGAGGCGAGATTTTTACCCCACCCCACTGGAGTCCCCCAAACGCCCCCTGGAGCTCGGGACAAGCCACCCCGAGCTGCTCAAAGAGCCTCGGCATGCCAAACGGCAGCACGGGCAGGAGCCCCGTGGCAGTCCACCGGATTCCTTCGAGGAGCGTGGCCAGCACTTCACGGAGCTGGGCCGTGGCCGCCGCATCGCCTGCGGCTGCGAGCTTGGCAATCGCCCAGGGCTTGGTCCGGTCAATGTAAAGGTTCAGAAGCCGTGACCGCGCATTGCACGCCAGGATAAAGCCCGAGGGATCAACCGAATCGAGGGCCTTTTTGAGCTCGCCCCTGAAGGCCTCGAACGAAGCGACCACTTCTTTGGTCGTATCGAGCAGCGGCGCCTGGTGCGAGCTCTTGGCATCAAAACTCTCGCCCGGAAAGTATTTGCGGGCCATGCTGATCGTCCGGTTGCAGAGGTTGCCCCAGTCATTGGCGAGGTCCGCGTTGGTCTTGAGCACGAGCAGATCGAGACCGAAGTTTCCGTCCTGCGAGAACTGGTTCTCGGCAAGCAGGTAATAGCGGAACGGATCCGGACCGGTGATCGCCATCACTTCGTCCGGGGTCACCATGTTGCCCGAGCTCTT
Organism: uncultured Bacteriovorax sp.; assembly: GCA_964508305.1. Classification (GTDB taxonomy): domain Bacteria; phylum Bdellovibrionota; class UBA1018; order UBA1018; family UBA1018; genus CAIOHW01. The sequence goes on from CAZDSX010000003.1 coordinate 42,294, forward strand.
GGACATGCGCTCGCCCTTGAGCGAGATGTAGCCGTGGGCAAACACCTGCTCAGGCAGCGGGAGATCCAGCGCCATGAGCATCGCAGGCCAATACACGCAGTGGAAGCGCGAGATATCCTTACCGATGATGTGAAGCTTGGCGGGCCAGCGGGCATCAAAGAGCCTGGCTTCTTTTGAAGCGGGATCCTTGAGCTTGAACTCAAGCCCGGCTGCCGTGAGGTAGTTGATGAGCGCATCAAACCACACATAGACAATGTGCTTGGGATCGAACGGAAGCGGCACACCCCAGGTGAAGTTCGAGCGCGAGACCGAGAAATCCTTGAGTCCTGCCTGGATGAAGTTCAGCACTTCGCCGCGGCGGTACTCGGGCTGCAAAAAGTTCGGACGCTCTTCAAAGAGCTTGAGGAGCTTGTCCTGGTACTTGGAGAGCTTGAAGAAGTAGTTTTCTTCGGAAATCCACTGCGTGGGCTTTTTGTGAGCCGGGCACAGGCCATCGACGAGGTCCTTGTCGGTATAGAAAGCCTCGCAGCCTTCGCAGAAGTGGCCTTCGTACTTGGCCTTGTAGATATCGCCGTTGTCGAAAGCCTTCTGGACGAGTGCCTTGACCACGCGTTCGTGGTCTTCGTCAGAAGTGCGGATAAAGCGGTCGTAGGAGATGCCCATCTGGGACAGCACCCCTTCGATGTCCCGGGCCATCTGGTCGCAATAAGCCTTGGGGGTCAGGCCCTGGGTTTCGGCCTGCTTTTGGACCTTGGAGGCATGTTCATCCATGCCCGTGGCAAAGAACACATCCCGCCCAAAGGCCTTGAGCCCCCTCACCAGCCAGTCAGCCCCCAGCAGCTCCCAGGCCCAGCCTACATGGATGCGGGAGTTCGGGTAGACGATGGCAGTAGTGATGTAGTCGATCCGATTCATGATTTTGCATTTTTGGCATAACCCCAAAGGCCCCTCAACAGATAAGCCCGCGATGCCGAAAAGAAAAACTGGAGGAATGCCCCCGCTTGCAGCGCAGAGTGTCGAACCGCCCGAACTTGCCCATCGTAGCCCTTCCCGACCCCCAGCTCGGCCGGGAGAAGGCCGCCGCATTGCTGCGCACTTGGGCCATCCTTCGCACGCTGGGCCCGCTGACGGTTCTTCCCGCAAAGACGACCGAAGCTGAGTTGCTGGCCTACCTCGAGGCCAATCCCGCGAAGCTGGTACTGCTTCCTTGGAACCGTTATCTCGAGTGGACTCGCATTGAGGGACACTTTGGAATTTCCCGAAGCTCCGGCCCTACTTGTGCCGGATACTTCGCCAGCCCTGTGGACTCCCGTGAGCTCGGAGCCATCAATGACTATCATCGCCTGATCCTGCTCGACTTCCATGGAACCAGTTTTTCGGAGCGCTGGAGACTGGTCCGCTCGCTTCTCCATGAGGAGCTCCGCGCAGGAATCCAGCCCCTGCTCCACGACAAGGCGCTGATCTACTCCAAGGAGTGGATGGGATCCGAAGGACCCGGACCGGCACTGGACAGCATCCTCGGACTTGAGGCCCTCCAGCAGGCTCCTTGGAAGGAACGCATCCAACCCATCCAGCTCCTGGCACTGACCCTCTGGAACCTTGCCTACGAGCAGGGACGCACCCTGATGCGCGGGGGATGGCTCACCCAGCTCCACGCCCACCGCGTTCGCGCCCATTTGGAGATCGGGATGGACTCGGAACTGCTCGCGCTGCGGCTTTGTTACCACCAGCAACCCAACGCTCCCCGATCGGTGCTCCGCGAATTCTGGCCCGATGCGCAGCGCTCCGAGGATTTCAGGCAGCATCTGGCACGCCATGCAGACTTTGTCCGAGTGCATCCTGTCCCGGAGCGCGACGAAATCGAGATCGTGGCAACCCTGCTCAAATCCTCCCCCGCTCGGAACCATCCCGACGATCTTCGAAGCATCTGGATTGAGCCCCTCTCCAGCCGGCTCATCACGGAAATCCCTGGAAAACCTGCAAGCGAGACCCTGGCCAGGCGATATCGAGAGCTGCTGCCCCAGGTTGCGCCCTCCGTCGAGCAGGCCCAGGCAAGGATCCTCTGGCTCGAACGTGAACTGGCCGCGAAGGAGCGGAAGATCTCGGAGCTGACCGACGGGGTGCCGGACGTGGACAAGGCATCTTGATCTTTGGGTTCCGCTGGGATTGGATCCTCCTGAGGGGGTATCCGCCGCTTGCTGCACAGGCGCCTTCCATCCGAAGTACGGGCATTCCTGCTCGCCGCTTCCGTCCACCTGCTCGCGTTGGCAGCCCTGTGCCTTCCGAAGTGGGCGGGACTGCTCACCCTCGCACCTCTGGCATCCTCGACCTCCCAAACCCAGGCTGAACCGCTCTGGATTGAGATGGCTTCGAACCGCGCTGAAGCGACCCAAATCCCGCCCCAGCACGCCCGGGTCATGTCGGACCGGCATCGAAGGGTCGAGAGGGAGCAGAAAGCCCGCGCATCTCTCGACTCCCTCCAAAGCCTGCGTGCACTGGCGCCCCGGCCCCTGGACGCGAGGAGCGCGCTCCGCGGGGATATCGCGGAGGAACAGCGCACTGCTTCGGCCGTCCAGCGGATGGATATTCCAGGGGTTGCCGAGGGTGCGGAAAACCTGCTCAATACCCGCGAGAGCGTCTTTTATTCCTTTTATGCCCGAATCTATGACTCCATCGCGCCACTCTGGCAGCGAAGGGTTCGCGAAGCGTACTCCGTTTCACGCCTCCAGCCCGGACGCTACACCACGCGAGTGGTGGTGACGCTGGGTCGTGATGGAAGCCTGGATTCAGTGGAGCTGCTCGGCACCAGCAGCATCGGCGCGTTTGACCACCTGGCTCTGGATTCGTGGAGCCGGGTTTCACGTTTTCCCAATCCACCCGAAGGCCTGCGAGATCCGGACGGAAGAGTCAGGACGACCTGGAACTTCACCGTGGAAGTCGATGACGGCAACCGGGTGATCTACCTTCCACCCCGCCGCAGTTAGCGCGAAAAGATCTGGAACATCGACCAAGCGAGCACTGCAGCCAGAAACCACTGGGTCTCGGTGCGCCTGAGGAAGGCCTTGAGTGCATCCGAGAAGGTCCACTGCATGGGATCCCGGCGGCGGCGAATGGATTGGATGATCCTTCCCAGGTCCTCCCAGCCATCAGCCTCGGTTCGCGGGATCATCTTTTCGACATGGAAATAAAGCTCCCTGCACCGGCTCAGCGCCAGGCGGCAGTCATCGCAAACCATGAGGTGGTTCTGGAGGAACACGCGCTCGCGTGAGGCATATTCCTCGTCGAGGAATCTCTGGGTCCAGGGGTTGAGAGCGTGGAACTCAGGACAACTGGAATGCTTGGGTGCGGCTCCTACAGCCCCCAGCACCGGAGTGCTTCGTCGAGACGCGTCCTTGCTGACCGACGACTTGGGCAGCGGCTGGCTGGCGAGATGGACCCGGATCTTCCACGCGCGCGTGGCCACCTGCTCTTCGGTGCATTGGAGGACTCGAGCCACCCGCTCGTAGCTCCAGCGCTCAAGGTGCAGCGAGACGAGGATGAAGCGCTCCTCGGGCAGGAGCCGAAAGAAGGGATCCCCCAGGAAGGCCGCCTGCACTCGGAGGTCCTCACGGGAGGCCCTGGCCAGGAGTGCGGTGCTGGCTTTTTCAAGGAGCATCTCCTCGGGGATCGAAAGCAGGCTCACCGCCTCAACGGTTTCTGCGGTCCTCCTGCGAGAGAGGTCGCGATCGAGCCACAGGGCATTTCCAATCTGTGAAAGTGAGCGCAGGTCCTCGGTCTTCATCCCGCTTGTGAGCATACGGAAGCGCCTCGAACCTGACAAAACTTTTGACAGGTGTCAGGAACCCAAAACGCGGCCCCGGGGAGCCGTGAGCGTCCCCACTGATTTGGTTGAGTAGAATAAATCCAGATTTCATAGGGTTAGGCATGCCCGTGGATTTTGGGCCGGTTGGCCTCGTCGTTGCAAAACCCTTCCCCAAGACAAAAGGAACGAAAAGACGAGGACGATATGAAAAACTTCAAACACATCTCAGCCATCGCGCTCCTGGGCACCCTGGCTTCCGCATGTGGTGGACAAGCCTATCGGGAAGCCGGCACCGCCACCTCGGGAAGCAACCTGGGGTCGGGAAGCGGCTACAATTGGAACAATAACGGCACTGGAACGGGCACTGGAACGGGCACCGGAACGGGCACGGGCACTGGAACCGGTACGGGTACCGGTACCGGAACCGGCACTCCCGCCTATGCCACTCAGTTCCAGATCACGGGTGCAGGCGGCACGAGCCCAACCTACACGAGCCCGTCAGTGGACACTGACAACCTGCTCAAGATCCGCATCACTGCCCAGTCGGCTGGAGCCGTCAGCCTCTCGAGCGGGAACTCGAACTTCTCGGCCAACTACCAGTGCGTGCAGTACACGGTCACGGCACTCGGCAAGACCCTCACCACGAGTGTCTTGAGCGTAGGTGGCACGAGCAACATCAACTGCCCCGGAGCTCCGACCAGCGAGATCCTCGACTTTTCGGACCGCCTCGGTGCAGGTCACAACACGCTCAACGTGCAGGTGACCGGTGTGCGCTACGACTTCTACTGCCAGATGTGGCAGAACGGTCTGATGTACTGGCTCAACCCGGCTTGGGCACAGGCCAACTACTGCCCGAGCTACCCCGTCTACCAGACCCACACGGTCAAGGGTAAGATGGAGATCCAGGTCAACGGGACGACGCTCTAAGCTTCCCGAAGGTTCCCCCAACGGAAGCTCAAGCCCCCTCGTCTCCCCCTTGTCTTCTTGAGTTACCGTCGCGCCCGCGGCTCCCGGATGGAGCTTGCGGGCGTAACCTTTTTCAGCGGCTGCAACCGCTGGCGAGTTCCTCGAGAGTCCGATCCAGCCCACGATCGCCTGCCTGCCGCAGCCTCTCTTCACCCCGGGAGATGACGCCCAGGAACCGCTCCAGACTCCCCTGGCAAGCCTTCCAGATCGCCTCAAAGCCCCTGCCACCCGACTCATAGGTCGCAAACTGGATGAGCGTGGCATTGTTCAGCTCACGGCCTTCAGGCCATCCCACTTCCTTGCGTAGCGCATCGAGGACTTTTTGCTTTTCAAGTTTTTTGACCTCTTCACCCCGCGCGGACCCGTAGATCCCTTCCAGCCGGGCGTAGGCCGCATGAAATGCCTCATCCATTCTTCGCTCTTCGGCAAGCCCGCGCTCGTACCTGGACCTTGCCTCCGGCGAACGATGGCGTTCGAGATAGAGTGGAGTGATCTTTTCGGCCACGAACTGGGCAAGGCTCTCATTCAGGGAGCTCAGTGACTTGAGGTGGAGGGTTGCATGGACTGACTCATGAAGGAGCGTTTCAATGAATCGCACCGACTCCCCTTTGCCGATCAGGGTGGAGAGCACCGGGTCGCGGAACCAGCCAAGGGTTGAATATGCAGCTGCACCGCGGACATCGGCATCGAACCCCTCGGCGCGGATGCGATCCCTCATCGCCACGGCCGACTCCCGATCAAACCAACCCAGGTAACTGAAACCACCCACCAATGGGAAGGACCAGCGCAAGGCTTCGAATCGCAGTGACTCGCAGCCGCTCACCACGTAGACCGCGGCGTCCCGCTTGAGATCGACGAAATCCGTGTAATTTGGCGTGGCCCTGAGCCCCATCTCTTCGCCAAAGTGCTTGATGCGCGGGACCTCTTCGAGGGCCCGGCGGTAGTGCGGGTCCAGTCGGGGATCCGACAGGACCTCACCGAGCGGGCGAGCGCGATTGATGAGCTCGAGCTGCCCGCGAGCCGCCTGGAAAAAATAGCTTGCACCGATCTCGCCTCCTCGGGGCGTCGAGCAGGCCCCTGCAAAAAGCGCCAACGAGATGATGGAATTAGAAAGCGAGCGAAGCACCGATGGTCATCCCGACGTTGTCCTTATACGTGCGGATGCTTCCACCAGTCAGGTAGCTCGTCACTTCCGAGCGGATCGCGAATTCGCGCGTCACGTAGATGCGAGTTCCGAGACCCAGCACTGCGGTCAGTGAGTCCGTCTGGGGATTGGGTGAAGTTCCGTTCGCGTAACTTCCGGAGGCCTCGCGATTGAGCTGGCCTGCCCCCACCTTGAAATACGGTTGGATTGCGGCCAGGGTAAAGAGGTTCTGGATCCAGTTCACGCTATAGACGTTGTCCGTGAATACAGTGTCCTCGTATCCCACGATCTTGGTGCGGTCGATGGCCTCCTGGACGCTGAACTCGAGGCTCGACACGGGGGAGAACTTGTAACCCAGGGTGGCACCGTACCGGCGAGTCCAGCTGTAGTTGCCCTCGCTGTAATTGCTTCGCGAGAAGGAGAACCCGGCCGAGAACTCAAACCTCTCGGCGTGCGCGGAACGAATTCCCGAGAATGTCAGAATCAGGAACGCGAAGGCAGCGCCCAGCCGTAGGCAAAGCATCCTAGTTCGACTCCCCGACGGACTCGGAAGCCGGCATGCGCTCGAGCTCGCGGATCACGCGCTCTTTTTCAGCCCTCTCCCGGGCCATTGCCTTGGCTTCGAGGCGCTTTTCGAGGAGCTCGGGTTCAAGGAGCGAAACCGGGGCTCCCCCACTCCACTTGGAAGCGAGATGCTTTTCGACCTTGGCGTCCCGGTCCGACGGTGAATGCCGACGATAGAGGCCAGCCGACTCCTTGCCGGATTCCCTGATGGAGGCCGGAGCCCGGATTCCTTCGATCGAGCTTCCTGCGAGGATTGCAGGAAGAACCCTTCGCTGGCGCACCAGTGCCACACGGACAGCCGATGCAGTCGCCTTTTCTGGGAAATCCAGTGACTTGAGCAGTGGTTTGAGCGAGGCCACGGTGATGGCACGCGGCTGCACGGGTACGACCCGGACCTTGGACAGATCCAGCACGCTTCCTTCGCCCTCAGCGACGGTCACATGGCTTTCTTCCTGAAAACGGTTCTCAAAAGCGGCCATCCTATCGAGGGTCACCCACTGTGAGCGCGAGGCCTCGGGCTTGTAAACGAGGATGCCGCTTCCCTGGCGAATCCGGGCACGGGCGTTTGGCGTGACCATTCGAAGCTCGGCGCCCTCATCCACCGTACGGGCATGAAGCATCCCGCGAAGGAGCGTGACGCTCTCGCCCTCTCCATTGAACTGTGCAAAGGAATTCGAGCCCATCCGGATGAAGTGGCCGTCGCGGTGCTTGAGCTCGATCCATCCGGTCTGGACGGAGACCCAGCCCTCGCACGCAATCCCCCGACCCACCTTGGCATCATCCACATGTGCACGGGATGAATCGAGGACCAGAGCCTCGCCGGCGAAAGCCTGGATGGTTGCACAGATTGCCACCGGCGCCTCGGCGTGGTGGACGTCCGTCGAAGCAGGCTGCTCCCCAGCCAACGCCGGGAAACCGTAGGACATCAGTGCCGCACCCAGTGCGACGCTCTTAATGATGTGACTTGGTTTGTTCATGGCTCTTGCCCTCTTCCTTGTGGGCCTTGGTTTTCTTGTGATTTTTGGAGGCCGGTACGCGCTCAAGAGGCTCCTTCTGGGGATTGATCCAGTTTGCCTCGGGTGAATGCGGATGCTGGTCCACCAGCTCCTGCATCCAGAACTGCGACTGCTGCGTTTTTCCACGGGACTTGGCTACGAGCGCCTTCCAGAGGCGCGCCTGTGCCTGGTACTGGAGATTTTCGTCGCCCTCCGACTTGAGCGCACGGTCGAAGTAAAAATCCGCCATGTCCCAGTTCTTGAGGCGATACCAGGTCATGCCGGTCAGCACCTGGTGGGAAGGTGCCTTGTAGATCGTGTCCTTGGGGATGTCCCCCAGCAGGGTGAAGATCACCGCCGACTTCTCGTACTCGCGGGCCTTCAGGTAACCCACTCCCAGTGCGTGGAGCTGCTTGGGAAGCAGATGGGTCGGAGCTCGATATCCGATGCTGGCCAGCGTGCGGCCAACCTTGGAGCCGGTTTGAGCTGCTAGGTCGGAGGAGTACTTCTCGGTGAGCTGCTTGGACTGGGCCACTCCGCATTCAAACTGCGAACCCTCGAGCTTCACGCGAAGCTGTGCATTCTCGAGCTTGAGCTTGGCGTTTTCGAGGTCAAGGCGGCGAATTTGATCGACCTTGACTTGAATGGAATCAAAGGCATCCGAGAAGCGGCCAAAAAGTCCTGGTGAGTGATGGGCGATCGCCTCTTCGCCGTGGGCCTCGGCTTCGTGGCCGTGCTCCGCCTTGGCGTGCTCTTCGCCGTGGGCCTCAGTCTTGCCGTGGGCCTC
>CAZDSX010000003.1:50651-88698 GCA_964508305.1 uncultured Bacteriovorax sp.
CGTGCTCCGCCTTGGCGTGCTCTTCGCCGTGGGCCTCAGTCTTGCCGTGGGCCTCGGCTTCGTGCCCGTGCTCGGCCTTGGCGGCCTTCTTGCCCTTCATCATGAAGGCCCCACCGCCCGCTGCAATCACGACGACTGCAATGGCTGCGACCTTCTTACCGCCGAGTTTTGAAAATAGAGCTTTCACGCACGAACCCTCTCCTTGACCTGATCGGAGGGTCAGCGCTGACACTTGAGGGATTGGAGTGATTCAGGGAACCTCACGCGCCAAGGATGTCAGGAAACTGTCGTGCGTCCCCTCAGGGATGCGCCAGCGCAGGCCTTTTGCCTTTTTATGACGCAGCTCTCAACCAAAAGGGAACGGATCCCTGTACTACATCCGCTCAGGGGCAGGAATGCCGAGAAGCTGCATACCCTGCCCAAGGATGCGACGCGTGGCTTCGACAAGCATCAGGCGGGCACCGGTGAGCTGCGGACCTTCGCCCAGCACCTTGCACTCGCGGTAGAAGCTGCCAAAAGCTTGCGTCACATCGATCAAGTAGTGCGCGAGCTGAGAGGCCTTGCCGTGCGTGAGGCTGCGCTCGAGGTGCAGCCCGAACTGCCCGAGCGTCTTGAGAAGTGCAAACTCCTCATCTTTCGAAAGCGCGTCAATAAATGACGTACCAAACTGCACGTCACCCTTGAGCTCACCCGTCTCGCGGGCCTTGCGGAGGATACTCAGGCAGCGAGTGTGGGCGTACTGGAGATAGGGTCCCGTCTCCCCTTCAAAATCCACCACGCGATCGACATCAAACTCGACGTCACGCGCAGGATCCGAGTGCAGATCATGGAAGATCACGGCACCAATGGCCACCTGCTCGGCCATCGTCTCGAGTGCCTCGCCTGAGAGGGCGAGGTTCTCGCGGCCCTTCAAAATCTCCCGCACGCGGTCCTTGGCAAGCTCCAGTACCTCTTCGAGCGTGACAAAGTTGCCCTTGCGGGTGCTCATCTTGGCGTCTTTGAAACGGTATAGCCCGGTAGGCACGTGCTCGCACTTGGCTTCCCAGTCCTTGCCCATCTTGCGGAGCGTGCCAAAGACCTGTTCGAAGTGGAGTTTTTGCTCGCCACCCACGATGTAGGTCATGCGATCAAAATGGAACTGATCCCAGCGGTAGCAGGCTGCAGCCACATCGCGAGTGGCATAGATCGTAGCCCCATCACTCTTTTGGAGGATGCAGGGAGGGATTTCTTTTCCAGCCCGATCGGTCACTTGCGCCACCCAGGCACCCTCGCTCTGCTCGAGCACTCCCCTCTTTTTGAGGTCCTCGAGCATGGGAGCCAGCTGCTTTTCGTAGTGGCTCTCGCCCCAGATGTGGTCGAAGCGGACCCCGATGCGGGCATAAAGGCGGTGGAATTCCTTGAGCGAGATATCGACGCACTTTTTCCAAAGTGCGGTCATCTCAGCGTCACCCTGCTCAAGCTTCAAGAAGGCCTGGCGGGCCTCGTCCTCAAGCCCCGGGTTGGCCTCCACGGCGGCGTGGAACTTGACGTAGATCTGGACCAGATCCTCGATCGAGGGATTTGCGGGCAGATCCTTCCCATACTCACGGAAGGCAATCGCAAGCTTTCCGTACTGCGTGCCCCAATCGCCCAAGTGGTTGATCGTGACGAGATCGAAACCGCGATAACGCCCGATGCGATCGAGTGCGGCGCCCAGCGCCGTAGGTCTCAGGTGGTAAATATTGAAGGGCTTGGCGACGTTGGGACTCGAATACTCAAGCACCCACTTGCCCCGCGTGCGGGCAGGCATCGAGCCATAAGACCCGAGTCCCGCACCACTCAAGATGTCCTTGAGCAGTGCCGCTGCGATTGCCGCGGGTCTAACAACAAAGTTGACGTAAGGACCGACGGGTTTGACTTCGATGTCAGAAGTGAGTCCTGCCAGATGAGGGGCAACCTTGCCCGAGAGTTCAGCGGCCAGCTGCGGAGGGCCCTTGCGGAACTGCTTGGCAAGCTTGAAGCATGGAAATCCCAGATCCCCGAGCTTGGGATCAGGAGGCGTCTCGAGATCCGAGGACGTGACCGTGAACTCAGAGCCCGAAAGCTCGGTGAGCGCCCGGGAGAGCGCCTGCGCCGCCGTGACTGCGAAGCGTTCCATCCCTACCCTTACTTGATCTGCGCGCGAGCGAGCTCGCGGTTGAGGAGAGCGATGTTCTCCAGCTTGATGCCCTTGGGGCAGGCTGCTGAACAAGCGCCCGTATTGGAGCACGCGCCAAAGCGCTCCTTGTCCATCTGCGCGACCATGGCCTTGGCGCGCTTGGCGCGCTCAGGCCCCCCCTGCGGGAGGTGCGCAAGCTGGCTCACCTTGGCGCTCACAAAGAGCATGGCCGAAGCGTTCTTGCACGAAGCGACACACGCCCCGCAGCCGATGCAGGCTGCGGCATCCATGGCCTTCTCGGCGTCGGTCTGGGGAACGAGGATCGAGTTGGCTTCGGGAGCATTGCCGACGCTTGTGGAAACGAAACCGCCTGCGGCCATGATCCGGTCAAAAGCGGAGCGATCGACCACCAGGTCCTTGATGATCGGAAACGCGCGCGCACGCCACGGCTCGATCACGATCGTCTCGCCGTCCTTGAAGTGACGGAGGTGGAGCTGGCAGGCCGTGGTTTCCTTCTGCTCACCGTGCGCGCAGCCGTTGATCATCATGGCGCAGGATCCGCAGATCCCTTCGCGGCAGTCGTGGTCAAACGCCACCGGCTCCTCGCCCTTGGCCACGAGCTGGATATTGAGGACATCCAGCATCTCGAGGAACGAAGCATGCTCGCTGATGTTCTCGACAGTGTAATTGGCAAAGGAGCCCGCATCTTTTTCGCTGCGCTGGCGCCAGACCTTGAGGTGGAGGGTCAGTCCTTTTTTATTGCTCATGATGAATGTCCCTTACTTGTAGCTGCGCTGGGCAAGGTGGATGTATTCGAACTCAAGCTCTTCCTGGTGACGAACCGGATCCTTGCCTTCGCCCTGGTACTCCCAGGCCGCGACATGGGCAAAGTGTTCGTCATCACGCTGGGCCTCATGGTCCGGCGTCTGGTACTCGAGCCTGAAGTGGCCTCCACAAGACTCGCGACGCTCGAGGGCGTCGCGGCACATGAGGTCACCGAGCTCGATGAGGTCGGCCACGCGGCCGGCCTTTTCGAGCTCCTGGTTGAAGTCCTTCTGCGAGCCCGGGATCGAGAGATCCGACCAGAACTCGGCCTTGAGCCTGGCGATCTCGGCGATGGCCTTTTTGAGTCCTGCTTCGGTGCGGGCCATGCCGCATTCGTCCCACATGATCTTGCCGAGCCTGCGATGAAACACGTCTGCGGGGGTGCGCCCCTTGATGCTCATGAGCTTGTTGATGCGGGCTTCGACATCGGCAAGGGTCTGCTTGCAGGCGGCGTGATCCTTGGCGACAGGATCGAGCTTTTCCGAGGCCAGGTAGTTTGCGACCGTATAGGGGGCGACAAAGTATCCATCGGCAAGTCCCTGCATGAGGGCCGAAGCCCCCAGGCGGTTCGCACCGTGGTCCGAGAAGTTCGCCTCACCCAGCACAAAGAGTCCGGGAATCGTGCTCTGGAGGTTGTAGTCCACCCAGAGCCCACCCATGGTGTAGTGGACGGCGGGATAGATGCGCATGGGCACGGAGTACGGGTCATCACCCGTGATCTTTTCGTACATCTGGAAGAGGTTGCCGTACTTCTTGGCCACACTTTCCTTGCCGATGCGCCTGACGGCATCACCAAAGTCGAGGTAGACGGCAAGTCCGGTATCCCCCACTCCCTGGCCTGAATCGCACATCGCCTTGGCGGCACGCGAAGCCACATCGCGCGGAACCAGGTTTCCGAACGAGGGATACATGCGCTCAAGGTAATAATCGCGCTCGGCTTCGGGAATATCCTGGGGCTTGCGCTTGTCACCCTTTTGCTTGGGGACCCAGACGCGTCCGTCGTTGCGGAGCGACTCGGACATGAGGGTCAGCTTGGATTGATAATCACCCGAGACCGGGATGCAGGTCGGATGGATCTGCGTGAAGCAGGGATTACCAAAGAAGGCGCCGCGCTTGTAAGACCGCCATGCTGCCGTGCAGTTGGACTTCTTGGCGTTCGTGGAAAGATAGAACACGTTTCCGTAGCCGCCCGTGGCAAGGAGGACCGTGTCTGCCGTGTGGGTCGTGAGCTCGCCCGTCTTGAGGTTGCGGGTCACGATGCCGCGGGCTTTTCCGTCGACCACAATGAGGTCGAGCATCTCGTGATACGGATGTACTTTGACCGAACCCTCGCCCATCTGGCGCATGAGTGAAGAATAAGCACCCAGCAAAAGCTGCTGGCCCGTTTGTCCGCGAGCGTAAAAAGTACGCTGAAGCTGCGAGCCGCCGAACGAACGGTTGGAGAGATATCCCGAGTACTCGCGCGCAAAAGGCACGCCTTGCGCCACGCACTGGTCGATGATGTTGACCGAGACCTCGGCCAGGCGATGGACGTTCGCCTCGCGAGCACGGAAGTCCCCACCCTTGATCGTGTCGTAAAACAGGCGATAAACCGAGTCGCCGTCGTTCTGGTAGTTCTTGGCGGCGTTGATGCCCCCCTGGGCTGCGATCGAGTGCGCGCGGCGGGGACTGTCATGATAAACGAACAGATCCACCTGGTAACCTGCTTCGCCGAGCGACGCGGCTGCGGATCCACCCGCAAGGCCTGCTCCCACGACGATCACCTTGTGCTTGCGGCGATTGGCAGGATTGACGAGTTTGTTCTCGAACTTGCGGTTGGCCCACTTCTTTTCAATCGGACCCGAGGGCACCTTGGACTGGAGTTTGGGATGGGCGGTTTTCTTGCCAACGGATGAACTTGATGACGAGCTCATGATCTCAACCTCCGAATCCAAAATAGATATAGAGCGGCTGGGTAATAAAGCCCCCGGCGATGATGACGGCTGCCGCGATTCCGATCTTTTTTAGGACCGGATGATTGGAGGCAAAGAGTCCCAGCGACTGGAATGAAGCCGAGACGCCGTGGCTCAGATGCATCCCCAGGAGGAGGAGGCACAGGAGGTACCAGCCGACGTAAAGCGGATCATGGAACTTCTCAGCCACCAGGCGATAGAGATCGCGCATCTCCACACCATCGACGGTGGTGGTGTAAACCTCGCCATACTTGAAGCTCAGGAGATGCAGCACGAGGAATGCAAGGATCAGCGCTCCCGAGAGGATTGCCGTCTTGGCCGCGAACGAAGTGGCCTTCGGTCCCGTCGCTGCCGCCCCATAGGCCACGGGACGAGCCTCGCGGTTGGCCATCGTGAGCTGGACCGTGAGGATGATGTGCAGGAGGAACATCCCGACCAGACCCGCCTCGGCCACGAAGATCAGCGGATTGCTGGTCAACGCGTGGGCGTACTTGTTGTAGGCATCGCCACCCACGAAAAGGAGCAGGTTGCCCGACATGTGAGTGAGCGTGAAGCCCACGATGCCGAGGCCCGACAGGCCGACGAGTTTTTTCTTTCCGATGCTGGAGCGCAGGTATGCAGAAATGCCGGACATAGGCATGGGTTTCCCTTCATGAAGTGTGACTTGACTATAACGCGCCCGAGCGGACGACTCAAGGATTTGGCCTGATCTCAGGCGGCCGTACGCACGGCTGTCGAGACACTGTCGAGGGCCTCGAGCTCCAAGCTCTGCACCGGCACGACGATCTCCTGTCCAGCTTTGGTCCGGACCACGATCCCAAAGGTGACATTTTCGTGGGCCTTGCCACTGGCCGGAACCACGGCAACCAGACGGTCACCCACTGCCACGAAGGGCTGGCCCTGGACCTGAGAGCCCGGGATGAACTGAACGACCGACTCCCACGGAAAGACCAGGTCTCGCCCTCCGGAGCTGGCTTTCACGCTGCCCGCCGGCCTTGATGCCTCCACCGCCGAAGTGGATCGAGCCGCCTCCCGCTCCGTGCGGGCTGCCTGGATCTGCGAACGGACCTGCTCCAGCGCTGACTCAAGCTCCGGGAGCCAGAGTGCGGCCTTGCTCCAGTTGTCACGGATCGCCAGCCTGCCCTCCATGAGGTGGAACTGGGGAGTCAGGCGGGCTGCAAGCGGCAACCGGGAGGCCATCATGCCGCACATCCCTTTGAATGCGTGGATGCAGCGGTAAAACCGCACCAAAGGCGAATCCGGCAACTGGAGAACCGCCGGCCCTCGGGCCTGAAGCTGGTCACGGGCCTCTCGCAGATAAAAGGAAGCCTCCCCGATCAAGCGGGGGGAATCCTGAAGCAGAAGCTCTAAAAGACGATCGGGAGAAGGCATAGCCACTCTCCCGATCGGAAAAAGACCGACAAAACCTGAGAATCGCGAGCTTACTGCTTCTCGACCCGGCGGAAGTCCAGCAGGCGCGAGTCACCGGGACAGCCACCGTTGAAGGTTTGACTCACCTGATCCACCAGGATCTGCCCCGCTTCGCAATAACGCGCCGCGATGTTCTGAACCTTGTCCTTGGACTTGACGGCGAAGCGGCTGTAGACCACCTCGGCCTTCATGGAGGTAAAGCCATACTGCTCCGTCAGGGTCGACTTGTCGGGATAGACCCAGAAGACCTCGAGCTGGTCGGAATTCTTGTCTCCTCCGACGGAACGGATGTAGATCCCGGGCTCCCCTTTGGCGAGCTGCTCGGGTCCCATCGCCTGGGCCTTGAATTCCTGCTGGATCCCATCCTGCCGGATCCATCGCCCGCTCTCGGAGCGGAGCTCAAGCTTGAAGCCCGTGGCTGATTCCACGAAGTTCCCCTGGTAACCCTTTGGAATCTTCCCGCAGGCTCCGATACCGAGGGCGAGAACTGCTATCACTGCCTTGAACACGTTCATCTTCATGACATCCATCCCCTTAGAGGCTGGTGCGGTGGATGACCACCGGCACGCCGTTTTCACGAACTTCGAGTTCAATCGTCCCGCCTTCAACGGCGGACTTCAAAAACACCGGCACCACGAATCGGGCCTGCTCACCGCGCTCCAGCGGCAAAAGGTACTGCGGATTGAAGCCGATCCAGGTCACATCGGTCCGCACCGCACCCTGGGAGTCCAGGAGTCGGGCATGTAGCTCGAGGCTCGAGAACAGGAGCCTCGAACTCACGTTGCGCACGACGTACTGGATCCGTGACACACCAGCCTTGATGCCTCCGGCCACGCCGGCGACCTTCACGCGGTAATCATTGATGACCGGAACGGCGCCGGTAAAGTCACGAGCCGCCACGCGCTTGCGTGATCCGTCGGCCACCTGCACGGCAAATGGAAGATTCTCGGAATCGAGCTCGGAACGTCCGATCACCCTGAACTCGACGACCCGGGACTCCCCCGCCTCCAGCGTCGCAAGCGAGGCACGGGTATCGAGGAGCTCGACCTTGGTCGATTCCGCCCGCAGTTCGACCGACACCGGACCCGAAATCGGGGCACTCGAGACGTTCGAGACCTTGACCTTCACGGTGGTCTCCAGGCCCTCACGCATCACCGGCTTTTCGGCAAACTCAATCGAAGCACGGTTCTGGACCTTGAAGGCAATCTTGCGGGTATCGAGGAGCTGCCCGCGCCAGTAGGCACGCACCGTCACGCTGGAGGACTTTCCGAGGCCCGCTTCATTGAAACGGATCGGAAGGATCCCCTGGACGCGGATGGCGCCGTGAGCCGGAATGGCCTTGGTTGCGCTGTCCTTTGCCCGAAGCGGAGTCACGCCTGCATCAGAGACCTCGACTTCGAACTTCAGGTCACTTCCAGCAAGTTCCTGGTCCGAGAAGTTACGGAGCCTGAAGGAGAAGTCCACGCGCTCGCCCGGTTCGTACACCCGATCCGGCGACTCCTCGCGTGAATCAAACTCGATCGAACGCACAGGTCGGGCGATGAAGTCCTGGACCTCGTCGGCCACGCCGCGGGCGTTCTCACGAGCTGCGTGGGCCGGGTAACTGCGGCCGAAGGTGGCCACTTCCTCACGGGCGTAACCATCGCGATAGAGCTCATCGACCCGCGCACGATAGGCCTCGGCGCGGAAGTTTTCGAAGGCACGGTTATAGTGCCCGGGATAGTTCTGGCGGTAGCTCGCATCAGAAGCCCTCGGGAAGGCCTGGTCGTAGCTCATCCGATAGGCCAGCGAATAACTGTTCTCGAAGGCGCGGTCGTAATGGAACTGATAACCCTGCCGAACGCCCTGATCGTAATTCCAGCGGACGTTGACCTGGTTGGCAGCCTGGCAGCCCTTCTCGCGCCCTTGCGCAAGCGCGAGCTGCTCGGAGCGTGCAAACTCGGCTGAGTATGCGGATTGGAAACCTGCGATGTATCCGGAGCGGTAGCCTTCGGAATACGCAGCCGCCTTGGCGGGATCGGGGTACTGCCTGCGCTCACGTGCGTAACGGAAGTCGGGGCTGGCCGCGAAACCCTGCATTTGGGCCAACAACGAATCCACTGCAAAACCCTCAAACCGACCGGCGCGTCCGGCTTCGGCGGGCTTGATCGGCGAAGGCTGCGCGGCAAGGTCCTCGGAGTTTTCCGAACGGATGGGTTCGGCGAAACGAAGGGCCTGGTGCTCGCGCCTTCCACGCGGATAGTCCTGCTTGAGTGCGGTGTCGCGGGCCCGCTGTTCACCTGCAATGGCGCCTGCAGCGGCACCTTCCTGAAAACTGTTGGTACGGTCCGCTTCTTCGCGACCTTTGGCACGTCCGGGACCCTCGGCGTCACGGCTCGCCTGCGCTTCAGCGCGTCGATCGCCATCCCGCTGTCCATCCGATTCTCCGAGGTGCATGCCTTCGGCGTAGCCGCGGAACTGCCCATCCCGATGGCCTTCCTGCTCACCCCGACGCTGCCCTTCGAGATACCCGAGATCATAGGCCTGCTGCTGGCGACGGCTCAGGCACTGGTCGTACCCCTGCTGGTAGCCCTTGCGCTTTCCCGAATCGACGCCATCGACGCCTCCCCGTTCGCGACCCTCGCGCTCACCATCCGGGGTTCCGTCTGCCCGGCCCTCGGCACGGATGCGATCCAACTCAGGATCACTGGCCAATGAGGACCCCTGAGGCATTCCCGGACTCGCAAGAGCAGTGACGGGAACCCCCGCCAGGAGCTGCGAGACAACGAGGAGAAGTGCGACCGAAGCGGAAGATTTACGTGATGACATCAGCAACCGGATGGACCTTTCTGATTCAGATACGCGCCAATGTGCGCCGAATCAGCAAGCGACGTACCATGCATTAATGCATCGCGTCTATGCTTAGCTAAGTGTCTGATCTTATTATTTAATTAGCGCGATCTCAAGTCGCGCATGGAAAGCCGCGTCGGAGCAGGCATTCCGCCACCAGGGTCAGTTTGACTCCAGAAGAACGGGGGTCCCCTCAGCCCTGAAACCCACGGAGCGCGTGACATCGTAGGTCGCCCCGCCCACCAGCTCCAGATGGAGATCGATGGCCAGAAGCCCTGACACCTCCGCCGGGACCTTGACCCGGAGCTGGCGGACAAATGCTCCGCCCGCTACGCAGCCCGTGTGCGACCAGGTCGAGTCGTCACTGACTTCAAGCCCATCCACGCCGCGCACCTGCGAAGTGAGCATGGCGCAATCCGCCTGTGGAATGATGCTCAGGTCCACATCCACCCATTCGTCTGCCGGGATCTCCCCCTCGATGCTCGACTCCACCTGAACGGGCGCCGTGGGCTTGCCGCCGTTCCAGGGCTTGCCCTGGGATGCGATCCTTGACTCCCGCTCACGACCCAGACTCCACGACTCGAATCTTTTGGCAGAAACACTCCATCCTGCAGCGAGCAGTACAAGGAGGGCAAAAAAGCCGGCCTGTGAGTTGAACTTCTTCATCGGACCACCGTGATCGAATAGCTGGGCACACCCAGGCTCCGGCTGTCCTGCACGCCCTCAACGGTGATGACGTACTCCTTGCCGTTGGTTGCCGAGAACTGGACGTCCGGGCAACCTCCCAGGCTCCAGTCGGATGCAACCACCCTGCCGGCGTCGTAGACCACCATGTCGGTGTAATCCTCGTCGTTGCAGTTGCGGCCGCCACCGAGCGCCAGGGTCACGCGTACTGCGCCGTTGGATCCGGTATTATGCAGGTAGCGGTACCAGCGCACGTATCCCAGCTTGTTGGGGAAGTAGGAGCTATTGGGTCCTGCGTCGATCACTTCATGCGCCGTGGCTGCGTTGGTGCCGGCCAGGAGCTCACGGTACGGGTTCCAGAACTCAGCTGCTCTGACACCCGAGGTCGGAAGCGGTGTCGGGAGCGGTGTCGGATAGACGGTCACCGAGTAGGTCCTGGATCCCGACATCGCCGCACCCAGGTCACCGTCCTTGTCGAACGGATCCTCGGTGTCGCCTGAACCCGAGCAAGCACCCGCGCAAAGCGCGTTGTACGGAAGGTTGAGCGTGGTGCCCGAGGTCCACAGCGTCTGGAGGTTGTTGGCCGCCCCACCGTAAAGCTTGTTGTAGTAGGAGGCAAAAGTGAGGAGCGAAGTCAGCGCGGCACTCGATTTTTGGTAATTGCGCAGGACGAAGTCAATGCGCTGGAAGCTCCTCGAATGGTTGTCATAGAGCTTCCACAGCAGGTATTGGGCGCTCTTCTCGCTGTGGATCCCCCGATCCTGGTCCGAAGAAGGCGCAGAGGCCACGTTGATGCTGAATCCGCTCGCCTGTCGACTTCCGTAGGTGTCGATGTACAGGCTGTTGTCAAAAGTCATCGCCGAGAAGGCATTGCCGTAGCCTTCGCCAAACGCCACGCGAGGATCCAGCATGTCGCCCGGACCGTGCGAGCCACCGATGGTGTCCGATCGGTAGATGCTGTTTTCGAGGTAATGCCCGAACTCATGCGCAACAACGTGGTCATCGTATTCGTCCGTGTCCACGCCTTCCTTGCCCAGGATGTAGAGCTGCGGATAGCTCAGCCCCGACCAGCCCTCGACTGTGAAGTGCGAAGTGGTGATCTCACCCAGGGTCTTGTCTCCCGGAGTCGGCCGGTTGTTGGGGCTCCAGTTGACCAGCACTGCCGGAAAGTTCGTGGCAGGCACGGCCTGGCAAACCTTCTCGAGCGCGCTCACAATGGTATCCGCAAGCGCAAAGGGCGCGGCAGCGCGGTTGGTGTAGCTCGTCCCGTTGTGCGAGAGCGGGATATCGATGTTGATCGAGGAAGTGTCCTGCGAAGCAGAGACTCCCGGATCATAGGTCCAAATATCCTTGGAACGGGTGTTGTCGACCATCCGAACGTCCCACTTGGCTCCTGCGCAATATCCGGTTCCCGCGTAACTGTTTTCTTTGAGCTGGGCTGCAACGACCACCTTGACCCGGCCGCCAGGGACCTGGAGCGTGAACCTCCCACTGTCGTCGGTGGGTTTTTCAACTACGACCTCGCCGCAGGGATCCAGTGCCTGAACCAGGACGCGACGCGCGGGCTTGAGCGTGATTCCTGAAGTGTAATTGAGCTTCACCGGACCCGTCTGGGTGGCCACATGGCCATAGCGAACCGTGCCGCTCAGATTGAAAAGACTCCCTGCCGAGTCCTCGGCGCTCACCGTGCACGGCACGGACTTGGGCTCCCCGACTTCGGGCTCGAAACAGCCCTGAAGCAACGACGACGCAAGCAGCACGAATGCCGCCAAAAGCCCCGAACTTTGGAGTTTGGTCGCCAAGCCCTTCACCATATTTATTGTAGGAACTCCTAGCGCGGGCTGGAACTGTTTTCCTCAAGAATTTGGGGTGCTTTTTACCCTTGAGGATCAGGGACTTAAACCGAACAGACTGAGGATGCCCTCAAGCCTATCCGTGAAATGCGGCATGCGGGCGAGATTCGCCCTGCCATTGGCGCAGGTCACAGAGCGCCTGTCCGTCCCGAATGCGGATGAATGCGAAGGTCAGCCTGAACTGCTGCCCGATCCCCCGCCAGTCCACGTTGATCATCTTGGTCCAGGTGCCCGTGTTGATGTACTGCCGGCCGTCCGGCCAGACGCGGTTCATCGGACGATGAGTATGCCCAAAGATCACGGTCTTGAGTTCGGGCTTTTGATCGAGGATCTGCCGGGCGAAATTTTCGAGATCCGGAAACACTCCCTGCGCCTCCTGCTTGAAGATTTCCATCGTGACGCTCAGGCGCGATCGGCGCTTGGGACTCGGGATGAACCGGGTCATGACGAAATAAAAGGCTGAAAGAAAGGCAAAACGCACGGTAAACCACGTGTCGACCATCAGCCCAAAGAGCAGGAAGATCTTGATCGGCCTGACCTTGTCCACATAGTCGCGCTCCCATTTGAAGCGATTGATCACCTTGAGGACATAAAAACTTCCCCAAGGAAGATTGAGCACCGGCTTGTCGAGGTCGGAACTTTCGAGGAGCGGATTCTTGAAGTTGAGGACATGCACGGCCTCGAACTGGTTGCCGTGGTGGATCTCGATCCCCTCGGGATATTCCAGCCGATCCGTGTCGTGCAGCACCACCACCCTCGGGGTGCCATCCGGCCTCAGGAGCCCGCCCGGGTTCCACTCCTGCACGATCCGGTTGCGTACGGCAGCAAAGAAGAGATCCGGATCGTGGTTGCCCACGACATAGACGATGCTCTTGTTCTCGACCGAGGCGAACGCCCGGAGGGCCCGCATGACCTTGGGATGGCCCGCCAGGATCGCCTCAAGCTTGGCAAGCGCCACATCCTCGGTGATGGCATCTTCGAAGTCCCCTTCATGCGGGACGTTCAGGAAGTCCAGGAAGTCGCCATTGATAATGAGCTCGACCTCAGCCGAGGCGTACTGGCCCGATGAGAAATGCTCAAAGAATTCCACCATCTCGTCATCAAAGAAGAAGTCTTCGTGCGGATTGAGCCTTCCCTCGAAGAAGCGGCCGGCCGAGAGGTGGCAATCGCTGATGACGATCTTGAAGCGATCGGTCTGGGGACCCTGATTCATCCCCCCCAGTATAACCCCGAATTGACAACCGCGTTAAAATCCGTAAGTAAGTGGCCCCATGGCAGACCAGAGCAAGAAGTGGCAGGACAATGTCGCCGGTAAGTACTTCGTGGACGACCAGTGCATCGACTGTGATGCCTGCCGCACGGAAGCACCCGACAACTTCACCCGTAACGATGACCACGGGTACTCGTTTGTCTACAAGCAGCCCGCCTCTCCCGACGAAGAGGAGAAGTGCAAGGCAGCGCTCGAAGCCTGCCCCGTCGAAGCGATCGGCAAGGCCACCTAGGCGGCTTTTTGACGCTTGCGCGTCGGAGTCGCACGCACCACTTCAAGCAACTTCACGACGCCCGAAATGGGCTTCTTCTTACTGGCGGAACGGACCAGGGGACGGACGGCAGCCTTTCGGCTGGCGCTCTTCTTGGCAACAGGACGACGGGCAACTTTCTTGGCAGTTTTTTTCATAGCTGCCGGGAGGGTCTGCAACCCGCGGGCCGAGCCCACCCTCAGGTGAACTTGCCGATCTGGACCTGGACCTCGGGAACGGCCTGGCTTCGAATCGAAATCTGTTGGGCCACCTTGCGCGCCAGCTCACGCAGCTGCAGGGCAATGGGACTCGACGGTTCTGATACGACCACCGGCTTGCCGTTGTCTCCGCCTTCACGGACCTTCTGCACCAGGGGCACCTGGGCGAGGAGCTCGGTTCGGTACTTCTCAGCGAGAAGCTTTCCACCGTCCTTGCCAAAGAGGTAGTGCCGCTCGGGTGCTCCACCGGTCGCGGAAGGCACTTCAAACCAGCTCATGTTTTCGACGATGCCGAGGATCGGGATCCTCACCTTCTCGAACATCTGGACGGCTTTGCGCACGTCCTGCATCGAAACTTCCTGCGGCGTCGTCACCATCACGACTCCCGTCACGGGAACCAGCTGGGAGAGCGAAAGCTGCACGTCCCCGGTGCCCGGGGGCATGTCCACCACGAGGTAATCGAGCTGGCCCCAGTTTACCTTGTGGCAGAACTGATTGACCACGCTGTGGAGCATCGGGCCGCGCCAAACCATGGGCTGGTCACCTTTGACCAGGAACCCCATCGACATGACCTTGATCCCATGCGCCGAAGGTGGAACAAAAATCTCCCCCTTGGTCGGATGCTGCTCCAGGAGTGGGTCATCCGTCACACCGAGCATGGTCGGCAGGTTGGGACCGTACACATCGGCGTCCATGATGCCGACACGGGCTCCCTCGAGCGCAAGGCCCATGGCAAGATTCACTGCCATCGTGCTTTTTCCGACACCACCCTTGCCCGAAGAAACGGCAATGATGTGTTGCACTCCATCGATGGACTGCGTTCCCGCAGGAGCACCCACCGACTGGGTTCCGCGACGAACCTGGGCGTCCATCTTGATGTTCACCTGTTTTACTCCAGGGAGCTTGGAGACCTTGTCGCGGCACTCGCGCTCCATCATTTCCTTCATCGGGCAGGCAGGCGTGGTCAGCACGACCCGGAAGCCAACCACTCCATCGCTGACTGAAAGGTCCTGGATCATCCCCAGCGACACGAGGTCGCGCTTGAGGTCAGGATCGTGGACAGTACGGAGGACTTCAAGAACCTGTTCAGAATTGGGAGTTGGCATAGGCCAATGGTTTTAGACCCATCCCGCATCAAATCGCAATGTTCAGTTGGCCCTGGCCTGGAAGACGAAGGGATAGATGACGAAAGTGGGCTTTCCGGTGGCGGCGGCAGGGAACTGCATGGCTCTCACCACTTCAAGCAGGCAGCTTTCGAGCGTGGGCGAATTTGCGTCCGAACTCCCCATGGAGGCACTGACCACGGGCCCCGTCGCACTGATCTGGAACCGCGTCACGACGCGCCCGGCAAGCTTGGGCTGGGCCAGGAGCGCGCGCTCGTAACAGGCCCTGATTTTTCCGCGATTGGAAACGATGACCCGGCGAACCGTCTCACGATCCAAGCCTCCGCGGACATCCGTACCTGACGAATCAAATCCGGCGAACTGGCCCTTGCCATCTCCGTCGCCGCCCAGGGAATCGAGTCCGCTCAGGCCCGAGCCCTGGCCCTTTCCTTTGCCGCCGGGTCGGCCGATCGCACCCACATCCGAGGGAACGTATTCACCCGCACCCGAAACGGTGGTCGAAAGTGCCTGCAGCCCATCCCCATTGGCCTTGGCATTGGGGGCGCCCCCACTCGGGCCGACCCCAAGGACTCCGGAGGGAGGATTTTTTAGTGCGATGCTGCCTGAATCAGCCGAGGCCACAGCCTGGGTCACTACGCTGTCATTGAAGATCTGGTCCGCGCGCACCCCCGGACCTTTTGCCGGAGCACTGCTCTTGAGCGCCCCAAGAAGTCCGAGTGAGTTCACGTTTGCCGTGGGGGCGGGAGCATTGAGGCCACTCTGATTGCGCTGCTTTTCGGCCACGGGCTTTTGGAATCGCGCTGCCGAAGCCGCACCCGACTTGCTGGGCTGCTTTTGCTGGCTTTTTTCGGCCTGTGGCTGGAGCGGCATCACGCTCAACGGAGGAGGAGGAGGCGGCGGTGGCGGAGCTTCCTTGATCTCGATCGCAGCGATTCGGGGAGGAGTCACCACGACAGGAACGGGCTCCTCGCGGGATTTGAGCCAGATGGATCCACCCATCGCGAGGGCAAACAGGAGTCCTGCAAGCATCCCCCAGCGGAGAAACGGAATTCCGATCACTTCGCGCCGGATCTGGACAGGCGCAACCGGCGATACCCACCTGAAATAAAGATCGTCCAGCCCCAATTCCACCTTCACCCAGTCGCGGACACCCAGTTCGATGGGGGAGTTGGCCTTGAGCGCCTGGATCTCATTGTTTCGATGGAAGCGGAGTGGCCCCGTCGCCCCGGGAAGGCCAAGAAATCTAAGACTGACTTTTTCTCCCTCCGAGAAGATCTCCACGAAGGAAAGATCCTCGAACGGTTGAAGGCGACGCTTGCGCCTGATTCCGCCCGTGGCAACGCGAAGGTGAGAGACTTCCTGGATTGCGCCCGAGTCACGGCGAATCCGCACGGCTTCCACCAACGAGAGCTTGCGTCCGTCAGGCAGCCTCGCGCCCGCACCTTCCATCAGGCTGCGCTGGATCCCGCCACCCAGCTCCTCGACGGCACCCAGAGGAACTTCGGTGATCTCAAAATAAAAGCCGCGGAACTCGACCTTGCCGAGGCCGAGCACTTTGCCCTCGCCGCTTTCGTCCGAGACATCAAAAATGACCCATTTGTCGGTCCCCTCGCCCTGGGACTCGAGCATGAATTGCACGGGCGCCACGCCGGGCGCCCGGAGTACTCCGTCGCAGGAAGGCGAACGGCCCACCATCGACACCGGCTGCCTCAGGCTGACCAGCGCAAGCTCGAGACCATTGCGGGTGATCCTCAGCTGCCTCACGGAGCCTTCCCCTTCAACTTTCGGAAACGCGGTCGCCAGCGGCGATCCAGCTCGTGGTAGTCATTGAAGTCCTCGCGCGAATAAAGGATCGCATCCAGGTTGTTGGTGCTCCCCTCCATCTGCAGGAAGATGTCGGGCTTCCGCTTTTCGCCTTCGATCACATCCGCCTCGAAGTCCAGGATATTGGTGGAATCAGCCAACGCGGCAGCCGCCCAAAGGAGTGCCGCTAGGATTGGAAAGACCCCTGCCATCCGATTCATCCGCGCCTCCGGCATTCCTCGATGATGGCCTTCATCCCGGCATCATTCAACTCATCGTAGAGGTACCTCAGCATCATCGTTCCCTGGGTCCGTCTGCCGGGCGCCCCCTCGAGCGACATCAAAAGCCAGGTCCTGAGCTTCCAATACTCCTCGCCCTCGATCACCTTGGTCCCGCGCAGGCGCTCCAGCTCCATGATCGCCCCCCACGCATTGCCGGCTTCAAGGAGCCGCGCCACGCCGCCCGTGTCCTGCTCCCGCGACATCCAACGAGTCGCAAGCAGGAAACCCGGATCAGCAAGCGGGACAAGCGTGCGGGCCCGCTCCTCGGCCTCGCGCGCCTCCGTCACCTCGCGATCCCTGGCTCGGATCTTTTCCTCCGCAGCTGCGAGCTCCCGGATCTGTGCATCGAACTCGGCAGAGAGCTGGACAAGACCCTCCTTATACTGGACGAGATCTGCCCCCTGAAGGCCCTTGGGGATGGGCGACTGGGTGATGCTGGCCGAGGCCTTGGACTCAAGTTCCCTCTGCACTGCAAGCACCCGCAGCTGGACCTCGACAGGCTGGCCCTTGAGCGCCGGGGTCACGCGCTCGCGCGAAGCCTTCACGGCACTGATGGCAGCCTGGACCATCGCCGTGTACCTTGCCTCGGGCAATTTGCGTCCCACTGGAAACTGGACACCCGCCGCAGTCTTTTCAAATTTCGTCGGGGCAGGAGCGGCACTGCCCTTGGGTTCAGGGAGCAGGTTTCTTGCGATCACCTTGGCCGCTAGAGCGAGCAGCGCCTTTTCCTCCGGGCTGGAAGGTGGGAAAAGCTTGAAGTACGCCTGAACCCACTGCGGAGCGGTCAGCACTGCTCCGGCAAGCCAAACCTCGCGCTGACCCGGATCAAGCCCGCGTACTCCCTCGCGGCTCACTGCCCGGGGCCCGCCCGAATAGAGCGTAGCCAGCAGGCTCGCCTGGGCCTCCGATTTTGGACGAAGTTCCGCAGGCCACTGCTTGAGCAAGGCAGGAAGGAACTCGAAGTGGGCCGTATTGATGAGCTCGTGCAGCAGCCGACCGCGGATGACCGTTGCCTCGGGACGCGCCCCCCAAGCCGGACCAAACTCGCCCATCTTTCGAAGCGACTCTGCGAAAGCCTTCTTTGCGAGCAGGGTCGACACCCACTCATCGCGGGCGAGGTCAACCTTGGCAGGATCCGTCGAAACCTGTTCATACCTCGCCAGATGCTTCCCCATCTGCTCCAGGTCGCCCGACTCCCTCGCCAGGGTCGCAAGCTTGATGGAGGCCTCCGCGGTGACAGTCGCGAGGCGCGGGTCCGGCTTGCCGGTGAGCGGTTTGATCCCGGCCGCTTCAGGACCCTCGAGCACCTTCTTGTAGTCACTTGCCTGAAGCTGGGTCCACTTCAGGCGATACCAATACTCGTGCGAGGGCTCGAGCTGGAGGACCGACAAGAGGAAGGAGGCTGCGTCCTCGAAACGCTTCTCGTTGATGAAGAGCTGTGAGAGCTTGGCACCGGCAATGGCCCGATCACGTGCCTCGGGATCAAGGAGACGCTCCTTGAGTGCGTCCTTGAAGCGCGGGAGGAACTCACCCGTCTCCGTGCTGGAGTTGAGGATGTCAAGCCCCATCAGGCGAAGATCAATGGCTCGCCTCCTCAGCGAATGGAACGCGGGCTTCTTGAACTCTGGAGCCTCGAGCACGGCATCCGAGGTACGAAGAAGACAGGCTCCATCCTTTTCGGCCTCGCAAACATCGAACCAGACTGCGTAGAGCTTGTCCTTCTTGCGGGTGGCGGGAAAGACCCGCAGGTGCTCCGTAAACAACTTTTGCAGGCTGCCTGCGACGAATGCCTTGTCAATCGCCTCCGGAGACTTGATCCGGCCGGCATAGGTTTCCGTGAAGACGCGGATCAAGCGCTCGCTGGCCACCTCGAGCGGTTCCCGCTTTTCCGGAGCGATGTTTTCAGCGATGGCCATCACCTCCAGCACGCGCCTGACATGCTCAACCGATGCATACTCCTTGGCCACGCTCTGGATCGAATCCAGCTGGATCGAGACCTTGGCACTCGAATCCCCCTCGAGCTGGAGTACGCGATCCCGCAGGGGCGACTTTGCGGCCAGCTTGCCCTGCGACTCAAGCGTGGCCAGGGCCTTCTTGAGGAAGGCCAGTCCACGCACCTTGGAATTTGAAAATCGCTGCTCATACATTTCGATGATCTGCTTCTCGCTCCGCACTCGCGTGATCACAAAAGCGAGGTCCCTCGCGGCGTCGAGCGACAATGCCTCGTCCCCGGTACCGCTTGCCAGCTCCGAGAAGATCGCCTCGGCCTCCGAAAACTTGCTGAGATTGATCCAGCACCAGGCAAGCTTGTATCCAGCGAGGTCCCGGGAACGCGCGCCCTTTGCGGTGCGCCCCGCCACCATGCGGTAGAGTTCAGAAGCCCTGGTAAAATTCGATTGCTCGAAATGCTCTTCGGCAGCCATGAAGGCGGTCCAAAGCGAGTCATTGGTGGAGGTATCCAGCTTGAGGGATGCCTCAAAATCCTTGAGGGCCGGACTGAAATCATCACGGTAAAAGTGGGTCATCCCACGGAGGCGATACGCCTGCGCGAACTGGGCGGGAGTCGGGCGCAGGATGGGATCCCGGACTTCAATGAATTCTGTGAGGATCTTTTCGGCGCGATCAATGGGCCTCGGTTCGAAGACCGTAGGCGCCGGAGAGGCACTCTTGCCCCCTTTTTCCAGCCTGGCCTGTCCAAGGGCAATCAGGAGCTTGGCCTCGTTCATCAGGATTTCGATGCGCTGGGCGATCATTCCCTGTGCCTGTCCCTGGCTCAAGGCCTTGCGGGGATCCCCCCCGCTGCGCCTTGCCGCCTCGCTCACCTGCATCTTGGCGAGGATGCCTCGGTGGAGCTGGTCAAGGGCTGCAATCCCGACTTCGAGCTCTTTTTCGGACTGCTGGGAGAGCCTCGGAAGCACGGGACCCCTTCCCCTCCGCTGGGGACCGGAGGATGGCTCAGTGGCAGCCTGCGCTGCGATGCAGGTCGTTGCCAGCAGCGCTCCGAGGAGCATCCGACGCATCGCCTTCACTTCTTTGCGCAACGGCTGTCCCCCATGAAACGCTGGTTACCAAGCTCATCGAGCCACTGCTCGCCGTCACTGACGGGCCAGATCTCATAACCGCGCTCGAGCATTTTTTCGCGATTCGGGAATTTCTCGATCGGCTGGAGGGCGCCTCCCATCAGCGGATTCACGGCGAGCCGGGAATAGGAAATGACCTGCGGCAGCTCCTCCATCCACTGCTTGCGCTTTTTGACGAAGCTGCCCTCCAGGAGCTTCGAGACCCACTTCCGCTCACGGTTTCGGATGTCGACCATCTGCTTGTCCAGCCCCGCCGGGTCGGGCTTTTCCAGGAGCTCAAGATACATTCGCGTACCCACCTCGAGCCGGGCCCACTGCGCCATACCGAACTTGCCGGACTCGAGCTCCGACTGGAGCACCTCCATCTGCTTGATGACCTCCTGCGCCTCCTCATCCCGGCAAAGCCTCTTGAGCAGGTAGACGAGCACGAGGTAGGCCTCGGGCTCGAGATAAGGTCCGAAGTATGCGGACCGCTGGGCGGCAATGTCACCCAGGGCCACATCTGCGCGCCCGGCGCGAAAAGCACTCCACATGCGCTCAAACAGGACGTGACGGAACCGCGAGAACGACGGAGGAATCTTGATGGACTCGGCCCGGGCCTCGTCGAACTTCTTGGCACCGTAAAGGGCGCGCACCAACGCGAGCCGAAGGTACTGCGCACCCACGCGCTTGGAGTCCTTTCCATACTGGCCGGCCAGCACGGATCGGTAGACATCGGCTGCCTCCTGGAACTTCTTGGACAGCATGGCGGAATCCGCCTTTTCGAGCTGCTGCTGGACGGACTGCCCGTCGAGAGCATCCTTGCCGGCACCGAGCGAGGCTGCGGCACGTTCGAGGCTCATGGCCAGGAGATCCTCGCCCCATTCGGGATGCGACTCGGCCTGCACTCGCAGCCACTCCCAGCCCGAGGCATCCAGCTTTCCTGCGGCTAGCTGCCGGAAGCGGATGCGTGCACCCAGGTCATCCCGACGGGCTGCACGATTCAGGAGTTCTGCATCCCTGAACGAAACCGCAGACGACCCCGAGGTTGCACCACTGGCGAGAGTTGGAAGTAATGCCGTGGGGACTGCCATGGAGAGTGCCAAGACCACTGCCAGGAAGCCGCTCTTCACTTGCCCTCCTCCACGCTGGCAACGAACAGGATGCTGTCAAAGCCCGACTCGCGGAAAAACCTGACCACCCTGAAGACATCTGAGTAGGCCGCATCACGATCGGCGATGAAGCTCAGGAGCACGCCGGAGCCCTTGGCCTCCGGTGAAAGCCTGGCAAGGTAGGACTGTATCTCGGAGAGGAGCCTGCTTCGCCCTGCGCCGCCCGCCGAGAGCTCTGCAAGCGGAATGGACGAGGGGTCTGCCGAAGCGGAGAACCGGATCTGGTCACCCACCAGCTGGACGCTGGGCGCGGTGTCCAGCGACTCCTTGCTCTGGCTGCTGGGAAGCTTGAGCTTGGGATCGATCGGAAGGTCCGAGACGCCGAAGACGGTTCCCTTGATCAGGAAGATCACGATCAGCGAAAAAATATCGATCATCGCCGTGAGCTGGAGATCAAGCACGTGTCGATGCTTGCGCTTGGGAAGGAGCGAAGGATTCACGGGGACCCGACCTCCGGCCTGCCGGCCAGCCTTGCAGCCGCCTCCTCGGGAGAGATCAGCACGAGATCGGGCAGTTGGTCGCGCACGCCGTCCATGGCATGGATCAGCACCTGGTAACCGAGGCCCGGGACCAGGCCGAGCTGGACGGTTCGTTCGCGCGGGAACTTCTTCTTGAACTCCTCTGCAAGCAGGCGCACTTCCGCCTCCACCTTTTCGCGCGCAATCGATCGACTCTCCTGGCCCGGTGACTCACCCACCCAGCTGAGGAGGAGGCGGACGTTGCCGTCCTGCCCTGCAGCGGACGAAGTGCCCAGCACGAGCTTGGTCGACATGGGCGGCGGAGTGAGGGGATCCGTGTTGACGCTCACCTTGGCGGGAGGGACGGTGAGCTTGGTGAACGCAAAAAAGCTCGTCGACAGGATCAAAAAGAAGATCACCGTCGTGAACATGTCGATCACGGGAACGAGGTTGAGTTCCCGGATCTGCTTGCGTTCGGGTTTTACAAAAAAATCATCCATTCTTTCGTTCAGCCTGCTCGATCCAGGAGATGACCTTGAAACCGACGTCCTGGGCCTGGCCCAGGATCGAATCCGACTTTGAAGTGCAAAGCGTATGGATGACCATCGCTGCAATTCCCACCGCAAGACCTGCAGCAGTCGAGTACATGGCCTCCGAGATCCCGAGCCCCAGGAGCTTGGCCTTTTCGCTGGCGTCGGCGTTGGCCATGGCAGCAAAAGTCTTGATCAGGCCCGTGATGGTTCCAAACAGGCCGAGCAGCGTGGCGACGTTGGCCAGCAGTGCGATGTACGAAAGCCGCGCTTCGCAGCGATGGGAGACCGCCAGGATCGCAGACCCCAGCGAAGAGCGCATCGCCTCGCGGCCATTCTCGGCGGCCATGAGCGCCTCCTTGATGACCCGGAGGTCGGGAGCCTGCGACTTGTTGTTGCACACTTGGATCGCATCCGTGTACTTCCGCGCGAGGATCGCCGTACGGATCTGCTCCACTGCTGCTTCCGTATTGAAGGAGAGCCCCACGAAAAGGGTCAGGAGCCGCTCCGATCCGATCACCACCAGAAGGAGTGCGGACAGGAAGATCATCCAGGTTCCCACCCCGCCATGAGTCAACAGGACTTCAAAAATTCCCTGCTCTGCCATTTGAACGCCTCCTTTGGCGATTCACTCAAAAATAAAACACCAAGCCAGATTCCACGAAGGTGGTCAGGCCGAATTCCTTCACACCCTGGAGGAAGGTCTGGAGCATGCTCTCCTCGACGAGCACACGAAACCCTGCGCTTTTTCCGAGGAAATAAGTCTTGCCCACTCCCAGTCCAAACTTGAGTCCCGAGCCGATATCGTACTGCACCTGTGAGGCACCCAGCCTCAGGAAGGTGTCACTCCGGATGACCCGCGAAATTCCCAGGCTGTCCTTGCCATAGAGAGGGGCCCAGAGAAGCTGGATGCCATACTCATGCTTTGCAATCCCGCCACTGATGGCCAGGGTCTGGTTGGCCTGCGCAAGCGCCTGCTCGATCGACTGGACCAGGGTCCGCTTCTTGTTGATGAACTTGGGGTTGGCCAGCAGGTAGATTTCCCAGAAATCCGAGATCGCATACCCCACACCCGCGCCGATTCCATACATGGAGAAGGGTCCGTCCGAAAAATCGATCGAGAAGCTCGGGGCAAAGAGCAGGCGCTTGGACTTGTTCATTGCCTTGTTCTGGACCACGCCCATGTCCTTGAAGATCACGGGTACATCCGGCGGCGGGGAGGGCTCTGCAGCCGGGGTTGCTGCGGCCGCGGGCACCGCCAGAAGCAACCAGACTCCTGCCAGCAGCCTCCCGAGCGCCTTTGCATGATCCCTGTGCGTCATCATTTGCACTCAAGGATAATGCAGGCCCAACATACCGCCCTAAGAATTTCGCTCGAGGATTCCGATAACCCAGATGTGAGCCAGAAGCTTTGGAGTGTCAAAAACCAGACGACCGGTGAAGCACGGGAAAATATCCCGCAGGCGGACTTCATCCGCTGGGCCTCCGGATTGGAATCCATCGAAGTGGATCAGTGGCTGGTCAGAAGCTCCGACAGCGAGCAGTGGAATCCGCTGACTGCCCTCACCTCGTTCCGACTCCGTCGGTTCGGACTGCCCGTCATTCCATCGGAGCTCGCCTTCACGCATCAGCAACTGGACTGGCTCGAAAAATCCCTCTCCGGGACCCAGAGCAGGGAGAACCTCGTCACCGTACCTCCCCAGTTCTTCAGGGAGCGGCGGGCTCACGAAAGATTCAGGGTCAGGCTCCAGGTCGTGGTCGTATCGGAGGAAAACGCATTTCGGACCTTCACACGGGACGTATCGCTGGGCGGACTGGCTTTGGAGAAGGCAATCCCCCGGAACCTGACGGGCTCGATGTGCACCATCTTCATCTCCGACCCCTCTTCGCATCGAAAAATCTCATTCTCCGGGATGGTGATCCAGGAGGCGGGAAGTTCGAGCGGAACCAAGCACCGGATCCGGTTCGAAAAGATGGACGCCAAGGCGGCGGAAGACCTCTCGAACTACATCCAGATCGCCCTGGCAGAAAACTCCAAGGCCGCGTGAGCGACGCTCCTGCGAATCAATTGACCGTGTAATCCACCTGGAGCGAGTAGCCCTTGTCCCCCGCAAGCTCTCCCCGAGCGATCAATTGCTGGAGGAATGCGCCCTGCAGCTGGACGGTAGCGGCTTGGTCCGGAGTCCCCGGCACGAAGAGAAAGGTTCCCGATTCTTGCGCATTCAAGACCCTTTCATAGCTGCCCTGCCGGATGACCACGCGCTGCACGGCGACCCCATGTCCGGAGCAGGCTTCGAGCTTGGCAGCCTGCCCCTGCGCTGCACTCGAAACTTGTCCCACCAGCCGGGTCATCAGCTCGCTCCAATTGTCCTGGCAAAGGTCGTGCGAAACTCCGCCGAAAGCCATCGAAAGCGAGACATACGGGGCACCCGTCTCGGCGAGGTCCGTGCCCGCGGCATTACCGATGGCGCAACCCAATGTAGGGGTTGAACCCCCCTTGAAATGGATCGCGTGCAGACGGTGTGAGAATCCGCGGGACTCGAGGTAGGAGCCCACTCCGGCGCGGTAGCGATTGATCAGGCAGGACTCGTAGTTGGACACGCTCGCTGCGGAGTACGGAGCCATTGCCTCAACCTGTCCCGCACTGGGAGTGCAATTTCCGAACTCCTCGATGTCATCCGTGACGACCACATAATGGAACACCGTTCCCGGCTCGGTGAAGAGTGCCGACTTGGGAATCATATTGACTGCAGAACTCGCCGGTGAAGCGCCGAGCGCCAGTTCGATCTTCGCCATTTTGTCGGTCGAGCCCACAGGTCTGCCGTGGACATACACGCCTGGCAGGCTCCAGCCCGAAACCTGTGCATGCATGACCACCTTGTGATTGGCGCCCAACTGTTCATCCAGCTGTCGAATGAATCCCGGAAGGCTGACCTGCAACTTCTGGAGCTCATCGAGCATGCTCCCCGAAGTGTCCACCACGAAGATGATATTGGACTTGGAAACAGCTCCCATGCCGGGCGCATCGAGATTTGCCGTGACGCTCAGCTGCTTCCCGGAGGGGCAGGCACCCGAGCCCTCCACCTCCCCCTTGCTGCCAAGCTGGATGACCTTGAAGCTGGGAAGCTTTTCACTGCATGCCACCAAGTGGATGCACTGGAGCGCGGCACACAGGATGACGCGGAGCCTGCCTGCAAAACTTTGCACCGAAACACCCCCGCCCCCCTCAGGGAGGCTGATTGTCCCACTGCATACGTTCCACAGGGTCGAACTACCTTTCCACGATGACGGCGTTTGCGAGAGTTGAAAATGTGTCGCCAAGGACACGCCCGTCGCGGCAACAGCCCCCTGAAATCACTCCGAAAACGACTTCATGAGCCGCAGGAGAACCGTTCGATCCGGCAAGCCCAGCTGACGCTGTCGCTCGAGCACGATCCAGCACCAGAGCTTCCAGCGCTCCTGGGGGGACACCCGCTCCCGCGAGCGGATGCGCGCAAGCTCGAGCAGGGCAGCCCAAAATCTGCCGCCTCTTGTCAGCCTCACCAGGCCCTGGACCGCAGGCGAATCCAGCGCCGGCTCATCCGGGGGAACCAGCTCACGCGCCGAGCGCTGCGCCAGCTGCTGCTTCAGGGCCGAAGCCTCCTCCTTTTGGAGGGACAAAATCCTGAGGTTGAGTTCCCTGACCTCGGAGGAGTCATCCGCCCCGACGGCGAGCCTGCCGCGCGCCGAAACTCGGGCCTCCTCCGCAGCCTTGAGCCTGCTTCGCACCGAGGCGAGCTCTGGAGAGTCGTTTTCGACGGGTGGCGGATCCCGGGAGAGGAGAGCTCGCGCAAGCACATGCCATCGTGTCGCACCCGCCTTGAGGATCCAGGAAGGATCTCCCCAGACGGCTGCATTGAGTTCGCCACGGGTCAGGCGCTCGGCACTCCGAATCGAGGTTCCGTGCGCCACCACCTCGGCCAAAAGTGAATGGCCGGGCCAGAGTTGGACCCAATCCCGCATCAGCTCAAACTGCCCATCATCGAGGAGCGCGCCCTCCAGTTCGCGTGCCATCGCCACGGCATCGTTGCGGACCCTCCACTGCGCAGGGAAATCCGAAAACTTTCGCATGGCATCCTGCCATTGGCGGGCATCGAGCAGGCTTCGCAGCCACTGGTCACGCACCTCGGTCACCCTGGCTGCATTCGAGGCTCTTCTCTCGAATCGTGCAAAATGCACCCCCATCTCATCCCACCTGCCCGCTTCCATCGCCCTGCGCCCGAGTGCGTAGGAAGCCTCGGCCTCGACCTGACTGAGGTCGGAGTCGACCTCGGGATGCGCCTGCAGGTCGATCCATACTCCGTAGGAGCCCGGCGCGTGGAATACCGCACCGAATTCGCCAGCCTGGAACTCGGCGCGCTTGAGCCGGACCCAGTTGCCTGGCGAAGGCTCGATCCGCAGCACACGGACCAGTGTCCTGACGGCCGAAGCCCAGTCGAGATCCTCCTGCTCGACTTCGGCAAGCCTCAATCCAGCCTGGACCGCTCGAGCCCGGTCCATCGAGGCAAGCTTGATGGCAAGCGCCTTCCTCAGGCCGGGGCCGTAACGCCCGCGATCCAACGCGCGAAGTCTCGCGCTGGACTCGATCAGGAGGTCAAGAGCACGGTCATGCAGGACACCCAGAGCGGGAGTTGAAACCACGCGCTCCCCTACGGCCCGGATGCAGCGATCATCCCCCGATTGCTCACACGCTGCGAACCACTGTGAATAGTGCCGCGCAGCCGTGCCTTCGTTTCCAAAGGACCTGAGATGACTTGCAAGGAACTCCACCAGCCGGGCTGCATCGGTGACCCAGCGTCGAGCCTTGAACTGCTTCCAGAGACGTTCGGCTTCTGTCTCGGAGAGCGCAAGAAACCTCACTTTTGCCGCAGGAGACATCTGCTCCAAAAGTCCGTGCAGGAGCTGGAGCCCGGAAGTGGAAAGACCGCCCGCAACGAGCGCGTC
This sequence comes from uncultured Bacteriovorax sp., assembly GCA_964508305.1. Classification (GTDB taxonomy): domain Bacteria; phylum Bdellovibrionota; class UBA1018; order UBA1018; family UBA1018; genus CAIOHW01. Next base: position 77,511 of record CAZDSX010000003.1, read on the forward strand.
CACCCGAAGCTCCAGGTCCGCCTTGAAAGACTCCAGCTTTTTCTCGATTGGACCGGGGCCGGAGCGCTCGCGGATGAGTCTGGAAGCTCGCTTCAGGAAAACTTCCGCGCGGGCCCAGTGAGCGACCTGCTCGAGCCGGTTTGCACCCATTTCGCGATCGTAGATCGAAAGGACCTCCCGCTCATCCAACGTGCCGACCAGGACAGTGGCAAGATCACGGGCTGCGTCCAGTCCCACCACCTCATCCCTGGCCTCACGAACCAGTCCCAGCAACTCACGCGTCGCATCCGAATAACGAGTGAGACGGATCCAGCACCACGCCAGTTTGTAGCGAGCCAGCTCCGTCCCTAGCCCCTGGTAGACCCTGGCCGCCCTCAGAAACTCACCTCGATCGAACAGGGTCTCGGCTCGCACCAGTCCTGATGGCGCAGGAAAATCCTTGGAGTAGCGGGTCATTAAAGCCGCAGGAACAGAATTTACAGGGACCCGGGCATGCGCAGGGATGCACCAGACAAGGCCGACAAGGAGCGTCAAGAGCCAGGTCCGGCCACTGAACATCGAGCTGCGAAGACCGACCCGTGCGCGTGCACCCATGGAGGGGACAATAACCCACTCCATCAAGCCCCAACGAGCGTCAAAAACAAAACACCTAACGCGCTGAAACTGCGACGAAAAAAACCTGACCAAAATGCATTTTGATCACCCACTGGGCCGCTCTCCCCGATACTCAATTCATATGAGCTTTCTTCGGCGCGCAGCTGGCGATCAAGTCGCCTCGTTTCTTCGTTTTTCCCTCGGTTTTTCGGCTTTTTTTGTCGCCGCCACCGTCCACGCAAAACCCCTGCAGATCATCCACACCAACGACCTGCACTCCTACCTTGAGAGCTCGCAGTTTGAAGGCTGGGGCGGCTATGCGGCCGTCAAAGCCACGATCGAAAAGATCCGCGCTCAAGGTAACAACAAGGGACTGGACTCCGTCGTTCTCGACGCCGGGGATTTTTCGGAAGGCTCGCAGTTTTTCTACTCCGACAAGGGACGCCAGTCCTGGCGGATCATGGATGTGATGGGCTTCGATGCCGTGACCATCGGAAACCATGACTGGCTCATCGGAGCCCAGCAGATGGATGACATCTTTGCCAAGATCCGCCCGCGCACTCCGTTCCTTGCCGCAAACCTCAACATCACCAAGTCCAAGTATCCCTGGCTTGAACGCGGCATGAAGAGCGCAGTCGAATTTGAACGCGGCGGCGTGAAGGTCGCCGTCCTCGGCGTGACGACCGATGAACTGGTCTACCGCTGGCGCATGAACGCCGGCGGAATCAGCGCCCCGGCCGACGCGGCCAACGCGCTGACCGACACCCTCCGCAGCCGCAATGACCTCGTGATCGCACTCACCCACATCGGCGTGATGGAGGACATCAAGCTCGTCTCCAAGACCCGCAACATCGACCTCGTGGTCGGTGGCCACTCGCACACTCGCCTGAGCTCCCCCCTCTCTGCAAAAAACAAGGATGGCCTTGATGTTCCGATCGTCCAGACCGGTGAGCACGGCCAGTGGATCGGTGTGATGACCGTGGACGTGGAAAAGGGCCAGCCCATGAAGGTCCTTTCCTATGAGCTCGTCCCCGTGCGCAACTCCGATGCGCGTGCGCCGGAGGCAGCCCCGGTCGTCGAGATGATCCAGCAGGCCCGTCGCCAGCTCGAGGACCGCTATTCCGCCAACTGGCTCTACGACACCATTGGATTCACCCAGCTTCCGATCGAGCGCCCGGTCACCCAGTACACGCAGTGGGGCAACTTTGCGATGGAAGCCATCCGCCAGGCAGCGGGTGCGGATATCGCCATCGATCCGGGTGAGTTCCACGGCAGCACCCAGCCTTCCGGCGTGATCACCAATGAGTCGATCATGAAGAGCTATCCGCGCGTGTTCGAAGTGGACAACGCCATGGGCTGGACCGTCTGGAAGATCCGCGTTCCCGGCTGGCTCCTCAAGTTCGTGTTTGAGTATGTCACCAACAACGGTCTCCACATGAATGTCGCAGGCCTCACCTTCGATGCCGACAGCTCGAGCGGCAAGGTCAAGATCAGCAACCTCAAGATCCAGGGCCAGCCCGTAAAGCAGTTCAAGAACTACACGGTTGGCGTGACCGAGGGAATCGGTCGTGGCGCCGTCGAGATCAGCTTCCTCCTGCAGCTCGCGTTCTCCCCCAAGAACACAGGCTTTCCGGTGTGGACCGTGCTTGAGCGAAAGCTGCGCGAGACGGGTGGCAACTTCGGCGACCAGTCGTGGCTGACGCCGGCCCTCACGCAGTCTTCCAGCCCTCACTGATGGCGAGCAAAAAACTTCCCGCAACCGAAGCCCCCCAGGAGATCTCCCGGCGCCAGATTTCTCGTCTCATGACGGAGATCCTCGAGATCTTGGGCGAGAAGACCAGCCGCGAAGGACTCACCAAAACTCCTGAGCGCTACGCCAAGGCCATGCAGTTCCTGACCTCGGGCTATGACGTCGACGTGGACGAGATCGCCCGCAAGGCGCTCTTCACCCAGGAAGACAGCGAGATCGTCATCATCCGCGACATCGAGCTCTTCTCGCTCTGCGAGCACCACCTGCTCCCCTTCTACGGCAAGGTGCATGTCGCCTACCTGCCCAAGGGCAAGATCATCGGGCTCTCCAAGGTGCCTCGCATCGTGAATGCATTTGCACGGAGGCTCCAGGTCCAGGAACGTCTCACGACGGAAATTTCCAAGACCCTCATGCGCGTGCTCAAGCCGCATGGCGTGGCGGTGATCGCCGAGTGTTCACACCTCTGCATGATGATGCGCGGAGTGGAAAAGCAGCACTCCTACACGGTCACGAGCTCCATGCTCGGAGCGTTCAGGACCAACCCCACCACCCGGCAGGAGCTCCTGCACCTGCTCGGGATGGGGAATCGAAAATAGACCCAGCGTCATCCCTGACACAGGTGAATTGCCGGACGTTTCACGAGAGGATTGCATCTTGGGGGTTCTTCCAGGCATGCAGGGCTTCGATCACAAACCCAAGATCTTGGTCGCACTGGGCGCAGCGCTCGTCGCGGTAGGCGTGACCTTTGCTCTCTGGCATCCCCGTGCCCCCTCACCCTCGCCCACTAGCGGCCTGAAATCCGAAGGCGCGCAACCGGACAATCAAGCCTCGGTAGCCCTGAACCAGGAAAAACCAGCCGCCCCGGCATCAGCCGCGGGCACCCGCCGCCCGGCGTCCACCCCGGCAACCACCGTAAGCTCCGTGCTGGTCGAAGTAATGGACTCGGATACGGCGATCGCAGCTCATGCCTGGTACAAGGTCCTCGAAATCCTGGAAGATGACGAGGACGAAGTGGTCACTCACGACGAGTTGATGTCCACAATACAAGCGTTCTCCTCCAAGGACGAATCGGCCAGGGAGCAGACCTTCAAGATCACTCGTGATGAACTCCTGTCCGAAGAAAAGCCGGCGGAGCCCAGGAGCCAGGCCATGCAGCTCATGGCCCTCTTTGCAAACCAGACTCCCTTGCTCCGGGCTGATGCAGTCTTCGATCAGGTCCGCGAGCTCAATGAGCAGCGGAGCACCGGGCTCTTGCGGTGCCAGATCGACCAGCTCTCCAGCCAGCTGGCTTCGACCACCCATGATGCCGCAGGCTCAGGCGATTGTGCGCCCATCACGACGCTGCCTCCCGACCCGACCTGCAAGCCTGACAAGAAGTCCACTGGGTGCGCAGACACCGAGGACTGGGCCAACGTGGTGACGAGCACCATCACGCTGGCTGCCGCCATGGGCGGCACCGTGCCTTCCATCCCCAACGCCAACTCCGAAGATCGCTGAAGTCCTTAGTCAGCCTGCGGAGAGAGGATCGAGCACTCCACATCCACACGCTGGGCAGGAGCGAAGCGTCCCTTTTTCACGCGAAACTGGATGGCGATTGAATTTGGAAGCGTGGCACTCCTCCACTCCATCTTTCCATCCGCGCGCTCAAAGCTGGCCAGAACCGGAGAGCCGTCATCCGGAAGTTCATACCGAATGGACCGATTGGTCGTGCCGCGGACTTCGACCGAGTAACCACTCTGGAGGTCTTCCTGCTTGGCCGTAGAGTCCTCGAATCGCATCAACGTGAGCGAATGGATCGTGGCCGTGGTCTGGTCACAACCTGAAGCCTCGCAGACCCGCCCCGTCTCATGCAGCGATACCAGGATACGTCCAAAGCGATCCAGGCCGATGAACGGCATGAAGGACTTGGAACTCACTCCGCGCGAATCCAAGCGGAATGTTTCGTACGAAAGAGCGCTTTCGCCACCATTGAGCGAGTAACGGCAGCCCAGCTCAAGCTCCATGGCACTGGCCGGAACTGCGGCCGCTGCAGAGACCAGAGCCAACAACAGAATGCACACTGACTTCGCTGACTTCATGGATGAGGCACCTCTTGAATGCGAGCGAACCTACCCCAAAAGACGCGGCGCAGCGAAAAAGCTCCTAACTCATCGACACTATTGAGCTTTAGTAGGCCGACTGCAGGACGATTGCCCCGGTTGTGGCCCCATCCACGGTCTGCGCGCCTGAGCCGCTGCCCGAGCGCGTATTACCGGCAAATCGCACGGCCTGCGAGCGCGTGACGGCGAGGCTCCCTTGGCAGTTCACACCATGACGAGTCCCAACCCAGATCCGGTTTGAGCTCTGGATCATATTGTCGAGCACTTCCACCCCGCGGGCGGAGGAGATGAAGATCGCGGGCCCATTCACCGTCGAGACGAGGTTCCCCGAGATCAGGAGTGATCCGTGTTGAGGAGAAACGGCAAGGCCGGAGGCACCCTCGCTATAAACGCTGATCGCTCCCAGCTGCGGAGTGGTCGGCGCCCACCCCGGACTGAAAATGGAGTTGCCTGAGACCACCACGTTCTGTGCTCCGGTTCCCTCGAGCCAGGACCTGCCGTCGGAGGTGAGGTTGATTGCGTTGAGCGTCTGGTAAGAAACATAGTTCGTGCGCACGACTCCGTTGGGAGCCTGGATGAGCATGCCTCGTGCGCGGTTTTCGTGGATCTGGTTTCCCTGCACGAGGAAGCGACCCGAGACGTAGGCAGGATTCCTAAGGAGCACTCCAGAGGCCAGACCCGGCACGTCCCGATCGAGGCCCGCCGTCACGATGCCGCCCGTCACTGTCATGGACGTCACCGCGGCCGAACCGAGCCATCCCATCCCGTCGTTGTAAAAGGACAGCTGATCCCCGGCGGCGACCCGTACGTTATTCTGCGCGAAACTCACTACGGGAAGCCCGTTTGCTCCCATCGTGACATTTCCCAGCCGGGCAGACTTGCTTTCGATGTTGATCCCATCATCGCCCATGAACGCAAACTCGCTGTTCTCGATGATCAGGTCCCCCTCGATGCTCGAGACATGCACGGCATCGGCGGCGCTCGAAATCAGTCGGGAGGGCACGGAAAGATCGGCGATGACCTTGCAGCCCGTGAGTCGAAAACCACGACCAGCCTGGTGGAAAACAAAGGCCATGGAGGGACTGGAAGCTACGAGCACATTCTCAAATGAGATGTCGGATGTGTTTTTCCCAGTCACGTAGAATGTGTGACCGTCATAGAGATAGTGGCGTGCCAAAACCTGCTGCCCGGCAAAGAAACCTGCAAAAAGCGGTGAGCGGAACACCTTGGCCTGGGCGTCGTAGATGGGGCGATCGTTGGCCCCGAAATACACCTCATTTGAGGGTGACCTGACGAACCGCTTCGAGGCGATCGTGTAGAGCGAAACGGCCCGGATGACCGAGGTCTCGGCATCCACTCCAAATCCAGGCGCGAAACGAAGCACCCTCTGCCCGGGCGTGGTGTCATTTTCGATCACTCCCACGGAGGCAACCTTGAGCGAGGAGTCCACCTGGAGGTTCCGAACTACGACCCGCTGGTTGTTGTACATCGAGATTCCCACGCGGCCGGCCTGCGCGAAGACGAGCGTCGCCCCCTGGCCGTCCACCGTGATGTCCCTGAGTCCGGTGAGGTCCCAGTGCCCACCCGCTACACCCGTCGGAATCTGCACGGTGTAGGTGCCCGGCGGAAGCCTGAGCTCGCGTGCCTTTTGGAGGCGCGCCTGGTCTGCGGCGGCCTTGAGCCACTGATAGATATTGGCGCCGGCAGCAGGAGGTGGAATCTCAAGCACGGGACCAGTTGTGATAGCCGGAGCCTTGACCACGATCTTGAGTGTCCTAAGATCCGGCAGCTGCGCCGTCTCGACCCGATCGCCTGGTGCCACCGTCACCGGTGATTCGACTGCCGCAGTATTCACAGAATACGACTCGGCCCACGGACGCTCCATCCTTCCCGCCTCGCCCGCGCGCCTTCCGCGCTGGGTCCAGTCCGTGATCGCAGCACCCGGGCTCGAGAGCTGGGGCCTGCTGGCCAGGTACTCGAGTGACGAAAAGCTCGAAGAGCCTCTAAGGCCCTGCGCGATTCCCTGCTGGAGCCAGTGCGACTGCGCAGCGGCGTCCGTTGCAAGTCCAAGCGCAGGATATTGCGCGCGGTAGTACGAGGGCACGAAGACGTCTGTGTCCAGCTCGCCCGCTCCGTGCGCGGAATAAATCGAGCACAAAAAGAGCACCAACCCGGTCATTTTCTTCATATGCAAAGACTCCCTCGAGCAAACTGTAGGGATCGAACGCAAAATTGCAAACGTTCTCAGGAGGATGGATGCATCCAGATGCGTAGAGTTTTACGCACAAAATGGCTGTTTTTTTATCATTTGTCCCCGCTTGCCCGCGGCCAGAGCGGGACCCGGAGGACGCGACATGTCTGCAAGAGATGTGCGTCCCCCGGGACCGCAGGAAAAAAAATCGATCGCCTGCGGGCGGACTCCACATCACTCCCTGGGGAGCGATTCGATCAGCTGGACCTCAAAGATCAGGTTCGAGTCCGGCGGGATGATTCCGATGGATCGAGGACCGTAGGCCAGTGTCGCCGGAATGTGGAGCTTGCGGATCCCGCCTTCTTTCATCCCAATCACTCCCTGATCCCATCCCTTGATCACCTTGCCTGCGCCCAACACGAACGAAAATGGACGCCCGCGATCGATCGAAGAGTCAAACTTGCGACCATCCTCGAGGAACCCGTCATAATGGACGGTGACCTTGGCACCCTTGACGGCCTCACGTCCGGTACCCACTTTCAAATCGGTGATCTGGAGCTCGGTGATGTTCATGCTCGTCGAATACCCCAGTTTTACTTCACGCGCATGAAGTGATTGAGCTCGGCCCCTCAGGCCAGCTCCAAGAGCTGGTCAAGTGCAATGCCCCAGCCTTGTTCAAAACCCATCTTCTCGTGAACCTCGCGGTCAGACTCCGTACGATGCATGACGGTTGCACGATAGAGCGAACCACCGGGAGCGGGCTCGAACTCGACCACGGCCGTGAACGTAAAACCCTCCTCGGGCACCGGCGCAGGCCTAAAACCTGGCAGCAAAGCGGAAGTCCAAACGATCCGCCGCTGGGGCACCAGCTCGAGGAAACAGCCGGCATTTTCGTGCCTCTCGCCCTGAGGGCCCTGCATGATGGTCCAGAAACGCCCACCCGGCCGGAGGTCAACGACAGCGTCGGTCACCTTCCATGGTCTCGGACAGAACCACTTTTTGAGGGTCTCTGGCTCGGTCCAACCCTTCCAGAGGTGATCAGGAGTACAGGTGACCCTGCGTTCAAAGCTCAAGTCCAGGCGTGGATCCCATGGGCGTTTTTCCATGGAATTAAAATTAGTCCGAAACCTGTGCACCCGCCAGTAGTGATGCAAATGAAGCTGTTCTTTGGCTACTCTCTCGACATGAGGCCGTTGAAGCTCACCTTGATACTCCTCGCCTGCGCAAGCGCGACTTCCTGCGCGGGCACCCCCCGCCAGCTCATTCAAAACACGCTGACCGAAGCCTGTCGCCAGCAGTGCTGGAGCGGAAGATCTCAAGCGACCACAGTCACCGATTGCCTGAAAAGTTGCGATACGCCGAGGTAGTGCAGTTTTAAATCCGAGCTCGCTCCATGGCCTCGCCAATCGCCATCTGCTCGACGGCATTCGGCACCGCGAGCCCCCCCCCGGAAATCACGCGCGCAAGTTCCGACTCCGTCCAGGCTCGCCAGTTTGCGCGATCCCACGCAAGACCCCGGGCCTCCATGAGTTCGGCCAAATTCCCCATCACATCGGGGCTAAAGCCACAGGGTGAAATCAGATGAAATGGCTTGAGGTCGTTGACCACGTTGATCGCAAGTCCGTGCCACACGACCCACTTGCGAATGGCAATCCCGATGGAGGCGATCTTCTTGCCATCGGCCCAAACACCCGTCGCATGCTCACGCGACTCAGACTGAAGTCCGAGACCCCGGAGCCACTCGACGAACACGAGTTCCAACTTTCGCAAAAAGGCCGCGATGTCGTGATTGGGCCCAAAGCCTGAGCCATCGAGTTTAACAATGGGATACATCACGAGCTGGCCCGGCCCGTGGTAGGTCAGATCCCCTCCCCGCTCGCTCTCAGCAAAAGCAATCGAGGGCGGAAGGGGCGAAGCCAAAGGAATCGATCGCTCACGCGCCACACCGGTCCACTGCAAGCCTCGCCCACGCGTGACGACGGGCTCGTGCTCCAAAAAAAGCACGGTATCGGGGATCGCCCCAGAAGCGCGCTTTTCAACCAGCGCACGCTGAAGGTCAGCGACCTCTTCGTAGCGAACCAGGCCTTTGAGGGACCAGAACTGCATCCCGCCAGAGCCCCGCTTAGACGCGAGCCTGGGGAGCAGGAGCTCCGGCCGTGGGCTTCTTTTGGAAGATGTGGATTGCGTGACCGAGCGTGGCTTCAGCCGCCTCCATCAAAGTCTCGGGAAGCGTCGGATGCGGATGCACCGTCAAAGCCAGGTCTTCGATATGCGCGCCCATCTCGATGGCAAGAGCCGCTTCGGAGATCAGGTTTGAAGCTTCGGCGCCCACGATGTGCACACCGAGCAGGCGTCCGGTCTTGGCGTCTCCGATCATCTTGACGAAGCCCTCGGGCTCGCCAACCGACAACGCGCGACCATTTGCCGCAAACGGGAACATTCCGACATTGATCTGGAGACCCTTTGCGCGAGCCTCCGCCTCAGAAAGACCCACGGTTGCGATTTCGGGATCCGTGAAGATGACGGCCGGCATGGCAACGACATCATAGGCGGCCTTTTTGCCCGCAATGGCGTCAGCAGCCACCAGCCCTTCTTTGGAGCCCTTGTGGGCAAGGAGCGGCTGGCCTGCGATATCGCCAATGGCGTAGATGCCAGCGACATTGGTACGGCGCTGGGCATCAACTACAATGAAGCCCTTGGGATCGAGCTTCACACCTGCGCGATCGAGCCCGATGTTCTCGGAGTTCGGAGTGCGGCCGATGGTGACGAGCACCTTGTCGTATACTTTCGTGATCTTGGTGCCGCCGGTGCGGGGCTCAAAAGAGACTTCGACGCCCTTATTACCGAGATCCTTCATGCCCTTGACGCCGTGGTTGAGGTAAATCTCAACGCCCTTCTTTTCGAGCTTCTTCTGGACGACCTTGGCGAGATCCGGATCACAGCCACCCAGGAGCTGCGCGCCTGCTTCGACGACCGTTACCTTGGACCCGACTTTTGACAGAAAAGTCCCAAGCTCAAGACCGATGTATCCGCCGCCGATGCACAAAACAGAACCCGGAACCGAGGTCTGATCGAGGGCGCCGGTCGAATCGAGGATTTTTTTATTGTCGACCGTAAAGCCAGGAAGCGCTGCCGGGCGCGAACCCGTCGCGATCACGCAAGCATTGAACTGGATCGTCTCCACACCCTTGGCAGTCTTGACTTCGAGGGTCTTGGGTCCCGTGAACTTGGCGTCTCCCGCAATGACGGTGCAACCATTGGCCTTGAGGAGCTGCGCCACGCCGCCCGTGAGCTTTGCGACGACGCCGTCCTTCCAGGTCTTGAGCTTACCCATGTTGATATTGAGGTTCTTGAGTGGCTTGCCAGCCTGCTCAATCCCCAGCTCATCGGCATGGTGCGAGACCTTGTCAAAGATCCCGCCTGCGTAAATGAGCGCCTTGGAGGGAATGCAGCCGCGGTTGAGGCACACGCCTCCCACTTCGGCCTTGTCGATCACGGTGACCTTGCGGCCATTTTGGGCCAGGCGGATTGCGCAAACATAGCCGGCAGGGCCGGCACCAATCACAACAACATCATGCTGGGTGGTAGCCATCTTATCGATTCCTTCGGGATCAGCCTTCGAGAACGAGCAGGCTCGGATTCTCGATGTACTTGATGAACGTGTTCATGAACTCGGCTGCAATCGCGCCGTCCACGATGCGGTGGTCGAGTGCGATCGAGAAGTAAGTCCAGTCGCGGATCACGATCTCTTCTTTTCCGCCCACGTTCTTCACCACGGGCTTGCGGAAGATCTTGTTGAATCCCAAGATCGCCACTTCGGGGAAGTTGATGACCGGAGTTGCAAAGAGCCCCCCGATCGATCCCGCGTTGGTGAGCGTGATCGTGCTTCCGGCAAAGTCATCTGCCGTGAGCTTCTTGGTGCGTGCGCGCTCGACGATGTCCTGGATCTCCTTGGCGAGCTGGAGCACGGACTTGTTGGCCACGTCCTTGACACAGGGAGCGGTCAAGCCCTCATCAGTCTGAATCGAAAGGCCGATGTTGAAGTAGTGCTTGATCACGATCTCGTTGGTCGTCTCATCGAGATGGGAGTTGAGGATCGGGTACTTGCGCAGCGCTGCGACCATGGCCTTCATGACGAAAGGCAGGTAGGTCACTTTGATGCCGTACTGGGTGCCCATGTCCTTGGCGGCGGAGCGGAGCTTGACGAGCTCGGTGGCGTCAGCTTCTTCGACATAGGTAAAGTGGGCAGCCTTGTCCTTGGAGAGGCGCATCTTCTCGCTGATCTTCTTGCGAAGACCCTTGAAAGCTACGCGCTCTTCGACCTGCGCTCCCATTGGAGCGGGAGCACGGAGTGCCATGCGGGGAGCGGCTGCAGCCACTGCGCCGGTTCCACCGAGGAACTTTTGCAGGTCTTCGCGCATCACGCGGCCATGCGGGCCCGAGGGCTGCACGGTGGCGAGATCCACGCCCATCTCACGCGCCATCCGGCGGGTGGAGGGAGCCGCGAGCACGCGGGTCGCGGGGTCGGCGTTGAAGGCCTGAGCTGCAGGAGCT
>CAZDSX010000003.1:88798-90177 GCA_964508305.1 uncultured Bacteriovorax sp.
GGCGCGGCGACTGGAGCCGGCGCAGCAGCGGGCTTTGCAGCCGCGGGAGCTGGAGCGGAGGCAGCCGGAGCGGGAGCCGAAGCCCCCTTCTTGCCTTCACCTTCGAAAGTAATCAGGACCTGTCCGACGTGGACGGTCTCCCCTTCCTTGGCGTTCGTGGACTTGCACACGCCGTGGAAGGGAGAGGGAATTTCGATCGTGGCCTTGTCGGTCATGATCTCACAGAGGATCTGATCGTCCTTGACGAGGTCGCCTGGCTTCACGCGCCACTTGACGAGTTCACCTTCATGGACGCCTTCACCGAGTTCTGGGAGCTTGAATTCCATCTGCCTTCTCCTATGGGTTACAACTGCTTGTGACTGCTGATCTGGCGGTCTTGCTCGACCTTGCCTTTGATAAAAAACTCTGCGGCCTTGTAGCTTGAACGCACCATCGGCCCCGAAGCGACATACAGAAAGCCCTTGCGACGAGCCGTCTCGCCGATCGCCTCGAACTCTTCGGGCGAGAGGTAGCGTTCAACCGGAAGGTGCGAGAGCGAGGGGCGCAGATACTGGCCCATCGTGAGCACATCCACCCCGTGCGCAAGCAGGTCATCAAAGGCTTCCGGAAGCTCGGAGTCCGCCTCGCCGATACCGAGCATGATCGCGCTCTTCGTGTAGAGCTTGGAGCGCCCCGAAGCCACCGCCCAGTGCTTGGCAAAGCGCAGGGTCGCAAGCGACTGCTCGTAGCCTGCGCGCGGGTCGCGAACACGGTACTGCATGCGCTTCACGGTTTCGATGTTGTGGGCGTAAACGTCCAGGCCCGAATCAACGATGATCTTCACGGCTTCCATGTCGCCCCTAAAGTCCGGGACGAGCGCCTCGATGACCACGTTGGGATCACGCTTTTTGATCTCACGGATGGTGGCTGCAAAGTGTCCTGCACCGCCGTCATCCAGGTCATCGCGATCCACCGAAGTCAGCACCACGTACTTGAGCTTGAGCGTGGCAATGCTCTCGGCAATCATCGCCGGTTCGTTCGGGTCAAGCGGCGGCGGAACGCGCGCCGTCTTGATCGCGCAAAAGCGGCAGGCGCGCGTGCAGGTGTCGCCTCCCAGCATGAATGTCGCCGTGCCCGTGGCCCAGCACTCACTCAGGTTCGGGCAGTGGGCTTCTTCGCACACGGTGTGGAGATTGCGCTCACGGAGCATTCCTTTGATCTGGGTATAGGCCTCGCCTGCGGGAGGGCGGATCTTGAGCCACTCGGGCTTGCGTGACTGGAGGATCTTGGCCGCCTCCGAGGGTCGCAAAGGACGAGCTTCCTCGGAGCGATCGCGGAGCGCCCGGTCCGAACGCTCATCCGGATGGGCAGCCCCCGGCTGCAAGACTTTAAGCTCCTTG
>CAZDSX010000004.1:0-77367 GCA_964508305.1 uncultured Bacteriovorax sp.
TGCGCCAGAACCATTCTGCCTTCTCCTCCATCCGGTCGCGCGTGACGCCCGGGAGGTCATGCACGAGCGCCCGCTTGCGACCCAGGAGGCGATTGAAGAGCGTGCTTTTGCCGACATTGGGTCGGCCCATGATCAGGATGCGAGGTGCAAATGCGGATTTGCCGGTGCTCACTTGGAACGCTTACCCTTCTCGGGCAGGTGGTAGCCCAGCTTCTTGAGATTCTCGGCGTCGCGGGACCAGTCCTTGAGGACGTCCACTTTGAGTCCGAGGAAGATCTTTTCGCCAACGAACTCTTCGATCGATTCGCGGGCAACCGTTCCGATGTCCTTGATCTTCTTTCCGCCCGCTCCGATGACCATGCCCTTTTGCGAGTCGCGCTCGACATGGATCGTGGCTTCGATGCGGAGCGGCTTCACGTTTTCGGCAAAGCGGGTGATCTCCACGGCGCAGGAGTACGGAAGCTCGTCCCCGAGCTGCATGAAAAGCTGTTCGCGGATTTTTTCAGCGGCAAAAAACCGCAGGGGCCGATCCGAGAGCTGGTCTTCGTCCGGAAAAAGGAACGGCCCTTCGGGCATTGAGGCAAAGGTCCCCTTCACGAGGTCATCCACGCCTGCGCCCCGGCGCCCGGAGATTTGCGAAACCTGGACCTGCGTGAAGCCGGCCTCGTTAAGGGTTTTTTCCACGCCCGCAATCAGTGTGTCGGTCTTGCTGCTCTTGGCGCGCACATCGCTCTTGTTGAGGAGCACTGCGACCGGAGTGCGGCGATCCGCCTTTGCAATGAGGAGATCGAGCACTGTCTTTTCGTGTTCGAGCTCCGAGTCCGGGTCGACGAGGTACCAGATGAGGTTCGGTCCATCGAGGGACTCTGCCGCCTCACCCACCATGAATTCATTGAAACCACCGGCCTTGGCCTTGTGGATCCCCGGAGTGTCGACGAACACGATTTGTCCCGCGTCGTTGGTCAGGATTCCGAGCACCCGCTCGCGCGTGGTCTGCGCCTTGGGCGTCACGATGGAGACCTGCGATCCCAGTACGCGATTGAGGAGCGTGGACTTGCCCGCATTGGGCCGGCCAATGATGGCCACGAGTCCGGATTTTCTTTCAGTGTTCATGATGGATTCCCGCTTTGGACGGACTCAAGGGCCGCGCGGGCAGCGTTCTGCTCGGCTTCTTTTTTGGATGTGCCCTGGGCCCGCGCGAGGGCGCGGTCCTGGAGCCTAACTTCGACTTCGAAGACCTTTGCGTGGTCCGGACCCTGTGAGCCCACGAGGTGGTAGGTCGGCGCCATTTTAAAGCGCGCCTGCGCCACTTCCTGGAGCTGGGTCTTGTGGTCGTAGAGCATGATCATTTCCTTTTCGTCCGAGAAGAGCGGAGCGAAAAGATGGCGTACGACGGGGTATACTGCATGGTAGCCGCCATCGAGGTAGATGGCCGCGATCAGCGCTTCGAAAGTGCTCGAGAGGATCGAGGGCTTTTGGTTGCCTCCGGTCTGGGTTTCGCCCTTGCCGAGGCGGATCGTTTCCTGGAGGTAGATCATGCGCGCCAGGTGGGTCAGGGTCTTTTCGTTGACGACCGCAGCGCGCATCTTGGAGAGCTGGCCCTCGTTTGCGTTGGGAAAAGTCTCGAGCAGGAGATCCGACACGATCAGGTCGAGGATGGCATCGCCCAGGAATTCGAGGCGCTCGTTGTCCCGGAGCGCGAGCGGCTTGGTGGGCATGTGCTCATGCCCATATGAGGTGTGGGTCAACGACTGGATGAGGATCGCACGATCCCCAAAGACGTACCCCAAGCGTTGCTGCAAACGTTCCAAGCCCATATTTCGCGGTGTGTTATCTACAGGGGCCTGAGGGGGAAGTCAAACCTGAGGGATTTCAAGTGCTTCGACCGCTACTTCGTGGCCCTGGGAGTCCTCAAGGATCGCTCCCGGGCGGACCGAAAGCACGTGATTCCAGGGACTTGCTGAAGTCTCGGGACCCATCGGAATCAGCACGCGAAGGTAGTTGGGAGTGTAGCCGGACCAGTACCTGCGGCCCCCTTCGGCCTGCCCTGCGGCCCACCGGATGGGGCGCTCGACGAGGATGCCGGAGAGCGCTCCCCCACTCGCTTGGAGGCGTGCCTCAACCCATGTTCGCTGCCGCCTGCGGCTCATGGCATTGAGCTCGCGGGCGCGCTTGAGCCGCTCGGCCTGGGGGACCACCCCGTCCATTCGAGTTGCGGGTGTGCCTGCCCGTTCACTGTACGGAAAAACATGGAGCCTGCTCCAGGGCAGAGCCTCCAGCACTGCGACCGTCTGTCCAAAGGCCTCGGAGTCCTCGCCGGGAAAGCCCGTGATGAGGTCCATTCCCACGAATGCCTCAGGTAAACGTGCGGCAATTTTTTGGAGAGTCCGTTCCACTTCGAGAGCCGTGTATTTGCGCTTCATGCCGCGAAGGATCCGGGTGAGCGGGCTCTGGAGGCTCACATGAAAGTGCGGGCAGAGCCTGCCTTTTGAGGCGATCACGAGATCGAGGAGCGAGTCCGGGATCTCGGTCGGATCCAGCGAGCCCAGCCGGAGTCGCTCAATCGGGGTCTCGGCCAGGATTCGGCCGCACAGGCGGGCAAGCTCGCTTCCGCGAGGTTCAATGGAGTGGTCCGTCCACTCGGCACCATACTCGCCGAGATTGGTGCCGGTCAGGATCACTTCGCGTGCGCCGTCTCGTACGAGCCCCATGATCTGCTCGATCCCCCTCTCGGGAGCCTGGCTCCTTGCAGGCCCGCGTCCGTAAGGAATGATGCAATAGGTGCAGAAGGCGTTGCAGCCTTCCTGGATCTTGAGGAACGCCCGCGTGCGGAGCGTCTGGCCCTGCTCGAGCCTGACACCCTCCGGAAACTGCTGCTCGGCCGACGGCCACTCACGATCCATTGGATGGCGCGAAAGGTGCTCGTCATAGCCCTTCACTTGTCCAAGCACGGTATTTTGAGGCGCCTGTTGTGCACGAGCATGGAGGACGAGATCCACAAGCCTGGGCTTGTCACTGTTGCCGACGATGTAGTGGACTCCCCGGCTCGACGCGAGGCGCTCCGGGTCCACCTCGGCGGCACAGCCTGTGATGACGACCGTGGATCCGGGGTTCTGTGTCGACAGCCTCGAGGCAAGCCTGCGCGACTGGCGATCCGCCTCGTCAGTCACCGTGCAGCTATTGATGATGCAGAGATCGGCGTGGGATTCGGCGGTGGCTGGCAGCCAGCCTCTACGCTGGAGCTCCTCCTCAAGAAGCTGCGAGTCGTAGGAGTTGGCCTTGCAGCCCAGCGTCTGCACACGGTAGCGGCCCGCTTGAGGGTTCATTTGCCGGCTCCAAGCGGGCTTTTGAAAGGGAGGTTCGCCCTGGCGGTCCCTACGATCCTTCCCTCCCGCACGAAGGCGAGGTGGCTTCCGTTCAGGATCCCGGCTGCAGGCAGCGCAAATTCAAGTCGTGCGGTGGCCGCTTCACCTACCCAAATATGTGCGGTGCTTCGCACCCAGTGACCGTCGGCGCGTCGGACTTCCACCTGAAGACCCGCCAGCGGAGGCGCACCCACCGGATCGAGCCAGCGGAAATCCCGGAGCAGCACTGACTGTTGTGCATAGGCCTGGAGGGTCCCTGCCCAGATCGTCTGGCTTTCGGCATCCGCAGCGATGGAGTAGAGGCGCTCGGATGGTGCGCTCGTCGCACTGTTCGGTTCGTCTTCGATGAGCGCCACATGGACCGGCACTCCGATCGGATGCTCATGAACTCCCTGGTGCTCGGCCAGGCCTGAACCCTGATGGATCTCACGAACCCATCCCGGCTGACTGAACCCGGGTGGAAGCCGAGCGCTCGCCCACTCAAACCAGGCGGATGGGGCTGCAACTGAGGGATGCTGGATTCGCTGCAGGCGCGCCGGATCAGGAGGCAGGCCCAGTGTCTGGGCCAGCTTGAAGATCTGTGCGTCGTTGAAGCCTCCAAGCGGAAAATCGAGATCCCTCGTCTCCGAGCCGCATGCAAAGGCCAGGGTCGAGGCCTGGCAGTGATCGGTGGCGTCTGCCAGCAGCACGCCGCCTCGTAGGATCCCGCGATGCCCGGTGGCGACGCCATCATAGTTGCCGTCCCGGCCCAGTTGGCGGAGCGCGGAGAGCAGCAGCTCCGAATGGAGAAGGACTTCTGGCGAGGGCTCTTGTCCACGGAGCACCTCGTGAAGGTAGGGATCAGCGACCCGCTGTTCAAACAGGCCGCCTGCCGAAATGATCTCGAGCTCCAGTCCGAGCTCGGACGCGCGGGCGGCGGCATGGCGGGCGGCCTCCGGTGATCCCACGGATTCGTGCACGGAGCGCCACGCGCCATGCTGGAAATCCGAAAAATCGAGGAAAACACCGCGCATCTCGCAGTCCTGTTCTCGGAGGAGTGCGATCAGGACCGAGCTCCGGATGCCGCCGGTGAAGCCGACCAGGATCCTGCGGCTCATGCGCGACGGCCCTTGCGAGCCGCCTCGACGGACCGTGAAAGCGCAGGCAGGAAGCGTTCCTGCAAGGTCTCCCTCGAAATGCCGGGCGTGAGCGAGATCCGCAAGCTCGCCAACGCGAGTTCATCCGGAAGGCCCATCGCCTTGAGGACATGGGAGGGGCGCCTGACTCCGGCCGAGCAGGCGGAGCCCGCGCTGACGGCAAACCCTTCCAGATCCAGCCGATCGGTGAGCGCGATTCCGCGCGGGTCAACGTCGGCAAAGCTGACATTGAGTGTGTTGCAAACGCGCTCGGCTGCAGCCCCGTTGATGCGTGCGCCGGGGATCGCCCGAAGGATCTCGGACTCAAGCTCGTCCCGGAACGTGCCCAGTGCAACCTCGGCCCTCCAGATGGCGATTTCGGCTGCAAGCCCGAGCGACCAGGCCCCGAGAGCGTTTTCGGTTCCCGCCCGAAGCGCGCGCTGCTGGTTTCCGCTGAAAACTGGGATCGCAGCCAGGAGCTCGCGGCCGCGCCTGGAAAACGCAAGTACCCCGGTGCCGGACAGTGCTCCGAGCTTGTGTCCGGAGGTTACAAGGAAGTCGCAATCCGAAAAAGGCAGGTTTGCCTGAGATGCATGCGAGAGCTTGTCCCACGCCTGGGCCGCATCGATCAGGACCAGTCCGCCATGGCGTCGCAGGAGCGCACAGAGTTCGCCCAGTCGATGCTGGATCACCCCGGTCTCGTTGTTCACCCAAAGGAAGCTTGCGAGGAAGGGGCGTCCCTCACCGATCGCCCCCAGTGCCGAGAGTTCGGAGAGCCGAACCTCGAGAGCCTCGACATCCACCCTCCCCTGCGCGTCGAGCGGAAGTGCCACCAGCGAGCCAGGATGCTCGGCCTCCCAGCGTGCGCGGTAGGCCAGCGAGCCATTGTGCTCGGTGGGCGAATAGAGCCAATGAATGGGGCCATGGGAGCCGGCCAAAGCAAAACAGGCGGCCCGGATCGCGCCCTGGAGCGCTTCGGTGCCGCCTGAAGTGATGATCCAATCCTGCTCGGTGATTCCCGGAATCATTCGGGCGAGCGAAGCAGTCACCTGCTCCCGCGCACGACGCACCAAAGCATTGGCTTCGCGGCCAAGCTGGTGTCCCGAGGAGGGATTGTACAGAACCGGGAGGACCTCGCCGATCTTCTCCCTCAACGGGTGAAGGGGCGGGATCCCTGCGTTGGCATCAAGATAGGTCGCGGCCCTTGCCGACATTGACCGATGCGCCCGTGGAAGCAGGGATCTGGAATCCGGTGTTCTCGAGAATCTGGTTCGTTGCGCGGCCAGTTTCCTGGGTCGTGCCACGTGCCTTGCGGATGAGGTCGCCCACCGAAGTCGTGGTGAGGTATTCCTGCATGATCAGGCCGAGGTTCTCGAAGTAAGTCTTGGTCAGGATGAACTCGACGGTGTCGGACTTGATGTCGCCGGTCCCGATGAGGTCACGCGCAGGGTTGATGTTTTCACCCACGCTCGTGAGCACATCGCGCACGGAGATTTCGTCCATTGAGCGGGAAAGAACATAGCCGCCACCCGGTCCGCGCACGCTCTTGACCACTGCTCCCTTGCGGAGGCGGCGGAAAAGCTGTTCGAGGTAGTGGAGCGAGATCTTCTGGCGCTCAGAGATTTCCTGCAGACGCACTGGGCGACCATTCGAATTGAAGGTCAGGTCCAGAATTGCGCGCACTGCGTAGCGTCCCTTTGAAGTCAGCCTCATAATAAAATTCTCCCAATCTCCCAAAACCGAGGGCCTTCTTGCACTCGGTGAAAAGGGGTTATCATCTCGTAGTAGGGGCGTCAACTAATGTGACAGAGCTAAATTCTGAATTTTCAGGACACTTTTTGGGTGTGGGGGTAGAATCTCAAGTAGGTTGCTGAAATTAGGAGAGTAATCGTGTCAGGTAATGGTTCCTCAGGAAGCGACGGCGTGGGTTCAAAGCAGGCCGGCTCTAGCGGATTCTCAATCGACAATGAAAAGTCGATTCAGCTGGAAGTTCCATCGATTACAAAGCTTTTGGACCGCAAAAAGCTCGAGATCTCCTCCCCTGCCAACAAGGCCACCATTCGCCCCAAGGGGGGCACGGATCGGCGGACCGAATCTCGCCTGCTCACGCTTCCCGAGGCTTCTGCCGCCCCCGCTCGACCTCAGTCGTCCGAGGACCTGGCCCGCAGGCTCAGGCAGGCCATCTCGGCCAGCTGGGTTGTGGTGCTGGCAGCCGAGGGCAAAGCCTTTAAGGCCCATTCGGTGCTGGGTGGCGATCGCAACCTTTGGAGTCTCTTTACCGGGTTTGCGATCGGACCCGAGCATTCTCCCTCTCTTTTCTCGGCGCTTGCCCAGGGTCGGCAGGTTGAGCTCACTTCCGTTTCGGGCGCCTCCGACGCACAAGCACTCCGTTCCGCGCTGGCACTCCCCGCATCGAGTGGCCTGATCGTCGTAGCTGCGGGAAGCGGAAGTGCAATGCCTTTCCTGCTGCTTGCAGCTTTCCCGGGCTCCTCCGGCGCAGCGCTCGGCCCAAGGCTCGCAGGACTGCTCAAGGAACTCGTTGCAGCCAAGCTCTAGTTTAAGCCTGGCTACTTTTGGCTTCTGTACTGAATCGTGACTTCGCGGCGGTCGTGCTCCTGCGAGGGCGCCAGCTCGATCCTAAAGAGTGGAGTACGGGAGTCTGCCTCGAGCGCTTCGCAGAGTGAAGGAAACCTTGAGGTCCATTCCGACAACACGATCGCCGAAGACTCCCAGAAATAGGCGGGAATCCCGGCTGCCTCGAGATCCATTTCGTCCTCGATCCGGTACAGGTCAAGGTGGATCAATCTGCGTCCGTTGGCCGGGTATTCGTGGGCCAGCGCGAAGGTGGGACTTCCTTCGGGACGAAGGGTTCCACCCAAAGCCGGGATCAGATGGCGTGCAGCCGTGGACTTGCCGGCTCCCATCGGACCTTCGAGCAGGATCCACGCGGGGGCGCGGAGCTCGCCTGCAAGATCCTGCATGATCCGACACAAATCCTGCTCAGCGCAGGCGCTGGCGGCCTTCCAGGTTTGCCAATGAGGCATCGGTTTGGATCTCCGCAGGCTTTTTGAGTTCCTTGAAGGCGTTTGGCAGGTTGCCGATGATGTCCGATGCGGTCATCCCACGATGACCGTGGGCCTGCGCCGCAAGATCCCCGGCAAGGCTGTGGATGTAGACGCCCAGCTGGGTCGCTTCAAATGCGTTCATCCCCTGCCCCAGAAGCCCGCCGATGATTCCGGCAAGCACATCGCCGCTTCCGGCGGTCGCCATGCCATCGTTGGGATAGTGGTTCAGGTAAAGCTTTTCGTCGGGCGAGGAGATCAAGGTGGCGGCTCCCTTGAGCAGCACCACGGAGTGGGTTCGCGCCACGGCATCCTTCACTGCCCTTACGGGATCCCGAACGACCTGCTCCTTGGGGACACCGAGCAGGCGCGCCATCTCGCCCGGATGCGGAGTGAGTACGGTTGCTCCCTTTCGAGCGATCAGGAAGTCATGGAGGTTGTGGTCGGCAATCAGGTTGAGTGCATCTGCATCCAGAACCACCGGGCCCTGGAAGCTCGAAAGGAGCTCGGTCAGGATGTCTTTTCCTTCGGGCCTGAGGCCGAGACCGGGTCCTACAACGACGCTTGTAGTCTGGCCGAGCATCTTGCGATAGCCGGCCACTTCGGCGCGGTCCATCTTGATTCCCAGTGACATGGTCTCATCCGGGAGCTTGGCCATCAGCTGGTCGAGGCATTCGGTCCAGGTACCCACGGTGACCAGCCCTGTGCCAATGCGATGGGCTGCCTTCGCAGCCATGGTGATTGCACCGATGCGGCCCGGACTGCCGCCCACCAGCAGCGTGTGCCCGAAGCTGTTCTTATGGCCGTAGCGATCACGCGAGTGGATGAGCTCAGCCATGCGCTCGGGCATGAGCAGGAACTTGTCCCCTTCGCGCCTAAAACGCGGAGGAAGCGTGATGTCGCAATTGATCAGTTCGCCGCGCTTGCCTGCGCCCGGCGGAAGGAAATGACCGAGCTTGGGGAAGCCAAAGGAGACTGTGAGCGCGGCCTGGATCGCCGCTCCCCGGATCTCGCCGGTATCACCGCTGACCCCTGTCGGGATGTCGAGGGCGACAATGTCATTGACGTGGGCATTGATGAGCTGGACGACGTCGTAGAAGATTCCCTCGATTTCGCCCTTGAGGCCC
Source organism: uncultured Bacteriovorax sp. (assembly GCA_964508305.1). Lineage (GTDB taxonomy): Bacteria > Bdellovibrionota > UBA1018 > UBA1018 > UBA1018 > CAIOHW01. The sequence goes on from CAZDSX010000004.1 coordinate 8,670, forward strand.
GTTCCAAGGATCCCGTCGATGGCGATGAATGGGCCGGAGTTGGAGCGGAAAAACTCCTCGAGCTCTGCGGCCGACTCTACGGCCGTCAGGCGGGCCTTCATCTTCTTGAGGATTTCAAAATTCTTGAGCGTAGCGCCGTGGTAGCGCGAGCCGTTGTCGAGGTGGAACACCCGTACCTTGCGTTCCAAGGCGATCAGTCGGCGCGCCACGACGAAGGCGTCACCCGCATTGTTGCCCTTGCCGGCAAAGACCAGGACTTCGGCCTCGCGGCCAGCCTGCGGAAAGCGCTCGAGCACGATGTGCGAGGCCGCGCGACCTGCGTTCTCCATGAGCAGCATCGCGTCGATGCCGTATTCCTGTTCGGAGATGCGGTCGAGCTCCCGCATTTCGGATGCCGTGGTGATGCGTAGCGGTGACTTGGACATGGCCCTAGTGTGCCCTAAGGCGCCCTAAGGTGCAAAGATCTGGGATTTCATCTCGCGCACCGCCTGCTTGAGACCGACCATGGCGGCGCGGCAGACGATGGCGTGGCCGATATTGTATTCGGTGATGAGGGGTGATCCATCGGGCGCAGTCAGTTCGGCCACGGGTCGGACATTTGAGTAGTCAAAGCCATGCCCTGCATGGACCCCTATGCCGATGCTGTGGCCGAGGAGGCCGGCTTCTTCAATGCGGGACAGCTCTTGCCTGATCTTGGGCGCGGGTGGACGCTTCTGCTGGGTCAGCCCGCAATACTTGCCGGTATGGAGTTCGACGGCGTCGGCTCCCCACTTGGCGGAGAGGCGAACGGCCTCCTCCGAGGGCTCGACAAACAGGCTCACGAGGATCCCCTTCTTTTTGAGGCCGTCGATGACCTTCCGGATCATCCTTTCATTCTTCTTGAGCGCAAGGCCACCTTCCGTGGTCACTTCGCGGCGCTTTTCGGGGACCAGGCAGGACCACTCGGGCCGGACCTTGGAGGCGATCCGGAGCATTTCGTCGGTCGCAGCCATCTCGAGGTTGAGCGCAACCTTGAGGTACTTCCGCAACAATGTCACGTCGGCATCTTGAATATGCCTGCGGTCCTCCCGCAGGTGGATGGTGATCTGGTCGGCGCCGCCCGCCTCACAGGCCCGCGCGGCTTCGAGCATGTCCGGATACGGAGTGCCCCGAAGCTGCCTCAGCGTAGCAACATGGTCGATATTCACGCCCAGCAGGATCATGCGAGTTTGCTCCGGATCTCCGCGGCGATCGAGTCCGCCAATCCACGGATCAGCGATGCGTCCTCGCCCTCCAGCAGCACACGGCAAAGGGGTTCCGTACCCGAAAACCGCACGAACACTCGGCCTCGGCCTGCGAGCTTCGACTCGGCGTCCTGGATCGCCTTTTGGACGGTGGGCAGATTTTCCAGCTTCTCCCTGCGGGAGATCCGGACATCGGCGCGCGCCTGCGGGAAAAGACGAATCGCCTTTTTGAGCTCCGAAAGCTTTTTGCCGGTGCGTTTCATGGCCTCAAGGACCTTGAGGGCGGCGACGATGCCGTCACCGGTGGTCGACTGATCGAGGAAGATGATGTGCCCCGACTGTTCGCCACCGAGGTTGAAGCCGTTCTTGCGCATGGTGTCCACGACATGGCGGTCGCCCACCTGCGCGCGGACCATGGCAATGCCGTGGTCTTTGAGCGTGAGTTCGAGCCCAAGATTCGACATCGGGGTGGTCACCACCGTGCTCTTGGAGAGGGTTCCTTCCTTGGCCATCTGGAGAGCAAGAATCCCGATGATCTGGTCCCCGTCGACGATCTCGCCGTTCTCGTCGGACATGATGCAACGGTCGCCGTCGCCGTCGAGGGCGATGCCCACGTCGGCACGGAACTGGATGGTCTTTCCGCAGATCTCCTCAGGATGGAGCGCGCCGCACTGGTCGTTGATGTTCAGACCGTTGGGACTTGAACCCGACTTGATGACTTCAGCGCCGAGCTCTTCAAAAACCATCGGGGCCACCTTGTAGGCTGCCCCGTTTGCGCTATCGAGGGCGATGCGCATCCCCATGAGGTCCAGATCCTTGGCAAAGAGTGCCTTGAGGAAGACCAGGTATCGGTTGTGGATGTCATCCAGGCGGAAGGCCTTGCCCACGAGGTCTGCCGTGGGTCGCTGGCCATCGATTTCCTTCGAGAGCACCAGGCGCTCGATTTCGTTTTCGAGTTCGTCCGGGAGCTTGTAGCCGTCGGCCGAGAAAATCTTGATCCCGTTGTCGTGGTAAGGGTTGTGCGAGGCGGAGATCATGATGCCCGCATCGGCGCGCATGCTCTGCGTGACAAAGGCGACCCCCGGGGTCGAGAGCGGGCCGATCAGGATCACGTCGGCTCCCATGGAGCAGATCCCCGAAGCGAGTGCGTTTTCGATCATGTATCCGGAGAGGCGCGTATCCTTGCCCACCACGATCTTGAGGCGGCGGATGGGCTTGCTGGACTCGAGGGGCTTGAGGCCTACCGGAAGCGTGCTGCGACCCAGGCCGATGGGCTGAGTGCGCAGGACATGGGCTACTGCGCGGCCCACGGCCATTGCGATCTCCCCGGTCATGGGGAACTGGTTGGCCATTCCACGGATGCCATCGGTACCAAAGAGACGCTCTGCCATATGGCAGAGATTTTTGGCACGGAGCAGTAGTTCAATACAACGTCAATTTGACGGTTTCAGGGATGACTCGGACGAGCGTGATATTGGACGGCAGCGCCACATCCACGGGCTCGTTGTAGACGCCCTTGGTGCGGCCTTCGGCGTTGATGCGCCCAAAGACCTTGGAGCGATCCAGCTTGCGCAGATCCGCCGGCGATGCCCGGACCAGTGCAGTGATGGTGGTGGGCTCCACGCTGTACTGGAGCGAGGTTTTGACCCGGATCGAGAGGTTCCGGATCTTGAAGTTGGCCCCATGCCCTTCGACCGAGATCCGCACCCGGGGCTTGGGTCCCGCTGGGATGACCCCGGCGCCCAGGACATCGAGGGAAACTTCGCGCTCCTCGCTTCCTGTCAAGGCGCCCAGGTCGATCGGAACGGTGGGGATCTGTGTGAGTGCATCGACCCGCGAATCCGGACCGCTCACGAGCACGGACTCGGGCAGAAGTTCGATGGATTTGAGCTTGAGCCCCTCGGGGAGCTCGCCCGTGGTCACGACGCGGATGGGTAGTGTCTTGGACTTGGTTGCCTCAAGCTTGATCATCACCGAGCTCGGCGTCACGGCGAGGACACGAACTCCGATCGGGAGCCGGATGTTGTCCGAAAAGAAGCGATAGGTCACCAGGCCGGGCTTGCTGCCCACCAGGTTGATTCGGACCGGATCTTCCCGTCGATCCAGCACCGCACGAAGGAACGCCTTGGGCCCGGAGAGCCTGAAGCTCACCTTGTCGGGAACTTCGTTGGAGACTACGACCTCAGGCGAGGTCAGGACCTCGACGGGTACGTCCTTGGAGACCTCGACGTTGCGCGATCCCAGCACGACCACCCACAGAATCACTGCGATCAGGATCGAAATCAGCTTGGTCGGCAGGTTATGGGTCAGGAGCTCGCCCACCCCTTCGATGAAACGATCCATGATCAGCCCCCCGTCCGGGCGCCCGCTTCGGGGTCGCTCTTCATCCACGAGCTCAGGCGCGAGATCAATCCGGACCGCGAGCGGCTCAGATCCAGCAGGGCCGTGAGGCTTCGCGAAAGTTCCTGCTCATTGAGGTTGGTCATCAGGCGGCCATTCTTGACGAGGTGGGCCTCACCGGCCTCCTCGGAAACCAGCACGACGATGGCGTCGGTATCCTCGGTGATCCCGAGGGCTGCTCGATGGCGAGTGCCGTAACGCTTGTCGATGTTGGGATCCTTGGACAGCGGAAGGAAGCAGCCGGCGGCGGCAAGCCTTCCTGAGGTCACCATCACTGCACCATCGTGAAGTGGCGAGGTTTCGTGGAAGATGGAGTAAAGCATCTCGGCATTGACGCGAGCATCGATTCGCGAGCCGGTGTCGATAAAATTCTTGAGGCCGGTTTCGCGCTCGATCACGATCAGTGCGCCCACGCGCTCGCGTGCCAGCCGGGTTGCAGCACGTGAAATCTCGTCGACCATGGCGCGTTCTTCCTCTGCCGAAGACGACGAAAAGAACGGATTCTTCCCGACATGGGTCAGTGCCTTCCGGAGATCGTCCTGGAAAAGAACGATCACGATCAGGATCAGGTAATCGAAAAAGTACGACAGGACCCAGTGCGTGGTGAAGAGCTCGAGAGCCGACGAAAGGAAGAAGCCGATCCCCAGGATGCCGAGACCCGTCAGCATCTGCATCGCACGCGTCCCCTTGATGAGGAGGATCAGTCGATAAACGAGCAGCGCGACGATCCCGATGTCAAAGAGATCGCCGGGCCGCAAGCTGGCTCGAAGCTGTGCGAGAAGATCCGTCACTTCGAGGTCACGCTGGCTGGAAGCCGGGGTTGGAGGCCGGGGCCGTGCCGGTCGGAGTGCCCTCGTCAGGCGTCTCGGTCGGCGTCGGCTTGGCGCGGACGATCTTTTGTCCCTGCACGATCTGCTCGACTTCGGCACCATCGACGGTCTCGAACTCCAAGAGCGCTTCGGCCAGGTTGTGGAGGACCTGGATGTTCGTGCTCAGGATCTCGCGTGCACGACGGTAGTTCCGGTCGACGATGTCGCGCACTTCGCGATCGATCGTCTGTGCGGTCTGTTCTGAGTAGTCACGGTGCTGGGAAATATCCCTGCCAAGGAAGATCTGCTCCTCCTTCTGTCCAAAGGCGAGAGGCCCGAGGACGTCACTCATTCCCCATTCGCAGACCATGCGACGGGCGATCTCGGTGGCCCGCTCGATGTCATTGCCGGCGCCAGTGGTCTTCTGCTTGAGGACCAGTTCTTCTGCGATGCGCCCGCCCATCAGGAAGGCGATGTTGTTTTCTGCCTTGTCCTTGGAAAGCGATACCGTGTCTTCGTTGGGAAGGGTCATCGTCACGCCGAGAGCCCTGCCGCGCGGGATGATCGTCACCTTGTGGATCGGATCGGTGCCCGGGATGTACTTGCCGACGAGCGCGTGCCCGGCTTCATGGTAGGCCGTTGTCCGGCGATCGATCTCGGTGAGCACCATGCTCTTGCGTTCGACCCCCATGATGACCTTGTCCTTGGCGTGCTCGAAATCGATCATCTCGAGCATCTTCTTGTTGATGCGTGCTGCAAGCAGCGCCGCCTCATTCACGAGATTTTCGAGGTCGGCACCCGAGAATCCCGGAGTACCCTTGGCGATGATCGAAAGGTCCACGCCCGGGCCCATCGGGGTCTTCTTGGTGTGGACTCGGAGGATCTCTTCGCGGCCGCGGACATCTGGCGGCGGAACCACCACGCGGCGGTCAAAGCGACCCGGACGCATGAGGGCCGGGTCGAGGACGTCGGGGCGGTTGGTTGCCGCGATGAGGATCACGCCGTCGTTGGATTCAAACCCGTCCATCTCGACGAGCAGCTGGTTGAGGGTCTGTTCACGCTCATCGTGGCCTCCGCCCAGGCCTGCACCACGGTGGCGGCCGACGGCGTCGATTTCGTCGATGAAAATGATGCAGGGTGCGTGCTTCTTGCCCTGTTCAAAAAGATCGCGCACGCGAGAGGCGCCCACGCCAACGAACATTTCAACAAAGTCCGAACCGGAGATTGAAAAGAAAGGCACACCCGCTTCGCCTGCGATGGCCTTGGCAAGCAGGGTCTTGCCCGTGCCCGGGCTGCCCATCAGGAGCACGCCCTTGGGGATGCGGCCGCCGAGTCGCGTGAACTTCTTTGGGTCCTTCAGAAACTCGATGATCTCCTCGAGCTCCTGCTTGGCTTCCTCGACGCCGGCGACGTCCTTGAATGTCACCTTGTTGCTCGATTCGTTGAGCAGGCGGGCCTTGCTCTTGCCAAAAGACATGGCCTTGCCCCCGCCCACCTGGATCTGGCGCATGAAGACAAAGAAAAAGACGAAGAGAAGCAGCACCGGGAACCACGAGATCAGCGCCTGCTGCCAGACGGGCGTCTTTTCCTGGCGTTCGTAGTTCGGGATGATGTTGTTCTTCTCGAGGATCTCAAAGACCTTGGAGTTCGAAGTATCGCCGACCGTTTCGAAGAACTTTGGGCTGCCCGCCTGCGGCTCCTTGTAGGAACCGACGATCAGGTTGTCGGACTTGAAGGTGACTTCACCCACCTTGCCATCCTTGAGCAGCTGAACGAACTCACTGAACTTGATGTCCTTCCTGCCGCGGGCTCCCGGATCAAAAGCCTTGAAAAGGCTGGCAAACAGAACAATCAGGACCAGCCAGAGAGCCACCGTCTTGTGGGAAGATTTCATAGGTAAAAACTAGCATGCGCCCAGTTCGAGGGCAAACCGGCGAGAGAGACTAAACTGACCCAAGTTACTCAAGAATCCAGCGGCTTTTGCCCGTTTCGCTCAACCATTCATGCGTCAACTTCCGGCCGCCCTCGATGTCGAGCGAGCGGGTCTGCTGCAGCTCCCTGGCCTCGGCGAGCGCTTCCCAGTGGGCCCGCCTCACGCGGACCCCCTCGCCGCCGAGCACCCCGGCCAGGATCGAGGTTTCGTCCGACCCCTCGGCCGGTGTCGCGACCCTCAGAGCCGCATCACTGAGGTGCTCGACCCATCGGGGAAACAGTGCATCGAGCCTGGGGCTCAGTTCGGCACGGATCCTTCCCCTAAGGAGTCGAAGATCTGAGTTGCTGGAATCCTCCCGCCAGCCCATTCCCTCTTCGGCCAGGAAGTCGCGAAGCTCCTGTCGGCGAGTCGTGAGGGCGAGCCTGACCTCGGATCCCTCCCGGAAACGGATTCCTGCTCCGTGGGTCTGGGATGCACCAGTCATCAAGCGCCAGAGAAGGGTTTCGGCCAGGTCATCGGCATGGTGGCCGGTGAGCAGGATGGAACCGGGACCATGCGCATGCAGCTGTTTGGCAAAGAAGTCCTTCCGCTCTGCCCGCGCAGCCCCCTCTGGGGAGACTCCAGCGCCGGCCCGGCCCTGGGAAGATCGACCTACGTGCACCGGAATACCGAGCTTTCGCCCGAGTTGCAGTACTGCAGCCTCATCCCCATCGCTCTCGTCTCCTCGCCACCCATGGTTAAAGTGCAGCAAGCCCGAGACTTTCCCTAGTCGCTGTCCGTAGACCGTCACAAGTTGCGCGATCGCGGTTGAGTCCGCCCCGCCTGAGCAGGCGCAAAGGATCTGCGAAGCTAAAAGATTGGGCTCATGATCACGAGCAAAGGAGATCCAGCGACGGATGAGGGTGCCGCCGACTTGGCCCGGGACAGGTTTGTGTGAATGGTCCTGCATGGAATCAGGGTGATCAGTTCTTGACCCGATGACGCCCCTAGTTTAGCTTGGCGCCTCGATTCGGGGTACGGCTGGGTAGCTCAGATGGTTAGAGCGGCGGATTCATAACCCGCAGGTCGGCAGTTCGATCCTGCCCTCAGCCACCATCCCCCACTCTCGCTTCAGCCTAGAAGCATCCCACCCACTTGGTGGTTTTTTGAGCACAAAAAGGGGCTTCCTGAACCTTGATGGCCTTCACGGGCGGAAGCTCGGAGGCGTACTGGTAGCCACCCCGGCCAACGGATGAAGTGACCACTTCAAACAGGAACCAGCCCACATACCCGGCCGCGACCAAGCCGCCCAGTATTGCTGGAATCACGGCGATGACGGGAATGCGGGGAATCGGGAACGGAAGCTTGCTCTGGCTCATATGTCGCCATCCTATTTCAATTTGAGAAAGCGCACAACACCGCGCTAGCATCCGCATCATGCAGACGCGGACCTACAAGTACTACGACCTGGTGATGGCGGCCTTCGTGACCGTGCTGCTTTGCTCCAACTTGATTGGAGCTTCGAAAATCACGACCGTCGGTGGGTTTACCTTTGGCGCCGGGATCTTCTTTTTTCCGGTGAGTTATATTTTTGGCGACATCCTGACCGAAGTCTACGGGTATGCCAGGGCCCGCAAGGTGGTCTGGGCCGGATTTACGGCCATGGCTTTTGCGTCATTCATGGCTTGGTTTGTCGTGGGCCTGCCTCCAGCCGAGGGCTACGCCAATCAGGAGGCGCTTGAAAAGATCCTGGGAGGAACTCCAAGGATTGCCGGGGCCTCCCTGGTCGCCTTTTTTTGCGGGGAGTTTTGCAACTCCCTCACGCTCGCCAAGATGAAAATCTGGACCAATGGCAAGAAGCTCTGGGCTCGTACCATTGGCTCGACCGTCGTGGGTGAGGCAGTGGATTCCCTGATCTTCTATCCGCTCGCATTCCTGGGGATCTGGGAGACCGCCCTCGTGCTCAAGGTCATGCTCAGCAACTACCTGCTCAAGGTCCTCTGGGAAGTGATCAACACTCCGCTCACCTACCAGGCCGTAAAGTTCCTCAAGAAGGCAGAGAACGAGGATTTTTACGACCGCGGAACCGACTTCACCCCATTCTCCCTGGAGACATGATGCCACTTGAAAAACACGGGACTTGTCGCTAGTTTGCCCGGCGAACCGGAGCCCTCCCCGTCGGGCGGGCAACTTCCGGTGATTAAGGAGTCAATCTAGACAATGGCAAATACTCGTAAATCAACCAAGCGCGCAGTCCAGGCAAAAGCACGCCAGGATCGCAACACCATGGTTCGCAGCTCGACCCGTACCGCCGTCAAGGCAGTCGTCGAAGCAATCAAGACCAAGGATGCAACCAAGGTGAAGGAAGCCTACTCACAGGCCGTCAAGGCCCTCAGCAAGGCGGCAAGCAAGGGAGCCATCCCCAAGGGCCGCGCCTCCCGCAAGATCGGCCGCCTGACCCACTTCCTCAAGAAGACGGTCCCGGCAGCTGTCGGCGGCAAGACGAAGTAAGCTTTTTTGCCGCCTCTAGCGGCAGAACTGATGAATCAGCACACCCCAGAGGGCCAATGGCTCCTGGGGTGTTTGCTTTACGGCGAAATCGAGGTCAAAGAGTGCCGCCTGCAGCTCCTGGATCTCGTCCTGCTGCCAGATTCCGAGCGCGCGACGGAGCTTGCCCTCGACAAAGGGTGGAATCCGGACAGACCGCGAGCGGGCGGCCAAAAGCCCAAGCATGCGAACATTCCAGCTCAACAGGCCCAGCAGCGGGAGGGAAAGCTCGGGTTTTGCCGCCAGGGTCTCAGCATGGGCGAGAGCCAACGTCAGGCTGCGCCTTTCGAGAAATGCGTGAATGAAGGCATCGCCTGCGCCCAGCGAGCCATCCGCACCCCCGACCATGACTTCCATCCCTGAGCCGGGCTGCGCCTGCTCGGAGAGCTCCCACTTGGCGACCTCGTTTTGGACCCAGTCGAGGCTCCAAGGCTCGCTCCGCACCAGGAGCTCCAACGGAAGCGCTTCGGGCCTGATTCCCCTTGCCTGCGCGAGATGCCTCACCCAGGCCTCGCGCTGGTCCTCAGGAACGGCTTCGCACCCCACGACCGCGGCCTTTTCCACGAGGAGCTTTGAAAACTTGCGTCGCCCGTCGAGGTCTTTTGAAAGAAAGATCACGCACCACGGAAGATCGGAGGCGGCCTGCCTGGGGCCCAAAAGTTCGGCCATCTGGTCCGGCTCCTTGATGAGGTGGGCCTCCCGCACCCAAACAATGCGCGTTCCGCCCCCCAGCGGAATGGACTGCGCCGAGGCCACCACGTCCTGTGCCGAGGACTGGGCTCCCTCGATTCGATCCTCGCACCAGCTTCGATCGCCCACGAGAGTCCGGGCCAGGAGCGCGCTGACTTCCCTGACGCGGTAGGCCTCCTCTCCGTGCACCCAATACACGGGCCAGGCCTGGCCCTGCTTGAGTTCCTGCTGGAGTTGCTTGGGTTCGAGCCTCATCAAAAGTCCTGCATCATGGCGTTTCGCACGTCGCCCATCATGTCACCCGAGACTTCCACCAGCGCGCGCTCAAATTCGCTCTCATTGATGAGAGCGCCGGTGCTGCCGAGCGGGCCTACCTGGCTGTTTGCGGGAAACGGACGCGCCCTGGAAAAGGTCCCGCTCCAGATCTCGCTCCTCCTGCCCGCGCTCCTGAGGGAGAACTGGCAGTCGAGACGTGCCTGGTACTCCGAAGCCACGAGCAGCTGCGCCGATCCGACTTGCTTGGGGTTGAGATCCGAGGCCTTGATCTCACCCGAGACCGTTCGCTCTGCAATCAGCACGACCCCCTCCATCTCTGCGTCGGCGAGCTCGGGAGAGTTCACGGGACGCACTCCGGGAGTGGAGCTCAACATGCGGACCAACTGTGAATACACGGCGTTTTCAACCGCCGGCCGGAGGGTCTGGTTGCGCACGGGATGGATGTAGATGCGCGACACGCCCGCAGCCTGCAGCCGGGATGCCGTCCGGGAGGTCCTGAGCGAATAGCCGCATCCGGGAAGAAGAAAGCTGGCCGCGAATCCCAGCGCGAGCAGGCGCCGGAACGCAGGAGTAGGACTGGATAAACTCCCCATGGATCTCTCGATAGCAGAGAAGCCGGGCCCTGTGGTACCCGAGAATCCATGGATTTTAGAAAGATTGGCGACCTTCTGAGGGGTACCGCCCTGCCGGAGACCTTCAGGTCGAGACTGAAGGAAGCCGAGGCGGTTTCGAGGTGGGAAATCGCCGTGGGTCCCACGATCGCCAAGTACGCGCAGGCCATTCGGGTCGAAGCCGGCGTATTGCATGTCGAAGTCGGACACCCCATGTGGCGCTCGGAGCTGCATCATCGCAGGCGCCAGATCCTCGAAATCCTCAACTCAGGGGTGACTTCCGAAGACGCCGTCCTCAAGGACCTTCACTTTGTGGACCCAAAGAGGTTGTACGCAACGCTCAAGAGCCAGAACAGCAGCACAGCCCAGAACCAGGCCGGCGCCCTTCCAAAAAAGTCCAAAAGCAGGGATCCCGGTCCCGGTTGATGGCCCAGGTCCTGCCGGATGCTTGCCGCAGCCGCCGGCGGCTGCTCCTGCACTGAGGTCGTCGCAGTAGCCGTGATCTCGTCGGTTTCGTCCTCGGCAATCGTGGCGGTTCCGCCCGAGTCTCCGTCCCTGCGCACCTGTGACCACGAGATGCCGAGCTGCTTGTGGAGTTCCTCGGATTCGTGGAACGAGAACCAATAACCATTCTCCGCGCAGGCCTCGTCGCCCAGCTCCACCGCCCCCTCGCGGATCCGCCGCAGGACATCGTTGCGTCCCATCGGTCCGATGAGATCGAAGCGATCCTTGCGGTTGATGCGAAGGAGCCAACGGGTCATTGCAGGACCTCGAAGCTCTTCTTGTCTGCATCAAGGAACCGTCGAATCACCTCGTGGTCGGTCTTCTTGAACTCTTCGGGTGATCCCCAGAAGGCAAAACGCCCTTCATGAAGAAAAGCAATCTGATCCGCAAGGCGCAATGCGGAGGGAATGTCATGGCTGATCACAAGCGACGTGAGCTTGAGCTCGCGTTTGAGCGTCTCGATCAACTCATCAACCGTGACGCGAGTGACGGGATCGAGACCCGTGGTGGGCTCGTCGTAAAGGAGGATCTCAGGCTCCCTGATGATGGCCCTCGCAAGGGCCACTCGCTTCTTCATCCCGCCCGAGAGCTCGTTCGGATACTTGTCATAGCCCTTGGCGATCCCAAGGATCCTCAGGCTGTTCATGACCTTGGTCTCGATCTGCTCCTCGGTGAGCCGGGTGTGCTCCCGCAGCGGAAAAGCCACGTTTTCGAAGATCGTCATGTCATCGAACAGCGCGCTGTTCTGGAAGAGCATCCCGAAGACCTTGCGGTGCTCGGCGAGCTCGCGCCCCTGCAGTTCGGACATGTTCCGGCCACTGACCCAGACCTCGCCCGAGTCGGGACGAAGGAGCCCGAGGATGTGCTTGAGCGTGACGGACTTGCCCACTCCCGAGGGGCCGAGGATGTAGGTCAGCTTCCCTTTCGGAAAATCCACCGTCAGGCCGTTGAGCACGGTATCGCGCCCTCCTCGAAAGGCCTTCCTGACATTCTTGAAACGGATGGTTCCTGCGGTTTCAGACATAGATTCGTTTTACCCTCGCTCCAACCGAAGTCAAAATCTCATAAGGAATCGTGCCGGCGGCCTCGGCCTGTTTCCAGGGATCGATCCCGCCGCCGAAGACTGTCGCCCTGTCGCCTGCGCGGACTGACGAAGGCGCCTCGACGCCCGTGAGGTCCATCGAGACGGTGCCCGCAAACATGCATCGCCGCCCCTTGAGGATCACGCGGGCTGCAGATCCCGGAGCACCCCAGATTCGAGACACCCCATCCGCATAGCCCATTCCCAGCACGGCAATCCGGCGCGTGGAAGCTGCCACGTACTTCGCCCCGTAGCCCACGGTCTCACCGCGATCCACTTGGCGGGTCATGCAAACGATCCCGCCAAAATCCATGACGGGGCGAAGCCCGCGTCCAGCTGCCTGCGGATAGGGCGGAACACCGTACAGGGACAACCCCGGCCGGGCGATCGAAGTTAGGCCTTGAAGCCCCCACTGCCGCAACCCCCAGATCCCGGAACTGTTGGCCAGGTGAAAGCGGGTCACTCCTCCGGTGACGCCCGAAAGAGCGCCGACGATCTCGCGAAACTGACTGATCTGCTGCCGACTCAATCGCGACCCAGGCAGCTCGCCCTGCGCAAGATGCGAGAGGATGCCGCTCGGAAGCCGGCTGCGATCAGCGAACCCGGCCAGTGCATCCCGGATTGAATGAAGTTCCGACACGTTGATCCCCAGACGGTTCATGCCCGTGTTGAACTTGAGCTCATAAGGGATGCGACCGAGCCACCTTGAACGACTGAAACGAAGCCAATCCTCGCGACTTGCGATGACGGGAGTGATTCCAAACCGGGCGCACGCCTCCCCGACGGAGTCACTCCAGGGCCCCGCCCCCGAGAAGGCGATCACCCGCACGCGTGCACCCCGGGAGCCCAGGGACTCACGGAGCGCAATCGCCTCGTCCATTGTTGCGACTCCGAGTCCGGCGAGCCTTTTCCTTGTCGCTGCATCCGCAACCAGTGTCCTTGCAGCCCACTCGGCACCATGGCCGTAGGCATCGGCCTTGACCATGGGAATGAGATCCTGGCCCTGCGCCTCCCGCGCAAGGACCTGGAAGTTGGAGAGCAGCGCGGAGCGGCTGCAGATGGCTGACGCCCTAGGCGTTGAGCTGCGGGGGCGCGGGCCTGAGGATCGCATGGTGGTACCTGCCAGCTTGGGCAAGGAGGCGTTCAAACTGCATTCGATTTTCGAAACTCTTCACACCGGGCTGGAGGAGGATGAACAATCCCAGGAGCTGGGGCCTGAGACCCGCACCCGCCGGAGAACGAAGTTCAAGCACCTCGAAATGGGAGACTCCGAGACGCGACAGCATGGCAGCCTGGAATGCAGGCTGATCGGCGAATTTTCCGGCGACATCGCTCACAGGAATCCGCATCGAAACCGGCACGGTGGCAGCCGGAATTCCAACCTGGTCGCGGAAAATCGCCATTCCCGTGTCCCGATGGAACTCAAGGAAGACCACCGGGGACTCGGCTCCCTCGGCAAGACAGACCATGACTCTGCGGCCCATCTCCTGGAAGGACCTGGACTTGAGGACGGAGTGCGTCCAATTGCGATCAGGAACTCCCGACTGCCCCGACAGGTGCGCCGCGCTCGACCCGCTTTGAATGACCCTGGGGATCAATACTTCGATGCCCTCACGCGAAGAAGCGACTGCGGCGCCGGCAGGAGCCGACTCGGACACGGAGGTTTGGCTGGAAGTCCGCGCCCGGACGGAACGACAGGCCCGCCGCACTCCCAGAAAGATCAGCCAGGCAAATGCAGCAACTCCGGCGCCCCAGAGCCATTGGAAGATCGACACACCCCAGGCCGACAGCCAGCGCCAGGCCCGCTCCTGGAGTGAGGGTGCGGCAAGGCCCTGCGAGACGCGTTCTTCGAGGGTGAGCCAGCCCAGGCTGGGTGAACGGGACCAAAGCGGAAGGACTTCGACCTGGTCGAAAGACCGGGTTGAAGCCGGGTTGGCAAAATGCTCGTTGCGATCCAGCGAACTTCCCACGAAGGCTCCCTCGGACTGGAACAGCACTTCGCCATCGGAGGTAAAGATCCAGTATCGGCTTCCCTGCACGGCCTCCGCAGGAACAAATGCACGCGCCGGATCCATGAGCACCATGACGCTTCGATCCGAGAGCTCCGCAGGCTTCTCGAGAAGCACCATCGGGCGCTCCCAGCCCTGGCGACGGCCCAGCACCATGGCGCGCAACGCACCCCCTGCAGGTGGTTGCGGCACGACGCTCGAGGCAAGCAGCTGCATGACCTGTTGAGACTCGAACACTGAAAAAACCGCGCCCTCGGGCTCCGAAAGCTTCCTGACAATCCTCGTGCCGCCAGCCCAGCGCACTTCGATCCAAAGCGCCGTGGAAACGCCCACTTCCGAGCGATCTCCACAGCCTTCGCCGGTCCGGAGGCAGCGCGACAGCGCCGATTCGATCCGCGAAAGGCTCTTTTCGAACTGGTCGGCCCAGGAAATCGTCCGCGCCGGCGCGTCCGAGGCCAGGGCAGGCCCGTTGGAGAGGATCAGCAGCAGGTAGAAAGTGGCGCGAAAGACGCGTAACATGCTGGCTACTCAATGGTACCCCAAGTCCTTGTCTTAGGAACAGGAATCGCCGGTCTCTCCACCGCGCTCAAGTTCGCCGAAACAGAGGGCGTCATTCAAGTGACGCTCATCTCGAAGGACCGTGCCGACGAGGGCTCGACCCGCTACGCCCAGGGCGGAATTGCATCCGTCTGGTCCGAACAGGATTCCTTTGAGCAGCACATCCAGGACACCCTCCAGGCGGGCGCAGGACTCTGCGAGCCCAGGGCCGTTGACCTTTGCGTGCGCGAGGGACCCGGGCGAGTCCGGGAGCTGATCGAGTGGGGCGTGCGCTTCACCCAAAAACATGCGGGCACCGGCACCGACGAGCATGCGGATTATGACCTTCACCGGGAGGGAGGCCACAGCCAGCGACGGATCCTCCATGCCGATGACCTCACGGGGCTTGAGATCGAGCGCGCCCTCTTGGAGCAGGTCCGGTCCCACCCCAGGATCCGCGTCCTCGAGCGGCACATTGCCGTCGACCTGATCACCGAAGGAAAACTCTTCAAACGATGGCGCAAGCCGGGCCGCTGCCTCGGTGCCTATGTCCTCGACGAATCCACGGGAAACGTTTTGACCCTTGCGGCCGACCTCACGGTCCTCGCAACGGGGGGCGCCGGCAAGGTCTACCTCTACACCTCCAACCCGGACGTGGCCACCGGTGACGGAGTGGCCATGGCACATCGGGCGGGCGCGCGCGTGGCAAACCTCGAGTTCATGCAGTTCCACCCCACCTGCCTGTTCCATCCCGAGGCGCGCACATTCCTGATTTCCGAGGCGCTCCGGGGCGAAGGGGCTGTGCTGCGCAACCTTGCAGGCGAAGCATTCATGGAACGCTACCACCCGCTCAAGGACCTCGCGCCGCGAGATATCGTGGCCCGGGCGATCGACTCCGAGATGAAGCGGACCGGCGATCGCCACGCATGGCTGGATGCCTCCGCCATCGTCGAAGCGTCCAGGAAGTTTCCGAACATCAGCGAGACTTGTCGACGGCTTGGAATCGACATCGCATCCCAGCCCATCCCGGTCGTTCCAGCCGCACACTACCTCTGCGGCGGAATCGTCGTGAACGAAAATGGCGAGACCGGGATTGAAGGGCTGTATGCCGTGGGCGAAGTAGCGTGCACGGGACTCCATGGGGCAAACCGCCTGGCCAGCAACTCGCTCCTTGAGGCGGTAGTCTATGCCCACCGGGTTTTTGAGCATGGACTCCATCAACTCACGGCACTGCAAACCTCGCGAGCCTCGGCGGGCGAACTCTCCCCACCCTCGCTTCCTGCCTGGGATCCCGGACGCGCCACGCCACTAGAAGAGAAGATCGATATCGCGGCCACCTGGCTCGAGATCCGCAGCCTGATGTGGAACTACGTGGGCATCGTGCGCACCAACCCGAGGCTCGAGCGGGCGCGCCGCCGCCTGGAGCTCATCCAGTCCGAGGTCAATGCGTACTACTGGAACAACCTTCTCACGCGCGACCTGATCGAGCTCAGGAACCTCATCACCGTGGCGGAGCTGATGGTTCGTTGCGCGCTCTCGCGCAAGGAAAGCCGGGGTCTCCATTTCACCATGGATTATCCCGGTTGCGATGACGCGCACTTCAGGCGCGATACCGTGATTTGATCTCCGAGATCTTGAAGACAGACCGGAAAGGGATTCCCTTGGAGGCGAAGAACTCGGAGGCCCCCTGCTCCCGGTCCACGACCGTCACCACCCCCAGGACTTCAAACCCCGCGTCCATCACCTTCTCGACGGCCTGCCACGCAGATCCACCCGTGGTCGAGACATCCTCGACGACCACCAGCTTCGCATGGGATGGAACGTGATCCAGTCCCTCGATCACCTTGGAGGTACCGTGCCCCTTGGCCTCCTTGCGAACGATGAACGCAGGAACGCCGCGCGGATGATGTCGATTGAAGGGTGGATCAAGGCTTCGGACTGAAACGGCCGTGGCGATCGGATCAGCCCCGAGGGTCAGGCCCCCCACCGCAGCGACATCCTTCAGCCAGCCCTCTCGCTCAAGGAGCGAACAGATCTCCAGCCCCACGCAGCTCGCTCCGTCTGCACTGAGGGTCGTGGCCTTGAGATCGATGTAAAAACTGCTCTTCTTGCCCGAAGCCAGAGTGAAGTCGCCCTCACGGTAGCTTTTTTCAAGGATGATCCCGATCAGCTGTTGGCGCGTATCCATGCTCTCAGGTCCTCGAAGGCCTTCTGTCGGTCAATCTCATTGAAGGATTCATGGTAAAAACCCTCATAGCGCAGGACTTTCTTTCCCGGATGCTCGAGGCGCCCGGCAAACGCAAGTGTCGCCTCCGAGTCCACGAGCCCGTCGGCCATGGGCACGATGAACTGGACGGGAACAAAAATCCCCCCCGTGCGGGCACTCGCGCGGGCAATCGCCGAGACCATCTCGGTGAAAAACCGTGGGGTGGCCTTGGAATGGACGAGCTGGTCATTGCGATACGCCTCGACCGCCCGAAGATCATGGCTGATCAGCCCCGAGTCGAGACCCGTCTCCATCTGGAAGGATCCCAGCACCCGGGACAACAGGTGGCCCGCCGCCTTTTTGATCGCTGGAACCGGGTACTTGAGGCCGAGCAGAGGCGCACTCAGTGTCGCGCTCTTGAGGAAGATGACGGACTTTTCCTGGAGCATGAGCAGCGAAATCAGTCCGCCCATGCTGTGCCCGAGCAAGTGCACTGCCGGGGCACGCCCCGACTCGGCCGACGTGAACTCCTGGATGGTCGACTGAAGGAGGGAATAGGCATCATCGATGTACTGATCGAATCGGTCCACATGTCCGCGCACTCCCTGCGAACGTCCATGACCCCGATGATCCATGCAGATCACGGCATCAATGGAGTCCTCCAGATGCCTTGGGAAGTGGGAATATCGGGCGCCATGCTCGCCCTGTCCGTGGACAATGAAGAGCACCCTTGGAACCGCAGGGAGGTTCTTTTTAACGAACTTCGAGATGAACAGGCTCGCCCTGCCATCGAAGGAAGGCTGGCTTGCCCAGCGATACTCCCATCCCTCCGGAAGATGCTCAGGCGTGCTCACTGACATAGCTCTCGATCGCCTTTTTTCCTTCAGGACTCAGCTTCTCGAATCGGAAGCTGAAGCCCTTGCCATCTTCGAGCTCGCGCACGATCACGCCCTCGGCGACGAAGGCATCAATTCCCTCCTTGGCCCCGCTGGGCGTGGAGATGTTGAGCTTGAGTACGGTACCTACCGGACCCGGGAGCTCGGATGTCAGGCACTGCATTCCGCCAACGCTCACATCGCGGCAAAGCCCGGAGAAAACCCGTCCATCGGCCGCCATCATGCTGCGAGCCAGGAGCGGGACCCGCGGGGCACGCCTGCGTTCGATCCTCGATGGCTGCGCTTCGGCCTCACGCACCGCTTGGGTCGCAGCAGGTTGCGGAGCTCCACCTGAGCGCGACCTGCGGCTCTCCTCAACGCTCTCGGTGAACTCCGGAAGCGCCTTGAGCTTCTGCCATCCGGTCATGCCTTCGGACCATGCATGGACATCGCCGTGGATCTTTCCGATCCTAA
Organism: uncultured Bacteriovorax sp.; assembly: GCA_964508305.1. Classification (GTDB taxonomy): domain Bacteria; phylum Bdellovibrionota; class UBA1018; order UBA1018; family UBA1018; genus CAIOHW01. Next base: position 26,824 of record CAZDSX010000004.1, read on the forward strand.
GGAAGCGATGGAGCTCCTCCTCGGTGAATGGACCAAACTGCGAATCACTATAGTAAAGGAACCACTGGATGGCCTTGGGCACGGGCGGAGGTGCCGACTTTTCCGCGGCAGGCCTCGACGGTGGCTGGGCACTGGGCTCAGTGGGGACCGCGACCTTGAACGCCGGAATATCGCAGAGCCTCATCCACTTGGCCTGCTCCTTCCGCCAGCCGTAATGAGCCCAGGTCAGGCTCCCCTGCTGGATGCGTTCAACGATTTCACTGGGTGACATCGGGCCGATCCACTTTTGTGCATCGATGGCGATGTACCAAACGGGCTGGTTCTCGGAAGTCGAGAACAGGACTTTGGATGTGTTTTCCATGCTGTCCCCAAGTGTAAATGAGCTTGGGCCAAAATCTGTCGAATCTTTTGACAGGTGACAGCCTCTCGCACGCGGGAGTGCCGCCGCGCTCTCGAAACAGCATCGAAAGTGCCACGCAAGATACCTGAATCATTGGATTATTTAAGTTCCCCGGATGGAGGCACTTGGCACCGGCCTTGCTCTTAACCTTCCCTGAGGAAGTGCATTTTATGAACAAGAAGACCCTACTGACCCTGACGGCGATTTCGAGCCTCGCACTCACGGCCTGCGGAAAGCAGACCTTTGAGACGGTCAGCACCGTCTCCCAGAACCAGGCTCCCGGGTACTTCGACCTCGCTCCCAAGGTCGACATCCTGCTCGCACAGGACAACACCGGCTCAATGAACGAGATCTACAACGACGTCGGAAGCCAGATGCCGGCTTTCCTCGACGATCTCTCCCGCTCCGGCTGGGACTACCACTTTGCATCCATGCCGCTCACGGCAAGCCAGATGGACCAGCAGCTCTTCAGCCAGGTGCTTGCCTCCAAGCAGGACCGCAACTGGGGAGCTTCCGAGTGGATCCAGCCGTACCCGGGCGCCTCATTTGGCGATGCGGACTCCGGCGAGGTCAATGCCTCCTACTTCCGCCGCCCCTTTGAATACACCGACTACCACCAGAACCTCGTTCCTTCGAACGCACTGGGCGGGGTGGAACCGGGCATGGAGACCGTGCGTCGCCAGCTCAAGAACCACATGGCTGACAGCAATTTCCACCGCCAGGACGCACTGCTCGTCGTGATCGTGGTCGGAAACGGTGACGACACTTCGGGCCGCAAGATCTGCCGTCGCTGGGACGGCTACGAGGCTCCGTGTGATGCTCCCGGCATGGGTTCGGCAACTGCCATCCGCTGCGGAACTCCCGGCGCCGTGCTCGCCGACAACTGCAGCCCCGGCGCACTGGCCTCGAACCCCGGCAACCTCGTGCCGGGAACCGCAGCCTACGCCAAGGAATTCTACAAGCAGCAGCTCCAGGCCCTTCGTCCGAGCTCATCGCAGATCAAGCTCTTTGCTGCAGTCTCGGGCGCATCGGGCACCTCGAACTGCCGCGGACACGGCTCACTGGCCGGCGCACAGTACATGTCGATTGCCTCCGCGCTCGGCGGCTCATCGCATGACATCTGCGCAAACAGCGCAGGCGCCGTGCTTGCTAGCATCAGGAGTGCGCTCAATATCCAGAAGCTCGCTCTCCGCACCATCTACCTCATGATGGATGCCGAGCCGGACACCGCATCGATCCGCGTGGTTCGATATATCGGCGGCGACCGTAACCAGGCAGTGGACGTCCCCCAGGACGCCACCAACGGCTGGACCTACGCAGGCTTGATCCAGGACCAGCCGCGCGTGGTCACTGACGGCCCGAACCCGGTCACCATGAACACGGCCACGGGCTGGGCGGTCAGGCTCAACGGAACCGCAAGGCTCCAGGGCTCGGATACGGCGGAAGTCATCTTCCTCCCCCGCACCAACTGATCACTCATTAAAAATCAACGGGCAGAGCCCGAGGAGCGGGTCCGAGAGCCGGTCGACGGCGCGGACCCGCTTCCGTTTTGGGGTTGCAGGGCCTTTTGCGGGCGCCCCGAAACGCGTCGATCTTCAACATGCACGGGAACGGCGTCCTGCTCCTTCTTTGCGGCGATCCTCTCAAAGGAGCGCTGAAGGAACTTCACACAGGCCGGACCTGCCTTCTTGGTCCTCGAGTCGTAATACCCGGGATTGCGGAGCATATTCCGAATTCCCATCTCCACGTTCAGTGCAGGACAGAGCATCGCAATCCGTCCAAAACACTTGGAGTCGCTTTCGGGCCGGCAGTCCAGCAAACCGTCGAAAAATGCCTCCGCACCCTTTTCAGCCCTAAAAAAATCCATGGACTGGCACCGGGAGAAGGCCTCCTCAGGCCGGTTGCGGATCAGCTCAACATAGCGACCAAACCGGGCGATCGCATCAGCACTGGAAGCACCCCTTTGGATCCGATCGGGCGACTGCTGAAGGATTCCGTAATTGGTCTGATGATCATAGCGAACACTGCGATCCTTCTCACGCTGCAGCCGCGTCTCAACCTGCTCACGCGACCAACGCACCGAGGATGCCTGCGGATGGGTCCAGTCAAACGCGGCCGCAGCCGTGTGGCTGCTCATGTCGGTCACATTGGTGGGATCCCCGCCCGACTCTTTCAGGGCAAATGCGAGCGCCTTGCTCGCCACTTTTGCCAGCTCGGCAGGATCAGCACCTTCTCTTGAGACCCTGGGCGTCGCACTGAGGACCACTGAGACCAGCGAGTGGGATACGGCACGCCCATGGACACAGCACTCGAGTTCCTCTTTGCAGGCGGCCAGCGCGGAGGACAGTCCGGGAAGAACTCCCGAGACCAAAAGAGCCGCTGATAGTGGGACGCGAAGCCGAACCCTCATGGGTTCAAGTGTACTTGAGTCGTAAGTCCGGTCAAAACTTCATCTCGGGGACGTCGCCGGCAACACTGAGCTTGGCTTCGGTCGCCTTCAAGATCTCATCCACCGAGACTCCGGGCGCACGCTCGCGAAGCACCAGTCCCTGCGGTGTCACATCCATGACAGCAAGCTCTGTTACGATCTTCTTCACGCAGTGCGTGCCGGTGAGCGGGAGCTGGCACTTCTTGAGCACCTTGGAGCTCCCATCCTTGGCCACATGCTGCATGGCCACGATCACATTGCGGGCGCCTGCCACGAGATCCATCGCGCCGCCCATTCCCTTGACCATCTTGCCGGGAACCATCCAGTTGGCGAGGCTTCCCGTCTCGTCGACTTCCATTGCGCCAAGCACCGTGAGGTCAACTTTTCCGCCGCGGATCATCGCAAACGAATCGGCACTCGAAAAAAACGCGGCCCCCGGGATTGCCGTGACGGTTTCCTTGCCGGCATTGATGAGGTCAGCGTCCATCTCGGACTCGGTGGGATAAGGCCCCATTCCCAGAAGTCCGTTTTCGCTCTGAAGGATGACCGTCATGCCCTTGGGAATGTAGTTTGCCACCAGCGTGGGGATGCCGATGCCGAGATTGACGTAGTATCCGTGGCGAAGCTCCTGGGCGATGCGCTGGGCGATTTGCTCGCGTGAAAGTGCCATGGATTTATCCCTGCCTCGTGGTCTTGCGCTCGATGCGCTTTTGGTAGTTCGAACCCTGGAAAATCCGGTGCACGTAAATGCCCGGCGTATGGACGTGGTCGGGATCAAGGGTGCCGACCGGCACGAGCTCTTCGACTTCTGCGATGCAGATCCTTCCACAAGTTGCCATCATGGGATTGAAGTTGCGTGAGGTCTTGCGGAACACGAGGTTTCCGTAAGCATCTCCCCGCCACGCCTTCACGATCGAAAAGTCAGCCACGATCGAGCGCTCGAGCACATACTTGCGCCCGTCAAACTCACGCACATCCTTGCCTTCGGCCACGACCGTGCCCACTCCGGTGGGAGTGAAGAAGGCAGGAATCCCCGCGCCACCGGCACGGCACTTTTCAGCAAGAGTCCCCTGTGGGGTGAGTTCGATCTCGAGCTCGCCCGAGAGCACGAGCTGCTCAAAAAGTTTGTTCTCGCCCACGTAGCTCGAAATCATCTTCTTGACCTGGCGCTTTTGGAGCATGAGCCCGATGCCAAAATCATCGACGCCTGCATTGTTCGAAACGCAGGTCAGGTTTTTCACACCCTTCTCAACGAGTGCGCCGATCGTGTTCTCTGGAATCCCGCAGAGGCCAAATCCACCCAGAGCCAGGATCGCACCGTCCGGGATGTCCTTCACCGCCTCGCGCGGACCTGCGACGACCTTCGAAAAAACCGGCGCGCTCATGCGAGCACCTCAAGGCAAACTGCCGTCGCCTCACCGCCCCCGATGCAAATCCCGGCAACACCTTTTTTGAGGCCCTTGTCCTTGAGCGCGCTGATGAGAGTCACCAAAATACGGGCTCCGCTTGCGCCGATGGGATGGCCGAGCGAAATACCGCCGCCCCAGACGTTGAGCTTGTCGTTGGGGATCTCGAGCTCCTTGCGCGCTGCCATCGAGACGACTGCAAACGCCTCGTTCACTTCCCAGAGATCAACAGAAGCCTTGTCCCAGCCTGCCTTTTTGAGCGCGCGGCGCATGGCCTCGGCGGGAGCGGTCGTGAACCACTCGGGCTCCTGCGCAAAACTCCCGTAGGAAACGAGCTTGGCCAAGGGCTTGAGGCCAAGCTGCTTGGCCTTGTCGGCCGACATCAGAACCAGCGCTGCTGCGCCGTCATTGATCGTCGAAGCATTGGCTGCCGTCACCGAACCTGCCTTGTCGAAGGCGGGCTTGAGAGTCGGGATCTTGTCGAACTGAACCTTGGCAGGCCCCTCGTCCGAATCCACGATCACATCTCCCTTTTTGGAGCTGATCTTGACCGGCGCGATCTCAGCCTTGAACTTGCCTGCCGCCTGCGCCTCTTGAGCGCGCTTGAAGCTCTGGATCGCAAACGCATCCTGCTCCTCGCGCGAGAACTTCCACTCACGCGCACAAAGCTCGCCACAGTTGCCCATGTGCTGGTTCTTGTAAGGATCCCAGAGTCCGTCATGCACCATCGCATCGATGAGCTGCGTGTGGCCCATACGAGCGCCAGCGCGAGCAGCCGGCATGACGTAGGGAGTGTTGCTCATGCTTTCCATGCCGCCAGCCACGACCACATCGGAGTCACCGAGTGCGATCGACTGCATTCCCATCATCACCGCTTTCATGCCGCTTCCGCAGACCTTATTGATAGTCGTGGCGGGAGCTGACTTCGGGAGCCCCGCACCGATGGACGCCTGCCTTGCGGGGGCCTGACCGACTCCGGCCTGGAGCACATTGCCCATGATCACTTCTTCAACCTGCTCTGGCTTGATTCCTGCGCGCTCGACTGCGGCCTGGATGGCCGCTGCACCCAATTGCGGCGCCGTGAGACTCGAAAGCGAGCCCTGGAAGCTACCCAGTGGGGTTCTAGCGATGGCAACGACAACGACGTCACGTGAAGTATTCATGATGGCCTTGGGTTTTAAGGCAAAAACTGAACGAAATCCAAAGCAATCCCCGTCCGCTTTTGACCCTGTGTCACCGCCCACACAGGGCTGTCACAAAAATTGGCATCGGTTGAGTAATTCACTAGACTATAGAGGCTATGGGGTGCTCTCGCCTTCTCAGGTTATTGAATCTTCTCCTCCTCGCGGCATCAGCCGGAGCGGGCTATAACCTTCCGCCCACAGACGAACTTTCCCGCAAGTCGGATGAAGCCTTCTTCAAGAAACTGAAAGCACATTACAGCGGCCAGAATCGACCGAGCGAATCCCGCTGTTCCAGTTCGTCACAGTCTTCGGCATTTCAGGCTGGCTTCGATCAGGGGCTATCGGGTGAGGCCTACCTCCTGCCGCTGGGGGTGGTCGACCTTTCTCCCAACCCTAACGATCCCCGTGAAGAGGCCAGAAATTTTGAGGCCAATTTAGCCTGCAAAGGAACCAGTGACGACTATTGCTGTGAGCTTGGCTTTAGGAAGGGTGAACGTGCCTTGAGGGTGGCGCTCGAAAAGGTTCCAGCCGGAGACCCAACGAGCCCGACCTGCGCACGCGAAATGACCGAAGGCTCCGCCCTGGCTATCCACTACTGCAGTGCCAATCATCAGATCTCTCCGCCCGAGGGAATTCAGTTCGCCAACAAAAGGGCGTCCACCGGCAACGCCTATTGCAGCGAGAATCAGGCAAGGGAGGCGGAAAGGAAAAGCCAGGAAGTCGCCGCACAGACCGAGAACTTGGATCGCCTCTTTAGAACCAGTTTCGCGACGCAGACCCAGAATGGCCAGTTCGAACTTCACCCACCCAGATTTGGGGGCAGTCTGGAGTCCAACAGTCCGCTCGTTTTGACGAACTTTCAGCTCCCCTCGTTGCTAGGAGACGCGTGGTTCGAGACGCCGCTGAGTCCGACCAGCGTTTTCTCCTTTAAACACAGCCGATCGGAGGCGGAATGGAGCTTTGGTCGCTGGCTCCGCGAAATGGAGCTCAGCAACGCCTTGAGCCAACTCGCCCAAGCCAAGTCCGCACTGAAGGCGATCCAGGATAAGGCCGTGTGCACCCAGGATCCCGACAGCCCACTTCCCGACCAAAAATACCAGGGCTGCTTCGTATCGGGCTTCTCCAACATCCTTCACACCTTCCTTCCCACTTGCGAGGAGAAGATCCTTGAGGAGGCCGCACGACTCAACGTTGGAGACGATCCCTCCAAGGCCAGCCAAGCCGAGAAGAAGCCCGAGCCCCACCCGGGCTCTTCATCCGGCAAAGCAACCTCCGGTAGGCAGAAGGCGGGTGGAGCGAAATGAAGCCATCCGCTGCGATTCGATTGGCTGCCCTCATCCCCCTGGTTCACATTCTGAGCCCTGTCACTGCGCAGGCTGGGTCACACGGACGCGAGGATGGGCCTAAAGACTGGTCACTTAAGCCTCTGATAGTACCAGAACCATCCTCAGCTGAACACCAAGCTAAAACCCCAGCCGCTCCCGCCACCTCCGAGCCCGCCTCGCCGCCTTCAACGGCCTATTGCCATTGGGATAGCAGCCAGCCCAGAATCAATCCGCAGATTCGACCGACGCCATCACCTCTGCCCACCAATCCCGTGGAGCAACCGGTTCGCCCGATTCGTGACATTGCAATTGCCGCAGATCCCTCAAGCCGAAGCCAGATGGTAGCCGAACTCAGCCCCTTCATGTCGGACCCATTCGGCTCAGGCTTTCGAAGCGAGCTCGCATCGGATCTTGAACGCTTGAACGAGGCGACCCGCTCACGCGATAGCTCAGCTCGCTCACCCATCGCCATCTCGCGCGCATCCGAACAGGCAGCGAGGATCTCCTCAAATCCCGGCAGCAAGCTCGCACCCCAGGACAGGCGACTCCTCGAGTCCGTCCAAAACCGATTGAGCTCACTGCAAGGCACCACCCCGGACCTTGCCATGAGCGAGCTCATGCGCGGAGCCAACAAGCCCATTCCGCTGGTGAGCGTTTACGATGAATCCATCCCTGGCCCGATCGTGGATCGTGCGGCGCTTTTTCTCAGCCTTTCTCCGACGGAGCAGGCCGCTCTGGCGAGCCAGATCAAGCGCGCCGAAACGGTACCCAATGTACAGCTCCAGTTCATCCAAGGTCTTCTGCCTCGGGATTGGAACGCCTCGAGCCGCATTCGCTCCGAGAGCAACAGCTGCGCCGGATTCATTGGCATTACCCTTCGGGACCAGCTCAGGTCCGCGCGGCTCCAGGTTGCTGATCTGGAGATCCTCCATGAGTACGTCCGCACAGGCAGCGCATCTGCACTGGACTCGGTCGGCAAGGCCAAGGCCCTTGCCCTCAAGTCGCTTGGTGCGCAGCTCAAGGCCGTGCAGGTCCAGCTGGGTGAACCCCTGATGCCGGGGGACCTTCTGATCCATCGGCACTCAGGCGAGGACGATGGCGAAGCGTGGATCGTCCACGAATACGATGTGTTTTACAAAAGCGCTCGCGTGGTCAATCCGTTTGGATTCGGCATCCCCTCGGGCGCATCGGGTGCCGGAATGGGAAGGCTCAAGACCTTCAACTTGCTCGAAGACAGCCAGTCGGTTTCCGAGTTCAACGCAGACCTCTCGCCGGCTCGCCCCAAGCAGGGCGTGATGGCCCTCAGGCTCCGCGGCGAATCGCTTGCCGAAGACTGCTCGTCGGCCATTCGCGCCATTCGGGAGTTTGCCGCCCAGCAGCCCGCATCGACGGCCGCAGTGGGCCGACAGCCTGCGTCCGCCCCCCAGCAGAGTTCCCCCCCGGTGAAGGGAAGCGCACTCTAGCCCTAAAGCACCTCCTGTGGCATTCATGGGCTGCATGCTTAAGCCCATTGCTCGTATTGTACGCATTACGGCCTCTGCGATCTTGTTGCTCGCTTCCGTCTCCAACGCAGGAACGATTGCTCCACAGGAACTTCCGGATCTGGTCGAAAAAGTCCTGCCCGGAGTCGTCAATATCAGCTCCATGACGGTGGCCCAGCAGGGCATCCCCGGAATGGAGGACTTTTTCCTTTTCTGGGGGATCCCGCGCGAGCGGCGACAGAGCTCGCTGGGTTCGGGCTTCATCATCAATGCCGAGGAGGGCCTCGTCCTCACCAACAACCACGTGGTTGCCCATGCAACCGAGGTGCAGGTCAGCCTGGTGGACAAGAAAAGTTACAGTGCACGGATCATCGGTCTCGACCCCAAACTGGATCTTGCGCTCCTGCAACTTGCCGATCCCAAGACCCGCAGGCCCCCGGCTGGACTCAAGTCGGTGCCGTTTGGCGACTCAAGCACGGTTCGGATTGCCGAACCCGTATTTGCCGTGGGAAATCCCTTCAGTCTCCAGCACACGGTCACGGTGGGAATCATCTCGGCCAAGAACCGTACGATCGGGATCGGGCCGTTTGACAATTTTCTCCAGACCGATGCCTCGATCAACCCGGGCAACTCGGGCGGGCCGCTGTTCAACTTCAAGGGCGAAGTGATCGGAATCAATACGGCCATCTTTTCCAAGAGCGGCCAAAGCGGCGGGCTGGGCTTTGCGATCCCCGCAAACGAGGCCAAGGCTGTGATCGATTCCCTCAAGCGCTACGGCCGAGTCCCACGCCCCTGGCTGGGGATCCTTTCCGAACGCGTGACGCCACCGCTTGCCCGGTACTACGGCCTTCCCGTCGAGTCGGGAGTCTTGGTTTACAACCTGGTCAACCGCGCTCCTGCCATCAAAGCGGGGATTCGCCAGGGAGACATTCTGATCTCGATCGACGGGACACAGGTCCAGGACAGCTACGACGTGGAGCGGGCCCTCAACCGCAAGAAGCCTGGCGACACCGTCGAACTCAAGCTCAACCGCGCAGGCCAAAGCATCAGCAAGTCGGTCAAGATGACCGAGCTGCCTATCAACGAAGACCTGCCTCCGGGCATGATCTAAAGGAACATAAGGAATCCCATGATCCACGAACGCCGCAAGGGCACAGGCAGCAGCCACTCCCCCCTCCCCGTCGACTACACTCGAATGGTGGAGGAAGTATTCACGACCAACTTCTCGGATTCAGTCGACCGACTGGAGCTCGAACCGAAGCCCGTGTTTGTCGCAGGCGGGGAGATCTACGCCGACGAAATCGTCGTCCATATCGCCCTCGTGCAGGAGGGACGAATCGCGGCCACGCAGGCGTATGCCAGCACGGATTTCGACCCCAAGGCGAGCTCACCCAAGATCGAGGACCTGCTTGCGGTTTGTGTCGACGCGGTGGGCGAAGTGTTTGCCGGAGTCTTTGAGGCATCGAGCAAGCTCGAAGACAAGGAGGCCATCCTGACGGCAAGCCTCAACGACCTCGGCGAAAAAGGCCCTGTTCCCCAGGAGTGGACCCAAATCGAAATTGAAAAGCGCAAGATTCACGTCCGCGTGGACAAGACCAATCCCGCGATGGATGCGGCAGCCGATGCCTGGCTTGCCAAGAATGATCCTGAGTTCCTCAAAAACGAGGAAAAGAACCTCAAGAAGGCAGAGCAGCTCTTTGTTCTCCCGCCAAAGACCTCGTCCGGAAAAAAGGGCGGGGGCCCGCTCCACTAGCAGGCATCCACTCTGTGATCCGATTGCCGGGCTCACTGTTTCTAAAAAGGGGTATTGTCAGTGCAAGCCTGTGCCTCGGTGCATGCGCGCATGCACCACCGCCGTCCACGGCAAGCTGGATTGCCATGGGAACCCGTGTCGAGCTGAGGGGGCCGGGCTGCGTCGATCAGGGTACTCGAATTCGACTCGGGAACGAGGCAATGGCCGTGATTCGCGAGACCGAGAGCCGCTATTCGACCTGGCTTCCCGATTCACCGCTTTCGCGACTCAACCAGCTTCGCTCCCAAGCCATTCCTAAGGTCAACCCTGAACTGGATCGCCTTTTCGAAGAGCTCGAGCGGGTGATCGAGCTCTCTCTCGCCTGGGAGGGCGCCTTCCATCCGGGCCTCGGACGCTGGATCCTCGCGGGTGGCGCTCGCGAAGGCAAGGCACCTGAGGCAGCCAGATTGAAAGCCCTGGGAACCCCGCCCCGGATCTCCGCTCTTCGCAGGTTTCCCCGAGGGTCCAGAGTCAAAAAGGCGCTCGAAGACCCAAGATGGGTGTTTGAGGAAGGAGGCTTCGCCAAGGGGCTTGCGCTGGATTTGGCAGTAAAATCCTTTGATCTCACGGCGTCCCAGTGCAGCGTGGAGCTGAACCTGGGCGGACAACTGATCCACCGCGGCCCCAGCCCCAGTCGTGTTCATGTTGCATCACCCACGAATCGATCCGAGGCCTGGGTCGAAGTCACGATCCACAACGAGTCGGTCGCGACATCAGGACAATCGGAGCAACCCGGACATATCCTTGACCCTCGCACTGGCCTCCCCACTCCGCGACTTGGCTCCGCCACTGTACTCCACGCATCGGCACTGATGGCCGACATCGGGGCCACAGCACTGGCAGTGCTCGGCCCGCACGCGACTCCTTGGGTGGACTGGCTCTACCTCACCCCTGACGGGCACGCCTATGCTCCCGTCAGGCTCAAGGGTCGACTGAGGCCCCTGCGTCCACTCCAGTGGCACTGGGTGGATTGACATCCGCCAGTGCCAGCGCTATTGAGACTCATTATCAATAACGCGCTTTAGACCGATGATGAACAAAAAACCCAGGCCCACGCTCCAGTGCGGCAGGCCGGCCCAGGCGCCCGCCAGAATCAGCCCCGCCGAAGTTGCAGCATACAGACAGAAACTCTCCCACTACCTCTCCAAGAGCGGAGGGCGCTTCACCGAGCCTCGATGGCAGGTGGCGCTTGCGATCCTGGATGCGGGCCGGCACCTCGATTCAGGAGCGATCGTGGAGCGAGTCAAACGCACCGACCCCCGGATCGGTGCTGCCACCGTATACAGAGCCATCAAACTGCTTTGTGACGCCGGAATCCTTGAGGAATCCCATCAGGGCGCGACCGGCAAGACCGTCTACGAACTCTGCGGCGATGAACACCATGACCATATCGTCTGCAGCGACTGCGGGGCAGTGTTCGAGTTCCATGACCGAGCACTTGAGAAGGCGCAGGAAGAGATCGCTTCGAAGGAAGGCTTCAAGCTTGAAGGCCACCGGCATGTACTCATGGGGCGCTGTGCCTGGCTTTCAAAGGAAAACTCACCAAAAAACAAAGGGGCCCGCAGATGAAGTTGAAACCCACCGGTATGCTGATCGTACTTTGGATCGCCCTGCTGGGCCATGGAGCCGTCATGGCTCGGGCCGAGACGGGGACTGCAGAGCTTGAGCGCCGAATCGATCTTCTTGCACAGGAACTCGAAAATCTCCGGCTCGGCGAAGTCTCTGCCAAAGCCGATCAGCGCCAGCATGGACTGGGACCTGCTGCATCCAAAGTCTACCGCAACAAGACCGGTGTCTCGATCGGCGGCTATGGAGAGCTCGTCTACCAGGACTTTGATGCCACCCGTGACTCGGGCGCAAGCATCCCTCCCCAGGACCAGGTCAATTTTCAGAGGCTGGTCCTCTATTTCGGATACAAGTTCAGTGACAAACTCCTGCTCAATACGGAGCTTGAATTCGAGCACGCAAGCAGCAGCGGCAACCGCGCAGGCCAGAACGGCTCGTGGGGCCTGGAGTTTGCCTACATTGACTACCAGATCGATCCCGCGCTCAGCGTACGAGCGGGCAATCTGCTCCTCCCCATGGGATGGATCAACGAGCTGCATGAGCCCACCGTCTTCCTCGGCGTGAGGCGGCCCGACGTCGAACTCGCCATCTTGCCCTCGACCTGGCGGGAGAACGGCGTGGGACTCTATGGGGAACTGGGGAATTGGAGTTATCGCACCTACCTCATCAATGGTTTTGATGCCGGCGGCTGCCGTGCGGCGAGCTGCGGAAACGGCGGTTTTGATTCCACGGGAATTCGCCAGGGACGGCAGAACGGCTCAAGGGCCCTGGCCCAGGACCCGGCATGGGTGAGTCGCCTGGACTGGACGCCGATCGCCGGTGCGACGCTCGGCGGAGCCTTTTACGCGGGCGATGCCGGACAGGACCAAACGACGAACAGCACTCCCGATCTCCCCATCCGGATTGCCGACCTTCATCTTGAATACAGGCGAGCAGGATGGGACGCGCGCGCCCTTGCCGCAGCAAGCTGGATCCAGAATACGGCAGCACTCAACACTGCAAGGTCACTCTCGGGCGCCAATGGAGTGGGCTCAAGGCAGTACGGCTGCTATGCGCAGCTCGGGCGGGTTTTCGGGGCCGAGTCGGGATCCGCATGGGTCAAGACCCCATTTCTTCGCTATGAACAGTGGAACTCCCAATGGTCAGTGCCAGCCGGTTTTGATCGAAATCCTGCAAATGCCCAACGAAGCCTGACACTGGGGCTTCAATTGAAGTCACTGGACCAGCTGGTGCTCACGGCAGAACTCCAGGACTTCAGCAACGGAGCGAATACGGGGCTCGATCAACTCAATCTTGGAATGGGGTTCATCTTTTGAAGGCAGGCCTGCTCCAACTCATGGCAATCACTCCTGCGATTGCTTCAATCGCTCCCCATGCTCACGCCAAGGTCTTCCAAGGCACTGAGGCCTTCCTGTCCGGGCTTGCAGGGTCCTGTCCGATCCAAAAGACGACCCACTACCTCACCGCCGAGCAGCTGGGCCGCCTGGGCAGGGTGCCGACGGCCATCATCGTGAGGTATCAAATCGCCTGCGCAAGCTTGGGTTCGAAATGGGTCTACTTCGACTCTCATCGAGTGCGGACCCAGTCGGAGACGCTTGCGATCGTGATCGGTGGCGACTCGAGGCTCGAGGAGGTTCGAGTACTGTCATTTGACGAGCCCGAGGAGTACCTCCCCAAGCCCAAGTGGTTCCAGGTGTTTACCGGAAAGGGACTCTCCCCGAGCCTTGCACTTCAAGCCGACATTCCGATGATCACGGGCGCCACCCTCTCCGCCCGCTCAGCCACCGAGGCAGTACGAAGGACCCTCTCCATCCATCGCGAGATCGGCAAGGAGGGAACCCAGTGAGCAGCCGGATGAGCCCCAGAACCAGGGGCGTATTCCACGGCGGAAACCTCTGGGTGGGAGCAAGCGGAGTCCTCTATGCCGTAATCAAATGGCTGGTTCCGAAACCTGCCTCGGAGTTCGGGATAGCAGTGCACCCCTGGGAGCCTGCCCTCAAGGCGCTCCACCTGGCCACTTCTCCATTGTTGGTTTTTGCCATCGGCTGGCTCTGGCACTCCCACGTTCAAGGACAGCTCCGACGAAGCGGGCGGAAAAAACGCGTCTCGGGGATGAGCCTTGTCCTTCTGGCTGCGCCTATGGTTTTTTCGGGCATTTTTTACCAAATCGCAGTGAGCGAGGCGGCCCGGACATTTTGGTCACAGGTCCATCTCTGGTGCGGGATGGCATGGATCGCAGGATCGTTAGCGCATTGGGAGCACTTGAGATCCATTTTCAAGCAAGGCCGGTCTTAGAACGCGTCGGTCTCGTCTTCGAAGTCACGCTTGATGCTATCGATGCTTGAATCGGCATCGGAGCTTGCTTCAGCCTCGAAATCATCATCATTTTCCTCGAGGTCGAGATCCACGATGACCTTGGCAAATTCCTTGTCGTTGGCGAGGTCCTGGCGGATCGCTTCGATGTACTTCTCAGGATACTTGGCCACGAGCTCTTCGATGTACTGGTTGAGCTTGCCTTCCTTGAGGATGACTTCCTTGCGCTTAATCTTCTTCCAATTCTTGATGTAGTGCAGGCGGCAGTATCCGGCCGAAGTGCCGAGGCCTTCGCAGGCCACCTCGCGGCAGACCGTATCGAAGGTCGGCTCCACGGTCAGGCGTCCCATCAGGCGTTCGGTGACTCTTTCAACGGCGGCGGCAGCTGCGCTGACTGCCTTCGCAGAAGCCTTGGCCGCCTTGGCAGAGGGTGCCTTGCCAGAGGGTACCTTGACCGAGCCGGCCTTCGCGGGAGCGGACTTGGCGACAGCCTTGAGGGGTAGCGACTGCTGGACTGGAGCCTTGCCTGCGGCCTTGGTTGCTGCTGCCTTGGGGGCCGCCTTTGCCGCGGGCTTGGTGGTCGACTTGACTGCCTTGACGGCGGCCTTGACGGCGCCCTTCAAAGTCTTGCTGATCGACGAGCCCTTTGAGGGCTGGTACTTCATGTGAGTCGGCTTCTGGACGGAGGCGGACTTGCGGGCAGGATTGTTCTTTCGAGCAGCCATCGAAAACGACCTCGTTTTTTGTTAGGCTCTGTGGGTGCCACGAGCAAAAACCCCGGTCAAGAGCAAAGCCCCCAAAAAGCCTGTCATCCCGGCAGGTTTAGGTACCATTTCAGGTCCCTTTGATCTGCATTTTCATGGAGCCTTTGGAATCGACCTCATGGTCGCCGGTGCCTCCCAACTGGACCTGATGTGCCGAAAACTGCGCAAAGCGGGCAACAGCGCCTTTCTGGCCACCACGCTCAGCACCCCGCTTCCCATGTTTGAAGCCGCATTGGAGAGACTGGGGCAGTGGATCCGATCAAAATGGGAAGAAGGCCCCGTTCAATCCGAGGCATTCTGCGTGGGGATCCACCTCGAAGGACCATTCCTGGCCCAAAGCTGCTGCGGAGCCCACCCGCCCGAGTGCCTCCTGGATCCGAGCCTCGAGCTGCTTCAAAAGTGGTGGGAGCTTTCCGGACGGACGCTGGCTCGAATCACCCTCGCACCCGAGCGTGGAGCGCGCGAAGAAGTTCAAAAAATCCTTAAATTCTGCCGCAAAAATGCAATCAGCGTGAGTCTCGGGCACTCCCAGGCCTCGGGCGCCCAGGCGGAGTACTGGCATCGCCAGGGGATCCGGAATCTCACCCACGCCTGGAATGCCATGCCCTTCCATCACCGCGATCCCGGCATCCTCGGAGCGTACCTCGGCAGGGCCGACACGTGGGTCGAGCTCATTGCCGACGGCGTGCATGTAGCCGACCCGGTCCTGGGTTGGACGCACACCATCCACCCGGACGGAGTCTTTTGGGTCTCCGATTGCGTGCCCGCCGGCCAGCACGAGGGCCCATGCTCCTTCGGCCCCCTCGAGATCCGTGCCGATGGCAAGGTCTGCCGGACTCCCCAGGGGCATCTCGCAGGGGGGGCCCTGACACTGGCCCAGCTCGGCCGTGACGCGCTCAAGCGAAAGGCCGTGGAGGGCATCTCGGCCGCACGAATCAGCCAGTGGACCGCCCAGCGCCCCTGGAAAGCGCTCGGGCTGACGCCTCAACGAACCCGCTGGATGCGGGGCCTCTCGAGGCTTCATCGGGCTTAAAACCCAATTGACGCGTACCCCCCCAGCAGCTAAGGTCCGCCCCTCAGCCATAAGAGTCTGATGATGAAAGTCTATCTTCACGAAATCACTGAGCAAGGGACCGACGTCGACTTCGGCCAGCAGGACAGCTGGGCGATGCAGGCAGTGTCTCGCGCTGACGAAGCTGCGCAGGACCCGGTTGCACCGGTGCGTCCCGCAGGAGCGCTTCGCCCTCTGGCGGGTCACCTCACGCTTCGCAAGGTGGATGAAGTGGTCGTGATCAACGGCTCTCTCAAGACCGAGGTCAACCTCCTTTGCAGCCGCTGCGCGAGCCCGTTCCAGCTCGCCTGCAGCCCGACCTTCCAGAGCCTGTTCTGCACGGATCCGGCGATGGCGGGAATCGCACACCTCGACAAGGACAAGCAGGGCCGCGCCACCGGCAAGATCGTCGGCCGCCTCAAGGGCCACGCTCGCCATGCCCATGACTTTGCGGGACAGGATAGCCGAGATGCCGACCTGGACATCACTTATCTCTCAGAAGACTGGCTGGAGCTCGGAGACGTGCTCACGGAACAGATCCAGCTGCTCGTGCCTTTCCAGCCCCTTTGCTCAGAGGAGTGCAAAGGCATTTGCGCAAACTGCGGCGCTGACCTTAACAAAGGACGCTGCGCCTGCTCCAAGCTTCAAAAATCCAACGCCTTCTCGGTGCTGAAGAACCTCCGGGTTCCGGCCCAGAACTCATAAACAACGTCGATCAATAGAGGAGAAAACCATGGCAACACCAAAAAAGAAGATTTCCAAAAGCCGCCGCAACATGCGCCGTTTCGCCGGAGGCAACAAGCTCGCCACCCCGACGATCATCACCTGCCCGTCGTGCAACGAGCCGACCCGCCCGCACCGCGTGTGCAAGTGCGGCACCTACGCCGGCAAGCAGGTCGTGGCTCCCAAGGCCTCCAGCGCTCAGGCAAGCAACTAAAGCGAAGTTCACTCAAGCCCCATGGCTGAGCTGATCCTCGATGTGATGGGGGGCGATCACGCGCCCCAAGCCATCCTGCACGGCGCCGCTGACGCCCTGCCACTGCTCAAGCAGGCGGGAGCCTCTCTCACGCTGATCGGTAATCGCGCGCTCTGCGAGCGCGTGCTTTCCACCAAGCACTGCCGCGCCCTCGTTTCGGCGATCGACGCAGGAAGCGTGAAGTGGATCGAGGCGACCGACAACATCGAGATGGACGACACCATCAAGTCGTTGCGGCAAAAGCCCAAGGCATCGATCAATATCGGGTGCCAGCTCGCTTCCGAGTCCTGGAAGCGCTGGAAGAAGGGTGAACCTGGCGCCGCTCCTGCCGCTTTCATCAGCGCAGGACATTCGGGCGCAATGATGGCTTCGGCCCTGATCAACATGGGCAGGCTCAAGGGAGTTGAGAGGCCGGGAATTGCCGTGACGCTTCCCACTCTCAGCCTCGACGGCTGCGTCGTCATCGACGTGGGGGCCAATGTCGACTGCAAGCCCGAACACCTGCGTGACTTTGCCGTGATGGGCGCGCTTTATGCCCAAGTCGACAGAAAATCCCCCGGACTTCCGCGGGTTGGAATCCTGAGCAACGGCGAAGAAAAGAGCAAAGGCAACGAGCTCACGCGTGCTGCACGCGAGCTGGTCGAGGCACTTCCCTACTTCAGCGAGATTGCCCGGTTCGAGGGCTACGCAGAAGGAAAGGAAATCTTCAAAGGCCAGGTCGATGTCGTGGTGTGTGACGGCTTTGTTGGCAACGTGGTGCTCAAATCCGTTGAAGGCCTCGGCTCGGCCGTCGTCCGCATCCTCAAGGACAGCGCCAAATCCAATCCGCTGGCCATGGCAGGGTTCCTCCTGGCTGCTCCCGTTTTCAGGGCCCTCAAAAAGAAGCTCGACTACGCCGAGTATGGAGCGGCTCCCCTTCTTGGAGTCCAGGGCTATGCCTTCATCTGCCACGGTCGGAGCAATCCCAAGGCCGTGGTGAGCGCCCTGCTTCGCGCGCACACTGCCCTGCAGAAGCAGGTCGTTGAAGGCCTTGAGAGCGCACTCCTGCGAAACACCCAGTCCGAGGTCACGAGCTAACATGAACGCCAAGCCACAGTCGCCCTTTGCAGCGAGGATCATCGGCACGGGATCAGCCTTCCCCAAGCGCAAACTCACGAACGACGAGCTCGCCCCCAAGATCGACTCAAGCGATGAGTGGATCCGGGAGCGCACCGGAATCGCCGAGCGTCGCATCTCCGAACCAGGCAATGCGGCCGAGTACAACTCGTCGCTGGGATATGAGGCCGCCCTCAAGGCACTCGAGATGGCGGGCAAGAAGCCCGAGGACATCGACCAGATCCTTTACGCGACCTGTTCGGGAGACACGATCATCCCCTCGACCGCCTGCTGGCTACAAAGCAAACTGGGAG
The DNA here is from genome assembly GCA_964508305.1 of uncultured Bacteriovorax sp. Taxonomy (GTDB): domain Bacteria; phylum Bdellovibrionota; class UBA1018; order UBA1018; family UBA1018; genus CAIOHW01. Next base: position 44,919 of record CAZDSX010000004.1, read on the forward strand.
CGACCAAGGCCTGGGCCGTGGACCTGAACGCCGCCTGCTCGGGGTTTGTCTACGCCCTGGCGACGGCCGACATGTTCATCCGCGCAGGACAAAGCAAGTGCGTGCTGGTTGTTGGCGCCGAGGTCCTTTCTGCCAACGTCAACTGGGGCGATCGCACGAGCTGCATCCTCTTTGGTGATGGCGCTGGCGCAGCGGTCGTCGAACGCTGTGAACCCAACTCACCCTCCCGCATCCTTTCGAGCCACCTTCAGAGCGATGGCTCACTCTGGGAGCTCCTCATCATTCCGGGCGGCGGCACTCGCCAGCCTGCGACCCACGAGGTCCTGGATGCCCACCAGAACAAGATCCACATGAAGGGCAAGGAGATCTTCAAGATTGCCGTCAAGACGCTTGCCGATTTCGCCACCGAAGCCGTTGAAAGCAACGGCTACAAGCTTTCGGATGTGGACTGGTTCATTCCGCACCAGGCCAACATGCGCATCATTGAGGCCGTCGCAAACCGCCTCGAGATGCCCATGGAAAAGGTCCTCGTCAATATCGAGCGCTACGGCAACACGTCATCTGCGACCGTCCCGACGATGCTCGACGAAGCCGTCCGCGATGGCCGGATCAAGAAGGGCCAGCTTCTGGTCATGGACGTCTTTGGCGCGGGCCTGACCTACGGGTCCGTACTGGTTCGCTGGTAACTCGAACTCACCATTTCCAAAACGGAGGAGACCTCGATGTCCTCAAGCAGCAAGAAGATGATGGCGCTTTTTCCCGGCCAGGGGGCCCAGCATGTCGGAATGGGAAAGGAACTATTCGAGAACTTCGCAGTTGCCCGCGAAGTCTTCGAAGAAGCTTCCGATGCCGTCAGCCGCGACCTCAAGAAGCTTTGCTTTGAAGGCCCGGACGCCGATCTCACCCTGACGGAAAACACCCAGCCCTGCCTGCTCACCACATCGGTTGCGGCATTCCGCGTGGCCGCAAAGGAACTCGGGTTTGCGCCATCGGTCGTTGCCGGACACTCACTGGGAGAGTATTCGGCGCTTGTTGCAGCCGGTGCACTCCCGCTTTCGACTGCTGCACGATGGGTCCGCGAACGAGGAGCCGCCATGCAGAAGGCCGTTCCCGCCGGGCAAGGAACCATGGCGGCCGTCATGGGCGGGGATGACTGGATCGATGCTCTTTGTGCCAAGGCCACGGCTTCGGCCAAAGCCAAGCGCTCCACTGCGGGAGGTGAAGCTTCCGAATTCACGGTCGAGGCGATTGTTCAGCCCGCAAACTTCAATACTCCCGGCCAGATCGTCATCGCAGGCTCCACGGATGCAGTGACCGAGGCCGTTTCCATGATCAAGACGGATCCGGAGTTTGCTGGCGGAAAGGCGATCCCTCTCAATGTGAGCGCTCCCTTCCATTGCAAGCTCATGAAGCCCGCCCGTGACCGCATGGCGGAACTCTTTACTGAAGCCAAGGGCCACGAGAAGCCTTCGCACCTGTCCTGCCCGTATGTCCCCAATCGAACGGGGATCCTCACGCGCGAGCCGGGAGTCGTGCTCGAACTCCTCGTCGAACAGGTGGATCACCCGGTCCTCTGGAAGCAATCTTTTGCAGGGCTTTTGGAGCAAGGCTTTGAGCTCGGCGCCGAGTTCGGCCCTGGGAAGGTCCTTGCCGGCATGGCCAAGCGCATCGGGCAGCCCATCGGAAAGTCAGCCGCCATCACGGGCACGGGGGACCTTGCAGGACTCAAGGCCCTTGAAGCCGTTTGGAAGTAACAGGAGATTGGATCATGTCTGAAACTGCAAAAAAACCCGTAGCTCTCGTCACCGGCGCCTCACGAGGCATCGGTACTGCCATCGCTCTCAAGCTTGCGCGCGAAGGCTTCCATGTCGTGATCAATTACGCCTCGAGCGAGGAGCGGGCCCGCAAGGTGCTCGCTGACATCGAAGCCGCGGGCGGCACGGGGGAGCTCTGCGGTTTCAACGTCGGAAGTCCCGAAGAAGTCGACGCCAAGTTCGATGCCCTCCACAAGGCCCACGGAGCGCTCGCCGTCCTGGTCAATAATGCCGGCATCACCATTGACGGCCTGCTGATGCGCCTCAAAAACGAGGACCTCGACAAGACCTTGGACATTGACCTCAAAGGCGCCATCTACTGCACCCGGGCCGCCACCAAGGCCATGATGAGGGCTCGCTCAGGCTCCGTGATCCAGATTTCGAGCGTGATCGGTGAGATGGGCAACGCCGGCCAGAGCGCCTATGCAGCGGCCAAATCGGGGCTCATTGGCTTCACCAAGAGTGTGGCAAAAGAGCTTGGATCCCGAGGGGTTAGGGCCAACGTCATCACCCCCGGATACATCGCCACTGACATGACTCAGGACTTGACGCAGGACCAAAAAGAGGCCATCTTGCGCAACATTCCGCTCGGATTTGTCGGCGAACCAGAGGACGTGGCTTCAGTAGTTGCGTTCCTTGCTTCTCCGGCAAGCCGCTACATCACCGGTCAGGTGTTGGGCGTGAACGGCGGCATGTACATGTAACTTTTGGAGAAGCCGAAATGTCCGCATCCTTGGAAGAAAGAGTCAAAAACCTGATCTGCGACCAGCTTGCTGTTGAAGCAGAGAAGGTCACCCCCACCGCTTCGTTCATCGAAGACCTGGGCGCTGACAGCCTCGACATCGTCGAGCTCGTCATGCAGATGGAAGAAGAATTCGACCTCGACATCCCGGATGAAGACGCCGAGAAGATGAAGACGGTCGGAGATGTCGTGAAGTACATCTCTTCCAAGACCACCCACTAAAAGCATTTTGAAGATCGAGATCGGGACGCAAACAGGAGTGCCACGCGCCTCCCGGTGCGTCCCGATCTGCTTTTACGGAACCCAAGCATGAGCGCAAACACTTCCCATCGCCGCGTCGTCATCACAGGCCTCGGAGCAGTATCGCCGCTGGGCCTCGGAATCGCCCAGAACTGGAGCTCGGCCCTCGAGGGTCGCTCAGGCATCGACCGGATTTCGCTTTTTGACCTGACCGACTGTCCGGTCACGATCGCGGGCGAAGTGCGCAACTTCGATGTCTCAAGACCCGTGGGCCCGCTCAATCCGTTTGCGGGCGACCCCACGGTCACCGAAGCCGTGCCACCGCTCACCATGGCTGCAAACGCCAAGGAAGCGCGCAAAATGGGTCGCTTCATCCACCTTGCGCTTGCTGCAGGCATCGAAGCCTACGAAGACGCAGGCCTCGACCCCAAGCGCCCGTCACTTAACCCCGAGCGCATGGGCTGCAATATCGGCGTGGGCATGGGCGGCCTTCCTGAGATTGGTGACGTCTACGACACGCTCATCCACAAGGGTTACAAGCGCATCACCCCTTTCTTCATCCCTCAAGTCATCCCCAACCTGGCAGCAGGGCATCTCTCGATGCTGCTCAATCTCAAGGGTCCTAACCTCTGCAATGTGACAGCCTGCTCATCGAGCGCCCACAGCATTGGCGAGAGCTTCAAGCTCATCGCAAGGGGCGATGCCGATCTCATGGTGACGGGTGGTGCCGAAGCCGTGATCAGCAAACTTGGAATCGGCGGCTTTGCCGTCATGCGCGCGCTTTCCACGCGCAATGACGAGCCCGCACGGGCTTCTCGTCCGTTTGACGTCGCTCGCGACGGCTTTGTCATGGGCGAAGGCGGAGCGGTGATCATCCTCGAGGAACTTGAGCACGCCAAAAAACGCGGTGCCAAGATCTATGGCGAGATCCTGGGCTACGGCGCCAGTGGCGACGCCTACCACATGACCACCCCCGCACCCGAGGGTGAGGGCGGCAGGCGCGCCATGGCCATGGCACTCAAGGATTCGGGCCTGGAGCCCACACAGATCGGCTACATCAATGCACACGGGACATCGACCCCTGCGGGTGACGTCGAGGAGTCGCGCGCGATCAAGCGCCTTTTCCCCGAAGGCCCCAGGCACCTCCATGTGAGCTCGACCAAGTCGATGACGGGACACCTGCTCGGTGCGGCAGGCGCCATCGAAGCCATCTTCTCGATCCTCGCGATCAAGGAGGGCAAGATCCCACCCACGATCAATCTCGAAAACCTGGATCCAGGCTGCGCCGAGACGGGGCTCAACTTCACGCCCAACCACGCCATCGATAAGAAGATCGATTACGCCCTTTCCAACAGCTTCGGATTTGGCGGGACCAATGCCTCGCTCATCTTCGGAAAGTTCAAAGGGTAGATGAACATGAAGGCCCCCCGCATCTACATCGCGTCGGACCATGCGGGCGTTGCCCTCAAGGCCGCCATCCAAAAGCTCCTGCCCGGATATGACTGGCAGGATCTTGGTCCGATCGACGGCAACCACAAGGTGGACTACCCGGACATGGCCGAGGCCGTCGGCCTGAAGATGGCTGCCGCTGGGAGCGATGCACGCGGAATCCTGATCTGCGGAAGCGGAATCGGAATGAGCATTTCTGCAAACAAGATCCCCGGGGTTCGTGCCGCGCTGGTTGAAAACCCAGTCTCTGCGAGGCTCTCGCGTGAGCACAACGATGCCAACGTCCTGTGCCTGGGCTCCCGATTCATCGCGCCTGAGTACGGTGCCGAGATCGCCAAGATCTGGCTGGAGACACCCTTCTCCGAAGACGAGCGTCACGACGTTCGAGTCAAAAAGATCGCCAACATGGAAAAAAAGAACGGAGGCTCCAAGTGAACTCGTTTCTTGAGCCGCTCTCCAGCAAGGACCCCGATCTTTTTGCCGCCATCTCCCGCGAAGCCACCCGCGAAGAGGAGGGCCTTGAGCTCATTGCCTCCGAAAACTATGTGAGCCGCGCAGTCCTTGAAGCCCAGGGCTCGGTACTGACCAACAAGTATGCCGAAGGCTATCCGGGCAAGCGCTATTACGGTGGCTGCCAGTTCGTGGACGAGGCCGAACGGCTTGCCATCGAGCGCCTCTGTAAACTCTACGGCGCAGAGGCAGCCAACGTGCAGCCGCACTCAGGCTCCCAGGCCAACATGGCGGTCTACCTGGCACTGATGAGCGCAGGCGACACGGTGCTTGGCATGAACCTTTCGCATGGCGGACACCTCACCCACGGCAGTCCCGTGAATTTCAGCGGAAAGCTCTTCAAGGGCGTGCACTACGGACTTCACCCCGAGACGGCGCTCCTGGACTATGACCAGGTCCGCGACATGGCCAAGACCCACAAGCCCAAGGTGATTGTCGCCGGTGCAAGCGCCTACCCGCGCGTAATTGATTTTGCCAAGTTTGGTGAGATTGCCCGTGAAGTGGGTGCCGAGCTTGTGGTCGACATGGCCCACATTTCGGGGCTCGTTGCGGCGGGCCTGCATCCTTCACCCATCGGTCACGCAACCTACACGACCTCCACCACGCATAAGACCCTTCGCGGTCCGCGCGGGGGAATCATCCTGTCTTCTGCTGAGCGGATGAAGGCTGCGAATTCCTACATTTTCCCGGGCATCCAGGGCGGCCCCCTCATGCACGTTATTGCCGCAAAGGCCGTGGCCTTTGGCGAAGCACTCCAGCCCGCCTTCAAGGACTACCAAAAGCAGGTCCTCGCCAACGCAAAGGCACTGGCGGGCGCCCTCATCGATAAGGGCTTTTTCCTTGTCACCGGAGGCACGGACAACCATTTGATGCTCGTTGACCTGTCGCAATCCAAAGTGGGTGCAGGCGAGATCACGGGCAAGGACGCCGAAGGGTGGCTTGATCTTGCCGGCATCACCGCCAACAAGAACACTGTTCCACACGAAAAGCGCAGCCCCTTTGTCACGAGCGGGATTCGCCTCGGAAGCCCCGCCCTCACCACGCGTGGGATGAAGGAAGCCGAGATGCGCCAGATCGGCGCGTGGATCTTCGATGCACTCAATTCCAAGGGCGATCCGTCCTCCCTCACCCGGATTCGGGGCCAGGTCCGCGAGCTCTGCGGCCGCTTCCCGGTTTACGGAGGCCACGCATGAGATGCCCCTACTGCTCGGCCGTTGAAACCAAGGTCATCGACTCGCGCATCAACCAGACCAACGACATCACGCGCAGGCGCCGGGAGTGCCCGAACTGCGATGGCCGCTTCACGACCTATGAGCGAGTCGAAGAAGTGATGCCCGTCGTGATCAAAAAGGACGGCAGGCGCGAGCCGTATGTCCGAGAGAAGGTCAAGGACGGCATCGTCAAGTCCTGCCAGAAGCGCGCAGTGACCACGGCCCAAATCGAAAAAATGATGGGCGATCTGGAGCGCCGGATCGCAAGCTTTGGCGCCAAGGAAATCCCCTCCCGCAACATCGGCCACATGGTCATGCAGGAGCTCCACAAGCTCGACAAGGTGGCCTATGTGCGCTTCTCGGCCGTCTATCGGGATTTCAAGGACGTCGAAGAGTTCGTCGCTGAACTCACCCAGCCCGAGCCCGCGACCCTCGAGGATGATCCTTCACTGCTCGTTTTCCCATTTGCAGTTCCGCCCTCTCCGCCCGAAGGTAAGAAATCATGAGCAAGAACGCAGGCAGCCGCAGGCAGGCCCGAGAAGCCGCATTCCAGATCCTCTACAAGCTCGATGGCCAGCCCGCCGAGTACGAGACCTGGCTTTCCGACCCCTCCAAGATGGCCCGTGAGCTCGCCAGCCACTTTGCCCACTTCCTGGTGCCCGAGGCCCAGCGCGAATTTGCAGCAGAACTTGCAGCCGGCGCACTGCGCGAGCGTCAAAAAACGGACGAAATCATCCAAGGTGCCCGCACGGAGTGGAAGCTCTCGCGAATGGCAGCCGTCGACCGCAACCTGCTCCGCCTGGCTGTTTACGAACTGACCCACTTCCACGACATCCCACCCTCGGTGACCATCAACGAGGCCATCGAGCTTGCCAAGCAGTTCGGCGAGGCTGACTCGGCCGGCTTCATCAACGGAGTCTTGGACCAAGTCGCCCGCGAGAAGCGCGCCTAGGTGCGGCAAACTTTGCCCGGGTGCTCACTCGGACTCCCCAATACTTGACCCGGGTTTCCCGAACAGGGGAGACTAGAGTCAGGAGGGAAGCCGGCTCGGCACCATGGCCCAACGTCCAGTCACCGCTCAGCAAACCCAGCTCGAATCCTCGGCTACGCGCGCCCTCTTTGAGGGGCAGGCAGATGCGTGGATCCTCGGCCTCTCTTCGACTGAGCGCCCTCCCCGCGGTCTTGCGGGCTCGCTCGACTGGCACCTCCGGGGCTGGATCAGCCAATCGATCCAACAGGGCATTTTTGAGGGACTTGCGGGCGAATGCGCCTATTTGCCGTACGTCCACCAGGGACGCACACTCCACCTCCTGCTCGTGGGCCTCGGAGACAGTCACGGCAAGAGGAAGCGCTCACTGCCTGCTGCATCGCTCAGTGCACTCAAACAGAATCTCAAGGCACTGGGCCGCCCGAGCTGGGGACTCTCGGTCGCTGACCTTGGAGAAGATTCCATCGAGCCGCTCAGCCAATGCATCGGACAAGCTTTCAAGGGAGGCCAGCTGTGGATCAGTCCGTGAAGCTTCCAGCCCAGACCAACTCCCAATTCCTGGCCCAGCTTCCGGAGCTGGCCGAAGAGCTGCTGTCGCTTTCGAATGAGTTTGAAGTGGGAATGCAGTCCCAGCTGATGAAGGCCCGCATGACCGAGGGACTCCGTGGCTGGGGTGTCCTCGAAAAGCTCGCCCGCGAAAGCCTGCATGAGCGCGGACGCGATGCCGCCCGTGCTCGCGCCGAGTCTGAAAGGGCCGAAGCACTGGCCACGGCCCGCCAGCAAAAGCCATTCGTTCCCACTCGCAAGCTCACCGCGTCCCTCCAGACCAAGGCAGTGGAAGCCCTCCAAGACCCGTCCGTGGTCGCAGCCCTTGTTCAATGGTCACGCAAGCCGCAACCTCCGAACGCTTAAACCAGCTTGAAAGTCAGCTGGCGGCAGATTGGAACGGGACCCAGGACCCGCTCCAAAGGCTTGCATTGCTTCGCAGGCACTTTCGACTGCTCCACGAACTGCTCAACGAAGAGCTTGCTGCCGAAACCCCGTCGGAGGCGCTCCCCAGGCTCCGGGCTCGTCACGACGAGCTGGCCGCTTTTCCAGTGGAGCACTCCGGCACCCCGGCAGCCACGCTGCGAAACCAGCTGCTCGGACCTGCTCCCACGCTGGGGAGCCCGGAAAAAGGCACACCCTTAACCCATTCGCTTCCTGAATTCCTCGGGCGAACCGGCCGCGAATGGGAAGCGTTGCTGTATCGCGTGGCCCCCGACTGGGGGTGGAAGCCCTCGCGCAGGGAGATCCTGCTTGAGCAACCCTCGGCCATCCAGAAGCTGATTCGGCGCGAACGCGCCTCGATTGGACAGGGCTCCTTGATGCTTGGACTGGAAAAATCCCCCAACGGACCGCATCTTTGGTGGATGCATGAACTGGTCGAAGCCAAGGCAGCCCTGAAATGAGGCTTGCCGAGTTCCTCGCCGAAATCCTGACCGCGCATGGACAGGTCCTCCTCAGGCTCGCAGCCCTGCTGGGCGAGGAGCGCCTGCTGGATTTACTGGAGCGAGCCGAGGAGCTCTACCCGCTTGCGGACGAGGATGCGGAGACCTTTTCAAGATGGGAACAGTGGCTTCGCTCCATGCTCGTCACGAGCCCCGGGGACACCTCTCCGCAGGCCATGGCCGAGATCCAGTCGGCCGTGAACGCCCTCAATCTCCCCGAGGTGCTCGAATTCTATGTCTGGGCGTACCCGACCTACCGCGCCTATGTGGAAACCGGGATTGAGCTTTCGATGCGCATTCCTCGAATGAGCGCCACGGGCGCACCCAGTGAGAACGGCCTCCAGCTCACGGACAATGCCCTGGAGCGCGCGCGCGAGTGGTTTAAAAGACTGCCTCTCCCGTCAGAGATCGGACTTGCAGCCGAGCGGGCGGCAGAGATCCCCTGGCTTCGCTTCAGGGCCGAGGTCCTCAAACGAGTAGGAAGGCGCCCCCTCGGGCCTGTCTACTAGAGCTCCATCCAATTCGAGCCATGGCTCGAGTTCACCCGCAGTGGCACGGCAAGATCATGGAACGGTGCCAGGGCTCCTTCCATGGCCTCGACCACCATCCTCTCGATCCGCTCGGCCTCGTCCTTTGGACAATCAATGACCACTTCGTCGTGAACCTGGATGATCAGGCGAGCCCCACTCTTGAGATCGCGGAGTCGTTCGTCGATCTCGATCATCGCAAGCTTCATGAGATCGGCAGCCGTTCCCTGGATCGGAGTGTTCATCGCCATGCGCTCGGCATTGGCGCGGATTGCGGGATTCTTGGAATGGATATCCGGAAGCTGGCGTTTGCGTCCCAGCAGGGTCGTGACGAAGCCTTTTTCGCGGGCTCCGACGATGGCGCCATCCAGATACGCCTTCACCCCCGCGTAACGCTCAAAGTAGCGCTCAATCGTCTCCGCAGCCTCCTTGCGGGAGATCTTGAGCTCCTGCGAGAGTCCAAATGCGGTTTTTCCGTACATGAGCCCGAAGTTGATCGCCTTTGCAATCGAGCGCTCGCGATCCCCCACCTGGTCAGCCGGAATTCCGAAGATCTCGGCAGCCGTTCGACGGTGCACGTCTTCATCGGCCCTGAATGACCGAACCAGCTCGACGTCCCCACTCATATCAGCGAGCAGCCTGAGTTCGATCTGGCTGTAATCCGCCGAAATAAGGACATTGCCCGGACTGGGCACAAAAGCCCCCCGGATCCGAATCCCGCGATCCGAGCGGATCGGAATATTCTGCAGATTGGGATCCGAACTCGAGAGCCTGCCCGTCGCCGTGCCGGCCTGATGGAAAGAGGCGTGGATCTTTCCAGTGACCGGATCCTTGAGCGTCGGCAGCGGATCGACATAAGTGCCCTTGAGCTTGGAGATCTCCCGATACTCAAGCAGGAGGCGTGGGACCTCATGCATGGGCGCCAAGGCTTCAAGCGTTGCAGCGTCGGTGGAGTAGCCCGTCTTGGTCTTCGACTGAGTGGGAAGCCCCAGGTGCTCAAAGAGCAGCACGCCCAGCTGCTTGGGCGAATTCAGGTTGATCGGGCCCGGAGCAAATGCGGATATTTTTTTTTCGAGCGCAACGAGTTCCCTATCAAACTCGATGGCGAGGCCCTTGAGATAGGCCTCGTTGATGCAGACCCCGTTCATCTCCATCCTGGAGAGCACCTGCACCAGTGGCAGATCCACGCGCGAAAAAACTTCCATCAGGCGTTCGCGCTCGAGCTCGCGGTGAAGCAGGCGCCAGAGCCTGAGAGCCACCCAGGCGTCCTCTGCTGAATAGCGAGTCGCCACATCCACGGGGACCATGTCGAAAGTGATCTGGTCCTTTCCTTTCCCGCAGACTTCCTCGTAAGTGAGCATCGAGTAATCGAGATACTGCGAAGCCAGGGTCTTGAGATCGTGCCTTCCCTCGGGCGCAAGCAGGTAGGCTGCAACCATGGTGTCGGCACCGATTCCATCGGGCTCAATTCCCTGCGCACGGCACACACTGAAGTCGTACTTGAGGTTCTGTCCGATCTTCTTGATCCGGGGATCCTCGAGCAGGGGCCTCACGCGCTTCCAAACCTCTGCGATCGGCAGCTGCTCCACCTGCGTGCCGCGGTGTCCGACTGGCACGTAATAGGCTTCAGCATCATCGACGGCGAGTGCAAAACCCACGATCTCAGCCACGCGCGGATTGAGTGAAGTCGTCTCGAGATCAAACCCGAACTCACCTGCCTTGCGGATCTTCCCCACAAGTCCATCCAGAACATCAAGGTTTGTCACGGTGATGAAATTGCCCTTGATCCGGCTTGCCTCAACCGCTGGCGCACCTGCCTGACCTGCTTGACCCGCCTGGGGCGCCTGGGAGGCAGGCTTCCTGCCGTTCCACTTTTCCAAGAGCGAAGTGAACCCGAGCTCCTTCAGCAAGGTGACGCACTCCTCGCCCACCTGGAACTCATACTTGAAATCCTGCTCGCTTACGGCGAGCGGAAGATCCATGTGGACAGTGGCAAGCTCCTGCGAGAGCAGCGCGGCCTGCTCTTCTGCCACCAGGGTCTGTCCCTTCTTTCCCGAGATCCGCCCCTCCTTGGCAGCCTTCAGGATGCCTTCGAGCGATCCATGTTCCTTGAGCAGATCCACGGCACCCTTGGGTCCGATCCCGCTCACTCCGGGGATATTGTCCGAGCTGTCCCCTGTCAGGGCCAGGAAGTCCCGGACCTGGGAGGGAGGAACCCCCATCTTCTCCGTGACCTGTGCGGGGTCATAGGTGATGTTCTTGAGTGTGTCGAGCATCCTGACCCGATCACCCACCAGCTGCATGAGATCCTTGTCACCCGAAACGATGACGACTTCGTGGCGGGGCGAAAGCTCGCACCAGCGGCGCGCCAGGGTCGCAATCAAGTCGTCAGCTTCCACGCCGCTCTTTCTAAAGGAGTGGATCTGCATGGCGCGGATGAGCTGTTCGATTCGGTCAAATTGCGGAAGGAGCTCTTCGGGAGGGCTCGAGCGATTGGCCTTGTACTCGGCGTAGCGCTCCTTGCGAAAAGAAGGCTCCTTGGAATCGTAGGCCACCACCATGAACTGGGGCTTGGCCTCATCCACGAGCCTCTGGATCATCGTTGCCACGCCATAGACGGCATTGACGGGCTCGCCTGCACGCGTCGTCAGTGGACGGATGGCGTAGAAGGCACGAAAGATAAAAGAGGAAATATCGAGAAGATAAAGCGTCTGTGCAGGATCCTGCTTGGGGAGCGACATCGGCATCTCCCTCAAGACTTCTCGAGGACGCGAGTACCCGCCATGATGTCACCCAGCCTGGCCTCGCCCTGCATTCGTGCCATGAGCGTGATCTCCACCAGCATCAGCGGGACACCCACCAGGATGCAGATGATCCAGCCCCAGAGCGGGATGATTGCAAAAAAAGTGGCCACGCCCACGGGCAGATTGCGGATCATGGCGTCCTTGAAATTGGCCGGCTGTCCGTCGCCCGTTCGAATCACCCGAAGCCCCATCATCCGCTTGCCCAGGCTCTGTCCGCTGAATCCCCAGCGCTGAAGCCCATCCCCGCAGACGCTGTACACAAATCCCGCCAGAGGTCCGAACGGCCCCGGGATCAGCAGGCCAAAAAGTCCAACAACGAGCAGGTCCAGCATCTTGGCGGCAACGCGCTGGAAAACTGCAAACTTATGGCGAGCCCCCACGGGAAGCGTTCCGCGAACCGAATCGGTCACGAGGTCCTGCGCCTCCCGAAGGCGCTTGAGGATCAGTTCGATCACTCTGTTGAGTTCAAGAAGACCCGCTCGGATCAAGCGGAAAATCTTCTCGATTCCCGCGCCCTTGTTTCCGCCCGTATTCTTACTATCCAACGAACTCATTTGCCGTCCTTTGACAGAAAGAACCGATCCAAAAGGTCGACCAGGCTATGGACGACAAAGATGTGGGTTTCTTGAATGCGGCTGGAGTTCTTGCCGGCACTCGCATTCAGCGCGATATCCGCAAGAGCAGCAAGCTTTCCTCCCGAGCCTCCGGTCAAGCTGATCACCTTGCAGCCCTTGGACCGCGCCGACTCGACGGCTCTCACCACACTCGGACTGTTTCCCGAGGTCGAAATCGCAATCAACACATCTTGCGCTTTAGCCAGGGCTTCCACCTGCCTCGAAAACACGAACTCATAACCATAATCATTGGCGAGCGCCGTCAGATTGGAACTGTCCGTCGTCAAGGCAATGGCTGGAAGCGCCCTGCGCTCCATGAGCATGCGGCCCACCATCTCGGCCGCCATGTGCTGGGCGTCGGCCGCCGAGCCTCCATTGCCACAGATCAGGACCTTGCCGCCTCCAGCGAGGCAATGTCCAAGTAGCTCCGAAGCTTTGACGAGCAGGCCCCCGGATTCCTTCAAAAATTGCTCCCGGATGGCCGTTGACTCAGCCGAAGTTTGGGTGAGATAGTCCAGCGGCGCCTGCATCGAATCAGAACTGGGTGACATGGCGCAGAACTTATCCTTTAGGGGCCACTATGGCAAACGCACACGTAAAAACCGCAACCGATCAGAACTTCCCGACCGACATCCTCAAGGCCTCGCAGGTCACCCTCGTGGACTTCTGGGCGGAGTGGTGCGGTCCCTGCCGCGCACTCGCCCCGACGATCGACTCCATTGCCGAAGAGTTCGCCGGCAAGGTCAATGTCTTCAAGCACAACGTGGACGACCATCCGGTCACCCCCGGCCAGTACAGCATCCGCGGTATTCCGACCCTGCTCGTATTCAAGGGCGGCCAGGTCGTCGACCAGATCGTGGGCAACCAGCCCCGCGAAGTGATCGTTCAGGCCATCCAGCGCCACCTCTAAAAGACGCCAGCCGACCAAAAGAGTTTGACGCATCCCTCGATTCCGGTATCCTCTTAAAAAAAGAGGAGAAATCCCATGGAATCGGGAAACTTCACGCAGGGAATCGTAGGCGCATTTCAGCAGGGCGGCTTCTCCATGTGGCTCATCGCGGTGGCTTTGGCCGTCTCGGTGGCTTTCATGCTGGAGCGCATGGTCAAATTGGCCCAGGCCAATGTTGATGGTGCGGCCTTCATGTTCGAGATCCAAAAGTACATCCTGGCCAATGACCTGGACGGGGCCATCCGGCTCTGTAACGGAGCCGGAAACGCCGCCCTCCCCCGCGTGATCAAGGCCGGCCTCCAGCGCGCCTCCCGCGACCAGGAACAGATCCAGAACGCCATTGATGCTGCAAGCCTCGAGGTGATCCCAAAGCTCGAGCGCAGGCTTCCCTATCTTTCGCTCATTGCCAACATCGCGACCCTCCTGGGTCTCCTGGGCACCATCTCGGGTCTGATCAAGTCCTTCGCAGCCGTGGCCCTTGCCGATCCGGCCCAGCGCCAGGCCATTCTCGCTGCCGGTATCTCGGAAGCCATGAACGCTACGGCTTTCGGTCTTGTGACCGCCATCCTGACGATGGTCGTGCACAGCGTGCTGAGCAGCAAGGCCTCCAAGATCATCGAAGAAGTCGATGAATACGGAGTCAAGCTGCTGGACCTGCTTTCGGCCCGCAAGTTCCGTCATTCTTCGGAGAAGGCGGAGTAACCGACCTTGCTCAAGCGCCCGAGCACACGCAGACGCTCCGCTCCTTCGGAAGTGGCGATCAACCTGGTGCCCATGCTGGACGCCCTGGTGACGCTGATCGGCTTCCTGCTCTTCTCGATGAGCTTCCTGGCCCTCGTCTCGGTGGAAACACCGATGCCGCAGATCAGCCCGGACGACGTTCAGCAGAAGATCAAGGAAAAGCCCCTTCAGCTCACGGTGAGCATCAAGGACAAGGAAACCGAGATCTGGAGCCCCTTCGAGCGGATCAAGTCGCAGTCGATCCCGCACAATGCCGAGGGGATGCCGGACGCTCCTGCAATCCATGCGGCACTGATCGAAGTGAAGAGGCAGTTCCTGAACGAGAACAAGGTGGTACTGGTACCCGCAGCGTCCACTTCGTACGACATCCTCATCTCGGTGATGGACGCACTTCGCGTGCTTGAGCCCACGGATCCGGCGCTCTTCAAGAAGAACGAACAAACCGGGATCGATGAACCCCTGAAGGCGCTCTTTCCTGAAGTCGTCTTCGGAAACCTCTTGGGAGAAGGCTGATCATGGCTGGTACCCGCTCCATTCGGTTTCGCAGGGCCCGCCGCAAGCACAAGGAGATCGAGCTCCAGCTCACGAGCATGCTCGATGTGCTGGTCATCATCCTCGTATTCCTCCTCAAGAGCTATTCGACGTCGACCAACAACTTCACGACGCTTCCGGGCCTGAAGCTTCCGCTTTCCGCATCTCAGGACATTCCGCCGGACAGCCTCCACCTGATCATCACGCCCGAAGGCATGACCTTTGAGAGCGTACGGATCGTGGAGTTTGATCTCGGTGCAGGATCGCTCGGCGCCACGGACGCAGATGCGCAGTATTCGCTCAAGCCCGTGGACCTCGCTGAGGACGGCCGCCAGATCAAGCCCCTCTATGAAGCCCTGGTCAAGGCCAAGGACCGCGCCGAGCTCCTGCGTGCGAAGTCCAAGGCTCGCGACGCACAGGGAAATCCCCTTCCGTTTGACGGAATCCTCGCCATCCAGGCCGACAAGCGGGTGCATTACGACACGATCCGCAAGATCATGTATACGGCAGCGACAGCGGGCTACAAGACCTTCAGGCTGCTCGCGCTCAAGCGCGACGGCTAGGCATCGGAACTTTAGATCATCTGCAGGCGACACTCGCCCTGGCTGGCGAGAGCAAACCCGGTCATCTTATAAAGAAGCCTTGCTCCACAGTTGGCGTCCCATTCGGCAAGGTCAGCGCCTTCGGGTCCCGGAGCGACTTCGTTCAAGTCAAAGCCGACGATTTTTCGGCCAGACTCGACCAGTGTCCTCAGGATGAAGATGGCCTCTGAAAAGTCGAGGCCCCCCGGCACCGGCGTGCCCGTGTGCGGACAGTAGCGTGGATCGAGGCCATCAATGTCGAACGACACATAGACGTTCTTGGGAAGCTCCTCGACGATTTGCCAGGCCAGTCCCGAAAACGACTCCCCACGAAGGCGGCTCTGGGCAATGTCACGGTCCCAGAACACGCGAACGCGGCCGCCCTCACGGGAACAAAATTCCACTTCCTGCTCGCAGACATCTCGAATGCCGACCTGCACGAGCTTGCGTACTTGAGGGAGCCGCGTCAGTACGTTGTACATGATCGAAGCATGCGAATCCTCGAAGCCCTCGTAAGCCACACGCGTATCTGAATGGGCATCAAAATGAAGGATCCCGACATCGGGGTAGGCCTCGACATGGGCCCGGATCGCGCCAAATGGCGTTGAGTGATCTCCCCCCACCAATCCCACAAGCTTGCCTGCCCGGATGAGGGATGCCACATCCTGGTAGACCACCTCGTTGAGGCGTGAGCCAAGCTCGTTGACCTGCTTGAGTGCGGACTCCAGCTCGGCATTTCCCGAGATCTCTCCACCCACTTCGATGATCTTTTGCGCAAGCGACCTTCCACGCTCATTCCATTGGCAGATCTCAGGGCGGGATGGACGCATGAAAAGTCCCGGTTCGTAGGGCTTCACCACGTCCATGTCATAAAGATCGACCTGGCGGCTGGCTTCCAGGATCGCATCCGGTCCTCCCGAGGTGCCACCTCCGTATGAGGTCGTGACCTCCCAGGGAACCGGGAGGTAAACGACGCGAGCCTCTTCCTCGCTGTACGGCAGACCAAAGATGCCGGAGTCTCCGGAGGCAGCTGCATTGGGATCAAAGCGCACGGACTGGGACATGAGGATATTCCTTACTGGCTGAGGTCGATCTCCAACATCGAGCCCGCACCTGGTTCAAGCCGGATTCTCCGGCTCACCCGCTCGCGAACGCACACTCGGGCATCCTCCTTTTGGCAGACATAGAGACTGCCTTCAAGAAGGAGTTCAGGCTGAGGGAGATCGCGGATCTCGAAACGCTGGCCGGCAAGGTCACTTACACCCCAATGCCCGACCACCGAATCCCCCGCCTTGAGCTGCATCTCCGAAGGAGCCTGGGGATTGACCTTGAAACCATCCTTGAGCTGAAAGGCTACCTGGACCGGGCCTCCCGGACTCACGCGCGCGACACCCCTGGCGCGCAGCTGTGGGCACGCGGCCAGGACGACGAACAGCGCTCCATACCAGGCAATCCGCATCGACCGGGGTTTACTGCTTTCCTGCCGGTGAAAACTTGAACGGGTAGCTCACCTGGACCGTGCCACCACCGCGGGGGACTGGAAAGTCGATGCGACGGATGACATTGAGGATACAGCGCTCCGTTGGTGCATGGTTGAGCGAGGTCGAAGCCACCCCGGCTTCCGTTACCTTGCCTCCACCACCGATCACGAAGGTCGTTCCCACTCGTCCTGCCAGGTTCGGATTCTCAGCATTGATCTCGCGCTCGTAACAGAGCCTGAATTCATCCCTGTGAGCCAGCAGTGCTGCCTCGATCGCCGAGGCGTCCACGGCTCCCAGAACCACGGCCTCCTCAGGCCCGCCCGAGCGAATCAGCACGCGACTCTTGCCACCGATGATTCCTGAACCATCGCCGGCAGCGCCGAGCCCCGTTCCCACGCGACCACCGCCGCGCCCCTTTTCACCCAGGCCTCCGGCACCCAGTGTCTCTGCGTTGCCACCCCCGCCTGCACCGGTCCCACTGAGCGCGAGTCCGCCGTTACCCTGCGTGGTGAAGCCGCCAAAACCCTTCAGCCGCTCGCCGTCTTTACCAAGCCTTGCCGCTGAATTGCCGAGGATATCGAGGATCTTGTCGCTTGCCCCCTTGAGGAGGTCAGCGTTGCCTACGTCCTTCACCTCACTGTTCCCACCACCGCCGATCCCCTTGCCGCCTTGGGGCGAGGGACGTTGGGCGAGATCCTGGGGGGTCTTGCCAGGAGCCGCATTCTTGGAACCACGCGAGCCTTCCTTGCCGGCAGCACGTGCGCCTTCACCTTCCTTGGCAGCGCTCTCTGCACGAGTCTGCTTCGGGAGCTGGGTCGGTCGATTGGCCTGAGCCTGCTGCGCACCCACGTTCATCTCCTTGGGTACCGGCAGCTTTGCGTTTTCAGGATTGGGCTTCAGATCCACCTTGGTGACGGTTGGCTTGGGCGGGACCGGCTTTGCTGGGGTCTGGGCCTGCGCTGCCTCGGGAACCGTCTGCTTTTTGGGCTTCGGGACCTGGGCCGAGAACTTCTCCGGCTGGTAGAGGATCGTGGCGATGCGCTCGGGCATCTGCTCGGCCTCAAGCTCCTGAGGGAGCTTGACGTTCATCATGGACACGAGGAACAAGATGGTCACTGCAAGTGAGCCGCCCAGCATTCTCCAGAAAACCGGATCATGCTCGATCATTCGACCGGGCTTGAGCTTGGGAGGAGCCGGAGTGAAGCTCAGGTAGAACATCACGTCTCCGACCTGGATCTTGGCAAACTCGTTGCGCTGCAGGTCCAGGGTCGAGCCATGCGAGGCCTGGACCTGGGCAAGCGTCTCGAGGCGCCCTGCGCGCTGGATCACACCCTTCATCTTGGGGTCCAGGTGGAGCGTGAAGCGCTCCTGCGCCCTCGAAATCAAGATGTGGCTGGACTGCGAAAGCAGCGACGGTATGCCGAACCGAGCGGTCCTGGACTCGCCAATCTCGACGCTCGTCTCGTCCACGAAATGGGCGACATCCAAGATCGTCCCGTGCCAGGACATCACAACTTCCACCGACTGGCGGTGGGTGGTCGAATAATCAAAGATCTCGTCAACGGGTCCGGCCTGGTCAAGGAGAAGTGACTGGATGTCCTCGCTCTGTTTGACGAAAAGAGCACGCCCCTCGGCCTTCATCTCGAACTTGAGTGGAGGCGGCGCTACCGTCTTCTTGATCTCCTCGATCGCGAAGCGAACGCGAACCCCGCCAAACTCGAGCACGTCGCCGGAAGAGAGCGTCCGCACCACCGATGTCTCACCGTTGACCCTGAGACCCGTCTCGCTCGCGAGATCAAAGACGGTCGCCTCGACCGGGCCATCGAGCCTGCCCTCTCGGGTCAGTTCGATCACTGCATGGATGGGCGAGATCCCCTTTCCAGTCAGCCGTACATCCGAGGACTCCATGGAGCCGACCGTGAGCCGGGGCTTTTGGACCCGGATCGAACTTTCGGCTCTCTGCCCCTCGATGACAAAAACTGCCGCCACCTGGTCCAGCCTGAGGCCGCCGGACTGCTGTTTTTGGTTCGTATCATTCGTGGAATTTGGCATTGGGTTTGGCCTCTTCAGCGGGTCTGGAGGATGTCTCGGACCATCTCTGGGTGGAAATTCTTGCGGGGCTTGACCAGCGAATCAAACTTCTCTTCGGGGCGACGCTGGAAGTAGAGCTCGGTCTTCTTGGGATAGATCACGCGAGGGGACTTTTCGGCGGCATGCACTGCCGATGGAACGAAAGCCGACAAAACCAAGCAGGCCACTGCAATCTTCATGATTCCTCCGTCGAAGGCTGGTTCTTCTTCTGTTTCTTCAAGGCTTCACAGTGCTCCTCGAGGAGCTCGGCAGCCACCTTCTCGAACTGGCCCTTGGGGCGGCGAAGCTCGCCGAGCTGGTCAAGGCAGGCGGCAGGATCCAGGGGCGCTGCAGCCGCAGCAGTCTGGAATACCTGGGCAAAGCGCCGCGCGTCCCCACCGCTCAACTGCGCTCGAACGAACGCACTCTTGGCGAGGGTTGGATTTCCCAGGCCCTGCAGAGCAGTGGCCAGCCCATCCTCGCCCTCACCGGAGTGATCCTTGGCAAGCACCTGTTCCCAGAGCTTCTTGGCGGGGGCAAAAACAAGGTAGTAGTTCAGGAGCTGTGCGCGGTTGGCCTTGGCAATCGTGGCGGCATCATCCACTGCAATGGCCTGCTTGAGGTAGGCGTTCACCTGCAGCGCACCGTAAGGCTCCTCGAGTCCGTACTGGAGCTCCTTGAGGAGGGCGATGTTGTTGATGATTGCTGCATTCTTGGGTTCAAGTGCGAAGGCACGATCCAGGGCAATCGAAGCCAGTGCCAGGTTCTCCTGCTCGGTCGCCAGCCAGACTCCGTAACGGGCCCAGAAGGCCGCGTCGCGGGCATTTTTGACCAGGGCTTCGCGGATCTTCTCAACGGCGAACTGCTTTTCGCTGCCACGGGGATCCATCCACCTCAGCACCGGACGCGTACCCTGCGCTCGAACGGAACGTTCCAAGAACGCGAGTTCGCCCATCACACGCGAAATATCGGGGCTGAGCCACTCACTCTCCTGAGCCTTGGTGAGCTGTTGCTTGAGGATCTGGCCGGCCTTGGAGCGAAGCACGGCGGAGGCCTGCTTGACGGTCTTGTCCTCGGGCGCAACAGCTTCCATCTCGGCCGCAAGATCCAATGCCGCCTTGGCCTGCTTGTAGGACGCCTGGACCGAGTATGGCCCTCCGATCTCAAGGACTGGGGCCAGCGCCTTGGTCAGGAGCTCGAAATTCTGGAGCCGCTTGGGGAGAAGCTTGGCGAGGTTCTCCGGCAGGAGCTTTTCGGACTGCGACTTGTCGGCAAGGATCTGTGCCTCGGCTGCGCGCGCAAGCTCCCAACGGGCGACGCTGACAAAGAAGGCCGAGGGCCCCTTGGCCGCACTGGATGCCGCCTTCTTGAGGGAGCCAATGGCTTCATCCTTGAGGCCGATCCGGGCCTGGAGCTGACCGAGCCGAAGCGTGCACTCCACTTCTTCCTCGCTCCCCGCAAAGCCCATGCACTCCTTGTACGATTGTGCCGCAAGCGCATCGCGCTTCTTGGATTCATGGTACTTGGCAAGCTGGGCGGCAACGCGGGCCCGGCCCGGGGCCTGCGGAAAGGTGCGGACAAACTGCGCCACGAGCGCCACGCGCTGCTCATCGCGATCGACCGCTTCAAAGATTCGGATCGCCGACTCAAGCGCTTCCGAGTCCTTGGAGAGGAGCCCCAGGCGCTCGAGCACGGCCGCAGAACCTTCGAACTTGCCTTGGACGAAAAGCAGGGTCGCCGAGTTCCGCATGGCCTGTGCAGCAGCCTGGCTCTCGGGAAGCTTCTTTTGCCACACGCCCAGGACGCGGTCGGCGTCCTCCATGTCGTTCATGCGCAGGTAAGTCGCCACGGCGTTTTCAAAGGCCTTGGACATGGCCTCGCGGGCCTTTGCATCCTTGCCAATGCCGCCTGCAGCCTTCTGCTCGGCCTCTTCCGCAAACTTTTCGTATGCGCGCGCAGCCTTCTTGAGGTCACCATCCCGCTCATAGAACAGGATCTTCATGACCTTGAGGCGTTCGCGATAATCAGCCACAAGCGCGCGGATCTTGCCCCCGGTTTGACCGTCATAAGCCATGAGCTCCTCGAACTCGACCACCTTTTCGAGCTGGTCTTCGAGGTCAGAGGCGGCCTTCTTGGCCTCTGGGCCTGACTTGTCCTTCTTTTCGGCGTCAGCAAGCTTGTCACTATAAAGCTGGATCCAGAGCCTGGCAGCAGTCACGCCCTGCCCGGTCTTGGGATGCTTCTTCATGATCTTCTTGAGGCGGACGATGGCCTCCTCGCGAGACCCCTCGTAACCGGCCAGAACCTGTGCCGAACGCATCTCGGCTTCTCGAGCCTCGATCGTGCCTTCGATGGACTCAACGAGGTCGTCAGCCGACTTGACGAAGTCGCGCTCCAGCGGCGTAGGCTCGGTCCTGAGCTTGATGCTGTTTTTTTGGGCTGAATTATCACGCTTGATCGCGTCAGCGAGGCTTGCGGTCCAAAGAGCGGCAGCCTCCTTGGCGTAACGCTTGTCCTCGCTCGCGATCACGAGCTTATAAAGTTCAGAGGCCTCCTTGGCCTTGCCCAGCTCGCGCTTGACGTCTGCGAGGTACATCTGGATTTCGGGCCGCTCCTTGCGGGGATCAGCCAAAGAAAGCAGCTTTTCGATGTACGCCGTATAAAACTTCTCCGCGACCTCAAGTGCCTTGCGATCCGAAGACTTGCGGTACTTCTCGTGGTTCTCGGTACCGGTGCGACGAATCATGGCGCGCAGGTTTTGCCAGGCGGTCTCGGTCTCGCCCTCGGCATTGGGGTACAGCTTGATGTCATCGCCATCTTCTTTGCCGTTTTCCTTGCCGAAAACTCGTCCAAGGGCGTGATCATAAAGGCCCTTGCGCAGGTCAAGGTCGACGAGCTTCACACGGAAACGGAAGGCAGCCTCGTCCTTGGGCTTGGTGATGAGCAGCGACTCGTAGACCTGGATGGCCTTGTCGGGCTCCACGTTGCGCTCGTATTGGCGCCCCAGGCCTTCGAGGATCTTGGGATAGAGTGCGAGGTTTCCGGCAGTGCGCTGGAAGTAATCGACGGCATCCTGCACGTTCCCAGACTCGGTCATGAAGATCGCAAGGTCACGAAGGGCCTCTTCGCGGATGGAGAGGAGCTTCTCCTTGCCCGCAGTGGCCAGCCGGATGGCTTCCTTCATTTCGGCAACGGCGCGCTCGTACTGCTTCTGGCGATAGCGGCACCAGGCCAGGCGATGACGGACGCGTGGCACTTGCGACTCAAAACCAGGGGCCTGGGCGGAGCTGGCCAGCGCGTTCTCGAAATAGGTCTCGGCCGTGCGGTAATCGCGCGCATTGAATGCAACTTCGCCGAGCTCCTTGTAGGCTTCGACGGCGAAAGCGCTCCGCGGAAAACGCTGGATGATCTTGGAGTAATACTCCCTGGCCTTTTGCTCCTCGCCGAGCTCCGAATAGTTGTAGCCCAGGAAGTAATACACCTGGTCCATCCGTTCGTACTTCACGCCAAAATCCACGATCTCCTGGCAGGCTGCGATGGCGGCCTTGAGATAAGGCACCGAGCGGGAGCGGTCGATGAACTTGTCTTCCTGCTTGAGCTCGAGCCTCAGTTCATGGGCACGGCCCTCGAGGAGGAACTCGGCACGGTAGGCCTCGATATAGATCTCGGCGAGCCTGAGGTACAAGTCCGCACGACGCTCCTCGGGGATGCGCCGCGAGAGGGTCAGCTTGAGCTGCGCGATCTCCTGTTCGCGGATTTCACGGATCTTCTGCTCGTCAGGCGAGATGATCTTGCGGATCTCGGCGTCAGTATAAGCCTGGCCCGCCAGGGCAGGCGCCCCCCAGACACCGGCTGCGACCTGGAGCGCAAGCGCGCCCGCCAAGTACGACCACCCTGCACTCCTGCGCTCAAGAACGTCCATTGCACTCCGACTCCAGCCCGAACACATAGTCGCCGAGCTCGTCATTCCAGAATTCACCATTAAATGACCAGAAGTACTGGTCATCACGCCTCACGGGCGCCACGTTGCCACGGCCGCGATCCTCACCCACGCCGGTCTTGCGAGTCATGAGCTGCTCTTTGAATCGCCTGAGCATCTCGAGCTTGATGAAAGCGATCTTTTCGAACTGCGCAATGAGATCGTCATGGTAATCGAGCAGGCTGTTGCGAACGAACGCGCCGCCCATCTCGCGGATGGCCTTGAGCCTGAAGTCGAGCACCTTGGAAAGAAACTGCGGAAAAGTGCCGTTGCCCGGCTCGGCGGGAGCGCCACCGGCCGAGAACGACTTGATGTTGCCGAGCTCCACCGAGAGCTCCCTCTCACTGCGGACCCAGTCCTGGAAGGCCGCGGAACGCACAAATCGGTTCATCAGGCGATGGAGCGGCCGCTTGGAGCCAAGAGGCGCGAGCGCCGCCTCCTTGCCTTGGTCGAAATAAGGCTGGAGCTTAGTCCCGAACTTTTCGGTGAGCTTTTTGACCTCATCGCTCACTGGGGCGTAGCGTGAGTTGAAATCGTTCACACCTTCATTGGCATCATTATAAAGACAAAGGGCCAGGTATGCCTGCGCGCGAAGGACATCGATCTCGGGATTGTAGACAAATGAAAGTGCCGGACTCTTGTAGGAAACGAGCTTTCCTAAAGTACGATTGAACTCACTGCGACGGTAGGAGTTCCACGCCTGTTCAAACAAGATATCGGGCCATACGAGGCTTGCCTTGGCGACCTGGTCATAGACCTGGTCGGCCTGTGCATAATCTCCCTGCTCGTAAAGGGTCCGCGCCTGACCCGCCACGCAACGATTCCGGAGGTCCGAGCCCTCGGAAGCGCTCTTTGCACATTCCTTGAAATCGGCAATGGCGGGCGCAAGCGAGCCCGACATCACGCGCACGGTGGCGCGGATCTGGAGGAGCTCAGCCCGAAGCTTGGCCTTGGCCGGGATCTCGGAAAGAACCCCAATGGCTGCGGGCAGGTCGCCCTTGAGCATCGCGGTCCGAGCAAAGGCATACTGGTAATACTGCTTTTCGGAAGCGGGATAATCCTCGGCACGGGTGTTCTTGACGAGGTAAGGGCGAACAAACTCGAGGCCCACGCTGCGAACGAGCTTTCCCGTCCAGGGAAGCACTCGCCTGATCGCCTCGCGATTGCCGGACCTCAGGCTCTGGATGAAAAAGTAAGATGCCGACTGCTCCAGGCCGGCTTCCATCAGCGAGGCCGCAACCCAGGCCTGCGCCTCGGCCTTGCGGATTTCGCTCTCTTCGCCTGCCGTAAAGGCATAGCGCGCGGCCTTGAAGAACTGCCCCGCCCGGTGGAGCTCCTGCGCCTCGCGAAGCCTCTGAACGGCCACGTCATCCGCAGCCGTGGCCGAAGCGCCGACCAGAATGCCCCCGAGCGCAATCCACCCCTTCAGCCCCTGCCGACGCATCAGAGTCGGTACCCCAGGCCGAGGCCGTACTGGAAGTTCGAGAACCAGGTGGTTTCAGGAGAAACGGCGTCACGTGCCGAATTCAACTTATAAGTCCCCTGGTAAAAACAGCCCGTGACATCCAGGCGAATGGACCAGTCTTTTCCAAGAAAGAACTGCTGCGAAGTGCCGGCAACAACAGCTTTGAGCGCCTCATCCGTAGTGTTCTCGACATTGGGAGTCAGCGTGAAGCGATATTTCGTCGTCGAATCCAGAAGCGCGCCGCCGAGCGAGAAGCCCCAGTCAAAATAGAGGATATGATTGAAGACGTTGATCTTGGCGTACCACGGCACCCAGTGGACCACTGCACCCGCCTGGCTGTTGATCTCGCGGACGAACGGGGAAAGCGTCGTGGGAATGCCCTGGAACGTAGCATTGGCACTATTGGAGATTCGGGAGTAAAACCCTTCGACACCCCAAGCCTCGCTGAAATAAAGCGCAAGCCTCGGTTCGACATAACGAACATCGCGATAAGGATTGCTTGAACCCACACCGCCGCTCAGGCTCACGTGCACGCGCCCCGCCTTGTTGAACTTGCGGTTCTGGAGCACGTAAATCTTCTTGTCCTTGTCGAGCCAGCTGAAGCTGTACTCGTCATCGCCCGAGCTCGTCGCTGCGTTTGCATTTCGCGACCAGGCGCCGGCCATGAGTACCAGCCATCCGACTGACACCAGGATCCAGACGAGCCGCATTCCCCATCCTGAAGAATCCGACTCCAAGTCCCCTTTTACTGCCTGAGCCACTGCCTGAGTTCTGCCTTGAATCTCCATCGGCGCTCACCTCTGTTTTGCTTATATTTTGAGGAGATGCGTCCAAAAGGGCAAGAAAATCCATCAAGCTTTTCAAGCACTTCGTCAGTTTACTGACACTGCTCAAAATGGGGGCACAGGCGACAGGACTCCTGCCGGGTCGGCCGAGCTTCGCCTTCTTCCGGACGAGCCAGCAACTCGCGCGCACGTAGGGCCATTTTTTGCGCATGCTCCAGCAAGGAAGCATCACCGAGCGGAACCTCCGTGAGCCGCACCCCCTCGGGCGAAATCTGGATCAGTGCGGCGCGAGGCAGGCTCCCGGTGACCTGGGCAACGGCGCCCGAATACAGCTCGAGCTGCGGGCCATAGAGCTGGATGGCGAGCGCATCCTCCTTGAGGCTCGAAAAAACCTTATAATCGAGCACCCAGAGTTCTTCGCCCCGCCTGACGAGCCGGTCGACGGCACCCACCAGGCTCACTCCCCCCACTCTCCATTCGAACGGCCACTCCGAAAGACCCTCGAGATCCAGCCAGTCCGTCGACTCAAGCCACTCAATCACCGGCCGGGCGGCAAACCGCCTCGGTCCCACCTCCGCCTCGAGCGCGAGCAGCCCCTGGCGCGACACTTGGCGATCCGAAGGAAATCGGGCCCAGGCCTCGAGCAACGCATGCACGCGCTTTCCGATTTCAACTGGCGACAAGCGGCCGGACAGAGCCGGTGAATCCGAGTTAGCCCAGGGATCTTTTCCTCGAGAAGATAAACCCTCGGAATCGGTCTCGACGTCTGTCTCAGGCTCCGCACCAAGCACCGTGCGCACGTAAGCGCGCTCACATCTGGAGAGCAGGGTCCACTCCGTCACTGCGTGACGGGCGCGCTCCAAACCAGGAGATGGAAGGCGCACGCGCGGCGGTACGGCAGGAAGCTCCTGCGATGGAGCGAGTGAGGCCTTCACCGAGAAATCCGAAGTCGAGGCGGAGGAACCACCAAAATGGTCCACCCAGGCGCGCCAGTGTTCTTGGGATGCTGCCTTGGCGGGATCCGGTTCGACAGCACCCTCTTCAAGAACGGGGCATACGAGGACGAGCTGCTTTTTAGCGCGGGTCAGTGCCACGTAAAACTGACGCTTGGACTCGGCAAGCTGCGCGGCCTGCTCGTGTGCCTTCCACTCGACAAATCCCGGATCCTTTTCCGCCTTGTCGCCCCACTCATCCCTCGGAGTCAGGAAAGCGCCCCGCCTGCGATCCCAAAAAAGCACGGGCAGGCGCGAAGCCCGTGGTTTCTTGCCGAGGTCCACGATGAAAACACGCTCAAACTCAAGCCCCTTGGATGCGTGGATCGTCAGGATCGGCAGCACTCCTCGGTTACGCGGCGGCGGAACCTCTTTTTCGCGCTTCCCGGCCTCCATCGACTCACGTACGCGCTGGACGACGCTGAAAAACCCCATCCCTTGAAGGGAAAGCTCCTCGAGGCGGTGCCCAAGGGCCATGGCCGAGTGCAGGAGGGGCTCCAGAATCGCTCCCACTACAGGATCTCCGCACATGTGCGTGATCAGCTGCGCGGGACGCACCTGGGCCCTACGCATTGGCGAAAGAAGTCTTGCCACGGGGTGCTGCGAGCTCCAGAACTCTTGGAGCGAAGCTGGGTGCTGCTTCCACTCATCGATCTGCTGGTCAGAGACTCCCATCCAAGGTGATCTTAGAAACGCAACTGCGGCCATCTCATCGCCCGGAAAGCACCACCAGCGGAGCATCGAAACCAGCTCCTGCACCCGGGGGTCGGACCAAAAAAGCCCCCCGCCCCCGACTGCAACAGGAATTCCTCGCCGACTCAGGGCCTGGATCCAGGCCTCGTTGCCACGAATGCGGCGCATGAGTACGGCCATCTCCTCAAAGGGAACACCCCGAGCATGCTCTTGCAGGATGAGAGCTCCCAGCTCTTCCGGATCCTCGATCTCCACACGAACGACGGGCGGCGTCTCCGTCCCCGGATCAACTGTCCCCTCAAGTCCTGGACGAAGGGGCTCATAGGTGAGCGAACTTGCCTCAAAAATCGGCGCGCAGGAGCGATTCACGAATTCCAGGATGGAGGGATGGCTCCTGAAATTGGCAGTCAATGAAAGGCGTGCCGGAAGACGTGCGCACAGCTCCTCGAAGAGCGAAACATCCGCATCACGAAACCGATAGATGCTTTGCTTGGGATCTCCGACGACGCAGAGGTTGGAAAGATCCGGGCGTGCCACGCTCCAGAGGATCTCGGCCTGCACCGCATTGGTGTCCTGGAACTCGTCGATCAGGACAAGGTCAAAGCGACGCTGAAGCACCCGACAGACTTCCTGATCCGCCACAGCGCGCCTGGCCGCTTTTTCGAGGTCACCAAAGTCAATCGCTCCGGCCCTTGCCTTGAGTTCGTTATAGGCGGCAATCACGCGTTTGGCCGTGATGGCGAAGTCCTTCAATCCAGGTCCTGCCTCCGGTGCCTCACAACGCTCCAGCAGCCCGGCCCCCTCAAGCTCGCGTGCGCGCACCAGAATGGACTCGAGGCCCTCGCGACCTTCGCGGGCAAGGAGCCGCTGGAGGGCCATGACCTCTTCGGTGCCCTGGTCCCTGCCATCAAACCACAAGCGCTCCACGGCCTCCCGCCAAAGCCTCAGTGACTCAGGTTCAGAGAGCACCCGCTCTTCGCCCTGGAATCCAGACGCCTCCGGGAATTCGCGCAGGATCAGGCCGCAGAGTCCATGGATGGTGGTGACCCAGTGCTTGGAAAGATCAAACCTCGAGAGCTTGAGCCTGAGGTCGGCCGCGGATTTTTCAGTGAATGAAACAGCGCAAATCCTGGCATCAGGACGCTCTGAAAGCAGCCGAGCACACTTTTCCACGAGCACGGTCGTCTTGCCGGCGCCAGCACCCGCCATGACGGCAAGCCCGCTTCCGCGATGTTCCAGCACCGCTGCCTGCTCGTGGGTCCAGTTTCGGGTCACGACTCACCCCCGCCCAGTCCCTCGACCCACTCCCGGCGGGCCTCTCCACAGACCATGCGAGCCCTGCAGGAATCGCATTCGCGATCTCCAATGACAGGCCTCGAATCATGGATCCCGTCGAGGAACTGGGCCGCGCTTGAGGTGATCTTTTGTTCCAGCTCGCTCCAGACCTGGGAAGGCTCCTCTGAAAACAGACTCGAGTTATTGGATCGCACCTGCGTGAGTGACCCTGCCTGCTTTCCATTGAGGGCTGCCGGGAAAAGCCCGACCGAGCGCCTGGCATCACGCCCAAGTTCGACGAACTGGACCCCGAGCACGTGCCGATTGAATTTTTTCTGGGCCGCGATCGCGTAAAACGGAAGCTGAAGTCGATAGCCAAGCGAGCGCATGTCGGAACCTTTGAGGTCCTGCTTGCCGCTCTTGTAATCCATCACAAAGAGCCCCTCGGCATGCTCATCGATCCGGTCTGCTTTTCCACGGATCTGCACCTTGCGTCCCGATACTTCAAAGCTCCACTCCAGCTGCGCGGCTTCTTCGACGGCCATCACGCGCGAGCCGGAGCGGTCGCGGTACTGCCACTCGACTTCCAGGAAAGCCTGGAGTCTCTCGACAATCCGGCGCTCGATCTGGATGCCGAGCTGCGGAGTCTCCACCCAACCCTGGAGCTTGCGTGCATCGCGAGCCTCGGTCCATGCCTGGGCGAGCGCCTGGCGACAGGCGCCGAGCCCGTCCGCACGGACCTCTTCGGGATGCGCCTCGACCCGCGCGACCAAAAGCTCCACGGCCCGATGGAGAAGCGTTCCGCTCGTGGTAGGCCAGAGCTCAAGATCAGGATCCTCCGTGCTCTTGAGCTTCCAGCGCCCCTGAACAAGACCCAGGAACGGACACCGACTGATGGCATCGAGTGCAGTGGCGCTCAAACGGGCGTCAGGAAGCGCAGGGAGGCGCACCTCGCGCGATCTGGCCTCGGTGACCAGCGAGTGGCTTTTCAAGAACCGGGGATGCGCCCCCATCTCACTGACTTCAATGCCTGCGCCAAGCTCCTTGAAGAGCAACTCGAGCGACTCCCTTTCGGAGCCATCCGTCTCATGGCGAAAGTCCAAAACGTGCAGAGTCGAAGCCGATGCAAGCCAGGAGCGCATCGCGCGCACCCTTGAATCCCTGACGAGAGCGGCGGAGTGAACCGCGAACTCCACTCCGAGCACGTCACGTTCCCTCGTGCGGAAGTAGGTATCGCCCACTCGAGAAGCAGCGGCCGAAAGGGAAAGCCACTGAGGAGGGAGGCCAAACAACCAAAGCCGCATCCCCTCGAATTCGGGACTGCATTGGCTCGCACGAACGACGCGGACCCCGGTCCTGGGTCGCGTGCGCCGGGGCGGTGCGGGAGTCTGCTCCAGCCGTGACCTCACGCGCTCCATCCACATGGCTACCGGCATGCGGATTCCTGCCAGATCGAGGCGCGAGAGGTCCTCCGAGAGGGCCCTCCAAAAGCGGGCAATCCAATCCGAAAGACGCGCATCCTGCGTCGTTCCGGAAACCTTAGCCAACTCCTCAAGGCCGATGCGACCACGCGCCAGCCTGCCCAGCTCACGAAGTCGCAAGGCCACAGACGCCGGGATCGCCTCGAGGATCGGCCCAAAACCTTCCCTAGCACCCGCCTGGGCAAGCAAATCTGCGCATCGAGCCAGCAGTGCAGGGTCCAGACCGGCATCCAGGCTGAGCCACTCCAGCAAGGCCACTCTCTCAAACCGAGTGGCCATCAATTCCAAGGGACGAAAGATCGCCTTCACGGACTCGGAGATCCGGATTTCGAGTGGATCCCGGGGATCCAGCTCAGCAATCCCCCGCTCCTCAAACACCCGGGCAAGCGCGAGCCTCACTGCCGTGTCGGAATCCGGGATCAGGATCACCTGCCGGGAGAGTTCCTCTCCGCCCGAGACGGCTTCAACCAGCGCATCACCCAGGGCTTCAGCCGCATCCTCGACCGTGTGCCACCTCTCCACGACGGCAGTAGGACAGATCCCCTCCCTGGGGGCGCGCACTTCAAGTGGGAGCCTACGGCCCAGTTCCGATAAAAACTCAGCCTCGAGCGCCTCGGGCGCCAGGTTCTGCCACATGACCCCGTGCTCGAAGCCGAACCCGGGAGGCAGGCCTCTCGCGCTTAGGATCTGCGAAGCTAGTTTGATGGCTGCCAGATCGTCGCACATCGGCTGGGACTCGAGCCAGGCCTCCCACGATGTGGCCAGGGCGACGACTTCCTCCTGCGCCTGCCTGGGTCCATCGGGAAGCACGCCTGCCGAGGCAAGCTTGGAGAAGAGCGCATGCCGCTCCTCGGGATGGATGGAAGTGGATCGTGACGCGCTCACCGCCTGATCCAGCATGCGCCAAAACCCGGGTCGCCGCCGAAGTTTGCGCAATTCAGCAAAGCGCCCCAGCATCGATGGGTGCCCGAGAAGAAGCCTGAAAAATTCTTGCCTCAGGAGAGGTGACGCCTGTGCGGGAGGACTGGAGAGGGAAAGCCTGACAATGCTCCAGGCCAGATCCGTCGTTCCGAAGAATGCCTTTCCACCGATGACTCCCTCGGTGCCCGACTCCCCCATCGCAAGGCCCTTGATGTCCTCGCGCGAAAAGCCGGTTCCGACCAGGGTGAGGCGGGAGGGAATGAACCCGATCAGATGGACCTCATCGCCTCATTGTAGGCGTTCTCAAAAATCATGAGTCCCGAGCCGGGTGAGCTTGCTCTTCCCGGCTGCGCGGTCCACTCCGGATGCTGGGTCCAGCGAACAAAGTTTTCCGGATGCGGCATCATCCCGACAATGCGACCGGTGGTATCGCAAATCCCGGCAATCCGCTCTTCGCTGCCGTTGGGATCTCCCTCGTACCTGAGGCAGGCCATCCCGATGCGCTCCATCCGCGCCCAAACTTCGAGACGTGCGCTGGAGGCAATCACCACCCGGCCCTCGGTATGCCGAATCGGAAGATCCAGCGCACCCATGCCCTTGAGCCAAACGCAACGGTTGCCCTGCGGCTGGAGGCGCACCCACTCAGTCCGGAAGCGACCCTGGTCGTTCAGGGTGATGGAGATATCCCGCGAAAAGACACCGAGCTTGATGAGAGCCTGGAAACCGTTTCCGATTCCCATGACGAGTCCGCCGCGCTGGACGAACTGCGCGAGATCCCAACCCAGCGCATGCCTGAGCTTGAGGGCGAGCACCTTTCCGGCACCCAGATGGTCGCCGAAGGAGAACCCGCCCGGGATGGCAAGCACCTGGTACCGGGAGCTCAGCGCATCCAGGCTAAGCTGCCTGCGGATCAGCGAACCAAGCGACTCCACTTCGGCCTCGAACTTGGCCATTCCAAAGGCAAGCGCAGTCTCCGGCGCACCGCCGAGCGAGTCTCCCGTCAGCACGAGGACCCGCGGGCTCCGCGGCGCAAGGGCTGAAGGATTCATGACCACACCTCCTCGGCACGCCAAGCCTTGCGAAGATCCGCGACCGGGGTCCACCACTGTCCCACGATTTCCAGGCGTCCCGATGAAGTCACGCTCCCGAGCCTCTGGAATGGGATTCCCATGGCATCCCATTCTGACTCGAGGATCGAGGAGTCGGCCTCGCTGCAGGAGAGGACCAGGCGATGGAACCCTTCTCCAAAGGCCCACGCCTCGGGAAGGACCCCTTCGGGCATGCGGATGGCAAGCCCAAGGCCGCGAGCCATGACCCCTTCGGAGAGGGTCACCAGAAGACCCCCATCCGAGACATCATGAAGGGAGCGAATCCGGCCCTGTTCCTTTCCGCGAACACCACTGAGCCAGCTGTAGAGCTTGCGAGCCACGCCCCAACGAGGCGCCTCGAGCCCGCGTGCGGAGGGCACGGCGCCAAAACGTTCGGCAAAAAGACTTCCACCCAGCGTGAGACTCTCGGGCCCGAGGAGATAGACGGCATCACTTGGAGTCTTGAAATCCGCGCTGCGAGCCCAACGTGCAGCCTTCAGGCGACCCACTGCGTGACAAACCAGGACACCATTGAGGGGCTTGGACGAAAATGAAGCCGCCCCCGAGACCACGGGGATCCCAAGCGCAAGCGAGGCATCCCTGACGGCATCCAGGGAAACCACCAGTTCTCCCGCCGGCACCGGGTGACGATCGGGAGACTCGCCTCTCCATTGAATCGAGAGCGCACAGACGCCGTCCTCGGAACCCACCTGCGCTCCCGTACAGACGAGATTCCGCAGGGATTCGTCCACTGCCATCCACGCGCGCCACTCCGGAGTCGTCGCCTGGCGATTGGCGCAAGCGCCCGCAGCAACCGACACCATCTGCTGGTCACCCGCAAGCATCACAACAGAGCCATCGTTTGGGCCGTGTATCCAGTCTCCCTCGGCTACCGCCACGGAGTGCAGAGGCTTGATCACGGAGTGCGCCTGCGCCTCGAGATCGAACTCATGGAGGATCCGCTCTGGAGAACGGATCTGAGGAAGCGAGAGCAGCTCCCTCAGCATCTGGTCACCGGCCCGTGCAAA
>CAZDSX010000004.1:77377-86027 GCA_964508305.1 uncultured Bacteriovorax sp.
ATTGCCATTGGTCAGAAAGTAATGGTGTCTTTTGCGGATGATCCGGGTCGCGAACCGCCGACTCATCCCGGATCGAAACGGGCTCATATGCCAGCACCTTCCGCGGCATTCCTTCCCAGAGCCAGGCCAGATCCAGGTCGGCAAGCGTTTCGTTGAGGCGAAGGATCTGGAGCCTCCCTGAAGCCTCGAATCCGCCCAAATTGACCAGTCCGAGACCCCAGGCGTCGCAATGTGCCTTGAGTTCATTCCAGCGATCCGGCCTCGCAGCCAGCAAGAGGCACTCACGCTTGGAGAGGAAATCCTGCACTTGCACGGGAGTGAGGGTGATGGACACGCCTCCAGCCTCGCGCGCGAGCTGGAGGGCAGCCCAGATTGCGGGCAAGGGCCCGCTCGATCGGATCGCAGAGATCAACCCTCGAGACTGCGCCTCCTTGAGGCCGTCCATGAGCTTCCGCTGGTAAACCGGATCTTCGAGCGCCGCCGGCCCGGAAACTCCGGTGGCAAGCCAGCCCAGGCGATCCCCGCTGCGGACCACCCCACGCTCACGTCCAACCACCTGTCCAAGCACGGAGCTCATGAAAAGCGGCTGCACTCCGGCGCCCGAGGAATCCCCCAGGTCCGCCCCAACGAGCATGGGGACCTGAGTCCGGTTGCTTGCCAGCTCGGACCCCCGCCTGAGCTGGCCCTTTTGCAGCACATCCCCGTCCATCACCTGCGTTTGCAGGAGCGGCAGCGAAAAGGCATCCGATGCCATGATGTCCCGCTGTGTGCCCAGGACGATGTTCAAGGTTTCGCCGTACGGGTCTCGCTGCGCCCCATCCCCCGATATACGCGAGGCCCAGGAAATCCAGAGATCCTCGGAGAGCGCAAGCACGGCCGGGCGCTGCTCGTCGGACGAAACAATCCACGATTGGGGCTGCTGCTGAACGGTTGCACCCAGGGTCTCGGCATAAAGGTTGTCGATGCGGCGCGAGGAATCCCGCGCCTCGAACGGAGAACTCCACAACCGCGAACGCCCCTGTTCACCCCAGCAGCTTGCAATCACCGCAAGCTCGGTCTCCGTCGGATCCAGCTTGCGATTTGAATCCCAGTGCGCCTTGAGGATGGACCAGTGCTCAGCCGTCCAATCCAGTCCGCGAGCCTTCGAAAACTCAAGCCACTGCTCAAGCTTTCCTTCAAGCAGGGGGACGGCCCGGCCCGAGTGGGTCCCGATCGGCTGGGTCGAACCCGAGATGCGGGAGGACTGGAGCCTTCGAGCGAACCCCTGCAACGACGGAGCTGCTGCCGAAGCCGCTCCCTCGACCCGCGGGACATCCTCACGGTGTTTCTTCTCCTGGTGGAAGCGATCGTTCCTGACGAGCTCATGCTCCGGCAGGATGGTCCAGGTCTCCGAGACCTGGTTGCACCAGACTTCGCGCGCCAGTTGTGCAAGATCGGTTTCGCCGAGCTGCGCACCTTCGAGCAGCAGAAGCTGTCCCGTCGAAGTGCTCGCACCCTGGAGATCCGATCCCAGCACGACTCGGAGAGCTTCCAACGCAGCCTGCGCACGCGAATCCGTGAGCCCCGTGCGCAGTCTCCGCTCAACTCCCCAGAACTTGCCGGGACGGATGGGCGAATACTCCATGAGATCTTCAAGCCCACCCTGCTTGCCGGACGCCGAGGGAATCAGGTTCCCGGTGAACAGCCACTGGGTGACGCGGTCCTGGAAGATTTCCTGGCAGGCGGGAATGATGTCCTCGCGCGAGCGCGGAAGGTCCAGCCAGTAGACATCAATGAGACGAGCCCACCGGATTTTTTTTCGAAGCTCGGGAAGCTGGCCATGGATGCGCTTGAGCAGGCTCTGCGCAGTCGGATCCGAATACTCGGGCTTGATGGCCACTTCGATGCGAACGAACATGTCAGGATCATGCCCCACGGCCGAGTGCGGCGCAAAAGATATGCGGACTTAACGCACCGCATGATCTCGGTTTAATCCGGAATTAAAACAGACGGTTGAATCGGCCCATGGCTCTGGCTAGGATGCGTCACATGAGCGCATCCACTTCAAACTCCCAGAACAACAACCAGGGAAGCCCGGTCACGGGAATCATCGACGAAAAGCAGGTGGTCCTCGACTTCGGAAAGTACGAAGGTCGCACGGTCTCCGAGATCGCCGAGCTGGACCGCGAGTTCTACAACAAGCTCGCCGCCGAAAAGGAAAACGGGGTTTTTGCGATCCGCAGGCACAAGGACAAGACCTTCCGCCTGTACATCAATCCGCTGACCCAGATGGATCACTAAAAGTAGCCTTGGAACACTTCGACGGCAGGGCCGGTCATCCAGACGGCGCCGTCGCGCCTTCCATTCCACTCCAATTCCAGCATGCCGCCCGGGAGCTTGACGCGCACCACGCGTTCGGCCTGACCTGACTGGATTGCCGCCACGGCAGCCGCACAAGCGCCCGTGCCACAGGCGAGAGTCACGCCCGCACCTCGCTCCCAGACTCGCACGACGATCTCCTCGGGCGACACCACTTGGACAAACTCGACATTGGTCCGCTTGGGAAAACGGGAATGTTTTTCAATGAGCGGACCCAGACGCTCCAAATCCACACGGGCCACACTGGGAACAAAGAACACTGCATGCGGATTGCCCATGTTCACTTCCCAGAAAGGGAGCGACTCGCCTGCAACCACGAGATCCTCGGTCCCCACGGCAAGCAGCCTGGGCGGCCCCATGTTCACTCGAACACCGCGGCCATGGATCGACACCTCGAGCACGCCCGCACCTGTTTCGATCTTGTAGCTCGTCCTGCCGCGCAGCTCGCCCGGCGCGTGGTCATGTAAAAAGAGGGCCACGGCACGGATGCCGTTTCCGCACATCTCGGCCGTCGAGCCATCCGGATTCCAGATGTCCATCCGGGCATGGGCTCCCTGGTCAATGGCGCTCGTTCGCGAGGGCCTGCCGATCACGAGGATCTGGTCCGCACCTACTCCAAGCCTCCGATCGCACCAAAAGCGCGCGCGCTCAGCCTTGAAGAAGTCCGGAGGCACGCGCTGATCGAACTCATCGAGCACGATGAAGTCATTGCCCAGCCCATGCATCTTGGTGAACGGGATCATCGCATTCGACCTAGAGGGCTCCTGAGGACTTGGAGCTGCGTTCGTTGCGCTTTTGGATCCTGCGAACTTCATCCAACTTGGACTGCGCACGCGAGACATCGCAAAAGGATGTACCTTCCACCTTGGCTCCCTTGCAGGCATTGATCCCGCTGTCGAGCGAAGCCTGCACCGATTCCAGCCCCTCGGCCCCAATGTTCGTCATGCTCGCCAGCAGGCTATCGAGCGCGCTTGAGTTCTTGTCACACCAAGCCTTGTTTCCATAACAGGACTCCATCTTCCGAACCTCGGAGTCCAGCTTGGAGATCGCGCTCTCCATTGCAGCAGCCGGACAGGAGCTGGCCAGTCCGTCGAGCGTCGAAAGAACGTCGGCGATCTTGCTCTTCTTGTCGTCAAGCTTGTTGGAAGCCTCGACGATCCCGCCAAGGGCATCCTTGAACGAGTCCTTGGAAACATCCAGCATGGGAGGCGACATCTTGCCGCCGATGAAATTGGTGAGGCTCTTGGGCATCTTGTAGAGCCCCCCCATGTCCGAGTCACTGTCACCGCCAAACTCGCCGTCTTTCTCGAGTTGCTCGGCCTCCACTCCCTTGGGAGTCACCACGCCCTTCACGCCAAACCCCGAAAGTGCGGAGTTGATGTCGCGGATCTGCTTCTCGAGCATCTGGTTCTGGGGTGCGAGCGCCTGCGCCATCCTCTGGGCGGCCTGGTCCATGCTCTGGTTGGCCTTGGTGACATAGTCCCGCTTGAAGGACTTGAGATTCACCACTTCCTTTTTGAGGTTGGTATTGATGTTCCGGAGCTTGCTGATGCACCCATTGATCCCCTGGCACTTGAAGCTGATGAAATTCTTGGGCTGGGAGGATTTGATGCTCATGAGCATCTCCGAAGCAGCTGAATTCCCCATGAGCATGCCTTGCATGTTGCGCTGGATGTCTTCCATGCAGGCTTCCTGCGTGCCCGGCTTTGCACTTTCACAAGCAGTCAGCACGAGCGGATAATTTTCACCCGTCAGTGCATACATCCCGCGGGAGTACGCCTGGTTGTAGCGCTGGAAGGTCTCCTTGGCAGTGGCCTGGTTGGTGCGCTCGGCGGCGAGCAGCTGCTCCCGCACTCGTCCAAGCTGGGTGGACTCCATGGTCCGCTCGCGAGAAACCGTGCTCTTGGACTGATCAAAGCAGCCCGAGATCCGGCCGAGCACCTTGTCCTTGACACCGAAGCCGGCCAGCTTTGAGCCATAACGGCTGGCGATATCCTCGTAAGTCATGACATTGGTGTTCTGGGTGAGCGCCTGCTGGGCCGCCTCGGCACTTGCGGGCACGTCCTTGCTGGTGGGAGCTTCCGAGAAGAGCTCGTTCAGGAGAGCCTCGAGTGCTGCGCGCTTGCCCGCTGCCTGGGCCTGCGTCAGCTTGTTGTCCTCCACCACGCCACCGGCGCGGACATACTGTTGCTGCTCATAGATACACAACAGGTGTTCCTTGTACTTGACTGGAGGACCATTGGGCTTGCAGCGGTAATCGCCGGCCTTGTTCTCAAAGCACTCGCGTGCAAGCGAAACGGTCCTGAACTTGACCTGTTCTTCGAACGACTTGCGCTGTGAATCGAGCTGCTTGTTGGCATTCCTGAAGGCAAGGATCTCCTTGGGCATCTGCGCGATGAGTGCCTCGGTCTCCTTCTTTGCCCCCAGCAGGCCGTCATCGCCGGTCTCGCCATCACCCCCAAGGCGCGCGATCACTTCCTTTTGCTGCTCTTTTCGATCCACCGTCTGGGAATTGATCTGACTGATCTCGCCTTGGAAGCGTGCAAGATTCTGCTGGTACTCACTGGCCACGGCCCCGATCGTGGCGCTCAGCGCCGCTGCCTGCTCGGAAAGACACTGGAGCTGGCCACGGGCCGAGTCGAGCTTGGACTTTTGGCAGGCAATCCCGGCCTCCATGTTGCTGAACGCCTTGCGACGGGTGGCAAGCATCTCTGGACTGAAGCCGCCCCCTGCAGAAAAGGTCGAACACTCCAGCTTGGCCGTCAGGTCCTTGAGATCTCCGGGGGGAGCAGCAAAGCAGGAGGCCACGGCCCCCGCGGCGTTGGCCAGCGTCGATCCCTGGCATGTGGAAAAAAGACTGCCCATGGCGGCCTGCCTGGCGGCATCAAATTGCGCCGACGGACTCGTATTCATCCCACTCATCACGCCCTGAACCGGCGCCGCATCGTCTGCGAAGGCCGGGAACACAGGAATCCCCAACTGAACCAGGACCAGAGCCAGCGCCCCAGCGCGCTCCTTGAAAGATGAACGAACCATACTCAGGAATCCCCCACCCAAGAGTATGAACGAGGGGGCCGGTCGAAAAAACGCTGATCTAACGCCCTGCGCGAAATTCTCGAGGAACTGAGAGGTTCGTTGGAAGTCCGAAGACTTGCCGGCCGGTGTCCGAGAGGACACACCGAGACTCAGTAGGTGCCGGTTTCGACTGCCGCCGACATCGCGGCAGATCCCCTCTGCGGGATCGGGCCGGGCCTGCGGATGTCCCAGGCCAGACCAAGTTTTTCGAGCCCGCGGATCATGAGCCAGGTGAGGTCAAACTCCCACCACTGGCGCCCATGGGCCGCGCAGGCGGGCTGCGCGTGGTGGTTGTTGTGCCAGCCTTCACCGGCCGCAAGCAGCGCCGCCCACCAGCAGTTGGTCGACGAGTCGCGAGTATCGAAGTTGCGATAGCCCCACATGTGGCATGCCGAGTTGATGAACCAGGTGGCGTGAAGCATGAGCACCACGCGGAAGAACCCGCACCAAAGCACGAAGGGAATTCCGCCGATCCAGTACATCAGCGGAAGCATCAGCATGGCGATCGGAATATTGTAGTTGGTGAGGAAGTGGTAGTACGGCTGCGAAGCCATGTCGGGCACGTACTTGAGCCACTGCTCCTTATTGTCTTCAAAGTCCTTGTGGTAAAACAGGTGCCCGATGTGGGCGTAAAAGAAGCCCCGGCTCGAATCATGAGGATCCTGCCGGGTGTCCGAGTAGCGGTGGTGCAGGCGGTGCTCGGCAACCCAGATCATGATCGGGCCCTGGCCCGACAGTACGCCGATGGTTGCCAGCGTGTATTCCACCCACTTGGGAGTCTTGAAGCCGCGATGCGAGAGCATCCGATGGTAGGTCAACGTCACTGCGGCCGAGTTCATGAAAAAGTGCAGGAACATGCAGGTCCAGAAGGCCGGCCAGGTAAAATGCCAGAACGCGAACACGGAGATGATGTGCACCACCGTGATCCAGAAGATGTTGGCGATCTGAAGGCGCTTGGCCGGAGTGGCGGTTGCGGTCATAGTTTCAGACATGGATTCCCTCGTTCGTTGCGAACCCCGACCCTAAGGTGACCCTTGCAAAACCGCTACAAAAAAAGCCTGCTCCTCGACTTTGCCATGGGCCTTGGAACGCCCCTCATTGCGTTTAAAACGCTCCTCATCCGTCCCCGGCTCTGGCTGGCAACTCTCATCCCGTGGCTGATTTCGGGAACGCTTGCCTGGTTCCTGATGTCCCAGGCGGTGCTCCTGGGGGCCTGGATCCTCGCTACGGTTGCGGGCTGGCTGGGAATATCCGCTGCCACCGGCGCAGGCCATCTGATCGCCCTCGTCCTCGGCTGGGTCGTGACCGCGATCGCCTGGGTTGCAGGCGCCCTGCTCATGACCTGGCTCTCGGCAATCGTTGCCCTACCTTTTGCCGACTGGCTGGCGGAGCTCGCCGAGCGATACTCCGAGCCGCCCCTCGCGCCTGCCACCCAGCTCTCCGGCTGGTTTACCCGCGCCCACCTGCGCCGCTTCAAGATCGACCTGTTCAAGACCGCGGCAGGCGCCATTTGGTCACTTGCGGGACTTGTGCTCTCGGCCGTACCCGTGCTCGGCATTTTGGGGGCTTGCCTGCTCGCCCTGGGGCTTTCCTTCCAGTTCCTGAGCTATCCCCAAACCCGGAGGGCCATGGGCTTGGGCGCTTCGATCACCTATCTCGTCCGCGAGCTCCCTGCCTGCCTGGGC
The DNA here is from genome assembly GCA_964508305.1 of uncultured Bacteriovorax sp. GTDB lineage: Bacteria > Bdellovibrionota > UBA1018 > UBA1018 > UBA1018 > CAIOHW01. The sequence continues at coordinate 84,496 of CAZDSX010000004.1, forward strand.
TTTGGGCTCGTTTTGCTTGCTGGGTTTGCGATTCCGTTTTTTTCGGCCTTCATTTTTCCACTGGCGGTGATCGGCGGAACCCAGCTTTTTGGAAGGCTCGAGGGACGGCGTCTTGGGGAAGCGGAAAATACAAAAGCCCCGGGGCACTGAGCCCCGGGGCTTGTTGATTTTGACGCGGTCCTCAACCAAAAGGGAACGGATCCCCTTTAAGCCCGCTCGCCTGCGAGCTCGCGGATCGCCTGGGCGATCGTGCTGAGCTGCGGGACGCTTGCCACCTCAAGCGCATCGGCCAGGCCCACGCCCGGCGTGAATGCGCCGGCCAGGAGCTTGGGACGAGCTTCGAGCTCATAAAAGAGCTCCTCGACCGTGCGGCGGATCAGGTGCTCGCCGAAGTTCGTCACTTCGGTGTCTTCGTTGACGAAGAGCACGCGGCCCGTCTTGCGGATGCTTTCCGAGATCGCGTTCCAGTCGTAAGGCCAGAGCGTACGCAGGTCGATGACTTCGGCCGAGATCCCCTCGGCACGGAGCTCATCAGCCGCCTGGGCGCAGAGCGGGAGCGTGCGCCCATAACTCACCACAGTCACGTGCTCGCCCGTGCGCACGGTCTTGGCGACCGAGAGCGGGATCGAAAAATCCGTGACCTTGGGCCAGTTGGCCTTCCACTGCGAACGATCGCCCAGCGGAGCGTCGATCATGTTCTTGAGTTCCTTCTCATCGGACGGCTCGCCCGGGATGAGTTCTTCACCACGGACGCGGGTGAGCGCCTTGGGAAGGAGGAACATCGTCGGATTCGGGTCCTTGAGACACGAGATCATGAGCCCGTAGGCATCCAGCGGGGTCGAAGGCATGACGACCTTCCAGCCCGGGATGTGGGTCATGGTCGCATCGAAGGAATGCGAGTGGTAGATCGAGCCGCGGATGCCGCTTCCAACCGGAGTCATCACGGTCAGGGGCATGTTCCACATGCCGTTGCTGGCCCAGCACTGGTTGCCGGCAAGCTTGAGCAGGTCGATCGTGTTGTAGATGTAGTCGCAGAACTGGATCTCGGCTACGCAACGGGAACCCGCAAAAGCGAGGCCCATGGCGGCACCAATGATTCCACGTTCGTCGAGCGGGCTGTTCCAGGTGGTCTTGAGACCCTGGGTCGCCGTGAAGACGCCGCCGAGCGGAGGACCGACGTCCTCGCCGAAGATGTCTTTCACGCCGAGGTTTTCTTCACCGTAATGCAGGGCCATTCGAATGGCCTGAACCATCGTTGCCATTTACCAGTACCTGCCCTTCTGACCGAAGTAAGTGTGATCGTAGATCGTCGAGCCATCCGGCATCGGCTCTTCCTTCACCTTCTTGGCCATGTCGAGCATCTCGGCGTTGTAGCGCTCGCGGAGCTCGCTGGCCTCCTTGGGCGACACGATCCCGGCCTGTGCAAGCTGTGCTTCAAAGGTCACGATCGGGTCTTCTTCACCCTGGATGAAGTTTGCGCCTGTGGCCGAGCTGTGCCCGTAGAGGCGCGTGACCTTGGCTTCCATGAGGAA
>CAZDSX010000005.1:0-49037 GCA_964508305.1 uncultured Bacteriovorax sp.
GCCTTTGCCCACTCTCTCATTCAAAAAATTCATCCCTACTTTTCAAAGAACGACCGACCCGTGTGGATTGGGAGAGGCGTATGTAGCCCTGCCGCACGAGGCCTGCAACCCCTTTTTGAAAAAAATTTGGCGCTCGCGGCAGAAAACCCCCAGGACCAGCCCCCAGAGCCGAAAACGGCTCTTTTTGAGGGCAGTCTCGCTCCAGTTCATTCGCTAACCGCCCACTGCCCGAAAGTCCTCGCCCGGGGTCCCGGGATGGATTCCAAGGTCCCGCACCCTTCGCAGCAGCGTTGTTTTGTTCATCCCGATCTTGCGCGCCGTGAGATTCAGCCTGCCCCCGAACCTGGCAAGGGCGCGACGCAGGTACTCCCGCTCCATGCTGGTCATGCAGGCGTAGAAATCGGAACCGAGCTCGAATTCGATCACCCCCAGCATCGCCGCCCCCGTGGAGTTGCCCGCAACCGGGCCGCCGGATTCCACAAACCACTCGGGAAGATCAGAGAGAAGGATCTCGTGATTGCTGCAAACCTGCACGGCGAACTCGAGGACGTTTCGAAGCTCACGGAAATTGCCCGGCCATGAGTACGACTCGAAGCGATCGGCCACTTCAGGTGCAAGCCGATGAACGGTTCTGCCGGTCATCCGGCAAACATCGGAGAGCACCGAGTGGAGGATCTCTCCAAATTGATCGCTCAGTGAAGAGAGCCCCGGAAGATTCAGCTCGATCACGCGAAGCCTGTGAAAGAGGTCCTCACGAAAACTCCCGTCGCGTACTTTACGCGAAAGTGGCTGGTGCGTGGCTGCGATCACCCGGACGTCGAGCCTGACCTCGCGATTTGAGCCCATCGGGGTGAGGCTCCTCGACTGAAGGAATTCCAGGAGCCTTGCCTGCAGCCTCACGGGCAGCTCCCCAATCTCATCCAGGAATACCGTCCCTCCCTGCGCGATCTCAAGTTTTCCGATCCGTTTGAAATCGGCGCCTGTGTAGGCACCGCGCTCGCGTCCGAAGAGCTCGGACTCAAGTGTTCCCTCGTGCAGTGTCGCAAGGTTGATCACGACAAACGGCTTGTCCCTGCGCTTCGACCGATCATGGATTTCGCGTGCAAGGCTTGACTTGCCGGTGCCAGTGGCACCAGTCAGCAGGACGGTCGACTCTCCCTCACAAGCCATCTGGAATGCGCGGGATCTGCGAATGGATTCCTGTGAATGCCGGATACTCATCTTCTGGTTCTCCTTGTCGCCATTGCGACGATTGTGATGAGGAGGCGATGAGCAATCACTGAACCAGACGGTTGCCATTCGAACCGGAAGTCGAAACTCCCATGATTTCAAGCAACGCTGCGGCTTGCGGCGGATGCGCAGTCCAAAAGTGTGGGTTGGAGCCTACAGCTCAGACCGCCGAGTGTGGGGGTTCGACGACAGCCCGGATGGAGCGCAGGCTCTTGAGGGCCTCATGCGTGGAGCAGCGAGGTGCATATCCGCCATCCCGCTTGAAGGCTTCATCGGAGATCACGGCTGAATAGCGATAGAAGTCCACGAGATGCTCGGGGAGGCTCAGCCTGACCCTGGAGAGGGCCCCCATAGCGCCATAAACAAGGAAATGGGGAATCGGGATGGCCCTGGAACCGGCGAGCTCCACGGCCTTGCGGTACGACACGACTCCCTCGCCTGCTACATTGTACACTCCGACGAGGTGGTTCTGGAGGCAGCGCTCGATTGCCTGCGAAAGGTCCGACTCGTGGATGAACTGAAGCAAGGGATCGTAACCCATCAGTACGGGACAGAGGTCACCCCGCAGGAGATTCGACATCGTGTTTTGGATCGTCGCTCCGATGATGTTGGCGGGCCTGAGGATCACGACCTCCGTCTTTGGATTCTGGAGCATGAACATCCGAGCCAGGTGATCCATTTCGACCGCATCGCGAAGTTCGGGAAAGTTTTGCCCCGCCCTGAGCGCGTCTTCCTCGAGGATATGTCCGGGATTGTGGGGAAGCGCGCCGTACACGTGGAAAGTACTGAGGACCACTGCACGCCTGACCTGGTAGCGTTTGCAGAGTTCGAGCAGGTTCTTCGTGCCGAGCACGTTGGTCTGGTAACGCTCTGCGCTCCTGAGCCGCGCCGAGACGGGGATTCGTCCAAGGTGGAGCAGGATGTCGATCTTCCGGGAGCGAAAGATCTCCACCATCCTTCTATGGGTGTAATCCACGACTTGGAATTCACCCGGAAAATCCTTTCCACGGGCCAAGGGGCGTGGATCCACTCCGATCAGGTCATACCGATCGGCGAGACTGCGGACGACCGTGCCGGCCAGTCCACCGGCAGCTCCAGTCACCAGCACTGTTGGACGGCGAGCCTCGGAGTTCATGCTTGCTTGCCCCCAAACCAGCGGGTGCCGCGCTCAGCGACCGCCTGATCGAGCATCGTCTGAATGGCCTGCTTGACCCGCTCGGCCTCGGCCTCAATGGCGGACTCGGGACCGTCGGCCTCGCCGGTGACATGGATCGGCTCGCCAAAATGGATCTGAACCTGGGTCGGAAGCGGAAGAGCGCCGATGGGACCAAGGAATGGAAAAAAAGGCGTCACCGGAATGTAGGGCGCTCCAAGGAGCCTCGCGAGCGGCTTGAGGTTGAGGATCGAAGGATAAGCCTCCTCGCAGCCCACCACCCCGACCGGCACGATGGGACACCTTGCTTCAAGTGCCAGACGGATGAAGCCGGTACCAAAGCGCTGCAGGCGATACTTCTGGAAAACGGTCTTGCCGCTGCCGCGGACGCCCTCCGGGAACACCAGCACGGCCTGCTCCTGCTCGAGAAGTTCGCGGCAATTGCGGACATCCCCAACGATCTGGCCAACCTTCGAAAAGAAACTGCTCACGAACGGGAGCCCGGGCACCCAGCGTTCGATCATGCCGCGGACCACCCTCGCGGGCTTGGCCTCCAGGAGCATCGCAAGGCCGATCAGGAGTCCATCAATGGGAATCTGGCCCCCGTGGTTGGCGATGAGCAGCACCCTTCCCTGGGGGATGTTCTGCAGGCCATGGGCCTGCACTCGGAAGTAGTCGGTGTAGATCCAGCGAGTGACCGCGAGCGAAGCCTTGAGGGTCTGGGGGTCGAGGCCGAATTCATCAAAGCCCGCCGAATTGATCTCCGGCTGCGCATCATCAATGCGACGCCGCTCGAGATCAGTCAGTCCGAATTCGATCAAAAGATCCTTCCAGCCCATGAATTTGGAGCATATCCTGAATCTCCGGAAAATACTGGTTTATGGCTCAAATTTTGATCTGTGACGATGATTTGACATTCCAGCTCGCGTGTCGCGAGACGCTCTCCAGGAGCGCCTCCCACGGCTGCAGGTGGGCAAAAAATTCCGTCGAGGCAAGGCTCCTCCTCGAAAAGGAGTCCTTTGACCTTTTGTTGCTGGATATCGAGATGAGGACTTCGGATGAGGGGCTCGAGTTCCTTCCCATCGTTCGCCAGAAATTTCCGGAGCTGCCGGTATTGATGTGCAGCGGCCGCAGCGGCTTCGATGATGTCCGGCGTGCCATGACCTCCGGGGCCTGGGATTATGTGCGCAAGGACTGCGAGCCCGAGCACCTGCTCCACTCAGTCGAACTCCTGCTCCTCCGGGCACGCGAGCGGCGCCAGGCCCGACTGGCGCATGAGGAAATCCGGCGGCAGGATGTCCGCATCGGCGGCACCGGTGAGATCCTGGGCAAAAGCCCAGCCGTCGCCGAGCTCCGGCAGAAGCTCGCGAAGTATGCGCGAAGCAGCGCCCCCGTGCTGATTCATGGTGAAACCGGAACCGGCAAGGAACTCGTGGCGCGCTCCCTGCGTCCCACGAGAGACGACGGAAGCCCTGCTCCGTTCGTGGCGGTCGACTCTTCCACCATTTCGGAGTCCACCGCCGAATCGGTGCTTTTTGGTCACGAAAAGGGCGCCTTCACCGGAGCGGACAAGGTCCGTCCGGGTCTTTTTGAGCAGGCCGATGGCGGCGTGATCTTTTTTGATGAACTGGCGAACATGCCGATTTCCATCCAGCAGAAGCTGCTGCGAGTCCTGCAGGAAAAGGAAGTCACCCGGATGGGATCCACACGCCTGCTCAAGCTCGATTTCAGGCTGGTTGCTGCGACGAACCGGGACCTGGATAAGATGTCGGCAGCAGGCGAGTTCCTCCCAGACCTGCTGCAAAGGATCCAGGTGCTGCCTCTCCGGCTGGCGCCACTCCGTGAGAGGAGAGAGGATATCCCGCTGCTTGCCGAAAACTTCCTCGAACGACTTGGACGCCCGGGTGCGCGCTGGACCGATGAGGCGCTCCAACTGCTGCAGTCCTACGACTGGCCCGGCAACGTGCGGGAGCTCCACAATGTCGTCCACTACGCCGTCACGATGGCTGATCAAAAACTACTCGATATCGGAGACCTGCCCGAGCGGATCCGCGCGCACGCCCCGATCGGCGTATCGGAGCCCGGAGGAGAAGGAACCGGCTTTTACAAGGAAATGCTGGAACATGAGGCAAGGATCCTCACCCGCGCACTGGCCGCTCCACATTCATCCATGAGCGAGCTCGCACGTCGCCTCGGCATGGACCGTTCGCACCTTTACACCAAACTCAAGCAGCACGGACTCAGCGGAAGATGAAGAGGGGTGCACCGAGGGTAACGCCGAGGCTTCGGGAGTAAACCCGCTCATCCGTGGGCCCCAGCTCCGACCAGGCGATGTAGTTGATTTCCCCAAAAATCGACGAAGTGCCATAGCGCACCCACGCGTTGTAGTAGGACTTGCCGGCAATCGGCGGATAGAAAAATCCGCCCACGCTTGCATTCCAACGCACTCGAAGGGCATCCCGGATCACCATCTCGAATCCCTGGGGAACGCCTGCGCGGTAGGCCACCCCGGTGGCAGCCTTGAAGCCGATGATGTGGAAGCCGAGCAGGAGGTTCAGCGAGAGTCGCTCGTCCAGTGCACGGGTCGACTCATTGTTGAAATAAAACCCCATGTCGTTGAACCATCGCGAGCCCCCCGCAAGCGCATCAAAGAAGACCATGCGGGAGCTCTCGGTGAGGAAGTAGGAGCCGTAAATGGTCGTGATCGGCATGAGCTGGTCGACCGGGGTGGTCCCGTCCTCGAAGCGATAACTGTATGGACCTACTCCAAGACCCAGGCTCGCGTAGCTCAGCCGCTTGGGGATCTGGAATTGGATTTCGAGCTTCTCGCCCTTCTCGGTCTCAAGCTGGATCACCGGACGCTCGGGGCCTGCTCGCAGGAGCCAGAGTCCCGGGATCAGCGAATCGACCTTGGCCAGCCCGGAGCGAAGGACACCCTTGGCTCCCTCCCAGTGGAGGTAGACTTCGAAGCTGGGGACCTCGCCGCCGGGAACGCGATTTCGAACGACCCGGCAGCCGAAGTAGGCCCAGTGATGGGACGGAAGCTTTTCGGGGTCAATGACCTGGGGAACATAGGCAGAACAGCTGCTATCGGCAAAAACCCGGTGCGCAGGCGAGCTGGCCTTGCTTGCATGGGATCGCGGCGAATAGTCCAGCCACAGCGAGTGCCTCTCGACGATGTTTCCCTTTTCAAGCACCAGCTGGATCGGAGACGACTCAAGGGCCAGCAATGCGACCGGAACCTCGAGCAGCTTGCCGCCCTCGGCCGAGTCCGCATAACCAGCTGTGCGCACGGTCACGGAATCCCATCCCTGCACGGCGATGCGGAGCCTGGCCCGGGGCAGGACAAGGAGCTGGGAGACCCTCACCCACTGGATCGTGCCGGGTGCGATCGAGACTTGGATTCCTCCCGGGGGCGAGCCGCCCCAGCGGGCTGAAAAGTCCTGATGGTGGATCGGAAAAACGGTGAATGCAGTGGGCACCGATTCGGAGAGGACCTCACGAGCCAGATCGGTCGGCAGGTCGCGGACCGCGGCCTGGGAGGTCGAGCAGAACAGGAACAACGCGGCCAAGGTGAACGTCCAGCAGGGCTTCTTCATGGATAACCCTAGGTTACGGCCTGCTTGATGGGGAGAGGGAGGAAAAAATGGTGGACCTGAACGGAGTCGAACCGATGACATCGTGCTTGCAAAGCACGCGCTCTACCAACTGAGCTACAGGCCCACCTTACGAGTGAGGAAGGAATTAGTCCGGTCCGGGCAGATTGGCAAGTGCCAGTTTTCCGGGTTAACTAGAAAATATGAACCAGCTGACCCCAGAAAACTACCAGAAGGGCTTTTTGATCGACGAGGAGCTCATGGGTGGGGTGAGCAGCCAGCCAAACGGAGCGCAAACCACCTTTACTGCCTTTGTTCTCCAGCACACTACCGGCGAGTACCTGGGCTCCCAGGACTTTGGAACGCTGTCGGAGGCACTGGGCGCCATCAATTCGGTGAAGCGGGACTGGGCCTATGAGTCGGCTTCGGGCTGCGGTGGCGCCTCCTGCAACGAAGGCAACTGCGGTACCGGCTCCTGCAAGAAGATCCTGGCTACTGGATCACCGTCTCCCGAATCCTGCGGATCGCACGGGACTTGCCGGTAACCGGATCGATTTCGATGATCACTGCTCCATAGCCACCCGGCCCCTCGGCAGGCTCGTACTTCACCGAGCGCTGGGTCAGGAACTTCTGGATCGACAGCTCTTTTTTGACTCCGATCACGGACTCAAAACACCCGCACATCCCCACATCGGTGATGGCTGCAGTGCCGCCCGGGAGGATGCGCTCATCGGCGGTCTGCACGTGCGAATGGCTTCCCACCACAGCACTCACTTTGCCGTCCATGTAGTAGGAAAAGGCCTGTTTTTCGGATGTCGCCTCGCCGTGGAAGTCCACGAAGATCGAGGTCACGCCGACGTTGTCCATGCGCTCGACCTCGGCGTCGGCGGATTTGAAGGGGCAATCCAGCGTAGGCATGAACACCCGGCCCATCACTTGGATCACTCCGAGCTTGAGCGAAGGATTGCGTTTGGATTGCACCACGCAGGCGCCGCGCCCCGGGGTCTTGAACTGCGGATGATCAGGATAATTGGCTGGCCTGAGGAGACGAGTACTGGTCGCCATGTAGGGAATGATCTGCTTTTGGTCCCACGCATGATTGCCGGTCGTGATGACATCCACGCCAAGATCCAGGAACTCCTGTGCCTGTTCGGGAAGGATTCCGTAGCCGTGCGACATGTTCTCGCCGTTGACGATGGTGAAGTCGATGCCCTCGGGCTCCACCCATTTTTTCATGGCGGCCTTCACGGCCTCGCGGCCGGGCTTTCCGAAGACATCACCGAAATACAGGACCTTCATCGACATCCCTTCTAGAACTGCAACTCGCGCCTCTCGGTGAACAACCAGTTCATCCTGGGTTCATCCGGACGCTGCTCGGGAAGCAGGGCAAACACCTGCTCCTCGCCCGCAACGGCAAGCCTCAATGCCTGTGGGTAGCCCGAGAGGAAGCGGTCGTAATACCCTCCTCCCGTGCCCATTCTTTCTCCCAGGAGACTGAAGGCCACGCCCGGCACGATTACGCCTTGAAGGTCGATGGGGTCAACCTTGGGAAGATGGCCCACCGGCTCCTGGAGGCTCGCGAGCTTGAAATTGGCTTCCCAGTGGCCGGACTGCTCGGGCTTGGCGACATGCCATTGGAGCGCTCCGGGCTGGACCCTGGAGACCCGCGGAAAAGCGAGGGTCACTTTGCGCTGGCCAAGCCAGAGGTGGGTGCGCGGAAGGTCCCATTCCCAGGGAAGGGGGCGATAACTTCCCCAGATCCTACCGGGGGCCGAGTGCTCGAGATGGGTCTGGAACCAATTCAGGAGACGGGCATCCACGGCCCGGGCGATGGATTCACGCTCAACCGAGGAAATCCCCTTTCGCCAGGATTGGACCTTGGTGCGGATCTCGTCTGCGCGCAGGCTTCCTACGGCTTGAGGCACGATTTCAGGCTTTTCCTTCGGCGCGTTCCAGCATCGAGCGGATCTCCACCAGCTTGGTTCCGATCCTGGATCGATGCACGAGGCTTCGGCGCTTGGACTTGACGTACTCTTCAGCCAGGTCCAGCAGGGCCAGCAGGAGGATATTCTGGCGGGACGGCGCTTCCGCCTTCTGGGAGAGACGCCGGCGGGACTCCTGGAGCCTGAGCTTCACCAGCTCAGCCACCTCCTGGACGATCTCGGGGTCTTCGGAGGCGCGAAGAAGCAGCTTTTCGCCAAGAAGATCGACTTCGATCTGTGTTTTTTGCGCCATGCCAAAAAGCTAACCGGAGCCAGCAACGATGGCAAGTCAGGGAAGCGTATCGAGATTCTGCTCCAGGAGTCGGCGAGTGGTCGCTTCGTCCCAAGGTGAGATCACCCGGGCCTGCATCCCGCGCGACAGGTAATGCCTGCGATGGAAGGCCCGAAGGTCCAGCGCCGTGATCTTTTGCAGGCCTTTCTCGGTGCCTATGGAAGGGTTCTGTCCGCCGCCGGCTAAAAGCTCCGCGATCAATTGACCGCGAAGTGCTTCCATCTCACGAGGTTCAAACGCGGGCTGCGTAAGGAGGTCACGAAAAAGGTAAAGGAAGGACTCGAAAGCGTCTGCGGGGACGATCCAATCCATGACATTTCCATCCACCGTGGAATGGACATCGGCTCCGGCATCGAGCACGGCCAGAAGCTCCCGGATCTCAGTGGCGGTCCTGGTCTCGGTCCCCATGAAAAGCCCGCGCAAACAGAAATGCGACAGGCCCTCCAAGCCAATGGCGTCCTGCGACGAACCCGCACGAATGACCCAGCGCATCCAAACCCGGTCACTCCCGGGCAGCTGAGTGTGTGACAAGTCAAAAGCCCAGGCGGAGCCCGGGAGAAGCATTAAGAGGCCGGGAAGGAAGCTCGCCGACAGCCAACGAAACATACCCCATTGAGGACATAGCCGCCTGAGCTTGGCAAGCCGCAGGAGGCAGTTTTTGCCGACTGGCAGCGGATTGCGACCATGACAAACTGTGAAGGGGGAGGCGGCAATGGACGTCAACGGCAACAAGGGCAGCGCGACCGATGAGATCCGGATGAGGAATCATCGCGCCCTCCTTGAGCAGCGCCATGAGAACGAAGTCCGCCAGGTGCAGGACAAGCAGTCCGATGAACTTCAACACCTGATTGAAGAACACGCCTATCGCTCCGAGAAACTCAGGCAGGATTATGAAGTCCAGATCTCCCGGGAAGCTGAAAAGCTCGAGGAGCGTCTTGATAAGGTCCGCGAAGACGGAGACGCCCGTATCGCGCAGGAAAAGTCCGCGAAGGAGCTCGAACTCTCGCGCATGAAGTCCTCCTACCAGCAGAAGCTCGAGGAGTACCGCAAGCATTCCGAGGAACAGCTCGCCAAGCTCCGAAAGGACCTGCAGCAATCCTCACAAACACTTTACGAACAAGCCCGTGCCTCTGAACGGGCAGCCACTGCGAAGACTGAAAAAAGGAGCTGAAAATGGCGATCTATCGAAGCAACCAGGTCATCGAAAAGTCCCCTGCCCGCACCCAGGTCCAGACAGCCACTCAGGCCGCCACTCAGGCAGCGAACCAAAAGACCACGAAGGTAGATGAGAATGGCGAGAAGCAGATTGCCGTGAACGGCTACCAGCAGGTGGTCGAGATGCTTTCAGCTGCTGATCCGGCATTCCGGGAATCGCTCCTCAGCCGGATCGGCCGTCGCGATCCCGAGCTGGCCCGTCGCCTGCGCGAACACTTCTAAAAACGAGCGGGACTGTAGCGGTCGATTAGGAACTCATCCCTAGCGGAGATCGAGGCCGGCTCGCGTCCCTGCGCCTTGTTGAGGATCAGCACCTGATCCTCGCTGCCGTCGAGCCTTGCCCGCAGGGCCACCTCACCGACACGGTCAAAGACGATCCTGCCGATCCCCCGGTTCTTGACCAGGGTGGCCGCCTCCGTCGCTCCTGAAACGGCAAGACCTTCGGCGATCTTTTGGATGCTCACTTCAAACCCTCCATCGGGAAGGGGCAGGATGCTTTCCCGCGATCCCGTCAGGACCTGTGACGGAATGAGTCCGTGGATCTCCACTTCGTCGATGCCCTTGCTGTCGGCGCGCAGCACGACGGTGACCTGTTCGCCCAGGTAACGCTCGGCCAGCCGATCCGGCTGGATGAGCGCTCCCGAGCAGGCCGAGACGAGCGTCAAAATTCCGATGAACTGCAGGATTCTGGTCATGACGGTGCTCTCCACCCTTCCTCTTCGGTAGATCCCGCCAAATCCCCAAGCCCCGAGCCCTCGAATGGAGTATGAAATGGCCATGATCCTGAGCTCGATCGACCTTGGAACCAATACCTGCCTGATGCTCGTGGCGCGGGCGAGGACGGATGGAACCCTCGATGCTCTCGCGGACTTCGCCACGGTCGTCCGCCTGGGCGAAGGCGTGGACCGCAATCGTCGCTTTGGCGATGCCCCGATGGAACGGACCCTTGCCTGCCTCAAGCGCTACTCGACCGAACTCCGTGCGCTGGGTGGAGATCCCGCGGCCACCGTTGCAGTGGCGACTTCGGGTTCCCGCGATTCGGCCAACCGGGAGGAATTCTTTGCCAGGGTGACGGCCGAGACCGGTTTCAAGTTCCGGCTCCTCTCGGGTGACGATGAGGCTCGATTCACGCACTTGGGAGGACTCCTGCCCGGGATGGCCCCTGCCACCACCGCAGTCATCGACATCGGTGGAGGAAGCACTGAGCTCAAGGTGGAGCGGGACGGAAAGATGAGCGGACTCTCGGTCGATATCGGCAGCGTCCGCTTCACCGAACGCTACCTGCGCTCAGATCCCGTGACGGATGACGAGTTTTGGAAGGCCCAGTCCGAAGTGGACGCGGCCATCGAGCGTTCCGGACTGATCGAGTGGAGGCGCTCCTCGCCCACCACCCTGCGTCTGTGTGCAGTCGCCGGCACTGCGACCACGCTCGCGGCGTGGTTTCTTGGACTCGAGAAGTTCGATGCATCCCGGATCGACGGCCTTGTCCTCTCGAGAGGTGATCTCCACCGCCAGGTGGAGGACCTCAAGTGGCGCACGGTTGCCGAGCGGATGGAGCTGCCAGGAATGGAAAAGGGGCGCGCCGACGTGCTCCTTGCCGGCGCCCTGATTCTCTGGCGGATGATGGAGCTGCTGGATTTTGATTCGGTGACCATCAGCACCCGCGGACTCCGCTATGGAGTCCTGCTTGGCTAGCCTTTGAGTTCGTTGACGAGCGCTTCAAACAGCAGGAGAGAGTCCTCATTGGCTTTCCTCAACCGCCGGGAGATCAGTCCGGCGATGGCAAGCGAGAGCTCCAGTCCGATGACTGGATGACTTTTTGAAAGCTGCATGAATGCCTCTCGCGAGAGGACCAGGAACTCCGACTGGGATGTTGCCGTAACGGTTGCGGAACGCCGATCCTGGTCGATCAAAGCCTGCTCGCCGAAAAAAACACCCATCGTGTCATCGAGCTTGGCCACCGTGAAGCCCTCGCCTGCAAGCGTCGACTTGCTGATCTCGATCGAGCCGCGGACCAAAACCCAGAGTTCGTTGCCGGCCTCCCCCTCACGAAACAGCGCCTGTCCAGCGCCCGCCTGGCGAGCCTGCATGGAAGCGAGCACCAGGTCGACCGATTCGGGGCTCGACTCAAAGGCCTTGAAGAGCGAGAGATTCTTCAATTTTTCGCGAAGCTCGATCCTCATGCGGACCCCTGCCTTTCGAGAAGGACCAGGGCGGTGTTTTTACGAATCACCCATGAATCAGCAGGCGCAAGCCTGGGCGAAAAAGGGATGGAGGCCTTTGCCTTATGGAGATCGAGCAGGACTTGACGGGTTTCGGGGTTCTTTTGGGCCTCCAGCAGTGCGTCGCGCTTGATCCTTTCGGGATTGCCGGCGTGCTCCAGGACCCCGATGGGAAGCCTTCCCGGTGAGCTCGACCGTGTCCTGAGCTCCCCATAGGTCCTGCCCACCCACTCGGCCGGGATCTTCTGGACGGCCAGTCGGACCTGCCCTCCGACCTGGATCATTTTCAAGATGGCTTCGGAGACACCTGGATTTCCAATGGCACGGGCCATGAGCTGATGGAGACCCGACTGGACGGGAATGACCTCGTCACAGCGGGCATGGCGAAGGTAACCCTCAAAGCGCGAATCCAGCACCTCGGCTGCAATGGGCACCTCGGGAGCAAGCTTGCGGATCAGGAGGACGGTCATCACCGTGCGGGAATCCACTCCTTCAAGCCTTCCGGAGACATGCAGGCTTCCTTGAGACTGGTCGGCAAGCACAAGCACCTTGGAGGCGGACTCCACCCGGGCGAGCTGCAGCTGGCTGACGTGGGTGAACTGGCCTCGAAGCACGCGGACGTCCGCCAGGCGCGGATTGGAGAGAAAGTCTTCAAGCTCATCCACCGTGATCGGGGCAATGATGACGATGTCCCGAGCGCGGATCGAAGGACTCAGCGCGAGCACATCCTCGATCACGCCCTCCATGTCATCCTTCCAGCCGCAGATCAGGAGATGGCCGGAAAGGCGCGACGCACCTGAAAGGCCTCGACCTGCCCGAAGGCGCTGCTCCACGAGCCAGGATGCGATGTTACCGGTGATGATGCCGGCCAGCACGATCCCGGAACACATCACGAGTCCGGCAGTGATTCGACCCGCCACCGTCACGGGAACCTTGTCCCCATAACCGGTCGTCGTGATCGTCACGATCCCCCACCAAAGCGCATCCCAGAATCCGTTGAACTGGGCCTGCGCGTTGCCGGGATCCCGCTCGAACCGGGACATGAGCAGGGCCGATGCCACCAGGACCGCGAGGAACATCAAGGCAATTGCTCGGGAGGGATTGCGCCACTTCATGAAACACCCTTGAGGACGAGTGCGCGTGCCCCGGGGGGAACAGGCTCTGAGTCGGAAGGCAGGAGGACAGGATGATTGAAGCGGCGCTTGAGCACCTCGCCGAGATTGCCCAGGACCTTGCGTACTTCAGGAGACTTCTGGGCCTCCTCGAGAGCCGCCCACTTCTGGGTCCTGCGATTTCCGGGATTCTCCACATAACCGATGCAAAGCCCATGGCCTCCCGATTCGATGCCTGACCGGAGCTCGGCAAAAGAGCCGCCATCAAAACCTTGAGGAAGGTCGATCGCATCGAGCCTCCCCGCACCATCGGCCTGCGCACCGCAGAGGGCCCTGAATACTTCGGCCACCCCCGTAGCCACGGAGACCTGGGCGAGAAGCATTCGATTGGTTTCGCGGACCCAGAGCACTTCGTCCACCTGGGCCATCTCCAGGAAGGGAAGAAAGTCGGGATCCACCACCTCAGCAACCACATGGAGCTCGGGTCTCAGCTTCTTGATCGACAGCACGGTCATCACCGTGCGCGTGTCCGCTTCGTTCACCGAAGATGCGCGATCCGATGTGTCGACAAGAACAAGCGCGCGGTCGGCCTCGCGAGCACCCGCCTTGAGGAGGACCTGCTCTTCGAAGGGCTCGCCCTCAAACCACCTGAGGCCTGAAAGCCGCTCGTCGGAGAGAGCCTGCTGGACCCAGATATTGCGCGAGTCCGGACCGACCCAGGAGACCTGACACGGCTCGAGCCCCGGATTCTGCCGAAGCAGCTCCACGAAGAACTCAAGCATCCTGGACTTCACGCCACAGACGACCACACGCATGATACATCGTGTCGGCAGGAACGCGTTCCGCCTCAAGCGTCAGGATTCCAACGCCCCTGACTACTTGAAGAACTTCTTGAGACCCTGGGGCAGCGGAGCCGACTTGATCACGTCGCCGATCTTCTTTTGGACCTCGGCCTTGGCTTTGGCAGCTACGCCTCCCGCGAGATTTGCCCCCACCACCTTGGCAAAGTGCTCCGGAAGCTCGGTGTAGGAAGGACAGGGCTGCGTGAGCTTGCAGCCGATGGAGAGCGGGAAGCGCACCGGCCTTCCCTTCTCAGCAAGGATGGCATCGACTCTCTGCCCCGCGACGTCGACCCCAAGATCGCGCGCCTGCGTGACGTTGTAGGTATCGGTGAGCTCAAAGCGCGCATCGAGATCCTTCTGGATCAGGTCCATCTTGAGCGAACCCTTGATGTCGATGCCCTTGTCCTTCTCGGCGATTGCGGTGAAGTCGGGTGCACTGAATTTTCCAGCTGCCAGCTGGAACTTGGAGCGGATCACCTGGTAGCGGGTCTCACGCCCCTTGGTCGTATTGAGCTGACGGCCCTTGAGCACGGGCACCTTGTCGGCTGCCCTGGCGATTGCCTGGTTGATCCCATCCACTGCAAACTTGCCGATGTCGATCGTCGCAAATTCTCCGTTGGCGACTGAAAAATCACCTGAAACACTGAGTTTTTGCATCGCCTTGACGGGATCAAGGCTCGAGCCCACTCCCGTGATGGAGGCCGAGAGCTTGCCGAGGAGCGTGTTCTTGAGCATCGAGAACTGCGACTCGACGGCCTTTTGGAGATCCAGCCCCTTGAGCTCACCCGAAAATGTATAGGTTGGAGCCTCTGGCATGAGACCTACCCGCGCCTTGGCCGACATCGAGCCGCCATAGGCCTTGAGCGAGGCCTGGTCGAGCTGGAAAACCAGCCCGGGAAACATCTGCAAAGCTGCCGAAATATCCGTGATCTCTGCCTTGCGGGCACGCACGGACTTGAGCTGAACCGTGATCCTGCCTTGCGCAGACGCAGCAATTGCGTTCTTACGAAGAGGATCGAGCATCGAATCGAGATCCGAAGACGCAGCTCCCTTGGAGGATCCGGGCTGGGCCTTTCCACCTGCCTGGGCAGGAGTGCTGGCCGCTGCAGGGGCGGGCCATTCGATCCACTGGTCGAGATCGGCTCCGCTCGACGTGAGTGCCAGCGAGAACTGCGGCTTGAGGAAGCCCTTGAGTCCGCCCTTGAGCAGGAACTCCGTCGCAGGCGCCGTGAACTTGAACTCCATCGAGTCCACGGAATCATTGGAAAACGCGAGCTTTCCGTCGATTGCAGGACGTTTCTTGAACATCGGGTGATCAAAGCCCACTCCCGTGGTCGTGAAGCCTCCTGAATACTTGAATGCGTCGGCAGGACCCTTCACTTCAGCTGCGATCGAAGCCGTTCCTGAGAGCGCGTAGGGCTTGAGCATTTCGACCATCGCTTCAAAGGATTTGAGCTCGATGGCGTTGGAGCTGAGTTTAAAATTCACTGAAGGAACCGCAGACGAAAGGGACACCTGACCCGCGCCAGAAATTTCGGCCTGGGCAAAGCGGGCCTTGAAGGCGTCGAGGCGGATCTCTTTTTCGCCCGCACCCACTTTGGCGGTGAACTCGATGGGAACGCCGGCTGCTTTTTTGAAGACACCCGCAGCCGAGATCTCCAGCTGGCTTGCATCGGCAGCGAGATCCACGCCGATCTGGCCGAGCGTGCCTCCCTGGATCACGGGACGCGCCTCCATCGAAAAGGATACGGGTCCCTTGACCGAAGCCAGCTCACCCACCCGCGTATCGAGCTCAAAACCGACCTTCATGCGACTGGCTTCCGAGAGCGAAGCGTTGCTCCAGTCCACATCGAGCTTTCGGATCGCTGCCCGGGTGCCTGTTGCGGCATCCTGGTACTCCAGCCGCCCATCCTTGATCCTGAGCCCCAGCCGCGACCGTGCGACAATTCCAGGAAGGACGATGGGCTGACTGGCCTCCTTGCCTGCTCCCGCTGCCGCCCCCGATTCGGAAGTACTCGCCGCACCGGCAGACTTTACCTTCAGCAGGCTCATGACATTGAGCTTTCCCTGCGCATCCTTCGTGACCGCGATCTCGGGACCCTTGAGTTCGAGCGTGACCAGGGGTGATCCGCCAAAGACCGAGCTGAAGGGAAGGAGGAAGCCTGCATCCGCGACCGAGAGGATGGGCTTTCCCGCCGAATCAATGAGCTTGAGGCCGGAGATTCCGACCTGGATCCGACCCCAGAGCGAGAGGCGGAGTTTTCCAAGTTCCAGCCTGCCATTGATCTGCTGGTTGGCCGCCTCGACAATCTTCGGCCGGTATTGATCCACATCCACCATGAGCGGGATCAGGGCTGCAGCACCCAGCAGCACCAAAAAAAAGAGTCCGAAGCCAACGGCGAGTTTTTTGGAGGTCGTCATGACCTCATTAAATGCCCTGAATGCGAGACTTGAGCAACTGCCGGAGTATTTCCGGGTTGGCCTTGCCTCCGGAGCGCTTCATCATTTGACCCACGAGGAAACCGATGACCTTTTCCTTGCCGCCGCGGAGCTCCTCAACGGCCTGGGCATTTTCGGCCATCACCGCATCTACGATGGGCCCAAGTGCGTCTTCCCCACTGACTTGCCGCAGACCCTCGCGCTCCACCACCTGCCGGGCATCGCCGCCCTCCTTCCAGAGGAGGCCTAGGACCTTCTTGGCAGCCGTGCTGGAGAGTTCGTCCTTGGCCAGCATTCCGGCCAGCATGGCCAAATGGGAGGGCGTGAGCAGGCAGGCCTTTCCTTCGCCCGAAAACTCAGGGTCCTCCCGCCGCCGGGCCACCTCGCCAGTGAGCAGGTGTGCCACGATCGGCGCCTCGGTGGATCCCAGTCCGTTGGACACCGCAGACTCGAACCATCCCGAAAGCCCTGCATCAAAGGCAATCACCCTTGAATCTGCCCTTGTGAGGCCCAGGTCACGCTCCCAGCGCTGGCGTTTTTGGGCGGGAAGCTCGGGAAGCGCTTCACGGATCTTTTGGACCTGCTCGGCGGAGACCACCACCGGAAGGAGATCGGGATCCGGAAAGTAGCGATAGTCCTCGGCCTCCTCCTTGGTGCGCATGGAGTGCGTCGAGTCCTTGTGCGAATCGTAGAGCCGCGTCTCCTGGATCACGGCGCGACCTGATTCCAGGACCGCGATCTGCCGGGAAATTTCAAAATGCAGCGCCTTTTCGACGAATCGGAAGGAGTTGACGTTCTTGATCTCCACCCGGGTACCGAAAGCGTCCTGTCCCCTGGGACGGATACTGATGTTGGCATCGCATCGGAAGTTGCCTTCCTGGAGATTTCCATCGGTGATCCCGAGCGCCACCACCAGGGCATGGAGCTCGCGAAGGTAGGCCCCCGCCTCCTCCGGCGTGCGGAGATCCGGCTCGGTCACGATCTCGATCAGCGGCACCCCTGCGCGATTGAGGTTCACCAGGGATGAACCAAACTCGTGCGAGCTTTTGCCTGCATCCTCCTCGAGATGGATGCGCTTGATGCGGATCAGGGTCGGGTCCTCCTCGCCTGGAACGAGGATCTCCAAGCCCCCGCCCTCGCAGATCGGCTGGTCATATTGCGAGAGCTGGTAGCCGCGCGGAAGATCCGGATAGAAGTAATTCTTCCGGGCCATGATGCTCCGAAGGCGGATATCGGATCCAACCGAGAGACCCGCCCGAATCGCGTAGTCGACGGCCCGGCCATTGAGCACCGGCAGGGTTCCGGGATGTCCTGAACACACCGGACAGATGCGGGAGTTGGGCTCCAGTTCGGAAACACTCACGCCTTCCGGCGTACGCGCGGGACAGGCGCAAAAAATCTTGGTGCGGGTCGCAAGCTGGCAATGCACTTCAAGTCCGATGACGGCTTCGTACTGGCGGCTCATGAGAGCACTCCCGACTCCACCTGCTGAGCGGCCTGTAAAAGGAGGTCATCAGCCCAGGGCCTGGCCATGAGCTGGAGTCCTACAGGAAGACCCGAGGAACACTTGCCCACCGGCACACTGATGGCGGGAAGTCCTGCGAGGTTTGCAGGGATCGTGTACAGGTCGTTGAGGTACATCTGGAGCGGATCCTGCGCATGCGCACCCAACTTGAATGCCGTGGTGGGTGCCACGGGCGAGGCAATCAGATCCACCTGCTCAAACGCCCGCTCAAAATCGCTTCGAATCAGGGAACGAACCTGGCAGGCCTTGAGGTAATAGGCGTCCTGGTAACCGGCCGATAGCGCGAAAGTCCCGAGCAGGATTCGCCGCTTGACCTCCTTGCCGAAAAGCGCGCGATTCTCGCAATAAAATCGCTCCAGCCCACCCGACTCACGGGCCAGCTCACTGCGACTTCCAAAGCGCACTCCATCGAACCTCGAAAGATTGCTCGAAGCTTCGGCCACGGCGATCACGTAGTAGCAGGCAATCGAATGGACCACGTTGGGAAGGGAGATCGACACGAGTTCGGCACCCTGGGCATTGAGGAGGCCCATGCCCTTCTCGACAGCCTCACGCACTGAAGGATCCAGTCCTCCCGCCTGCGCGGGGAAGAACTCGACGGGAACTCCTATCCGAAGCTTCCTGGGTACGGCTTTCACGACTGCAGCCTCGGTCCCGGGGTTTGCCGAAGAGGTCGAATCCAGCAAGTCCCTGCCCTGGATCACGGAGAGCACGCGAGCGGCATCACCCACTGACCTGGCCATGGGTCCGACCTGGTCCAAAGATGACGCAAAGGCCACGAGTCCATGGCGTGAAACTCGCCCGTAAGTCGGCTTGATTCCAACAATCCCGCAGTAAGATGCAGGAAGCCGGATCGAGCCGCCGGTGTCGGATCCAAGAGCGATGGGCGCAAATCCTGCCGCCACTGCGGCAGCAGAGCCACTGCTCGAACCTCCCGGCACGCGCGAGGGATCGACGGGATTGAGAGTTGCACCAAAGGCCGAATGCTCTCCCGAGCCCCCCATTGCGAACTCATCGAGGTTGGTCTTGCCAAGGATCACTGCACCCGCCGCCTCCAGGCGGGCGACGGCCGTTGCAGAGAAGGGAGAAACGTAGCGATCAAGCATTTTGGAGGCGCAGGTCATCCTCTCGCCCGACCATTGAAGGTTGTCCTTGATGGCCACCGGTACGCCGAGGAGCGGATACCGAGACAAGGCGTCGTTGCCTTCGGTTGCGAGGACTGTGTCGGCCCAGCGCGCGCGCTCCAGTGCGCGTTCATCGCTAACAGTGATGAATGAGTTGATCGCCCTGCCGGCCTGATCATCCTTGCGGATCTTTCGGATCAAAGTGTCGGCGGTCTGCTCGAAACTCGACCGGCCATCCAGAGCCTCGCGCTGGATCCGTTCAATACTCATCCCGAACCCACCACTTGAGGGACTTCGAAGAGTCCTTGCACGTGCCCTTCGGAGGCTTCGACCAGATTGAGCGAGGGGATGACTGCACAGTCTCCCGGCCGATCGTCGTCGCGCAGAGGGGTGGCGGCAGTGGCAAGCAGCCCGTCGACCACATGCGCGGTGTCCACGGTCTCAAGCGACTTCACATGGGCAAGGATCGAAGTGATCTGCCCCTGGAACTCAAGCTTCTCTGCTTCGGTCAGCTTGAGATTGGAAAGCTTTGCGATCTTGGTGATCAGCCCGGAATCCATAGTGGATTATTCAAGCACCACGAGCTGGCTCCCCACGTGCGGAGGGTGCATGTGGCAGGTGATTGGAAAGACTCCCGACTTGTCCGCGGTGAATTCGAGAGCCTTGGCCTTGTTGTCGACCTGCTCCTTGATGTTGAAATCAGGGATCGAAAGTCCGTGGATCGATGCAGCACCTTCGAGCTTGGTCTGGGCCTCGATCTTCACCTTGTCGCCCTTCTTGACGACGATGGTCGAAGGCAGCCAGAACTTGGTGCCATTGAGCTCCACCGTGTAGATCCGGAAGCTTCGCTCTGCGCCGAGTGCCGGCATGGACAGGGCAATAGACAGGAACAACAAGCCAAAACGAGAAAGGTTCTTCATAGCCCGAGGATACACTTAGAAGGGTCAGCGCAGGTACGACGAAACATAGCGCCAGAGGAACTTGCGCTTGCCCCCGGCCGAGAAATCCACGGTCACCTTGGCATCCGTACCCGATCCCTCGGAGGTGACAATTTTTCCACGCCCGTACTCGGGATGCTCAAGCCACCGTCCCTCGACTGATCCCCCTCCCGCATCATCATCGTAGACGACCCGGGGACCGGTCGTCGCAGGCGTCGTACCCTGCGCGCGTGGCGTCGTCCAGCGCGAGGAACCTTGGCGAAACTGGGAGGCCTGCATCCCCTGGGAGAGGTCCCTGAACTCGACCAGATCATCCGGGATTTCCTCGAAGAACCGGGCAGGCTCCTGGTAGCTGAAATTCCCCCAGATTCGCCGGACGGAGGCGTGGGACATGTGCAGGAGCTCGCGGGCACGGGTGATCCCCACGTAGCAGAGGCGTCGCTCTTCCTCGAGGTCCTCGTCCTGGGTTTCCTCCCAGGCCTTGAGAGAGGGAAAGAGCCCCTCCTCCATGCCGACCAGGAACACGACGGGAAACTCGAGCCCCTTGGAGGAGTGCAGGGTCATCATCTTGACCGAACTCTGGAGCTCCTGCGGATCGCGACCCGTCTCGACTTCCGAGACCAGTGCCGACTGCTCAAGAAAAAGCGGGAGCAGGTCGCCGTACTTTCCGGAAAGGTCCTCTTCGGCAACCTTCTCGAGTAGGTCCTCTTCAAACTCCTGAAGAAGCGTGTCGAACTCCTCCAGGTTTTCGATGCGGGCCAGGGCCTCTTCGGTCCCTTCCTTGCGCAGTTCGCGCACATACCCCGTCTCATCCAAAATGAGATGATAGAGCTCGGAAAGACGGAGTCGGGGCTGCTCCACGGAGAGTTTGTCCATCAGTCCGGCAAATCCCGCGAGCTTCTTCGCAGTCGCAGCCGACGTGATCGAAGCGTCCACAGTCGCCATGCGAAGAGCCGTCCAGAGATTGGACTCTGCTCCCTCAAGCCTGATCTGGAGCTCCTCGAGCTTGTCGATTGTTGTTTTGCCGATTCCGCGGGCAGGTACATTCAAGATGCGCTTGAGGCTGATCGAGTCGGTCGGGTTGAGGATCGCCTTGAAATACGAAAGCACATCCTTGATTTCCTTGCGGTCGTAGAAGCGGAGTCCGCCCACGATCTGGTAGGGAATCTTTTCGCGCCGGAGGACGTCTTCGAACTGCCGGCTCTGGGCATTGGTTCGATAGAAGATGGCAAACTCACCGTAGGACCTTGGCCCGTTGGCAGCGATCCGCTTGAGCTCCGAAACCACGAACTCCGCCTCGGCCCTTTCATCGGCCACGTGCACGCGGATGAGCTGCTCTCCCGTCTCATTCTCCGTGAAGAGCGTCTTGTCCTTGCGCTGGCTGTTATTGCGGATCAGGTGGGAGGCGGCTCGGATGATATTCTGGGTCGAGCGGTAATTTTGTTCGAGCTTCACGACCATGGCGCCCGGATAATCCCGTTCGAAGTCGAGGATGTTTCGGATATCGGCGCCGCGCCACTTGTAGATGGATTGGTCCTCGTCACCCACCACGCAGATATTCTGATGTCCGCCAAACTCTTCCTTCGCAAGCATGCTGAGGAGCAGGTACTGGGCGCGATTGGTGTCCTGGTACTCATCGACATGGATGTACTTGAAACGCGCCTGGTAGCGCGCGCGGACTTCGGGATGATCCCTGAAGATCCGGTAGGTCATGCAGAGGATTTCGCCAAAATCGATGGCGTTATTCGCAAATAGGTCCTTTTGGTACTGCTCGTAAACGCGCTTGAGCTGGCGATCAAAGAAGTTGTGCTGCTCGGGCCTCAAATCCTGGGGCTCGACTGCATCGCACTTGAGGCTGTTGATCCCGGCCTGGAGGGCCTTGGGCGAGAACTGCTTGTCGTCGATCCCTAGTTTTTCGACGACTGTCTTGACGAGCGAGAGTTGGTCGGAGTCGTCGTAGATCACAAATGGCTTGGTGAAGGGCGTGCAGGCTCCCTCACGTCTCAAGATGCGCAGGCACACCGAATGGAAAGTCCCGATCTCCGGGGTTCCCATCCAGGGACCGGTTGACCAAGGTACATCGTCAAACTGCATTTGCAGCATGCGCCCCACGCGCTCGCGCATCTCACCCGCCGCCTTGTTGGTGAAGGTCACCGCGAGGATCTTGTGTGCAGGGACCCCGCGCTCCTGGATCAGGTAGGCGATGCGGGAAGTGAGCATTTTTGTCTTGCCCGAACCTGCACCTGCCAGGACGATCAGCGGCCCTTCGGTGGCCTGTACCGCCTCGGCCTGCCGCTCATTGAGGGCTCCCAGGAAAGGACTCGTCATCGGGCCTGCTCCGCCTGGATCACAAAGGACAACCTTGCCACCTCGCGGTCATAGCACTGCCGAACGTCATGCGCGAACAGCAGGCCGACCGTGCGACCATCGGCCTCGACGACTGCGATGCAGCTCTGGCCCTCGAATACGCCGCGAAGTTCAGCAAGCGAGACATCCGGACGAACGGCCCTGAAGGAAAGTCCCGACCTATAGAGGAGATCCTTGGCCTCAAGCAGTCCGGACAGCTTCTCGTGGGCGTGGCTCTCTTCGCTGGATGGAGCCTGCGCCTGGCTGGCCAGTCCCTGCTCGATCAGGTCGACGGTGAGCAGTCCCTTGAACTTCTCCTGGTGGTCGACGACCGCAAGGAATGGGTAGTGGCAGCCACGGATGCGATCATGGCATGAGCGGATCGAATCACGCTCGTGGACGGATTCAAAATTCCTGACCATCGCATCCGAGACCTTGAGGGACTTAAGGACGGAAACCGCCCGGCCATCCTGGATCGGGAAACCCTTGGCCTGGAGGACCTGGTCAAACCAAGCCGTCTGGCCGAGCTTGCGATCGATCCAACGTGCCAGCGTGGCCGCAATCAGGCAGGGCAAAAGAAGCGTCCCATTCTGCGTGATCTCAAACGCAAGAACCGCAAGCGAGATCGGCGCCCTGAGCCAAACCGAACACAGTGCCACCGCACCCATGAGCGCCGCATTGGGAAGGAATCCCCTCGAGAACCAGGCAACCGGCAGGAGGAGCAACAGACCGTAGCTCAAGGCCGTGCCGGCGAGGAACGTAGGCCACCAGATCCCCATGGTTCCCATGCCCGAGCCCAACGCAAGCAGGATCAGGAAGAGGAAGGCAAAGAGGCCCATGCAGACCTGGACGGACAACTCGCCTCGGATGATCTGTTCGAAAACCATGGGCGCCGGAAGCGCCATTCCGGGCGAGATGAGAACAGCGAACACGATGATCAGCGCGGAGAGCAGGGTCATGTACATGCCCTTGCTCCGTCCCAGGCTCTCCAGCGCACCCCTCACCTGCCTCAAGCCGATGAGACTGAGGGCCGCGATCACGGAGACAACCACGACCACGAGGCCCACCAGGGCCCACTCCTTCCAGTCCAGGAGCCTGAAGCCCCAGAGCGATCCCAGTCGATCCCTGAATCCGAGTACGGGGATCCCAAATCGAGCGAACAACTTGGAGAGGTACTGAACGGTCAGGAACGCAGAGAGGGATGTCAGTACCGAATTCAGGACGCGCCCGCCGATGGCCAGCTCAGATGGAATGAGTACGGCAGCAAACGGAGCACCAAAGGAAGCACTGATCCCTGCGGCAATCGCCATCGCAGCATCCGAGCGCCGGATCAGGTCCGACCAGCGAGTGGATGCACTCCTGGCCCGCATCGCCAGCGACTGCACGAGTTCGGAAGCCCCACCTTCGGGCCCCACAGGAAGCCCGAGACTCACCAGGATCCAGCTGAAAGCCCCGCGAAAGGCCCACCTGGAGCTTCGATCCGGAAGTGCCGGAGAATGGAGGTGGATCAGGAGATCAGGCACTCCGTCATATTTTTCCAGCTCGAGTTCGGACTGGGTGGCGCGGCCTCGCGAATGGACCCACTGGGCCACCGCCGTGATCCCGGAAGCCAGCAGGAGCCAACCCACCAGCTGGAGGACTTCGGACATCCCGGTGCGTTCCACGGCCCCGCCTGCACCGGCAACCGCCAGCGCAAGGGACACACCCAGAGCTGCAATCACGCCATAGGCGATCGGGAGGATCATTCGACGGTCACGCTTTTTGCGAGGTTACGCGGCTTGTCGATGTCAGTGCCCTTGAGGACTGCGAGTTCATAGCTCAGGAGCTGGATCACCGGAGTCAGCACAAAGGGCAGGAGAGATTCATGGAGCACGGATCCGGAAGCCTTGGCCGCAGGCAAAGGGATCCAGTGATGGGAGACCTTCTTGAGAGTCTCGTCCTCGGGATGCCCCACTCCGATCACACGCGCACCACGCGCCTTGACCTCCTCGAGGTTGGAGATGGTCTTTTCACGCCAGGCATCCGTTGGCGCCAGGACGATCACGACCATCTCGCCGTCAATCATGGCGATCGGACCATGCTTGAGTTCGCCCGCAGCATACCCCTCTGCATGCACGTATGCGATTTCCTTGAGCTTGAGCGCGCCTTCGAGCGCCAGCGGGTATGAGGTCCCGCGACCGATGAAGAAGAATCCGCGCGAGCCCTGGATCTCACGGGCAATCTTGCGGACCGTGTCGCGAAGCCCCCCGCCGACATACTCCTCAAGAAGGTGCGGCATTCGAACGAGCTGCGAGAAGACGAGCTCCAGCTCGGCCTTTCCGGCTGCATCAAGCCTCTGCTTTCCGATTGCAGCAGCAAAGCAGAGCAACGCGGCCATCTGGACCGTGAAAGTCTTGGTTGCCGCGACACCGATTTCGGGACCCGCACTGGTGAAGACCGTGGCCTGGGCCTCGCGCGAGAGCGAACTGCCGCGCGTATTGGTGATGGCAAGGGTGGGAATCCCCTGCTTTCGAAGCTCATGGATGACGGCAAGCGTGTCGGCCGTCTCGCCGGACTGCGAGACTCCGATCACGAGCATTCCGGGATCCAGCACCGGATTGCGATAACGGTACTCACTGGCGAGCTCGACGGTCACCGGCACGCGCATCCAGCGCTCAAGCCAGTACTTGCCAACCATGGACGCATGCCAGGCCGTCCCGCAGGCCACGATCGTGATGCGCCTGGCGCCGGAGAGCAGTTCGACCGCGGGCTGGGCTGCCAGCGGGAAAGACTGGGAACTCGCGCGATCGAGCACGCCGTTTAGCGTGTCGACGAGCGACGCCGGCTGCTCGTGAATCTCCTTGAGCATGTAATGATCAAATCCCTGCTTGTCGAGGGCACCGGGGGTCCAGTCCAGCCGCGTGGTCTGCCGCGTGACCGGCTTGCCCGAAGCCAGCTCGCTGAACTCGAGTCCCTTTTCGGTACCCAGGACGAGATCACCATGCTCCATGAACACGACATCCCGCGTATACTCGAGCAGCGGCTGCGCATCGCTGGCGAGGATTGCTCCGCCCTGCGGATCATTAGCAGCCACCATGGGAGCCCCCATCCGGACTCCGACGATCTTTCCGGGTTCCTTTTCACTCATCACGACGATGCTGCAGGCACCTTGAACTTGAAGGAAACTTTCGCGGACGGCCTGGAGCATGGACTTTCCTGCGTCCATCTTTTCGAGCACCAGGAATCCAAAAAGCTCGCTGTCGGTCTCGGACTGCGGCCTGTGCCCGCGAGCCATCAGCTCGGCCTTGATCTCCTGGTAGTTCTCGATGATTCCATTGTGGACGAGCACCACGTGCCCCGTGCGATGGGGGTGCGCGTTCTGCGTCGTGGGCTTTCCGTGGGTGGCCCAGCGCGTGTGGCCAATCCCACAGCGCGCGGCTGCCGCAGTGGAGACGGATTTGAGCAGGGTCTCGACATTCTGGAGCTTGCCTTCGGACTTGGTGATCTCGACCTTGGAGCCCGCAAAGTGCGCCACTCCCGAAGAATCATATCCCCGGTACTCCAGGCGGCGAAGTCCCCCGACCACCACATCCACGGCCGGACGCGAACCGACGTATCCCACGATTCCGCACATCTTTAGGTATTTCCCTTGTAGCGACGGGCATAGCCCGCCTTGTTGACCTGGCGACTGCGTGCAAAAGCAAGCGCCTCCGGCTCGACGTCCTTGGTGATGGTGGATCCCGAGGCGATGTAGGCGCCCTTGCCGATGGTGACCGGAGCCACGGCCTGGCAGTCGCTGCCAACAAACGCCTCGTCCTCGATTTTCGTCACATGCTTGGACTTGCCGTCGTAGTTGCAGGTCACGAATCCGCAGCCGATGTTCACTTTGGAACCCACTTCGGCGTCACCCACATAAGATAGGTGGGCGATGCTCGTCTTGCGTCCGATGCGAGCCTTCTTGAGCTCCACGAAGTTCCCGATCTTGGACTCCTCGCCCACATCGGACCCTGGACGAAGGTGCGCATAAGGGCCCACCTGGGCGCGCGCACCAACGACCGAATCCTCGATCACGCTTCCCGCCTTGATGACGGCACCTTCACCAACCCTGGTACGTCCCCGAAGGACGACATTGGGCTGGATCTCCGCCCCGGCGGCAATCTCCACGGTCGCTTCGATCCAGGTCGAACGAGGCGCCACAAAGCGAACGCCCTCCATCGCCCAGCGCTTGATGATCCGATGATTGAGGATCTCGGTCGCCTCGGCGAGTTCCCATGGGTCGTTGACTCCCCGAAGGTCCGTGGGTTCGGGCCAATTCAGCACGTCGATCTTCTTCGCGGCACGAGCTGCCTGCTCCACGACGTCGGTCAGGTAGTACTCTCCCTGCGCGTTCTTGTTGGTCAGGCGTGCAAGCGCTGCCTTGAGGAATCCGCCCTGGAAGAAGTAGATCGAAGTCGCTACCTCCTTGATCTCCTTCTCGCGCGGCTTGGCATCGCGCTCTTCGACAATCCGAAGGACGGCACCCTTCTTTCCTCGACGAAGGACTCGTCCGTAGCCGGTGGGATTTTCGAGCTCGGTTGTCAGGAGCCTGAGCGTATTGGACCGGCCCAGATCTTCCGCAACCTGCGAAACCAGCGCATTCGGGATCAGCGGCAGGTCTCCGGGAAGGACCAGTACGGGCAACTTCTTGCGGGTGACCTCGGCTCCCCACTCCGAGTCCATCGCCACACGGGCCGCGTGCCCGGTTCCGCGCTGCTCGGACTGATGGACGAAGACAATCTCAAGTCCGAGGGACTGGGAGGCCTCTCTCACCACCTGCTCCACCTGCTCGCGGCCATGCCCAACGACGATGGCAACCGTAGCTCCCGGGAGCGCGCGCGCGACCGTTTCAAGGATATGAAGGATCATGGGACGCCCCGAGACGGGGTGCAGGACCTTGGGAAGCGGACTTTTCATCCGCTTTCCCTGACCTGCTGCCAGAATGATGACGGCGACTCCCGATTTGAGCGTGCGAGACTGTGGACTCATTGAGGCTTCCTGGAGATTTCCTGTGGACCTAGAGGGGTATCGGAAAGTCCAAAAACCCTCAAGTTTCCCAGTACTCCCACCGAGCAGTTTTTAGGAGCAGTACTGTCCGAACCCAGCCAAAAGACGTCCTAAGATTTTCTTAGAAAGCTCGATTCTTTCGATTGACCCTTCTTAGATGTCCTTATAAAACGCTTGTGGTCGAGTAGTACCGGACCTAAAATCTAGGACTTAGCTCCCAAGTGTGTGGGGAGCCGGGCCCTTCAAACGACGTGTTTTAAGTACGGGGGGAAATTCGAATGGACGCGAAGACTCTGAATCGGTTTCGCAAGTCGCTTCTCGATGAGAAGCAGCGGATTCTCAATAACTCTAAAAATGCCGTGAAAAACGACCTCGTTTTGTCCCAGGACGACCTGGCCGACGAAACGGACCTCACGGTCTCTGAAATGAACCAAAACCTCATGTTCCGCCTCCGCGATCGCGAGCGCCAGCTGCTCTCCAAGATCGACCAGGCCCTCGGACGCATGGAAGAAGGGACCTTCGGTACCTGTGAAGACTGCGAGGAGCCGATCGAGCCCCGCCGCCTCGAAGCCCGCCCGGTCTCCACCCTTTGCATCGCCTGCAAGGAGCGCGAGGAGCACAAGGAAAAGATCTACGCCTAAGGCTGACCGGCCCACCCGGCCAGTCGATCGTAGCGAATGAAAACCCCGGCCCCCGCGGCCGGGGTTTTTTTTTGAATCCCCGGCGCCAAATATTTTGCGCCCGTTTTCTGGCGCATTTCAGTCAATAAATGGCCGTTATTTAAGCTCTTTTGCGAGGTTTTTTACCTCAAGGGGGCACACACAAACACCGAATCGTTACCCAGAAGGTTCTGGAGCAGTTCATGCCGGATCAACCGTGCGCTCGGAGGCGCTAGAATGGTAACTAACTACGACGGTGAACAAGTAGAAATCCCACAGACGCTGCCGATGCTCCCTGTCAGGGACATCGTGGTCTTCCCTTATATGATCATTCCCCTGTTCGTGGGGCGTGATTCTTCCATCAAGAGCGTCGAGGAAGCCCTCGCCCGCAACGATCGCCTGATCCTCCTCGCTTCCCAGAAGGATATCAGCGACGAGCATCCTTCCCCGGAAGGGATCTACAAGACCGGTACGGTTGCGATGATCATGCGCATGCGCAAGCTGCCCGACGGCCGCATCAAGATCCTTACCCAGGGTCTTTGCAAGGCGCAGATCGACGAGTTCAAGAGCCAGGACCCGTTCTTCGAGTGCAAGATCACCAAGATCGACGACGTGTCGACCACTCCCAAGAGCGAATCCGAAGCCCTCATGCGTACCGTGCGTGAACAGCTCGAGCGCGTGATCTCGCTCGGCAAGGTGCTTTCGCCGGATATCTTGATGGTGCTCGATGACATTCACGACCCGGGTCGCCTGGCGGACCTCGTGTCCTCCAACCTCGGCCTCAAGGTGTCCGAAGCCCAGGGCGTCCTCGAGACGACCGACACCTTTGTACGCCTCAAGAAGGTCTACGAAATCCTTGCCCGCGAAATCGAAGTCCTGACCCTCCAGGCCAAGATCCGTTCGCAGGCCAAGGACGAGATGACCAAGTCGCAGAAGGAGTACTTCCTCCGCGAACAGATCCGCGCAATCAAGAGCGAGCTCGGTGACAACGACCAAAAGGGCGAGGAGATGAACGACCTCCGCGAGAAGGTCGCCAACGCCAAGATGCCGCCTGAAGTCGAGCTCGAGGCCATGAAGCAGCTCGGCCGTCTTGAGCGCATGCATCCGGATGCCTCCGAAGCATCGATGCTGCGCACCTACCTGGACTGGCTGATCGAGACTCCGTGGAGCAAGTCGACGGTCGACAACCTGGACCTGGCAAACGCCAAGAAGATCCTGGACGACGACCACCACAACCTCGACAAGATCAAGGAACGCGTGCTCGAGTACCTCGCAGTCCGCAAGCTCAAGGAGAAGATGAAGGGTCCGATCCTTTGCTTCTCCGGCCCTCCGGGTGTCGGCAAGACCTCGCTGGGTCGATCGATCGCCAAGGCGCTCGGACGTGAATTCGTCCGCATCTCGCTCGGTGGCGTGAAGGACGAGGCGGAAATCCGCGGCCATCGCCGTACCTACGTCGGGGCCCTCCCCGGTCGTATCGTGCAGGGGATGAAACAGGCGGGCACCAACAACCCGATCTTCGTCCTGGACGAAATCGACAAGCTTGGCAGCGACTTCCGCGGCGATCCGTCGGCGGCGCTTCTTGAAGTGCTCGATCCGGAACAGAACAACACGTTCCGCGACCACTACATGAACGTCCCGCTCGACCTGAGCAACGTGATGTTCGTGGCGACTTGCAACAACCTCGAGACGATCCCTTCGGCACTCCGTGACCGCATGGAAGTGATCCAGCTCTCGGGTTACACGGAAGAAGAGAAGTTCTTCATCTCCCGTCGCTACCTGGTCCCGAAGCAGACCACCGAAAACGGCCTGAGCAAGGACCAGATCGAAGTCACCGACGAAGCCGTGCGTACCGTGGTGTCCCAGTACACCCGCGAAGCCGGTCTCCGTAACCTCGAGCGCCTTGTCGCAACCCTCTGCCGCAAGACCGCAAGGCTTGTGGCCGAAGGCAAGACCGACAAGACCGTCGTGGACAAGGAACTGACCTACAAGTTCCTGGGCCCAGCTCCCTTCATCCGTGAAGAAGAGCAGGAAAAGGACGAAGTCGGCATCGCAACGGGACTGGCCTGGACCGCCGTAGGTGGAGAAATCCTCTACGTCGAAACGGCAACCGCCCGCGGCAAGGGCAGCATCCAGCTCACCGGCCAGCTCGGTGACGTGATGAAGGAGTCGGCCCAGGCGGCCCTCGGCTTCATCCGCTGGAAGGCCGAGGACTTCGGTCTCGACGAGGAAGTGTTCTCGACGACCGACATCCACGTCCACTTCCCGCAGGGAGCCATCCCCAAGGATGGTCCGTCGGCAGGGATCACGATGGCGACCGCCATCATCTCCCGCCTCACGGGAATCCCGATCCGCAAGGACGTCGCCATGACGGGTGAAATCACCCTGACGGGCAAGGTCCTCCCGATCGGCGGGCTCAAGGAAAAGGCGTTGGCTGCGATGAGGCACGGGATCAAGACGATCGTGATCCCGGACAAGAACAAGAAGGACCTCGAGGATATCCCCGAGGAATTCCGCAAGCAGCTCACCTTCGTCCCGGTCAAGACCTTCGACCAGGTACTGGATGTGGCGCTGGCCAAGAAGATTGCCGGTGAGCGGGTCCGCCGCTCACCGGTGGCTTCCACCGACGAAGCTCCGGCCCGCACGGGTCGGGGTGGCAAGACCAAGAAGACCGGTCTTGCAGCCGGTTCCGAAGACTTCGCTGCGTAGTTACCGGATATCGTGACAGCTCTTGAACTTCTAGGATGCGGGGCACTCATTGGGTGCTCCGCATTCCTATCTTCAGCCGAAGTCTCCCTTTTCAGCCTCTCCCGGTTCCAGCTCAGGTCCATCCGTGAGCGCCTGAAAACCAAGCACAAGACGATCAAGAAGCTCCAGTCCGATCCGGGCGGCGTACTGATCACGATCCTCGTCCTCAACGAGGTCGTGAACATCTCGCTCTCCACCCTTCTCACGGGCGTGGTCGATCGCTGGATGCCCTCGAGTGACTGGTCCTGGTGGACCAAGACGCTGGCCGGAATCCTGATCACCACTCCGCTCGTGCTCCTATTTTGCGAAGTGACACCCAAGACCGTCGGAGTCCGCGCAAATACCCTCATTGCCCCCATGACTTCGGGCGGACTCTTTGCCCTCTACTCCGTCATGAAGCCGGTGCGCGTCGCCATCAGCCGTCTGGTCCGCTTCGTGGCGCGGACGCAGGACTCAAGCCTTCACGGAGATGCGAGCGTTCCTCTCAGGGAGGAGGACTTCCTGGTAATGGCCGAAGAGGGCCAGAAGGAAGGCGCCATCCATCGGAGCGAACTGGAGCTGATCCGGAACGTATTCAACCTGGATGACACGCAGGTCAGGGAGCTCATGACCCCGATCTCCCAGGTGGCCACCATCAGCGAGTCGCTCACCGTCCAGCAGGCGATCCAGCAGATCCGCCAGCACAAGTCACCCCGA
This sequence comes from uncultured Bacteriovorax sp., assembly GCA_964508305.1. Taxonomy (GTDB): domain Bacteria; phylum Bdellovibrionota; class UBA1018; order UBA1018; family UBA1018; genus CAIOHW01. The sequence goes on from CAZDSX010000005.1 coordinate 31,139, forward strand.
GTTCCCGTTTACTCCAGGGATCGCAAGAAGATCGTGGGCATCCTCTACATGAAGGACCTGCTTCGCGCCCGCCTCAATCCCTCCCTTGGACAGTCCGAAGTCATCGAGCTGGTCAACAAGCCCATGACAGTCCCGGCAAACCTCCCTGCAAACCGACTTTTCAAGCGCTTCAGGCAGACCAAAACCCATATCGCAGTGATCGAATCACCGCAGGGCGAGCCCATCGGAATCCTCACCCTCGACCAGATCCTCGATGAGCTGCTCGAAGAACTCATCCACGGGCAGGACGGAGCACGCGCTCCATGATGCTCTTTGCCTGGGTCTTTCTCCTCATCTGCATTGAAGCCCTGTTCTCGGGAGCCGAGATCGCACTGCTTTCGGCGGATCGCCTGGAACTGCAGGGCAAGGCCAAGGATGGAAGCAGGCTCGCCGCCCGCGCCCTGAAGCTGGTCCAGGCACCCGAGCGAATCTTTTCCACCACCCTGCTCATCACCAGCCTGTGCATCGTGACCTCCTCGGTCCTCGTTGCGCTCTGGGTGCTTGAACGGTGGGGTGAACATTCCGATGCAATCGCAGTTGCGATCACTTCGCCGCTCATCGTGATCCTGGGAGAGATCCTTCCCAAGACCCTGTTCCAGCTCCATGCAGGAAGGATGGCACCGATTGTCGCACCGATCATCGACTGGACTTACTACCTTTTTTATCCGCTCACATCCCTCCTGGGTGGCTACACCTCACGCCTCTCCCGGGCGATCGATCCCCTCGAGGAGCTCGTCGTCGGCAAGCGCCGCTCGACGCGAGAGGAGCTCAGGGCCCTGGTTGCCTCCACCCGCCGGGACTCGGAGATCACCACGAGTGAAAAACGCCTGATCCGTAGGATCCTCGACTTCAAGGGGACCGAAGCCCAGCATGCGCTCATCCCGCTGGTCAAGGTCGATGCGATCGAGGCCGAAGCGACAGTGCGGGAGGCCTTGGATCAATTCCAGCGCCACCGACACTCAAGGATGCCTGTGTACCAGGAGCGTATCGATAACATCGTGGGCATCCTCGACGTGGCCGATCTGTTTTCGGCCACTGATCTCGAGGCGCAGGTCCGATCATTCATCCGCCAACCCCACTATGCCCCCGAGAGCCAGGAGCTTGAGGAATTGATCCGCGAGATGCGCATCAAGCGCTCGGAGATGTGCATCGTCGTCGATGAATACGGTGGAGCAGTCGGAGTCCTCACGGTTGAAGACATCGTCGAGGAAATCGTCGGGGAGATCCGGGATGAGTACGACCATGAGACTGGCGGCTACCGTGAGATTTCGGAGGGCCGCTGGTGGATCCCTGCCAAGCAGGAGATCGTCCAGCTCAATGAACAGCTGCACCTCGAGATCCCTGAAGGCCCTTATGAAACCATCGGAGGATTCCTCCTCCAGCAGTTCGGCCGCATTCCAGAGCCGGATGATGAGATCCATTACGATACTCCGCAGGGCAGGTTTCGATTTGTCGTCCGGAGTGCAAATGCCCGCGCGATCCAGGCCGTGATCCTCGAGCGGCTTTCCAATCCGTCAAGCGATTGACGGCCCTCCGGGCCTCCGCCCCTTCACTTCTCACCTCCCCTTGCATGCAAATTTCCCTTACAATCGTGGTCAGGGAAGAGGGGTTTTATGAGTCGTTCAGTTCTGGTCGTCGATGATGTCGCCTTTGTCCGAAAGACGCTCGCGGCGATCCTCTCTGAGGCAGGGTTTGAAGTGGTCGGCGAGGCCGCCAATGGCATGGATGCCGTCGAGCAGTACTCTCGGCTTCGTCCTTCGCTCGTCACCATGGACATCGTGATGCCCAAGATGAGCGGCATCGAGGCCACCCGGAAGATTCTCAAGGCCGACCCCCAGGCCCGCATCGTGATGGTCTCGGCCATGGGACAGGAAACCCTGGTCATGGAATCCATCCATGCCGGAGCCCGCGACTATGTACTCAAGCCCTTCAGTGCAACGGAAGTTGTCCAGACCCTCGAGCACTGCCTCGGGGGCGGAAGCGGCCCCAGGGCCGATCGGGAGCAGAAAATCGGATGAACTTCGAATTCGACTTCTTTGGGATCGACAAGCTCTTCAGCATTCCCATTTCCCGCGAAAAAATCCTCGAAGATCGCAAGCAGGACTGGATCATCGTCTCATTGCTCGGCACGGGACAGGGCACGCGAGGCAGCTGGCTGCTCCTGAACGTGGACCGCGGCGATTGGAAGGATGACTCCGCGGCCCTCGAGCTTGCCAACGTGATCGCAGCCCGAAAGCTTGCCGAATGCGACGGCCTAAGCCTCGGCGTTCCCCAGTGGATGAATCCAAGCCAGCTCAGGCAGCTCGAAGACTGGCTGGGCCTTGCCATCGAGTCGGGCGCAGGCCGGTGGGCCGGCTCCAGGCTCCCCAACTTCCGCTGGCACCTGGTCAGCGAAAACTCGAACCACGGTACGCACTGATGCTGGGCTGGATTGGTTCCATCTTCAAGTGGACGTTTTTTGCGGTAGTGATCCTGGTCCTGGGCCAGGTGATCGAGTGGCGCAATCGCCCGATCTCAGACCATATCCGCTCGACCCTCGCCCATTTTGATTCACCCCGGGTTCCGGCACGCGTGCCGACACTGCCCGAACTGCCCTCGGTTTCGAGCCTGTCCCAGAAGCTTCGCCAGGGCACCCAGCGCGCAGAGCGCTTCTCCAAAGAAGAACGGGCCCGCCTGGACAGCATTCTGTCCGGACAGGCCCGCACTGCAAACTGATTGATTCGACCTTAGCGGCTGGTGACCAGCGCGCTGCCCGAAGTCGCCGACTTGGCAGGCTGCTTGGACGGAGTGAAGTCCTGCATCACTTCGCGCTTCATGACCATCTTGCCACAGGCAAGCATCACGGGCTTGTAGCCCGAAGACGAGGTCTTTTCACCGAGCTGGGGCTTGCTCCACACATTGGCGCTGGCACCCGAAGTCGAGACGATTCCACAAACCACTGCTGCAACGATCATCCACTGGAGCATTTTCATTACCTCTCTATGGGATGTCACGAGAGCAACAGTGATGCCAACCGGACACAGGCCTTTTACCGCGAAAACACAGGGTTTTTTGGATCACCCCAGGGGTGTGTCAGGTCAGATCCGTCACACCTGTCTAGAGTTTCGACGATTCGGGCGCGGAGTGAAGCAAGCGGATTGAGGATGAAGGGCTGCAGCCGGCGCTTGAGCGGCCCTGGACAAAAAAAAAGCCGGATCCCCGCAGGGATCCGGCCTGAAATCACGTTCCAAATCCGCGCTTACTTGGCGGAAGAGGAGGACTTGGAGTCGGAGCTCGATTCCGAGCCGCCCGAGCTGGAGGCCACGACGGGCTTTTTGGCCGATTCGTCGCTGGCAGCGGCGCAGCTGGAAGCATCGGACTTCTCACCCACGGAAGCGCCCTCGTCGGCGAAGGCGGCGCCATTCAGGGAGACTGCAAACAGACCCAGGATAAAGGCGATCTTGAAGTTCTTCATAAGTGTTTTAATTGTAACCTCTCTCACTCACTATTCAAAGCAAGCCTGATACCAGCTAAAAACCCCGTAGAATCGAGCTCAAAGCCCAAAAGTGCACAAACCTTGTACACCTGCCTAAACCTTATCGGCAGGCGTGGCCTTGAACTTGAGCCTGCCTCAGAACGACAGGTTCACTCCTGCAGGACGGATGATCTCGAGCAGGTTCTGGAAGGCGCTGGTGACCTGGAGGGCCACCTTCTGGCCAGCCGAGCTGTCGATCTTGTCGATCTCCCCGCTGTTCTTGTAGCTCACGCGGATCGTACCCAGCTTGGGATCCGTGATCTCCACGGGTTTGGAGTTCTCGTTATATTTGAAGTCCAGGCGGCGCTGGTCCTGATCGATCAGCGACTTGATGCGGCCGTTGGCGTCATAAAAAAGCTTCACGCCCTTCTTGTCCGAATTCTTGGCGAACACGAGGTTGCCGCGATCGTCGTACTGGAACTGTGACCAGCTCGAGAGCTTCTTGTCGATCTTGGAGTTGCGCACAACCTTGGCCACCTTGCCGGCCTTGGCGTCATAGGCGAGCTCGGTCACTTCGGTCGGTGTAACCTTGCGGGTCACGCGGCCCTTGGTGTCGTACTGGAAGCTGGTTTCATCCCCCCCCCGCTTGATGATCAGGGGGAGTCCGCAGCACTCGTTGTAGGTCGTCTCGGTCTTCTCACCATCGGTGACGCTGACCATCTTGTAGGTCCATTCTTCGCCATCACCCTTGGTCTTCTGGAAGTACTCGTACTTTGCTGTCGAGACCGCCTTATTGTCCGGGTCCTTGGAGGCCACCGAAATGCTGATGTGCCCCTTGTCCTTGGGATCAAAGGCATAGTCATATTCCATCTTTGAACCATCACGCTCCTTGACGCTCTTGACGCTGCCGAACTTGTCGCGGCCGTGGTACTCGATCTGCATGTTGGTCTTGTCGGAGTAGCTGATCTCGACCAGGTTATGCTGGCCATCAGCACTGTACTTGTACTTGTACACGTTGCCTTCCGTATCCTTGCTCTCGGAAAGCTCTCCGGCCGAGTTATATCCGTACTTGGCCTCCTTGCCGTCCTCTCCCTGGATCTTTTCAAGCAGCCCCTTGGAGTTGAACGTGAAGAACATCTTGCGATTGAAATTATCGACCAGCTTTTCCAGGCGGCCATCCTTGCCGTAGGTGAAGTCGATGAAGTTGCCGTTCCTATCCATGACCTTGACGAGGCTTCCCTTCTCATTAAAGCGCTCGACCTTGCCATTGTCGTAGCTCCGCTGGTAGCCGTCGGCAGTACGAGTGACGGTCTGGAATGCAAACCGATTGCTCACGAGCTGTGCGCCCGTAGCGAGCTGGCGGGGCTTGAGCTTCCCGACATTGACCAGTGCCTGCCACTCGTCGTTACGGAATGCGGCATCCCCCTTGAGCTTGGCCTTGTACTCATCAAACAGCTTCTGCGTTCCAAAGCGACCGCTGTCCTTGAGGGCTTCTGAAATCTTCTTCACTGCCTCATCAATGTCGCCTGCCTTCATTGCAGTCGGCACGAAGCGGTTCTCGGCTCCACCGCCGTACTCCTGCACGACCACGCTGCCGTCCGCCGAGACGGTGAGCTTCACTTCATATTCGTTGCCCCAACCCGGACCGAACACGCCGGTGTAGTTGGTCTTGGAGTTGTAGACACGCTCGATCTTGGGCTCGAAGCCGCCCTGGTACACGATATCCGTGTAGCCACGGAAGAAGTTGCCATTCTTCAGGCTCACGTTGGCAGATGCAGAAGCTGCGGCGAGCAGCGCGACCAGGGAGAGGAAACGGATGCGGAACGAGCGAATGTTCATGTAAGGGCTCCGATGCACGGAAAGTAGCGGTTTCAAACGTCGATCTTGGTAACCCTGATCATGACAAAAAAACCGACCACCTCCAATATCAGAATGACACCAATGATCATCCAGCCGATCGCCGTGGTCAGGAGCGGCTCCATGAATTCCGGGTCTGACTGGCTCAGCACGAGCCCGAGCAGCGGAGGAACACCCATGATGATCATTCCCTGGTAGAAAGCCTGAGCAGTCATGGCGGAGATCTTGGCCTCGATCTTCACTCGCTCGCGGATCGTGATGACAATGGTGTCGAAGGTCTCCGCCAAATTTCCGCCGGTCTCCTTGAGGATGTTGATGGCCGTCACGAACATCTCGACATCTTCGGCAGGCACGCGCCGGGCAAGGTTGTTGAACGCCTCCTCGAGGCTTGAGCCGAGCTTGTTCTCGTTCATCACGAGCGAGAACTCCTCCTTCATCGGGCTGGGCATCTCCTGGATCACAAGACCCAGCGCCTGGACGATCGAGAGTCCCGATTTGAGTCCGTTGGACATGAGGCCGAGGCCGTCCACCATCTGCGAGACGAACTTCTTGACGCGTCGTTCGAAGAAGAAATCCACTATCGGACGGGGGAGCTTCCAACCCACGATGGTGGTGATGATCCCGAAGACCAGGCCGGGCTGCCAGTCCGGCAGGAAGATGAAGAACACGAATGCACCCGAGCCAAAGCTCCCAAGGAACATGTAGAGGAGGATCTTCTCGGGAGGGGTGTCGATGAACATCAGCGTGAGCTTTTCGACGATGTAGTCGCGCGTGCCGATCGACTGGAAGCGGAGCCAGTCCAGGAACGTCTGGCTGTAATGGTAGGCAATCCCGAATACGGCCCCAAAGGCGACCAGGTAACCGAGGTTGCGCACCAGTTCCATGAGGGATCACCCTGCCTGCGAGGACGGCGGCGCCTTGGGACTGAAGAGCGCACGGGAGATGCGCATTCCCTTGGCCTCCATCTCCTCGACGAACTTGGGTACGAAGCCGGTCGGGACGAAGCGACCGATGATGTTGCGCTTCTTGTCGAGCCCTTCCTGCTTGTAGACGAAGATATCCTGAAGGCTGATCACATCCCCCTGCATTCCGGTCACCTCGGTGATGTAGGTGATCTTGCGTGTCCCGTCGCTCAGGCGGCTCTGCTGGATGATGAGATTGACCGCGGAAGAGATCGTTTCCTTGATTGCCTTGGACGGCAGGTTGAGCCCTGCCATCATGACCAGTGTCTCGAGGCGCTGGATGCACTCACGCGGGTTATTGGAGTGCAGAGTGGTGAGCGAACCCGAGTGGCCGGTATTCATGGCCTGGAGCATGTCCAGGGCTTCACCGCTGCGGCACTCACCGACCACGATTCGGTCGGGCTTCATGCGGAGGCAGTTCTTGATCAGCTCACGAATGCTCACCTCCCCCTCGCCCTCGATGTTCTTGGGCCTCGTCTCGAGCCTCACCACGTGTTCCTGTCCCAGCTGGAGCTCGGCAGAGTCCTCGACCGTGATGATGCGCTCGCTCGCCGGGATGAAGTTGCTCAGCACGTTGAGGAGCGTTGTCTTACCGGATCCGGTACCGCCGCTCACGACCACGTTTAGCTTGGCCTCGATGCAGCAACGCAGGAAGTCCATGATTTCCTCCGTTGCAGAACCCTTTGCCACGAGATCCTTGGCTTCCATCCGACGCTTCGGGAACTTACGGATCGTGATCGTGGGTCCGCGAAGCGCAAGCGGCGGGATGATGATGTGCACGCGGGAACCGTCGGCAAGTCGGGCATCCACATAGGGCGTCTTTTCATCGACACGACGGCCAAGCGGCATCACGATGCGCTCGACGACATTCATCATCTGCTGTTCGCTCGAAAAGGTGACCTTGGAGAGCATGTTCTTGCCTGCCCGCTCGATGTAGATCTGGTCGCGGGCATTCACCATGATTTCGTTGACCTGGTCGTCGGCAAGGAGATCCTCGAGCGGGCCGAGGCCAAGCGCCTCATCCAGCACCTCCTTGACCATCTGGGCCTTGAGCTCACGCGTGGGCAACAGCGAAGCCGTATCCTCGACCTGCAGGATGTCGAGCACGGCCTTGTTGGTCTTCTCGCGAAGGATCGCCTTCTGCTTGGGATCCGTCGTATCAGTATTGGTCTTCTTGAGGTCGAGCGAGTCGATGAGGCCCTTGTGGATCCTGAGCTTCATCGCCGTCCATGGATCGAGCGGCGCCGATGAACTCCGCGCGCTTGGACCGCCACCCGGCTGGCCCGGAGCACCCGCTTCGCCCCCCTTGGATGCGGCATCGAGCGCCTTGCTGGCCACGCCTGTCGGCTTCTTGAGCTTCGCGAGATTATCCAGCAGGTTCACCTGCTGCATTTTCCTGACAAGCTCGTGGTAGGAACGGGCCACGCCGGACGCCGGCGCCGCCAGCACGAGCGGCATGCTCTTGGACAGCGCCTGGTCGCAGGTCTGCGGTTCATCGGGGATCGCACCAAAGACCTGCCGTCCGAGGTTCTTCTGGATCATGGCGGGTGTGATCAGCGTGCTCTGTGAGTAGCGGTTGATGACGATCTGGACCATCTCCGGAGGAAAGAGCAGCTCCTGGATCTTGGACAGGATCCTCTTGGTCTGGTTGACCACGATGACGTCGGCCGTGGTGATCACGAAGATCGCCGTGGCGTACTCGAACGTCTTGAGCGCGATCGGATCCATGGAGCTACCGCAGTCCACCACGACCCATGGAAAGAGCGCCGAAGCGGATTTGAGGAATTTACCGTAACCCTCGATATCCAGGTCTCGGGCCGATATTGCGTCCCTCGGTGCACCGACGAAGCTGTATCCCTGCTGGGCGTTGACGATGAGCGGACTCAGGGACTTGAGGTCCACGGGCCCCTGGATCTTGGAAACATCGATGAGCGTCTTGGGGGGATTCTGGTTCAGGATGATGTTCTGGTCGCCCAGGCTGTGGAGATCCGCGTCCACGAGCAGGGGGCGCTGCCGCATGTCCTGCATGTAGGCGAGCATGAGGTTGGCCGCAAACACGCTCTTGCCGACCCCTCCCTTGCCTCCCACGACTGCTATGATGTGACCGGCCATTGTCAGTTGATCCTCACCCTGAAGTTCTTCTTGAGGTCTTCCGTGCCTTCAGAGGCATTCTCGATGACTTGCGGCGTGACGAAGATGACGAATTGCGACTTCTTCTTGCGGTACGACTTGGCCCGGATGACGGTGAAGATCGGATCCCCCTTGGGGGCATCTCCGGGATCCTTGTTGAAGTCGGTCCCGACCTCCTGCGAACTCACTCCCGCAACGGCTGCACTTTCGTTGACCTTGACGTAGAGCTTGGATGTAACCGCATGCGTGGCCGTGATCGGTGCCGCGCCTCCTGCAGGCGCCTGACCCACGAGGTTGATCTGGTTCAGGTTGAGATCCAGCGCCACGTCATCATTTTGCAGGATGGTCGGCGTGACAGCCACGGAAAGGCCCACCGCCTGCTTGCCGCCTGTCGTTGTCCCGTTGGGTCCGGCGACCAGGAACGGAAACTCAGTCTCCTCACGGAGCGTTGCCGCCTGCCCGCTCCGGGTGATCAGCGTGCCCGACTTGAGGATCCTTGCATAACCTGCGCTTTGTGCGCTCTGAAGCTTCGGAAGCAGGCTGGAGATCGTGCCGCTGAAGCTCGCACCCGAAGTCCCCACCGATCCATCCGATCGCGTCCCCACGGTGATCTGCGGATCCGCGGTGAAGCCAGGCTGCCATTTGAACATGAAAAGCTTGTTGTAATCCTTGGCGAGCTCCACGAAGTGCACGGTGACGCGAACCAGCTTCTCCGCCTTTTTTGCGGGCGCGGGCTTGATCTGGATGTAGCTCACCACCATCTGCTGTGGCGGCTTGCGCACGACCGTCGGGTCCTTTTCGAGCTGGGGGCCCGGCTTGAGCTCGGGCAGGTAAAGGGTTGCAACCGACATCGCGCGCTTGGCCTGGTCCGGGTCGTCGACGGTCCCTTCAAGCACGAGCGTGCCATTGACCACCCTGACGGTGACATTGGGTGCGAAGGCCTTGATGTCCTCCTGGATCTTGCGCCCCAGAACCTGGAGCGCCACCGGTGAAAGCGTCGCCAGATTGATCACCTGGTCGGAGTAGGTCTTGTCGGAAATCACGGTCAGGATACGGCCATAGTCGCCCGGCACGAGCGCCTCGCCGTCGATCACCACCTTGGCGCCATTGTCCCCCACCGTGATTCCATCCACGTCCCGGAGGAGCGTGCGAATCTCCTCGGCAATCCTGGCAAGGTTGTTTGCGGCCACCTTGACCGTCAGGATGAGCTTGAGATCCCCCTCGGGGAAGCTGCGGATATTGATCGTCGTCTCTCCAACCTTGAGGCCTCGGAGAGTGAGCTGCTGCTGCTCGCCCACCTTGATCAGGTCTGGAAGCGCGATCATGGGATTGGCCACCCGGATGAACTGCTGCTTGTCCTCAACGGTGGTCTTGAAGTCGAGGTCGATGACCTTCTCCTCGCCCACTCCGAGGAAAATCGTCCGCCGGTCGGATTGCGCCTCGGACTCGTCACGCGTGAGCTTGGACTTGCGCACGGTGGGAGGCTCTTCCGCCCGGGCAACGCCGGAAACGGCAAGAGGCGGGGCGATTTGGATCGCCACCGCCAGGAGCCAGGCCATGCGTGTAAGCCTTGCCAGCAAGGTCATCAGCGGTTCGCGGGCAGTCGCCCGCCTCCCCTTCCTGCCTCAGGCACGAGGTCCCTCAGACCGATCGTTCCCGTATTCACGCGTTCATCGTCGTCATGATGCCTGAGCGAGAGGAAGAGCTGCGCCTCGGTGCCTGACTGGAGCAGGGCAAGCGCCGGCACCTGCCCGGGCTCCACCTCGATGGTCACGGTATTGAACGAGACGTCTTCAGTGAGAGAACGCACCTTTTCCTTGCCTGTGAAGGGGTCGACATCCAGCGTGCGCGACGGATTGTTGGTGACCGACTTGCCCACGGCCAGCACCACGACGTCCTGGAGCACGGCTTTGGCGAACTTATTCTCGCGACCGGCACCCATGTCGAAAACTCCGATCAGATCGACGCGATCACCGGGCTTGACGAGCTTTGCCACCCCGGTGATGTCGTTGACCTGCACCGCCACGGCGCGACGCCCGGGGGAGACCTGCGGCGAGAGTCCGGTACGGACCGAAGGCTCGCTCAGTTTTGAAAAGGAAATCTGCTCGCCCTTGCGGATTGGAACGATTGCGATCGTGCCGGCAAAGCGCTTGAGATCCTTGCCTCGGGCATTCTCGTCCTTGTCATTGGGGTCCGCGGAGATCGCGCCCGGCTCCATGAACTTCTTCGGAACCTGCCTGTACTCGAGGCTCTTCTCGGTGATGGTTTCCATCTCCTTGATGTCCTGCTTTGCGACGATGACCAGCAGCTGCGAACCCAGGTCCTTCTTGCCCGCCTCCTCGACGGACTCGACATAGCCCTTGATCATGACTACTGCCAGCGCTGCCATACCCAGTGAGATCACCAGTGCCTTGCTGTTCATCGACCACTCCTGCAGAAAGCGACGTTGGCGGCCGTGCTCTCCGCCAATGACTCTGACCTGAGCTCGACTGCGCCACCGGTTCCGGCCTGTGCTACCCGGTACGGCGTGCAGAGCTCCACGGTATTCCTCACGCGGACGATGCTCCTTGCGTCCGGCTCGGTCTGGTTTTCATTGCTGCCGGGAAGCTGCTTGCGGCTCGTGATCGGCAGGGTTGGAGCGGTGGCCACAATCTCGGAACTGCCGCCCGAGGAGACATCGGTCGTTTCCTCGCTCACGCCGACCACCATCCGGTTGCTCCGGCGCTCGATGAAGTTGCCGCGAAGAAACCGAAGCTTGGGATAGTTGGCGCCGTTGTCGGCCAGCTCGAGCGTCCTCTGCCTCGCATACTTCTGGTTGACGATGGAAACCTGGATCGTCGCGCTCACGCGGATCATCAGGAAAAGCAGGCCCGCCATCACGGGAAGGATGAGCACAAACTCCATCAGGCTCTGCCCGGAGCGTCGATTCATCTCAGCATCCATTGTCCACCTCGCCCTTGAGCCGCCTCATCTCGGACTCGCACTCCGAGACCGTTGGCTCGCGGCCCAGCCAGCTCTCGGACGTGAGCGTGACCGCACCCGGTTCCTGTCGGACCGGGCCGTTGGCTGGCGGATTGGGTATGGCTCCAAAAAGACGCACAAATAGTCGACTCCTATAAGTATATCGGACGCCTTGCAGCCAACTGTTAGCCACATCTGTCGGATTATACCCACTGCCCGGCCCGATCTCGGCTCCTGTCGGATTTCCGCCACCGACGCCCTGTGCAATCGACTGATACCGTTCAGTTCCCGTCTCCCCCTCGGATTTCTTGAGCAGCCTCACGATCACCAGCCTCGCCCTGTCGGCCTGGTCAGCGGGATCGGGGCCCGCGGCCTGGTAGGACCGCGCCGCCAAAAAAGTGGCGTATTGCACGAAGTTTCCATAGGCGAGGAAGTAGGAGAGCCGCATGAAGAAGAACAGGAACCCCACGAAGAGGATCATCGTCAGGATGAACTCCATGGTGGACTGCCCCTCCTCGTTCCTCCTCATTGCTTGGACTCCGGATTGAGGAAGAGCCTGAAATTGTCGTTCGAGCCCGTGACCGCCCGGGGATGCCGGATCGGGCCGCCATCATCCGGGCCCCTGGCGCGGGGATCCCCGTATCGGTAGGTATAAGCATACTGCTCGCGCAGCGGGATCAGCAGCTTGTCAGCCAGGTCCATCGCCTTGAACTGTCGGACGATGAGCGCATAGATCAGCGTCACCAGGACGAGCAGGAGCACGTACTCGGTGAAAGCCTGCCCTGATTCACCGCGAGCGGGTTGCGCGGCCTTCAGCGGGCGAACCATTCGTGCACCCCCGGAATCTTACCGTAAATCCTTCCGATCGCCGCGATCGCCATCGGTATCGCAAAGGGAAGCCGCGATCCGGGATCCGCCTTGAAGGCCTCGATCTCCAGTTCGCGATAGACGATGCTGCGCACGAAAATCCAGAGCCGCCTCATGAAGTCCAGAAACGTTCCCCGGAGGACGAGGGCGACGATACCCAGTGCACCACCGATGAGGATGCTGTTGATCGCAGTGTCGAGGGCGAAGCCCGCCCCACCCCATGCACCGAGCGCCATGAGCAGCTTGGCATCTCCTCCGCCCAGCCAGCCGACGACAAAGAAGGGAAGGTAGACCGCCAATCCGGCCAGCGCTCCCGGAAGCGAGGTGGACCAGGGCATCGCGAGCATTGCCAGGGCGAGGGATCCCAGGGTGAGCCAGTTCGGTATCCTGCGCGACCGCAGGTCGGTGAATGCTGCGATCGAACAGGTCAGTACGACGGCGAGGTTCGAGTCAATTTTTCCAGGCACCGAGCTGAGTCCTCCCCGTCTTGAGGTCCCTCTCCAGTTCTCCTCCGAAAAGCAGGACACCGCGATCGATCGCGGACTTCATCGTGCGGGCCAGGAGGACCGCAGTCACGACGGAAAAACTCATGATCAGCACGTATTCCGTGATGCCCTGCCCTTCTTCGTCCTTCCAGAGGGCCGAGAGCAGTGAGGTATTCACGGTCTTCATAGGGAGCCTCGGGGATTCCGGCTCAACTTCCAGTGTCTTGCGCGGCTTCGCCCATGTCTTCACCCACCTTGTTCACCATGCCCATGATCTTCTGGAGGAACACACCCTTCAGCCTGGAAAAGATCATCAGGACCATGGCAAGGATCAGGATGTACTCGGTCATTGACTGGCCGGATTCGTCGCGCACCAGCCGCCACAGGGTACGGGAGGCGCCTGCCTTGAAAGACTTAACGGTCATGGAATGTAATTCAGCGCTCATGGCCAACATTTCGGTCGTTCCTTCAAAAATACTGAGAGGGTTCGACGCACTCCTTCCTCAGACTTAGATTATAGCCAAAGACATACTATTCTCGTCAACTATCCAAACTCCCAGGTCAACGAAAGGGATTCAACCCCCTGGGGGTCCTGTGCAAGTGCCTGTAATTCATTGGGTTTATCTAAACCCAGCCAGCTTTCCGGGGCATGAGTCCCAACCCACAGTCGATCTCCCGGACGGAGCCGCACCTCAATGATCTCCGGCTCGAGGTCCTCCCCCACTCCGAGGGCCATCATCGGAATCCTCTCCATCCAGCCGCCGCCGCCACCCACCGAGGAGACAGGATCCACCAGCCTTCCCCAGGAGCGGGGACTCACGAGCTCCCTCACGCGCCCCTCGCGCAGGAGCCAGGCCGAGAGGCTGCCGACCGAGGCGAGGGCCAGTGTGTCGCGATCCACGAATCCGGCCACCACCGAGGCGGCGCCCTTTTCATGGATTCCCCGGGCGGCATTCCGTGCGAGAAGTTGCCGGTGGGCGTGGATGATCGCATTGAAAAGCACATTGCCTGCCAGCGAGAAGTAACTGCGCAGCACGAAGGGCATCGTGGCTTCACGATCCCCGGCTTCACGGGTGAGGAACTCCACGACACCGTCACATGAGAGCTTCGCTGCAGCCTTTCCGTGCACCTGCCCTCCCAGCCCATCAGCCACGGCGAAGATTCCTCGCGAAGGCAGGCTGACATGGTGGTTTTCACTCAGCCCGTCCAGTCCGGCTGTTTCCTCGAAGTTGGACTTCGACACTGGAATTCGCGGAATCATGAGTTCGCTCGACATCGATGCATCACTCCAGCTTGGGTTCTTCACGAACCACGTATTTGAGAAGTTTCCTGCGCGCCCGCTCGTAATAGGGATCATCCTTGGGTGCACTCTGGACGATCTGTTCGAACTTGGCCTTGGCCTGCGCAAAATCACTGTAGCTTTCGGCAAGCACGCCCTCGGTGTAGAGGTTCTTGGCCTGCTCACCCAGGGCATTCCTGATCCGACTCATTCCCTCGCGGGCTTCGGCATTCTTTGGATCGATGACCTTGATCTTTTCGTAGGTCTGGAATGCCTTCGCCACCTCTCCATGCACCTCATGCTCACGGGCCTGGATCATGAGGGGCTCCAACTCAGACTTCAGGCCATCACGTGATTTTTCGATCCCCCCACGGGCGCGGGCGAGGAGCTTCTTGTCGGTTGGCTCGAGCTTGATGGCCGATTCGTATTGGGCGACTGCATCCAGCCAGCGCGCCTCCCGGCGCAGCACATCCGCCTCCGCGATCACCTGTCGTGCGTGTTCATTGGTCTCCCGCACGATCCGATCGCGCTGTTCCTTTTCGCGCTTCTCGTCCTCGAACTTCTGGATTTCCTTCTTCCAGAGGGTGACCTGCTCATTTTCAGGGTCCATGGTCTGGATCTGAGCAAAGAACTCGCGGGCTCGATCGTACTCCTTGCGGTTCATGTGACCCTCAACCTCCATCACCAGCTGGGCCACCCGCTCGCGGATCTGCTTCTCGGATTCCTTGCGCTTGCGCTCCTCCTCCTGCGCCTGGAGTCGCTGCTTGCCCTCGATTGAGTACCGCTCAAGATCCCTGGCGTCCTTGTAGTCGACCACGTACTGGAAGATCTTCCGGATCTCGTAGAGCGAGCGATCAAAGTCCCGATTCCTGAAATACTCCATCGAAGTCTCATACTGCGTCTCGACGAACTTCTGGAGTTCAGGCGTGAGCTCCTTGAAGCTGGGCAGGACCGGAGCCGCGGGTTCGCCGTTCTTTCCGACTGCTCCTGGCTTCTGGTCCACGGCAACGACTTTTTCCTGCTTCTTGGGGGGAGCCTTCTTCTTCTGTTCGGGCTCCTCGTCCATCAGGATGAAGACCAGCATCCCGACTGCGGCGATCATGAGCAGGCGCGTGCGCTGGGGCATGGCACGGTAGCGGTCCATCAGGCTTCCGGCCGACGAACCCCCGGCGGAAATGCCCGCAATGCCCTCGACGCTGGACAGCCCTGTGGCGCCGCCGGTCGAGCCCCCACCAAATGCCTGTACGCCGGCATTTGGATCAGCGCCCATGGCGATTGGCGGAGACGCCCCGAAAAGACCCTGCTCTTCGGCGGGGTTCACATGCATCTGGATTGCATGATCGACCTTGAGGAATCTCTCCGCCCGCTCCTCGTACCCGGGGGTCACCGCCTGTGCGATGAACTCCACATCTCCGATTCGAATCAAATCATCCCCCGAGAGGGGATGTTCGCTGATCTTTGCTCCATTCACATAAGTCCCGTTGGCGGACTGGAGGTCGGTGATGGTGTAAACCGTCGTCGCACCCGAGCCCTCACGGCGGATGATGGCATGCTTCCGCGAGGACTTCTTGTCGTTGAGCACGACATCGCAGCCCTTTCCGCGACCGATCGAAATCTCCTCCTGGTCGAACTCACCTGATTCGATGCTTGCGGATTCCGGCGGAAAACGGAGCTTGAGCTTCACTGCCGACGTGGTGAGGACCTTGGTGCGAGCATCCTCTGATGCCATCTCGACCATCGAGGTCATGTCGGGAGTCTGGATTTCCATCACGCCCTGCTGGGGCTGGGACTGGGCACCATCGAGGGAGAGGCTGATATCCGGGATCGCCTGCTCCATCGGGACACTTGAAGCCGCCTGTCCATCCAACTGTCGCTCGGAATCCAGCACCGGCAATTCGATCTCCGGAACAGGCGCGGCCGGCTGTGATCGATCCACCTCGACCGGGGAGGAATCCATGGCCGGATGCGGATGGGGCTGGGACTGGGCCGCCCTTTCGGCATTCAAAACCACCTTGAGCACGAAGGGACCCACGAGGATTTCGTCGCCCTCCTTGAGGAGTGCGGCGTCGCACTCGGATCCATTGATCTTGAGGGGAGCAAGCCGGGTCTTCTTTTCGATGCTCAGCCCCGAATCACTGGATCGGACCACTGCATGCTGCCTCGAAACTGCACGATCATCGAGCCGGACCACGCAATCCTCGCCCCGCCCGAGCCAGGACTCACCCGTCACCAGGGGCTGGCTCTTGATGGTCTGTCCATTCTTCTGGATGAGGAGGACTGCATTCATGTCAGTCCACCTTCCCCAGCTCGCCCTTGATCTTCTCGAGCTGCTTCTGGGCCTCCTGGAAGGAGGGATTGGACTGGTCGCCGCTCAGCAGCCGTACGACGGTTTCGTACTGTCCGCGCGACTCGCGGAACTTTCCGGCCTCGAGGTTGCGCCGCCCCTGCTGCATCAGGACTCCGACCTCCAGTTCGATCTCACGGGCACAGTTGTCACGGTAGCGCAGTGCCATCTCATGATCGGGAACGATCTGGAGGACGAGCTCGAACTGGGTCCGGGCTCGGATGAAGTTCCTGGCACGGAACTCCCTGAATCCCTGTCGAAAGAACATTTCAGCGGTCTTGTTCGGAGGCGAGGGCTCGAGCCGGGGCAGGAGCGAAGCAAGGTCGTTGGAACCCTGCTGGGAGATCACACTGGAACCGGGATCTCGCTTCCCCCCCTGCCGCTTGCGAGGCTCCTTGCCTCCGCTCTCCAGCAGGACCATGACGACCACTCCGGCGACTGCGACCAGGCCGAGCCTCGCTGCCTTGGGCAGGCCCCCCTTTGCGGGAACGCCGGCTGCCGGGCCCTGGTGCCCTGAGTGCATCCCGAACGGATCCACCAGGCTTCGAGCGCGCTTCTTGGCGTCGCGCCGGTCTGCCGCCTGCTTTTCCAGCTGGCTCTCACTCTGGGCCGGCGCGGCGAGGAACATCGTTCCCTGTTCCGGTCCGAGGAACTCCAGGACTGTTTCGCCCACGGTAAGCAGGTCTCCGCTCCTCAGCACGGAATTCCGGGATTGCTTGCCGTTGATGAGGACTCCGTTGGCGCTTCCCAGGTCACGCACTTGCCAGGCGCCTTGTAGCTGCTGGATCTCAGCGTGCAGCCGGGAGGCCTTGAGGTCTGCAATCGTGACGGTACTGTCCTCGCCTCGGCCGACGGTGGCCCTTGCCTCGAACAGGACGAACGTACTCCCCTTGTCAGGCCCGCGGAGAATGCGGAAACGGGCGAGCTCGCCCTGCTGGCGGGGCACCTGGAGGGTCTTGAATTTTCCAACAGGGGGCCTTGCCATCAGACACCCTCCTGTCTGCGGGCCATGAGCACGAAGCCGCGGGGCTGCGATCCCGAACCATTGAACGCCACCATCCGCACATTGAACGGGACGCCGGAGAACTCGAAGTCCTCCGCGAGCCCCTCCGGACTCGAGGGAGTCCGGTCGAACAGGTCTGTCAGCAGGGATCCGAAGGCCTGGTCACGTGCAAGCGCTGAAAGCGCCTGTGTCTCGCCAAATTCAAGGCGGATCCCGGTCACATTCTCGAACGGGCCATTCAGGTAAACGGGACGACGGTCACCGTCACATACCGCCACGGCAAACGAGGACGCATCCCCCACCATCCGGAAGGCTGCGACCTCCTCACCAATCGAAGCGGATGCTCCCGACCCCGACAGATCCCCTGAACCTTCCGACGAAGCCTTGGAGGCCCGCTGGATGGCAGTCTCGACCACATCGAGGAGCTGTCCGAGTTCGGAGAACTTCACTTCCCGCGTGACGGAACTTCCTTCGCCCTTGAGGGCGCGGTCCAGCTCCTCGTGCAGGATCTGGAGTGG
>CAZDSX010000005.1:49049-85470 GCA_964508305.1 uncultured Bacteriovorax sp.
CATACCACCGAGCCAGATGAGGGCATTGGACAAAGCCACTGCCCCATCACCCATTCCCTGCACCGCCGTGGAGGAATCGACCTCGACGACACCCATGGCAACCGGGATATTCTTTCCGTCCTTCGGGCTGTAAAGGACCATCGGCTCGATCGCAACCACTGCCGCCGATCCACGGATATTGACGAAGGTCTTGAGCTGGCCGCGCTCAAGGAACTGCTTCTTGGCGCTCATGATGCTCGTGGCGATGAATCCCGTGGTCTGGTAGCCACTGGCTTTTTCAGCCGGAGCAAGGATCCTCCCATCCATGTCCACGAGGATGGCTTGTCGCACGCCGGGCGCACGGGAGATGGCCTCCGGGATCATGGTCTGCCCGGACATCCGCTGCTGGATGCTCCCCTGGTTGGACTCGACGACCACCTTGGAGAGCACCTTGGCCCTCTGCTGGACTTCACGGATCACAAGCTCGTCGCTTGAACTCACGAGCGGCTGGACGACGAACACCAGCGCAAGCAGGGCGAAGGCACCGAAACTCCCTGCGAGCAGTGTCCTCCACTCGTAGGTGAGCATCAGCTTGTAGAAGTATGGCATCAGCCGATGCTCGAAGCCCCAGATGAGGCGGCCTCGGAGATCCTGGGGCTGAAGCTGCATCTGCTGGGACATCGAGGCCTGGTGCGACTGCTGGAGGCCCGGATCGGATGCGACACCTACAGACTGGGGCGCCCTGGCTCCATTTCCTGCATACTGCGCGGGCAATGCCAGGGGATTGCGGACCACGTCACCGGAGATCAATGCAAGCTCGACGACGAATTCGCCGATGCTCACGCGGTCGCCCGCCACGATCTGCTTGGGAGTCCGGACGATCACGCCATTCACGAAAGTTCCGTTGGAGCTCCCCTCGTCCTTGACGATGACCTCACCATTGGCAAGGACGAACTTGCAATGCCGCTTGGAAACCTTTCCTGAATTGAGGACGACGGAACTCCCTGCAAGACGACCCACGGTCGTCTCGCCATCATGGAGCACATAGCTGGTGCCGCGATTAGGTCCCGCGACGATCGTCAGCCGATACATTCCACCTCATCCCCCGGGGAAAGGCCCCGTTCCTTCGCAACACCCTCGCCGAGCTCAAGCACGGCGGACGCATTGCGATCACTCACGAGCCAGCGCCACGGACGAACTCCCGCATGCACCGAACTCACCACCCACGACTTGCGGCCACCCTGTGACGGACGCAGGAAAACCACGTCGATCGCAAAGCGCATCCAGCAAGTATGGATGCTCGAACACTTCGGGAACCACATCGCCTCACCCGGCCCAAGTCCGGTTCGTCCAATGAGACCCCGGAGGCGGTCAAAAAATCGCACCGCCTCGAAACACGTTTCGGCAATAACTCTTTGATTTGTTAGGCAGACGATCCGGGAAGTTCTCAAATGACCCTCCGCAGCCAGCGTCAATCAACCGCCACCCTTGAAGTAGGCGGCAATCAGGGGACCAAAAATCATCAGGAACACGGCCGGGATGATGAACATGACCGTTGGAAAGATGAGCTTTTGTGCCGCTGCGGCGCCGGCCTTCTCGGCAGCCATGAAACGCTGGGTTCGGATCTGGTCACTTTGTTGACGCAGCGTCCTTCCAATCGGCGCCCCCATCTGGTCGGCCGAGATCAGGATTGCAACGAACGAGCTGACTTCGGGCATGTCGAGCCGGAGGGCCATCTCGCGGAGCGCCTCCGCGCGCGACGAACCCACCTTGATCTCCTTGAGAACCTGCTCGAACTCCTCGACGAGCGGGCTCGGCCTTGCCTTCTCGACGACTTTTCCGATTGCGCCCACAAAGTCCAGGCCGGCTTCAGTCGAAAGTGCGAGCAGATCGACGATGAAGGGCATGGCACGCTTCACCAGTCTCTGACGCTCCAGGATTCGACTGCGCGCCCAGAGGTCCGGATAAAACCAGCCAAGGCAGGCCGAAATCAAGAGCAGGTAGCTGTCGACCTGGAAGACCTCGGTCACCGTCAAGATCATGCCGACCACTGGAAAAAACAGGACCAGGAAGAATTTGAAGGCGATGAACTCATCGGGAGTGAAGTCGTCGCGAAGGCCGGCCGAGATCAGCTTGCGCCGATAATTCAGGCGATGGTTGTCCCAGTAGGGCTTCCCGCGGACCCAGCCAATAAAATAGCGGTTGAACATCCGGGAGGCCTTGACCAAGCCGTTTGACGCCTTGCGGTCCTTCCCGGTGCCGAGGTTTTCCTCGGCCATCTGCGCTTCCTGCTCCTGGGACAGGAACTGGAACACGACAAACGTCGCGACCCCGATCAGGAGGTACGCCACGTAGAGCACCCACTGGCCTTTTTCGACTGCGGATAGAACAGCGGACTGAAGCATGGCAGACTAGTTCCCTGAAAGGCCCATCGGAAATCCAAATGTCCTTCTTAATGCCCTTCCTTACAAGGATACGACATTCTGCGTCGACTTTGTGGACGGATTTGTCCTCGGACTTCCGGGAGTGCCAGCTCCTCACCGTGGCATCCAGCCTGGCCTACACTACTTTGCTTTCAATCATCCCCCTCCTGGCGGTCAGCTTCGCAATCTTCCAGGCATTTGGAGGGATGGAAAAACTCTACTCCACCGTTGAACCGTTCATCCTCGCCAATCTTGCGGAGGGATCCAGCGAGGAGGTGATCGGACACCTCCGTCGCTTCATCGGCAACGCACATGCCGGCGCAATCGGGGCCGGCGGCTTCATTGCACTGATGGCCACGAGCCTGAGCCTGCTCTTCAGCATCGAAAAAGCGATCAACCGGATCTGGCGCGCACCCCTCGACAGGAACTGGTTCCAGCGGCTTTCGACCTATTGGTTCTTCATCACGCTCGGACCCCTTGCCCTTGCCGTGGTGGTCGGCGCCCTGACCTCCGAAGCAATGCCGATCCGCACGCTCCTTCCCTCGGGCGCGGGGATGCTGCTGCTCGCCTGGGGACTGCTGTTCTGGATGTTCAAGTTCGTCCCCAACCGAAAGGTCCACTGGAAGCCGGCTGCAGCCTCGGCACTCCTCACGGCTGTTGCGCTGACCTCGGCCCGCTGGGGCTACCAGCTGTACACCCAGAAAATCGTCTCTTATAACCGGATCTACGGAAGCCTGGGTGCAGTGCCGATCCTGTTGCTGTGGATCTATGTGGTGTGGGTGATCCTGCTCACGGGAGTGGTGGTCACCTCGGTCCTTCAAAAACGATTTGGAATCAAATGATGAAGCTCTTTGTCCGACTTCTACTGGCAGTATCCGCGCTCACCCTCCCCGCCATTTCGGCGCCCGCCGGGCAGCCCGCTCCAAAGTGGGACCACTGGTACACGGTGACCATCCTTCCGTCGACTCCATACGCCTACTACCGTGAGACGATCGAATCCCCGAACGGCCGGCTGCACTTCAAGACCCAGATGTGGAAACAGGAAGAAGGCTACATCAACGAGGAGCAGCTGGGCGCCTTTGCGCTCGACAACGAGATCCTGACTCCGCTCTTCTTCAACTTCCACTCCACCTATCGCACCAGCGAACTCATGATCGACGGCACTGCAAACGAGAGCCAGCTCAAGATCCGGATCAAGAAGGATGGCGCCGACAAACCGGTCATCACCAAGGTGATGCCTTCAAAGACGATCTTCTCCAGCCTTTTTCCAGTGTGGCTCCGCAAACAGCTGCTCAAGAAGCAAACCAGCGGCAGCTTCCTCGCAGTCCTCGAGGACAATGAATCCATTGGCTTCTCTGCAGTCAGCGGTTCATACAAGATGGTCGAGAATGATGACTTCTCGAAATCCTCGGGATCGACCCGGATCGAAGTGAACTTCTCCGACAACAAGAGCTACTGGTATCTCGATTCCAATGGCAGCCCGATCCGCATCGAGATGCCCGCACAGAAGACTCGCGTGGAGCGCGTGACCGAGGCGAAGGCCAAGTCATTCTTCAAGGCCAAGAAGGACGGTCCGTGAGGGATCCCGGACTCGGACGAGTCCTGAGGCTGTTCGCCCTCATCGCCACGATCTTCCTCATCACCCGGGCGCTGCTCCGGATGCTTCCCGGCGACCCGCTCGAGACGCTCATTGCCGAAACAGGTTCCACACTTCCGCGTGAAGTGCTTCGAGAGGAACTGGGCCTGGATCGGGGATACTGGTCATCCGTGCTCCATGACATCCAAAACGGCCTGGGCTTCTCGATCACGAGCCGCGAACCCGTCCTTGAATCGCTGGTGGCAAGATTGGGCAGGACCCTGCTGCTCTCGAGTTCAGCTCTCGCGCTCGCGCTCCTCGCTGCGCTGCCCGGTGCGATGGTATCGGCATTCGGGGACCCCGATCGATGGACCGCGCGACTCACCCGCGGCCTCGCACGCCTGGGACTGACGCTCCCCAGCACCTGGATGGGCCCCGTGCTCCTGTACCTTTTTGCCGTCCTTTTTCCGTGGGCCGAATTCAAGGGTTCAGGACCGCTCGCCTGCCTCACCCTCTCGATCCCCCTGGCAGCCCAATGGCAACGGCTGATCTCGCTTCGCCTGAAGGAGGAATCCCGGCAGCCTTTCTTCGTGACCGCGATGGGAAAAGGACTGGGCAACAGGGCGGTGATCCTCAAGCACGCCCTTGCACCTGCGGGAGGAGCGCTGCTGGCGATCCTCGGCTCCCAGTGGGGGGCACTCCTCGGGGGGACCTTCGTCGTGGAACATATCTTTGACTGGCCTGGCCTCGGAACCGCCTGGATCCAGGCCGTGCAGCAGCGCGATTACCCGATGGTCGAGGGCGCGACTTTCATCGGTGCCACCACCTGCCTCGTGGGAATGGCGCTGGGCGACTGGGTCCAGCGACGGTGGGATCCTCGAGTTGGGGAGCAACCGGGAGAGCAACGATGAGGCGCCTTGCAGCGTCATGGCTGATGGCCTGGTATGGAGCCGCACTGCTCCTTGCCCTGCGGGCCTCGCCACTTCCCTTTGAGCTTTCCCACGCCCTGCAGCCGGGGAGGGATACCTTCGGGCGCCCCATCCTTCCCCTGGTACTCGAAGCCTCGCTCCGGAGCACGGCATTCGCGCTCGCCGCCGTAGCGCTCTCCTCGGGCATTGCCCTGTTCTCTGCAGCGCTGCTCTCGATTGCGCCACGCAGGCTTGCAGCAATCCCCGAATCCCTGCTCGACTTCCTCGTCGCATTCCCGTCCATCCTATTCGCGCTGTCCATGGCTGCCTGGGTGGGGCCGGGCACGTCGACGGTCATGGCAGCGCTCGTGCTGGGAATCGCGCCCAGCCTCTCGCGCAATCTCCTCGCCCGTGCGCGCGAACTCCAATCACTCGATTTC
Source organism: uncultured Bacteriovorax sp. (assembly GCA_964508305.1). Classification (GTDB taxonomy): domain Bacteria; phylum Bdellovibrionota; class UBA1018; order UBA1018; family UBA1018; genus CAIOHW01. The sequence continues at coordinate 54,376 of CAZDSX010000005.1, forward strand.
ATGCAGGCCTCACGGGCACTCGGTGCAGGGACCGGAAGGCTCGTGGTCCGCCACCTCGTTCCGCACCTGCTGCCCATGGTCTCCGTCAAGTTTCCGGCATTGCTCATGGGAGCGCTCCTCACCGAAGCGTCCCTGAGTTTCCTTGGACTTGGATTTTCGGCAGGCACCGAGAGCTGGGGCACGCTCCTCGCCCAGGCCAGGGACTACCTGATCGAGGCGCCCGGAATTTCGCTCTACGTCGGAGTCCCGCTTCTTTTCTCCATCTGGTCATTTGACGTGATTTCCAAACGCCTCGAGCCCGAGTTACCCTAGGCGCCTATGGGTTCGATCGAAGCAGCCAAGCTTGCACTGGGTGAACTGTTCATCATGGGATTCAGCGGCCCGGAGCTTTCGCCGGCGACCGCACAGTTCATCCGGGAAGCCCGGATCGGCGGAACGATCCTCTTTTCTCCCAACTACGAGTCCCCCGCCCAGGTAGCCGAGCTCTGCAACCAGATCCAGTCCTGCCGCACGGATCTCCCCCTGTGGATCTCGGTCGACCACGAAGGCGGCAAGGTCCAGCGCTTCAAGAAGGTCTTCAGCCGGATCCCGGAGGCGGCCACCGTATCCGCAGCGGGATCCGCCCAGGCCGCGTTTGACCTCGCGTCTTTGATGGCCCGGGAACTCAAGGCAGTCGGGATCAACCTCAACTTCAGCCCGGTCGCCGATATCAATACCAACCCCAAGAATCCCGTGATTGGAAACCGCTCGTACGGGACCACTGAAGAGCAGGTTTCAAAGATGGTCTCCGCCATGGTTCGAGGGCACCTCACCCAGGGAGTGCAGCCCTGCGTGAAGCACTTCCCGGGACATGGCGACACAACGGTGGACTCCCACCTCTCGCTGCCCAAGGTGAATCATCCGGTGGAAACACTTCGGGATCGCGAATTCAAGCCGTTCTCCAAGGGTTTCAAATCCGGCTGCAATTTCGTGATGACCGCGCACATCCTGTTTCCGGAGCTTGACCCCGAGTATCCGGCCACCCTCTCCAAGAAGATCCTGCGCCCGTTCCTCAGGGATGAGCTCCGCTTCAAGCAGCTGATCATCAGCGACGACATGGAGATGGGAGCGATCACGCAGAACTATGGAGCGGAGGACGCCCCGCGCCTGGCCATCGAGGCGGGTTGTGACCTGCTGATTTATCGGAGCGAAGCAGCCACTCGAAAGGCACATGCGGCGCTCAGCGCAGCCCTTGAATCCGGCAAACTTGCTCCCGAGGTAGTGCTTGCCTCGGCCGAGCGCTCGCGCGCACTCAAGAAGGATGTCCTCCTGCCTTACAGGGATGTCCTCGTGTCAGAAGTCATGAAGAGCATCGCCACGCCGGAGCACGAGGCCATCCTCAAAAACCTGAGTATTCCTTGAATTCGCCGTAGACGCTTCGAAGGGCGTCGGCAACCTCACCGAGGGTTGCCTGGGCGCGCACGGCATCCAGCACGAGTGCCTGGACATTGCCGTCTCCCTTTGCACCGTCCTTGAGCGCCTGGATGGACGCATCAAACGAGCCCTTTGACCTACGGGCGCGATAGGCCCGGATCCTCTCGACGGACTCACGCTCCACCTCGGCTGAGATCTTGAGCAGCTCGAGCTTGCCGGGCTCCTCGTCCTCGACAAAGCAGTTTACTCCCACCACCTTGAGCTTTCCCGAATCGATGCGCTGCTGGTCGGCATAAGCCGAATCGAGGATCTCATTCTGGATATATCCCGATTCGATGCAGGCAACCGTTCCCCCGCGCTTTTCGATCTGCTCCAGGTAATCCCAGGTGCGCTTCTCGATCTCGTCCGTGAGGCTTTCCACAAAGTAGCTTCCTGCAAGCGGATCAACCGTTTGCGTCACATTGGACTCATAGGCGATGACCTGCTGGGTCCTGAGTGCGATCCGTGCGGATGCCTCGGTCGGAAGTGCGAGCGCCTCATCAAACGAATTGGTATGGAGCGACTGCGTCCCCCCCAGCACTGCCGAGAGCGCCTGGAGCGAGACACGAACGATATTATTTTGCGGCTGCTGGGCGGTCAGGGTCGATCCGCCCGTTTGGGTATGGAAACGCAGCGCGCACGAGCGGGGATCCTTGGCTCCGAATCGCTCCTTCATGATCTTTGCCCAGATCCTCCTCGCGGCGCGGAACTTGGCTACTTCCTCAAAAAAATCACTATGGACATTGAAGAAGAACGAAAGCTGTCCGGCGAACTGATCCACTGGAAGCCCGCGCTCGACCGAAGCCTGCACGTAGGCAATGGCGTCTGCAAAGGTAAAGGCGAGCTCCTGCACTGCCGTCGAACCCGCCTCACGGATATGGTAGCCCGAGATGCTGATCGGATTCCACTTGGGAGTATTCCGCGAGCACCAGTCAAACATGTCGGTCGTCACCCGCAGCGCACCTTGGGGCGGATAGATGAAATTTCCGCGCGCAATGTACTCCTTGAGGACGTCGTTCTGGACAGTGCCGCGAAGATCTGCCGCCTTGGCACCCTGCTCCTCCGCCACGGTGACGTAAAACGCGAGGAGGATCGAAGCCGTCGCATTGATCGTCATCGAGGTCGAAACTTTGGAAAGATCGATCCCCTTGAACAAGGTCCGCATCTCATCGAGGGTGGCGAGTGACACGCCCACCTTGCCGACTTCACCGAGGGATCGTGCGTGGTCCGGGTCGTAACCCAGCTGTGTAGGAAGGTCGAAGGCGACCGAAAGGCCCATCGTCCCCTGCGAAAGCAGGTAGTGGTAGCGGCGGTTGGACTCCTCGGCGGAACCAAATCCCGCGTATTGACGCATGGTCCATAGCCTGCCGCGGTACATGTCCTTTTGGACCCCGCGAGTGAACGGATACTCCCCCGGCTTGCCGATCGCCGTGGCTCCCTTGGCCGGCTGGTCGTAACATTCCCTGACTTCGATCCCCGAACGGGTCACCTTGTCGCTCACTGTCACTCTCCCAGCTGGATGAGGTCGGCACCCGTCTCGACTGCCTGGCCCTCGGTCACGGCGACCTTTGCGATCTTGCCGGCCTGAGGAGCCTTGATCGGGTTTTCCATCTTCATGGCTTCCATCACGAGCAGGACCTGGTCCTTCTCGACTGAATCCCCGGGCGCAACCATGAGCTTGACGATTTTCCCCGGCATCTGTGCACGGACTCGGACGGCCTTCTTTTTCTGGGGGCCGCCGGAGGCGGCGGTCGCTTCGCCGGCACGAGTAAAATGAAGCCCTACGGCGTGCTCAGGCGACTTGCGCGACTTCAGCCTGTAGAGCACGCGGCCGTCGTCGTCCTTTTCGGCCATGAGGTCAAATCCGAACACCCCGTGCTTGAACTCAATCCAAACACCCTCGTGGTCCTTGCGCCACGATACGTTGTGGACCTCGGCCCCCACTCGGACCCTGGCCTCACCCGAAAGCCCTCGCGGGATGGAAAGCCACTCGATCTCCCAGTTCCCGAGCTTTCCTACGATCGTCGCACTCATGAACGCACCCCTTCACGGCGGGCGGAGTTCCGCCAGAGGCTCTGCACGGAGTGACCCGTCTGTCCCGGCGCCTGGTCGGCTTCAAGCTCCTCGATCAACTGAAAGAGGGAGACCGCAACGGCCGCCTCCATCGAAACCGCATCAGCTCCCTTTTCGGGGGCAGTGAGGTCCGGATGATTGGCGATCAGATCCGTAGGGGTATCACCCCGAAGTACTGCATCGTTGCGCGAAAGGCGCTTCAAGAACGACAGATTGGTCCTGAGCGAACCCAGTGCAGTGCCATCCGCCTTCTTGGGAGGCTCCACACGTGTATCGTCGAGAGCCACGCGCATCTTGCCGATGGCGGCCTCACGAGTGGGGGCCCAGACTGCGATTTTGGCGATCATTGGATCGTAATTGAGGCTCACTTCTCCGGGACCGGTAAAAGCCGTATCCACTCGAACCGACGCTCCAAACGGGAGCGAAATCGACCCGATGGGACCTGGAGCCGGCAAGAAAGTGTGCGGGTCTTCGGCATAAAGACGCACTTCGATCGAACTGCCCCTGCGCTCTGGAATGGCTGGAAGTTTGAGTTCTCCCGAAGCCAGAAGGAGCTGCCAGGCCACGAGATCGACACCCGTGACAAACTCCGTCACCGGGTGCTCGACCTGGAGGCGCGTGTTCATCTCGAGGAAGTAAAAGCTCCCCTCCTCATCGACGATAAATTCAAACGTCCCGGCCCCTGCATACTTGACGTGAGAAGCCACGCGGATCGCCGCCTCGCACATCTTCTCGCGTGTCTTGGGGAATCGCTCGAGGATCGGAGAAGGCGACTCTTCCCAAACTTTTTGATGGCGACGCTGGATCGAGCACTCGCGCTCGCCCAGATGGATCGCTCCGCCCTTGCCGTCACCAAAGACCTGAATCTCGACGTGATGGGGCTTGAGCACGAGTTTTTCGACGTACATCGAGCCGTCACCAAACGCACCGAGCGCCTCACGAGAAGCGCCCGCAAGCGCCGCTTCGACTTCCTTTTCGGTATCCACCCGGCGCATGCCCTTGCCGCCACCTCCGGCAGTGGCCTTGAGCAGGATCGGAAAACCCACTTCGCGCCCAAACTTCGTGGCCTCGGCGGCGTCCTTGACTGCTCCCTTGCTGCCTGGAACGCGCGGGACTCCGAGCGAATCAACAGTGGAGCGAGCCGTGATCTTGTCGCCCATGAGGCGCATGCTCTCGGCCGACGGTCCGACAAAAACGAGGCCCGCTTTTTCGCAGGCTTCGACAAAGTGAGGACGCTCACTCAAAAACCCATAACCGGGGTGGATATAATTGGCGCCAGAATGCCTTGCGGCTGCGATCACCTTTTCAACATTGAGGTAACTCTCGGCCGGAGCCGAGCCCCCCAGGTACACGGCCTGGTCACAGGCGCGCACATGTTCACTGAATCGGTCAGCGTCCGAGTAAACGGCCACTGTACCAAAGCCCAGGGATTTGGCCGTACGCGCGATGCGGATGGCGATCTCGCCACGATTGGCAATCAGGACTGAGCCGCGCTTCAAACTCATAGTGGAATATTCCCGTGCTTGCGAGCCGGTCCGCGCTCACGCTTTCCTTCGAGCATCTTGAGCCCCTGAATGAGGAGCCTCCGCGTCTCTTCGGGAGCGATGACTTCGTCGATATAGCCAAGCTCGGCGGCCTTGTACGGATTGGCAAAGGTCTGCCGATAAAGGTTCACGAGCCTCGTGCGCTCTTCGGCAAGCTTGCCTGCCTTCTCGGCAGCGGCGATCTCCTTGCGATACAAGATGTTGATCGCGCCCTCCGGACCCATCACGGCAATCTCCGCCGTCGGGTAGGCGTAATTGAAATCCGCGCGGATGTGCTTGGATGCCATGACGTCATAAGCACCACCGTAAGCCTTGCGTGTGATCACGGTCAGCTTGGGCACAGTCGCCTCGGCATAGGCATACAGGAGCTTGGCTCCGTGCTTGATGATCCCGCCATGCTCCTGCGAGGTGCCGGGCAGGAATCCCGGGACGTCCACGAAGGAAACAATCGGAATGTTGTAGGCATCACAGAAGCGGACAAACCGCCCACCCTTGACCGATGCGTTGATATCGAGGCATCCGGCCAGGAACGCAGGCTGGTTGCCGACGATTCCGACCGTCTTGCCCGCAAGGCGAGCAAAACCCACGACGATGTTCTGGGCGTAGCCTGCGTGCACTTCCATGAACTCCCCGTCATCCACGACATCGGCAATGAGCGCACGCATGTCATAGGGCTGGTTGGGCGAATCCGGCATGAGCTTGCCGATGGCCATGCAGGGGCGATCGATCGGATCTTGGGTCGCCTTCACTGGCGCTTCGTCGAGATTATTGAGAGGCAGGTATCCCATGAGCTGCCTGACCGAATGGATCGTTGCGCGCTCGTCGGGACGAACAAAGTGGCAGACACCGCTTTTCTCGGCGTGCGTTTCGGCGCCACCCAGGGCTTCCTTGGTCACTTCCTCATGGGTCACCGTCTTGATGACATCAGGCCCCGTCACGAACATGTACGAATTGGATTCGGCCATGAAGATAAAGTCCGTGATCGCAGGACTGTAGACTGCACCACCGGCACAGGGCCCGAGGATCACGCTGATCTGCGGGATGACGCCTGATGCCTGGGTATTGCGCCAAAAAATTTCGGCATAGCCGCCCAGCGATTCGACGCCTTCCTGGATGCGCGCACCGCCCGAGTCATTGAGGCCAATGACCGGCACTCCGCTCTTGAGGGCAAGATCCATCACCTTGCAGATTTTGGAGGCATGCGCGCCAGAGAGGCTTCCACCGAACACGGTGAAGTCCTGGGAGTAGACGTAGGTCTTGCGACCGCCGATGGTTCCAAACCCGGTGACCACGCCGTCACCCAGGAACTTCTGCTTTTCCATCTCGAAGTCCGTGCAGCGGTGGGTGACGAACTTGTCGAGCTCGACAAAGCTTCCCGGGTCGAGGAGCAGGTCGATGCGCTCACGGGCGGTCAGCTTGCCTGAGGCGTGCTGCTTGGCGATGCGGTCTTCGCCGCCTCCCAGCTCCGCCTGGCGTTCACGTTCGGCCAGTTCATGAAGGCTTGATTTCATGCCACGGGTTAAACCCCATTTTCGGGGTCATCTCAACCCTACAAACGGGGCCAAAAAAGACCTGGGGCAGGCCCTCTGGAAAGAGCCTGCCCCGTCTTGGAAGGCCTTATAAAGGCCTCCCAACCCCTATGGATGGTCGGAGCCCTTAGGCCGCGCCTTCCTGTGCCTGGCGAGCGATCTTGCGCTTGTCCAAGCCGTACTTGTCGACCTTCATGATCAGGCCGGCCCGGGAGATACCGAGCTCCTTGGCGAGCCTGGACTTGTTCCAGTTGGTTCGCTTGAGGCCTTCCTTGATCATGGTCTTCTCAAGTTCCTCGAGGGCATCCTTGAGCTTGCCCGCAACGCGGACGCCCTGGACCTTGGCGCTCTCACCCCAGTCGCGGATGCGCTGGGAGAGGAGCTCGGCCGAGATCCTCGGATCATCCCCGCTCAACACCAGCACGCGCTCGACTTCGTTCTCGAGCTCGCGGATGTTGCCGGGCCACGGGTAGTCATAGATCTTTTCCAAGGTGCGCTTGGCGAACTGCTTGAGGGCAACACCCTTTTCCTTGCAGCCGCGGGCCACGAAGTGGTCGACCAGGAGCGGGATGTCCTCCTTGCGGTCACGCAGCGACGGAACCATGATGTTGATCACGTTGATGCGGTAGTAGAGATCTTCGCGGAACGTGCCGAGCTCGATCATCTCCTTGAGGTCCTTGTTGGTGGCAGCCACCACCCGGACATCCACCTTGCGCTGCTCGGTTCCACCCACCGGGGTGAGGGTTCCTTCCTGCAGCACGCGCAGGAGCTTGACCTGCATGGTGGGAGACATGTCGCCGATTTCGTCGAGGAACAGAGTTCCCTTGTCGGCAGCCTCGAAGAGGCCCTTCTTGTCCTTGATCGCACCCGTGAATGAACCCTTCACGTGACCGAAGAGCTCGCTATCGAGCAGGTTTTCGTTGAAGGCCGAGCAGTTCACGGTGACAAACTGCGCGTCTTTTCGAGGCGAATTGTAGTGGATCGCGCGAGCAATCAGCTCCTTACCGGTACCGTTCTCGCCGTTGACCAGGACCGTCGACTCCGAAGCCTTGATCTTGTCGAGCAGGCCATAAAGATCCTGCATGGGCTTGGACTTGCCGATCATCGAGTCGTAGCTGTAGCGGGTGCCGAGCTGGTTGTTGAGGGCGTGGATCCGCTCCTCGCGCTTGGAGATCTCCGTGTGGAAAGTCACGATTTCCTGCGCGACCAGATCCACGAGCTCATGGAAATACTTGCGCTCGCCTTCGGAGAGCACCTTGAGGCTTGAGATCGCCTGCTCAAATGCCGGCCCGTCGAGACCGAGCTGCTTTACGGTCGAGAGGGCCTGCTCACGGGCCTGCTCAGAGACCGGACGATCCACGTAGCAAAAGGCATAAACCGAACCCAGGAACTCCTGGTCGACCGCGATTCGCGAAACCACCACGCTCTCGCAGCCCACCGGGCCTGCGGCCACGACGGAAGTCTTGTCGGAACGGAAGACCTTCTCGGTCATTTCCTTCACGTGCTGGAAAACGAGCTCACGGCCCTTTTCCTTCGGGAACAGGGTCGCGCTGAGCGGATTCTTGAAGTTGCGGTTCTTCTCGAGGAAGTCAAAATTCCTCACCTCTCCCCGCTCGTCGACGAACAGAATCTCGGTCTGGAACCACGTCGCCAGCATTCCCTGCAGTTTGCGGATGACGTGGATGTGTTTCAGCTCTTCCCAATTGATCATGGTGGTGGATGCCCTTTCCCAAGACTAGTATCGGACCAAAACCATCAGGAATTGAGGAAAAAGATCAATTTATTGACACCAGTGACTAAAAGGCAGGCAGGACGGGCACTTAGTCCGCAAAACAGTTAGGACACGCCCAAACCCACAGAACTGCAGGGCTTACCGGGAGGACCTGCACCGGATTTGGTCAGGACAATGTCTAGGGTTTGGAGGCCGGTTTGAAAACCGCCCCAAGCACACCCGATTCGGCAATCCGCTCCCAGTCCTGGGGACCCACCCACTTCTGCCGGATTTGGCCCTCGGGACTGATCCAGTAGCTCTCCGGGAAGACATAGCTCCCAAAGCCCTCTGCCGCCTTGGACTCAGGATCGTAGATGACCTTGAAGTTCTCGGGGAGCGCCTGCCCCTTGGGGAGGGCCGCACGGGCGGCTTCGGGCTTGGAGTCGGTCGACACGGCCAGCACGGTCCATCCGGCGGGCTTCACGCGAGCCGCGAACTCAATGATCTGCGGAAGCTCAGGAAGACAGGGAGGACACCAGCTCGCCCAGAAATGAACCAGCACGGGCTTGCCCTTGAGCGCCTGCAGCTCGGCCAGTGGAAGTGCGGCCGGCTTCGGCGTGCAGGCGATCGAAGCAAGCAGCAAGATGAGCGTCACAAAATTGACTTTTTTCACGAACCTTCCTCCGCAACTGACCCAGTGTAGTCCACCCGAGCAGGGATTGCCCACATCCCTCCAAATTATCTATACTAGTCCCATGGGACACGCATTGATCCTCAACGCGTCCTTCGAGCCCTTGCACATTGTCTCGTGGCAACGTGCCCTCCAACTGCTGTTCCAAGGAAAAGTGGAAGTCGTCGAGGAAGGCGACCAGGAGATCCGCACGGTGCGATTCAGCATGAAGGTCCCTGCGGTACTCAGGCTCTTGAGCTATGTCCCCCTCACCCGAAAGAAACAGGTCATTCGATTCTCGCGCGCAAATGTCTTCACGCGCGATGACCACCGCTGCCAGTACTGCGGCAAGCAGTTCCTCAAGAGCCAGCTCACACTCGACCACGTCGTGCCCGTCGTTCAGGGCGGAGGCAAGTCCTGGGAGAATATCGTGACGGCCTGCAAGCCCTGCAACCAGCGCAAGGGCGGCCGCACTCCGCAGGAGTCGTCCATGAAGCTCATCGCCAAGCCTCGACGCCCCTTGTGGCTCCCGTCCACTACGCTCCGAATTGGCGTGGCCATCACCCCCGAACGCTGGAAGATCTACCTGCACCGATCGCGGGATTCGGAAGAGTAGAACCAGAAGAGCCAAAGCCCGTGATCAAGCGCAAGAAAAAGACCCCCACCGCGGGAGACTCCCCTCCCGCAGCCGCTCCTGTTCGACCCAGCCATGGCTGGGAGGAGAACTACGGCGATCTCGTCTACGATCTCTTTTACTCGGTCCTCTGGAACCATAAGGGCGCAGGCACTCTCTACCTGTCCTACTGGAACCAGATGGATCGCGACCTGGCCCGCTCGCCCGAGACCTACCAGCGCTACGCCCGGCCCTGGGTGCTTCGCGGAGCCATCCAGATGGTCCTCGAGGGACTGCCCAAGCACGGACGCGCCCTGACCCCGAGCGAACAGGTCATGTTGGATGCCAATCTCAACATTCCGGCGCGCCTCAAGCAGTTCGAGAGCTACCTTCACAAGCTCCAACCCTCGGACCAGATCCTGCTGCTGCTCAGGGACAAGTACGGACTGCCTTACAACGAGATTTCGGCAGCCATGGGCCACTCCGAGGGTGCACTCAAGATCAAACGGCAACAGGCCCTACGGGCCATGGAAGAATGGCTATGGGATCGGACCTGAGCTGCTTTGACTGGTCCAACCAGGCCAGCGCCTACCTCGACGGCAGCCTTCCCCCCGGCGCCCAGAAGGCTGCCGACCAACACCTTGCAGACTGTGCCGACTGCCGTGGGAGGCAACAACGCTACCGACTCATCCTCGACTCCCTCCGCTCACTCGATCGGGTGGCCGCACCGGCCAAGATCAAATACGAGCGCGAAGTCGCGGAGCCCGGGCGAAAGCGGGCGGCTCCGACCCGCTGGCCGGAGCTGGAAAGAAGGCTTCGTCCAGTCATCAGACCCATCCTCCAGCCGCTCAAGGGCCTCAATGCCAGGAGCTGGGCTTGGATCATCTTTTCGGTCCTCGGATTCGTGACCCTGACATCCCTTCCAAAACTCAGGGCACTCTACGAAACTCGGCTCCAGAAAAGGCTCGATGCCGTCAACTTTGCAGAGCTTCCCATCACCCAGGCCTCAGGTGGCCCCGCAGATTCGGAGAACGAGCCCGCAATGGTCGACGACTTCGGCGGGGAAGACGCCGAGGAAGATGACTCTCAGGCGGCCGACACGGCCACCGGAGCCGTCCAGCACACCCGATGGGAAGGCGAATGGGACCCTGCCAAGCACAAGGCTTCGCAAGGCTCCGGAGCGGGCTCAGGCGCACAGGTCTGGCGGTTCATCCTGAGGACGGATAGCCCGCAGGACATGCGCGGAAAAATCCATGATGCGCTCATCAAGGCGGGCGCTGCGCCCACGGCCAAGATGATCCATGGCTTCGTCGCTCCGGGCGGGATCCAGTTCGACGTCCTGGTGCCGTCGGAGTCCATCGATGATCTCAAGCAGGTGCTCAAGGAGTTTTCGGACGAACACGCCGCTCCGGAAGACTCAGGAGCAGCCGAAAACCCGTTTCCGACCGAGCCATTCACCTGGTACCGAAATCGCTCCAAACGCCCGCTTCCCCAGGGAGCGGCCCGGGTCATCATCTGGCTTTCGCTCACTTGATCTCGGCGATCCACTGATCCAAGAACTTATCGGCCTTGTCGAACTCCGAGTCAGGAAGGAACAAGAATTCCTTTTTGGGTCCCGTGCTGCCGGCCTGCCCAGCCGCCAGTCCGGCTGAGGCGGCCGCGGGGTCGGGCTTCCCCCTCGCGAGGGCAGAGAGCTCTTTTTGCGCCTCCATGAAGGCGGCTCGAGCATCCTTGCCGGGATCCTGCCTGAGACGAACGGGAAGCTCCTTGGCCGAAGCGCTACCGGGTGCCACCAGGGGCGAGCGCTTCATCCACTCCGACCGCTCCCTTTGGCACTCGGCCTCGGCAAGCTGGAACCGCTTGGCGTCGAGGACAACCTTTCCCTCGGCATCAGTCCTGATGCGCGTGATCTTTTCGCCGGTAGGATGGCTGGGATATCGCTCGACTTGCTCGACCTCCACAAACTCGTCCTTTGATGGACAGCGAGGGTAACGATCCCACCAGCGCCTGAGTTCCCGATCAGCGGCAACCTGCTCAGCCCCCGTTCCGGCCTGCTGCCTGCGCCACATCTCATCAAAACGCTTGAGGAGCGGATCCAGGGCGGAGAGCTCCGGAAGCAGGGGCGCGTTCATGGCAAGAGGGGCCGAGTCGGGCGAAGCGCTTACGGTCAGCTCCCCGCCTTCAGTCGGTTGACCCGACTTGTAGCTCACCATCCGATCCGACCCCAGGCGGGAGGCGGCGTCGTAGTTCTGGGCCATTGCCCGCCGGATCTCGCCCATCGATCGCTTGGTCACCAATAGGTAGCTCTTCCAGCACTCCGTCTCGCTATCGAGCCGCGTGTCCGAGCCATCCCTGCTCTGGGCCTTGCAGAAATCTCCCAAAGCCCCGTTCACACTCCCGGCCAAAACGGTTCCACTTCTGCTCATCACCTTGGGACGCAACTTCTCTACTTTTTTGAGGAGGTACTTGGCCTCCAACATGAGCACTTCGTTGGCACGCTGGTAAAAGCAAGCTTGCCCGCACTCCTCCGCTTGCACGAAGGACGCCCCGGCAAAAGCCATGACGGGAACCAAGATCCAGGAGTTCTTCACGTAAGGCCGCACCCCTCTATTATCGACCCAACCGCAAAAAAGACAAAGGGCCCGGAACCATTCGGCTCCAGACCCTTCAATCTTTTGACTTTGCAGCCCGTCTTACTTTGCAGTCGACTTGGTTGCCTTGGCAGCCTTCTCCGTCTTGGCAGCCTTTTCAGCCTTTGCGGGCTTGGCAGCTGCAGACTTGGCACCTGCCTTGGACTTGCCGGCAAACGCCTTGCGAATCTTGGCAAGAGGGTCAGCAGCCACGGCAGAGGCATCAGCGCCTGCGGCCTTGGGTGCCTTGGCCTGCTTGCCACGCTTGATTTCGGCATGATCCACGAGCTCAAGCACAGCCATTTCAGCTGCGTCGCCCCAGCGGCGCTCGGCCATCTTGAGCACGCGGGTGTATCCACCAGCACGAGCCTTGTAGCGGTCCGCAAGGACATTGAAGAGCTTGTCGACGACCGCATTGCTGCGGGTGCGATCGAAAGCCAGACGGCGAGAAGCCGGGCTGCCCTTCTTGGCCAGAGTGATCAGGCGATCCACCACACGGCGGACTTCCTTGGCCTTCTGGACCGAGGTGATGACTTGTTCTTCGATGATCACCGAGTTGGCCATGTTCTTGAACATGGCGTTGCGGTGCGAAGTGTTGCGGCCAAATTTACGACCGTCTACTGAATGTCTCATACTACTTTCCCTTTAACCCTTACTCCCGAGGAATCAATCCTCGAGGTCATCTCCGAGATCATCGTCCGAATCACCGCCGGCTTCGCCTGCGCGGGACTCATCCATGTCGGTATCGGCTGCCTTCGGGGGCGAGCTCGGCGCGACGAAACCTTCGAGCTTCATGCCCAGGCTCAAGCCCATCTCGGACAGGATGTCCTTGATCTCGTTGAGCGACTTGCGGCCGAAGTTCTTGGTCTTGAGCATCTCAGCTTCGGTGCGCTGAACGAGCTCATAGATGTACTTGATATTGGCGTTCTGGAGGCAGTTTGCCGAACGGACGGAAAGCTCGAGCTCCTCAACCGAACGATAGAGATTCGGGTTGAACTGGCTTCCTGCTTCTTCCTTTGCCTCTGCAACCGGTTCCGGCTCCTCTTCGAAGTTCAGGAACACGGACAGCTGGTCCTTGAGGATCTTGGAACCGAGGGCGACTGCGTCCTCAGGCTTCACGGATCCATCGGTCCAAACTTCCAGCGTGAGCTTGTCGAAGTCGGTGCGCTGGCCGACGCGGCTCTGGGTGACGGCATAGTTCACGCGGCGAATCGGCGAAAAGAAGCTGTCCACTGCGATCCAGCCGATCCCCATGTCGTCAGACTTATTGGTTTCGGCGGGCTGGTAGCCACGGCCACGAGCCAGTTTGATCTCAGCATGGAGCTTGGCGCCCTTGCCGAGGGTGGCAATGTGGCGGTCGCCGTTCAGGATCTGGACGTTCTCGCTGACGATGATGTCGCTGGCGGTGACGGTGCAAGGCCCCGTCTTGTCGATCATGACCGTTGCGGTCTCCGAGTGCATCAGGAAGCGCACTTCCTTGAGGTTGAGGATGATTTCAGCGACGTCTTCGCTGACATCCGGCATGGAGCTGAACTCGTGCACGACGCCGTCGATCTTGATGGCCACCACGGCTGCACCCTGCAGCGAGGAGAGCATCACGCGACGAAGCGAATTGCCGAGGGTCAGGCCAAATCCGCGCTCAAGCGGCTTGGCAACGAACTTCCCGTAGTTCTCGGTGAGCGACTCCTTGTCGACATCGAGACCCTTGGGACGAATCAGATCACGCCAGTTCTTTTCAATCATCTTCTTGCCTTTTTCCTTACTGCCCCTCGTGCCGCCATCCTGGCGTCACCATGCGGAGCAAGTGAATCGGAGCGTCATGCTCCAAGCTCCTCCCAATCGGGAGTCGCGGATTACTTGGAGTAGAGTTCGACCACCAAACGTTCCTGCATCGGCGCAGTGATATCGTCGCGAGCCGGGAGGTCACGCACGCGGGCCTTGAAGGCGCCTGCGTCGAGCTCAACCCACTGCGGAATTTCACGGCGCTTCACGCCTTCGAGAGCAGCCGCAATGCGGGTCACGCCACGGCTCTTCTCATGGACTTCCACGACATCTCCCTTGGAGATGAGGTACGAAGGAATGTTCACGCGCTTGCCGTTGACCAGGAAGTGGCCATGGCGAACCAGCTGGCGGGCATCCGCACGGGATCCGGCGAAGCCAGCACGATAAGCGACGTTGTCGAGGCGGCACTCGAGGGACACGAGCAGGTTGTTGCCCGTGATGCCCTTGGCAGCATCCGCCTTGTGGAAGAGGCTGCGAAACTGGCGCTCGAGAAGTCCGTAGATACGCTTGATCTTCTGCTTCTCACGAAGCTGGATCCCGTACTCGGAGAACTTGATGCGGCCCTGGCCATGCTGGCCCGGCGGATAGCCACGGCGCTCGATGGCACACTTCTCGGTCATGCACCGGTCGCCCTTCAAGAAGAGCTTCTGGTTTTCACGACGGCACAAACGACAAACACTACCTACATAACGAGCCATGACTTACACCCTTCTCCGCTTCGGAGGACGGCAACCATTGTGGGGAATCGGAGTGACGTCTTCGATGTACGTCACGCGAAGGCCAACGGAAGCCAGTGCACGGAGAGCGCTTTCACGCCCGGCGCCCGGACCGCTGACGAAAACCTGGACAGAACGCATTCCGTTTTCGACAGCCTTGCGGCCGGCGTCTTCAGCAGCCACCTGGGCTGCGAACGGGGTGTTCTTACGGGAACCGCGGAAACCCTTGGCTCCAGCGGTGGACCAGCAAACGGCATTGCCCATGGCGTCCGTGATGGTCACGATCGTATTATTGAAGGTCGACAGGACGTGCACCGAACCGTTGGCGACGTTCTTCTTGCCCTTCTTCACGCGCTTGACGGCTTCCGTCGCAGGCGCGGCGGCCGGAGCCGCTTCTTTCTTTTCAACTTTCTGCTCAGTCATAAAATCTCGTTACTCCCAACTACTACTTCATCGCCTTGACGGACTTCTTGCCGGCGATCGCGACGGCAGGACCCTTGCGAGTGCGCGCATTCGAGTGAGTGCGCTGACCATGGACCGGAAGGCCCTTGCGATGACGGATGCCCTTATAGCAGCCCAGGTCAACCAGGCGCTTGATGTTGAGGGAGATCTCGCGGCGCAGGTCACCTTCGACCTTGAGTGCGCGATCAATGATCTCACGAACCTTGGCGACTTCAGCTTCAGTGAGCTGCTCAGTCTTCTTGGCAAGGTCGACCTTTGCTTCGGTCAAAATGTTCTTCGCAGTGGAACGGCCGATCCCGAAAATATAGGTCAGCGCAACTTCCATCCGCTTGTTTCTTGGTAGGTCTACACCAGCAATACGAGCCACTGAATTCCCCTTCTTTTAAAAATCAACCCTGGCGCTGCTTGTGGCGGGGGTTCTCGCAGATCACGCGAACCACGCCCTGGCGGCGAACCACTTTGCACTTGTCGCAAATTTTCTTAACCGATGCCCGAACCTTCATAGCTTCCTCTACTCCGCTCTACTCACTTCACGCGGAACGTGATTCGCCCACGAGTCAGGTCGTATGGCGACATTTCCACCGTCACTTTGTCTCCAGGAAGGATCTTGATGTAGTTCATCCTCATCTTGCCGGAGATGTGGGCCAGGATTTCGTGACCGTTCGGGAGCTTCACGCGGAACATTGCGTTCGGCAGCGGCTCCACAACGACACCTTCAACCTGGATCGCATCTTCTTTTGACATCTGAGACCTGACTACCTTGTCCTTTCCTGAACACTTTCCTGCTAAAAACCGCAAAAACCCGCACAAACAAAAAAACCGAACGCGCAGGAAATCTCCGGGTCCGCCTTTTTGGACCGAGATTGCCTCCGAGTCAACCTAAAGCCGTCAAAATCCGAGGACCTTCCGGCAAGATTGCCACCGTATGCTCAAAATGGGCGGAAAGTGACCGGTCCGAAGTGACCGCTGTCCATCCATCTGCCAGGACTTTTACCTCTGGTGAGCCGGCGTTGATCATGGGCTCGATCGCCAAGACCATTCCGGCCTTTAAAGCGAGCCCTTTGCCACGAGGACCATAGTTGGGAACCTGAGGTTCCTCATGGAGCGCCCTGCCTATTCCGTGGCCGACGAACTCCCGTACCACGCCGTATCCAAAGCCTTCAACATAATTCTGGATCGCGTGGCCAATGTCGAAAATGCGGTTTCCCTCGCGGGCCTGCTCGATCCCCAGCTCAAGGCTCTTCTGGGTCACCTGGAGCAGTTTTAGGGCTTCTGGAGCCACCTTGCCCACGGGAATGGTCCGGGCCGAATCCCCAAACCAGCCATCCAGGCTGACCCCAAAGTCCACCCCGACGATGTCCCCTTCCTTGAGGACCTTCTTTTTGGAGGGAATCCCATGGACCACCTCCTCGTTGACGGAGATGCAAACGCAGGCAGGAAACCCATGATAACCCTTGAAGGCGGGCTTGGCGCCCAGTTCCTTGATCCTCGACTCGGCGAGCTTGTCGATATCCCAGGTCGTGATCCCCGGCGCCACCTCTTCGGCCATATCCTGGAGGATCTGGGCCACGATTGCGCCGGCTTTGCGCATCTGGTCGATCTCGCGGGTACTCTTCAAGTTGATCATGACAGGGACTTCATCTTGCCAACCAGGTCAGACATGACCTGATCCGGGCTCTGGCGGGCATCCAGAGAAACCAGCTTGTTCTGGGCCTTGTAGAAGCCCACAAGTGGAAGGGTCTGGTTGCTGTAAACCTGGAGCCGCTTGCGAATGACATCTTCGCGATCATCGTCACGCTGAATGAGGGCGCTCGAACACTGATCACACTTGCCGTCCACCTTGGAGGGCATCGTCTCGACGTGAAACATCGCGCCGCACTTGGAGCACGTCCGGCGACCCGTCAGGCGTCGAACGAGTTCACCCTCGGGGATCTCGAAAAGCACCGCTGAATGGATCTTGCGACCCTGATCCTTGAGAAGTCCGTCGAGCGCCTCAGCCTGCGGAATCGTCCTCGGAAAGCCATCCAGGATGAAACCGCTCTGGCAGTCGTTCCTCAAGATCCGCTCACGAATGAGTCCGATCACCACCTCGTCGGGAACAAGGGCACCCGCCGAGATGAACTCGTTGGCCTTGCGACCGAGTTCCGTCTTGTCAGCAATGGCCTGGCGAAGCATGTCGCCAGTTGAAAGCTGAGGCCACTGGTTCTGAGCCGAGAGGCGCTTGGCCTGGGTTCCCTTTCCGGATCCAGGTGGGCCGAGGAACACGGTGATCATGTGTAGGCGTTGCGTCCCTTCACGCGGGTGTGCTTCATGAAGCCCTCATAGTTGCGGCTGATGAGGAAAGTTTCGATCTGGGCGACCGTATCCATCGCCACCCCGACCAGAATCAGCACGCTGGTGCCACCGAAGTAGAAAGGCACCTTCAGGTACTCAGACATCAGGGTCGGGAGAACGCAGATTGCCGCGATGTAGATCGCGCCGCCAAGAGTCACACGAGAGAGCACATAATCAATGTACTCAGTCGTGGCCTGTCCCGGGCGGATCCCCGGAATGAATCCGCCGTACTTCTTGAGATTGTCGGAGACGTCCTCGGTCTTGAAGCTCACTGCCGTGTAAAAGTAGGCAAAGAAGACGATCAGACCCACGAAAATCAGGTCGTAAACCATGCCACCCGGCTGGAGAAGACCGGTGAGCTTCTGCATCCACTCGGTCTGGACGACCGTTCCGATGGTCGCAGGGAACATCAGGAGCGACGAAGCAAAGATCGGAGGAATGACGCCCGAGGTGTTGACCTTGAGGGGAAGGTGCGTGTTCTGGCCGCCGTAGACTTTGCGCCCCACGACGCGCTTTGCGTACTGGACCGGAATGCGGCGTGATCCACGCTCGACGAAGATGATCACGAAGAACGTGGCCAGGATAATGAGCGCCACGAGCAGGATCCGGAACAGAGAGAGCTCACCGGAGCGGTAGAGGGCAAAAGTACTGCCCATGCCCGAAGGAATGCCAGCGGCGATCCCTGCGAAAATGATGAGCGACATGCCGTTGCCGATTCCACGCTCGGACATCTGCTCGCCAAGCCACATGAGGAACATGGTTCCCGTGGTGAGCGTCAGGATCGTGAACCAGCGGAACGCCATTCCGGGCTCAAGCACAACCGGAGGATTGGTGTGTTCGAGGCCAGCCGCGATCCCGTAGCCCTGCACGATGCAAAGCAGGACCGTGCCCCAGCGGGTGTACTTGGTGATCTTCTTGCGACCCTGGTCGCCTTCCTTCTGGAGCTCGTGGAAGTGCGGAACCACCACGGTGAGGAGCTGGAAAATGATCGAGCTGCTGATGTAGGGCATCACGCCGAGGGCGAAGATGCTGAAGCGCTGGAGAGCGCCTCCGCTGAAGAGATTGAACCATCCGAAGATGGTCCCCTTCATGTTCTCGAAAACCTGGGCCAAAGCTGCGCTGTCGACCCCGGGGGTCGGCACGTGCACGCCGATGCGGTAAACCGCAAGGGTCGTGAGCACGAATAGGATGCGCTTCCTCAGTTCCGGAATCTTGACAATACCCTCTGCACCGGCCATCTGCTGTCCTCAAAAGGAAGCGCCCCGGCGAGCCGGGGCGCCTGATTCACTTCTGAAATACCACCCTTTCGGGTGAATTACTTACCAGACTTCTTGGTCTTCTTTGCGCGGGGCTGAGGACCAGGGACGGCGAGGATCTCGATGGATCCGCCAGCCTTCTTGATCTTTTCCTGCGCTGCACCGCTCACGCGATGTGCCTTCACCGAGAAAGCCTTGTCGACGTTGCCCGTTGCGAGAACGGTCAGGCGGTCGAACTGGCCCTTGATCACCTTGGCCTCGAGGAGCGAAGCAAGGGTCACTTCCTTGATCTTCTTGGGGTCCAGCTTGTTCAGGACGTCCAGGTTGATCACGGCGTTGGCGCGACGATTGATGTTGGTGAATCCACGCTTGGGGATACGGCGATAAAGGGGCATCTGGCCGCCTTCGAAGCCGGGGCGAACGCTGCCACCCGAGCGTGCGAGCTGACCCTTGTCGCCCTTACCGGCAGTAGGTCCGTGACCGGAACCTGAACCGCGGCCGAGGCGCTTCTTCTTATGAGTCGCTCCAGGATGAGCCTTAATCGTATTGAGCTGCAACATACTCCACAACCCTTTCAGGAGACCGCTTAGCGGGTCTCGGAAACCACTTCTACCAGGTGGAGGACCTTCTTGATCATCCCGCGGACGGCCGGGGTATTCTCAAGGGTACGCTCCTGTTCACGATGCTTCAGGCCAAGACCATTGATCGTCGCGCGCTGGATCGGGTTGCAAGCAACCAGACCCTTGGCGAGGCGGATGGTGATCGTCCGCTTTGCGACTTTCGACGCTGCGGACTTGCCCGAAGATTCTGCCTTCTTCTTTTCAGTTGCCATAACTTCTCCGATTAGAGGATCTCGGCGACCGTCTTGCCGCGGCCCTTGGCGATATCGCTGAAGCTGCGGAGATTGCGAAGACCTTCCAGCGTCGCGCGAACGACGTTGTGCGGGTTATCGCGACGGATCGACTTGGTGAGGATGTTCTGGATACCGGCGACTTCGAGGATCGCGCGGACCGAGGAGCTGGCGATGATGCCTGCGCCTTCCGGAGCGGGCTTCATCAGGACGCGGCTTGCGCCGAAGTGTCCGAGGACCTCATGCGGAATCGTGTGGCCTTCGAGGGGAACCTTCATGAGGTTCTTCTTGGCCTGCTTGCCTGCCTTCTTGATCGCTTCGGGGACTTCACCGGCCTTGCCGAGTCCAACCCCAACCTGGCCCTTCTTGTCGCCGACGACGACGATAGCGGCAAAGCTGAAGCGGCGGCCGCCCTTGACGACCTTGGCGCAGCGATTGATGTGGATGACCCGGTCTTCGAATTCCGAGTCTTCCTGCTGAAAACGACCCTGCTGTTGCGAGCTCATTTCAAATCTCTCCGTTTAGAATTTCAGTCCGGCTTCGCGAGCGGCATCCGCAAGCGCCTTGATGCGCCCGTGGTACAGGTATCCGCTGCGGTCGAAGACGACCTGGGAAATGTTCTTGGCCAGAGCGCGCTTGGCGATCAGTCCACCGATGGACTTGGCGCCTTCGACGCTGCCGCCCACCTTGTTCTTGAGCTCTTCTTCCTGCGTGGTGG
This sequence comes from uncultured Bacteriovorax sp., assembly GCA_964508305.1. Lineage (GTDB taxonomy): Bacteria > Bdellovibrionota > UBA1018 > UBA1018 > UBA1018 > CAIOHW01. The sequence goes on from CAZDSX010000005.1 coordinate 74,716, forward strand.
CGGCGACCAGGGTCACACCCTTGGTGTCGTCGATCACTTGCACGGAGATGTGCTTGTTGGAGCGGAACACTGCCAGGCGCGGCCTCTCCGTGGTGCCCTCGAGGGTTGCACGGATACGGGTCTTGCGCTTGAAGCGGACCACCAGCTTGTTGCTCGTCTGCCGACCAATCTTCTTGCTCATAACTACCTCTTACTTAGCGCCGGCAGCCTTGCCCTGCTTGCGGATGATATGCTCATCCGAGTACTTGATTCCCTTGCCCTGGTAGGGTTCGGGTTCCTTGAACGAACGGATCTTGGCGGCAACCATGCCGAGCAGGATCTTGTCCGCGCTGTTGAGCACGAGGTGGGTGTTGTTTTCCACCTTCGCGGTCACGCCAGCAGGAAGTTCGTAATCAATCGGGTGCGAATAACCGAGGGTCAGGTTCAGGGTGTTGCCCTTGGTGGCAGCCCTGTAACCGACGCCGACGATATCGAGCTCACGGGTGAAACCCGTGGCCACTCCGTGCACCATGTTGGAAATCAGGGTGCGGGTCAGGCCGTGCAGCGCAGCTGCGTTTTCGACCTTCTCGTCGCGATCCACGACTACCTGGCCGGCTTCCACCTTGACGGTGATTCCAGCAGGAACCTTGTGGCTCAGCTTGCCCTTGGGTCCTTCGACCTTGACCAGGCTATCCTTCACTTCAACCTTCACGCCCTGTCCGATGCGGACGGGGGCTTTACCTACGCGTGACATAGATCACCAAACCTCACACAGGACTTCGCCGCCGACCTTCGCAAGACGTGCCTTCTGTCCGGAGAGCACACCCTTGGAGGTGGAGACGATGGAGATCCCTGCGCCGCTGAGCGGACGGGGAAGCTCGTTATAGCTCGAGTACTTGCGAAGGCCCGGGCGGCTCACACGGCGGATGCCCTGGATCACGCTGACGCCATCATCGGTGTACTTCAGGAACACCTTGATCATGGGACGGCCTTCTTCGCGCACGAGGCGGAAGTTCTTGATGTATCCCTCTTCCTTGAGAACGCGAATCACGTTCGCCTTGAGGCGCGACGCTGGAACTTCCAGCTTCTCGTGCTTCTCGAGGCTCGCATTCCGGATGCGGGTCAACAAATCTGCAACAGGATCGGTCATGCTCATAAATTACCTCGTCCCTTACCAGCTGGACTTCGTCACGCCTGGGAGCTGGCCCTTGAGGGCAAGTCCGCGGAAGCAGAGACGGCACATGTTGAACTCACGCATGTAGGCGCGAGGGCGTCCGCACAGGGGACAGCGATTCCTGGCCCGAGTGCTGAACTTGGGCTTCTTGATCGATTTTTCGAGTTTGGCCTTGGTAGACAAAGTCTTTCTCCTTTAGCTCGACGCTTTACTTGCGGAACGGCATGCCCAGCTCGGTGAGGAGCGCGCGGGCGTGTTCGTTCTTGGTGGCGCTGGTTTCAATCGTCACGGTCATGCCGCGAACCTTGTCCACCTTGTCGTAGTTGATTTCCGGGAAGATGATCTGCTCACGCAGGCCCAGCGAGTAATTCCCACGTCCGTCAAAGGACTTGGTGGGCACACCCTTGAAGTCACGAACGCGCGGAAGGGCGACGTTCATGAGGCGATCCAGGAATTCGTACATGCGTGCGCGACGGAGGGTGACCATCACACCCACAGCGTTGCCTTCACGAACCTTGAAGGTAGCGATGGCCTTGCGCGCGCGGGTCATGACGGGCTTCTGGCCGGTGATGGCCATGATCTCGTCGAACGCTCCGTCGAGGACCTTGGGGTTGCCAACGGCTTCCTTGACTGCGCAGTTCACGGTGACCTTCTTGAGGCGGGGGACCTGCATCGAGTTGCTGAATTCGAACTGCTTCATCATCGCGGGAACAGCCTTCTCGCGATAAAGCTTCTCAAGACGCGTCATCTTGCTCGGGGAAACCTTCGTTTCACCGGCGGCAGCAATCTTCACGCTGCTCGAGGAAGCGTCCTTCTTCTTGCCCTTGCCTTCAGCGGGCTTCTTGGCGGCCTTGGCAGCCTTTTCAGCACCTGCTTCAGCAGTTTTTACTTTTTCGTCAGCCACAACTTCTTCTCCTTCTGTCCGAATTCACGTCCGGGAAACGGAAAGGCCTCAGGCCTTGTCCGGTGAAGTCCCGCAACGCTTGCAGACCCGAATCTTCTTTGCGGTAGCGGCTGCGCCCTTTTTCTTGGCTGCCGTTTCCGCGACCTTCATTCCATGGCGAGTGCCCTTGCCGCACTTGGAGCAAAGAACCAGCACGTTGGAAGCATGGATCGGAAGTTCCTTCTCGATGATTCCACCCTGCGGGTTCTGGCTCGTCGGCTTCACGTGCCGCTTGACCATGTTCAACTTTTCAACGGTGACACGACCGCTCTTGGTGCTCACGGAGAGAACCTTCCCAGTCTTGCCCTTTTCCTTCCCTGCGATGACCTGGACCTGGTCGTCCTTCTTCACATGCAGGCTCGTACGCTGTGCGCTCATCATGACACTCAACCTCACAACACTTCTGGCGCCAGGGAGATGATCTTCGTGAATGCCTTGGCGCGGAGCTCACGGGCCACTGGGCCGAAAATACGGGTTCCAATGGGTTCGTTCTGTGCGTTGATCAGCACGGCCGAATTCGTATCGAAACGAATGTAGGTGCCGTCACCGCGGTTGATTTCCTTCTTGGTGCGGACGATCACGGCCTTGAGGACCTGGCCCTTCTTGACCTTCGCATTCGGGGTCGCTTCCTTCACCGTGACGACAATGACGTCGCCGATGGAGGCATAGTGGCGGCGGCTGCCGCCCAGCACCTTGATGCACATCAAGGAACGGGCGCCGGTGTTGTCGGCAACATCCAGCCTGGTTCGCATCTGAATCATAAAATCTTCTCCCTCAAATCTTTCTAGCGCTTAGATGCCTGCGTCGACGGTCTGTGCCGCGCGGCGGACGATCTCCTGGAGCGCCCAACGCTTGTCACGGCTCAGGGGGCGGGACTCGACGATACGGACGAGGTCACCCACCTTGGCGGTGTTCTTTTCGTCGTGGGCCTTGAAGCGGCGCGAACGGGTCACGTACTTCTCATAGAGGCCGTGACGGACGCGGCGGTCCACCTTGACGACGATGGTCTTCTGCATCTTGTCGCTGACGACAGTCCCCACGAACTCCTTGCGGCGTCCGAGGACATTCAGGACAGCTGCCTTGGGGGCTGCGGCCTTGGCGGTCTTGGGTGCTGCAGCAGGCTTTGCAGCCTTCGGTGCGGCAGCCTTAGCGGGCTTGGTTGCGGTCTTCTTTTCAGTAGCCATTTTTACTTCCTCAATTCCTTAAATCAGCCGTTGACCTGGGTCAGGCGGGTCTTGAGCCGTGCAAGGGCCTTGCGCTCGCGCCAGAGGAGCGAGGTGTCCTTGAGCTGGCCGGTCGCGCGCTGCATGCGGGCCTTGAACAGGGCCGCTTCGGATTCGCGGATCTTGCTCGAAAGCTCGTCCTTGGAGAGCTGCTGGATTTCCTTAAACTTCTTATTCGACATAGGTCGTCCCTCTCTCTCGCTCAGGCCTTGGCCTGCTTGGCAGCCTTGGCGGCGACCTTGGCGGCCTTGATTTCAGCCTTGGCCTTGATGGCCAGAGCTTCGGTTCCCTTGCTGATCGGCTTGCAGCTGATCGGCAGCTTCGCGTTTGCGAGCTTGAGCGCTGCGAAGGCCTCAGCCTGCGGAATTCCGCCCATTTCGAAGAGGATGCGGCCGGGCTTGATCACGGCTGCCCATTCTTCGACGTTACCCTTACCGGAGCCCATTCGGGTTTCGGCAGCCTTCTTGGTGATCGGCTTGTGGGGGAACACACGGATCCAGATCTGGCCGCCGCGCTTCACCGAACGAGTCATCGCGATACGTGCTGCTTCGATCTGGCGGGCATTGATCCTGCCGCAGGTCGTGGCCTGGAGGCCAAACTCTCCGAAGAACAGCGAGCCGCCGCGATCCGCGGAGCCACGCATCTTGCCCTTCTGCTGCTTACGCCATTTTACGCGCTTGGGTGACAACATGATCCATTACTCCTTCTGGGCGGCCTTGGCGTCCGCTGCAGCCTGCTTCTTCAGGGTCTGCGCTTCACCGTGGTAAACCCAGGACTTGATGCCGATCACGCCATAGGTCGTGCGAGCTTCGGCAGTTCCGTAGTCGATGTTTGCGCGGAGGGTGTGGAGAGGCACGCTGTCCTCGCTATACCATTCCGTGCGTGCGATTTCGGCTCCACCGAGGCGGCCCGAGACGCGGATCTTGATGCCCTTGATTCCCTGCTTGAAGGCGGCAGTCATTGCCTTCTTCATGGCGCGGCGGAAAGCGACGCGCTTCTCGAGCTGGGCGGCCACGTTCTCGGAGATGAGGGTGGCGTTAGCTTCGGGCTTCTTCACTTCAACGATGTTGAGGAAGACTTCGTTCTTGGAGAGCTTCTGGACATCAGCCTTGAGGGTTTCGACGCCGGAACCCTTCTTGCCGATCACGATCCCCGGACGAGCCGTGTGGACGTTGATCTTGACCTTGTTGGCTGCGCGCTCGATTTCGATGCGTGCGATGCCTGCTCCGAAGAGCTTGGCCTTGATGTACTCACGAAGCTTGAGATCTTCGTGAAGAAGCTTGGCGTAGTCGCGCTTGGAATACCAACGGCTGTCCCAAGTGCGGGTGATGCCCAGACGAAAACCAATCGGATGAACCTTCTGACCCATGATGATCTCTTCCTTACTTGCTATCTGCCAGGGTCACAGACACGTGGCTGGTCTTCTTGTTGATACGGAAAGCCGATCCCTTGGCGCGAGGGCGGAAACGCTTGAGCGTCGGGCCCTGGCCCACGAGGATCGTCTTGACGAAGAGCTTGTCGACATCGGCAACGCCCTTCTGGTCTGCGTTGGCCACTGCGCTCTTGATGAGCGTATGGAGAACGCCCGCAGTCCTCTTGCGAGGAGAGAAACGGAGGAGGTTCAGCGCCTCGTTGATCCCCTTGCCACGAACTTCATCGGCAAGCAGACCCATCTTACGGGGCGTGATCCGGACAAAACTAACTTTAGCCTTCACTTCCATTGTCTAATCCTCGTTTACTTCGCTGCCGGCTTGGCCGCTGCCGCTGGAGCCGCTGCCGCCGGGGCTGCTGCAGGCTTTGACGCACCTGCGCCAGCGTCGGCGCCGGCCTTCTTATCAGCAGGAGTGTGTCCATGGAAGGTCCGAGTTACAGCAAACTCGCCCATTTTGTGTCCCACCATGTTTTCGCTGACATAGACGGGGACAAACTTCTTGCCGTTGTGGACGGCAAAAGTCAGCCCGACGAAGTCAGGGAGGATGGTCGAACGGCGGGACCAGGTCTTGATGACCTTGCGATCCTGGGTCGCGCGAGCAGTCTCGACCTTCTTCTGAAGGTGAGCATCACAGAAAGGGCCTTTTTTAATTGAACGGGCCACGGTTGATCTCCTTAATTATTTACGGCGCTTAACAATGAACGCATCAGTGCGCTTATTGCTGCGAGTTTTGTATCCCTTGGTCGGCACACCCCACGGAGTACGGGGATGTCCACCGCCCGAGCTCTTGCCTTCACCACCGCCGTGCGGATGGTCAATCGGGTTCATTGACACACCGCGGTTGGTCGGACGGATGCCGAGCCAACGAGCGCGACCGGCTTTGCCGATCTTGAGGTTTTCGTGCTCGCTGTTGCTGAGAGGCCCGATGGAGGCCTTGCAGCGCGAGTGAATGAGGCGCATTTCACCGCTGGGCATCTTGACCTGGCAGTACTCGCCTTCCTTCGCCATGAGCTGCGCGAAGTTGCCGGCAGAACGGGCCAGACGGCCGCCGCGACCCGGCTCCACTTCGATATTGTGGATCACGGTGCCCACGGGGATCGAAGAAAGGCTGAGGTTGTTGGCTGGCTTGATGTCCGCAGACTCGCTGGCGATGACGGTGTCACCGACATTGAGGCCTGCAGGCGAAAGGATGTAGCGCTTTTCGCCGTCTGCGTAGTTCAGCAGAGCGATGTAAGCGGTACGGTTCGGATCGTATTCGATCGATGCCACCTTGGCGGCGATGTCACGCTTGTCGCGCATGAAATCAATCACGCGGTACTTGCGCTTGTGCCCACCACCGATGTGGCGAACGGTCATCTTGCCCAGGGTGTTGCGGCCACCGCTCTTGGAGAGCGGAGCCAGCAGCTTGCGGGGCTTCTTGGGCTGATCCTTCTTGGGCGTCAGGACGGAGAAATCTGCAACCGTCTTGAAGCGGAGCGAAGGAGTCGTCGGCTTGAACGTTTTGACTGCCATGGTCGTTACCTCTTACTGAGCCTGGAAGAAGTCGATCTTCTGGCCTTCCGCCAGGGTCACGAGGGCCTTCTTCCAATTGGTGCGCTTGACCTCGAAACGGCCAACGCGCTTGGTCTTTCCGTGCATCGTCATGGTGCGGACGTCCTTGACCTTCACATTGAAGAGCTTCTGGACGGCATCCTTGATCTCAGGCTTGCTGGCCTGCACGGCGACTTCGAATGCATAGCGATTGGCGACTTCCATCTGGGCAGTCGACTTCTCGCTGATGACCGGGCGCTTGATGACTTCGTAAATAGTGCGCATGTCTTACTTTCCTTCCTGCGCGAGCTTCGTCTCGACAGCCTTGACTGCGCGCTGGGTGAGGATCACCCAGTCGTAGCGAACGATGTCGTAAACGTTGATCCCTTCGGTGCGAAGGACCTTGATCTTCGGAATATTGCGGCCGGAGAGCTCGAGGTTCTTGTTCGCGTCGTCCACGATGAGGACCTTGGTCAGATCCCACTTCTTGGCGAGGAGTTCGTTGAACGCCTTGGTCTTGGGTGCCGAAAGCTTGAACTCATCGACCACGAGCAGGCGCTTGGCCTTCACGCGGTCCGAAAGAGCCGAGCGGAGGGCGCCGCGGATCATTTCCTTCGGGGTAGCCTGTTCGTAGCTGCGGGGCTGCGGACCAAAGTTCTGTCCACCGCCGACCTGCAACGGAGAACGGGTCGAACCCTGACGGGCATTACCGGTCCCCTTCTGCTTGAAGGGCTTGCGGCCGCCGCCGCGGATTTCGGACTTGGTCTTCGTCTTGGCAGTGCCCTGCCTACGGCCAGCGAGCTGTGCCTTGATGACCTGGTGGACCAGCGGAATGTTCACGTCGACGGCAAAAACGTCGTCGCGCAACTCGATGGTGCCGACCTTCTTCTTTTCCTGATTCAGCAAATCAAAACTTGCCATAAATCACCTCAACCCTTGATCGCCTTGCGGACCGTGACGATGCCCGAACGGGGTCCGGGAACGCTGCCGTGAACCAGCAGGAGCTGGTTCTCGAGATCCACCTTGATCACACGGACATTCTGAACAGTGACCTGCTCATTGCCCATCTGGCCCGGCATCTTCTTGTTCTTGAAACACTTGGCGGGGTCGGCACGATTACCGATCGAACCCAGCGAGCGATGCGAGAGCGATGCACCGTGGGTCTTGTGACCACCGGCCATGTGGTAGCGCTTCACGCCGCCCTGAAAGCCCTTACCCTTGCTGATCGCGGTGAGGTCGACCAGGTCGCCTTCCTTGACGAATTCAGCAGAGAGCACGCTGCCGACGGCGAGGCCGTCGAACTTGGCGTCCGCCGGAAGGCGGAATTCCTGAAAGTGATAAAAGCCCGAAGCATTGGCTGCCTTGGCATGCCCCTGCTCGGCCTTGTTTGCAGCCTTGGCCTTCTTCTCGAGGAAGCCGACCTGGATGGCGTTGTAGCCGTTCTTTTCCTGGGTCTTGACCTGGGTGATCACCGTCTGGCGGAGATCGATCACGGTCACGGCCTGGGCAGATCCGTCTTCGGTGAAGACCTGGGTCATGCCGGCCTTGACTCCCAGAACGCCACCGCGATTCTGGGTGTGCGCAACGACAGGGCGCTGCGTAGCCTGAGTTTGTTCCATACTACTCTGCTCTCTTCTCTCCCGGGCTTTTGACCCTGGGAGTGCCCCGGCGTTAAGCGCCCGAGGCCTTCGCTCTTTGCTACGAATCCCTAGTCACAGCATCACCGGGAAGCTGCTCCAAAAACCCGCGACTTTACGCCGCGTTTTGAGGGCCGCCGGATGCTTTCATGCAAGGGTCGCTCGATGTGCCGACTTGCTATCTGGGAATTCCCTTTTTGTCCGCAAGAACACTGAAGGGCAGAACGCAGTATCGAACCATCGCACTGCTGCGCTTTTTGAAGGCACAGCCCCGCAAACTTACTGTCTGCGGGATGCCCAATCTGCTCGTGAGAGCGGATTAGGACTTAATCTCGACATCCACACCAGCCGACAGATCCAGCTTCATCAGCGAATCCACGGTCTGCTGGGTGGGTTCAAGAATGTCCAGGAGCCTCTTGTGCGTGCGCACTTCGAACTGCTCGCGGGACTTCTTGTCTACATGGGGGGAACGAAGAACGCAATACTTGTTGATTACGGTCGGGAGCGGAATCGGGCCGCGAACCTGGGCGCCGGTGCGCTTTGCAGTGTTCACGATTTCCCAAACCGACTGATCCAACACCCGGTGGTCGAAAGCCTTCAGCTTGATCCGGATTTTATGTTCCATAGCCATATCCACATCTCCTGTTAAAATTCCGGAAAGTTCCCCCGCAAGTGATGTGAATCCCGCGGGCAATCTTTTCCGGTCGTCAAATTGAGTTCCGGGGTCTTACCGGGAAGTTTTTCTTGACGCAATAGAAAACGATTTAATTCGGGCCTGCTCCCAGGCCCACCCCCTGCGCTACTCGATAATCACACCGGCGCGAACCTTGATCTCATGCGCCATCTGGGACGAAACGGGCTCGTAATGGGAGAACTCCATGCTGAAGGTTGCCCTCCCCTGGGAGGAGGACCGGAGCGCGGTGGAGTACCCGAACATGGTGCCCAGCGGAACCTCAGCCTTGATGGCCTGGAGGTCATGACGAGCCGTCATGTTGAGGATCTTGCCCCGGCGGGCATTGAGATCCCCAATCACTCCGCCCATATAGGCTTCGGGACAGAGGATTTCGCAGGACATGACGGGCTCAAGGATGACCGGATCCGCAGACTGGGTGCCCTCGCGGTAGGCCATCGCCGATGCAATTTTATATGCGATTTCAGTGGATTCGACCTCGTTATAGGACCCGTCCAAGAGCGTGGCCTGGATATCGACTGCCGGATAGCCCACCTGGATACCCCCCAGTGCCGACTCGCGAAGCCCCTGTTCGATGGCCGGGTAGAACTCCTTGGGAATCCTGCCCGCGGGGATCTCATTTTTGAAAAGAAAGCCGGAACCCCGCTCGCGAGGCTCGATCCGGACCACGACGTGGCCGAACTGATTTTTGCCTCCCGGCACCTGGCGCACGAACTTGCCCTCGGCCACCGAGGCCTTGGTCACGGTTTCCTTGTAAGAAACCTGGGGCTGGCCCACGTTGCCGTCGACCTTGAACTCCCGGCGCATGCGGTCCACGATGATCTCGAGATGGAGCTCGCCCATCCCGCTGATCAGGGTCTGCCCCGTCTCTTCGTTCTGGTTCACCCGGAATGATGGATCTTCCATGGCCAGACGGGCGAGAGCGGCGCCGAGCTTCTCCTGATCGGCCTTGGTCTTGGGCTCAATGGCGATCGAAATGACGGGCTCAGGGAACTCCATCTTTTCGAGGAGCACCGGATGTTTTTCTTCGCACAGGGTCTCGCCCGTGACCGTGAATCGGAGGCCCACTGCGGCAACAATCTCGCCGGCCTTTGCAGTCTCGACGTCCTCGCGCTTGTTGGCATGCATGAGCAGCAGACGACCGATGCGCTCCTTCTTTTGCTTGATCGGGTTGTAGACGGTGTCACCTGTCGAGACCTTGCCCGAATAGACGCGAATATAGGTCAGCGTGCCCACATAGGGATCACTCATGATCTTGAATGCGAGGGCTGAAAAAGGCTCCTTTTCGTCTGCCTTTCGTTCGATGAGCTTGTCGTAGTCCTGGATGTCATGTCCCTTGACCGGCGGGATATCGAGCGGGGATGGGAGGAATTCGACGACTGCATCCAAGAGCGGCTGGACGCCCTTGTTCTTGAAGCTTGCTCCGCAAAGCACGGGAACGAACTTGAACCCGATGCAGCCTTTGCGAAGCGCGGCCCGAAGCTCGAGTTCCGTGATGGTCTCACCGCCCAGGTATTTTTCCATGAGCGCATCGTCAGCTTCCGATGCAGCTTCAAGGAGCTTTTCGCGATATTCAGCAGCCGTGTCGGCAAGCTCCGCGGGAATCTCCCCTTCCTGCACGATCGAACCCTGGTCCTGCACCGGGAAAGTCAGGAGCTTCATGCGAATCAGGTCCACGACACCCTGAAACTGGTCTTCGGCGCCCAGCGGAATCTGGATTGCGACCGGATTTGCGCCGAGCCGCTCGCGGATCTGCGAAAGTACGGCAAAGAAGTCTGCCCCAATACGGTCCATCTTGTTGACGAACGCAATGCGCGGGACATGGTACTTGTTGGCCTGGCGCCAGACGGTTTCGGACTGGGGCTCCACCCCACCGACTGCGCAAAACACACCCACTGCCCCGTCGAGAACGCGGAGCGAGCGCTCCACCTCGATGGTGAAATCCACGTGTCCGGGAGTGTCGATGATGTTGATACGGTGTTCGCGCCAGCTGCAGGTGGTAGCGGCCGAAGTGATGGTGATCCCACGCTCCTGCTCCTGCGGCATCCAGTCCATGACCGTCGTGCCTTCGTGGACTTCGCCCATCTTGTGGACCTTGCCCGTATAAAAGAGGATGCGTTCGGTCGTCGTCGTCTTGCCCGCGTCA